>NZ_JAUEYN010000004.1:0-465717 GCF_032489675.1 Bradyrhizobium sp. SZCCHNR1043
CTCCAGCAGAGGCGCTTGACGAGCTGCTGTCACGAATGAAAACACTGGGTGTTGCGACCACCGCTTGAGCCCGCCGGATGTTCCGGCTGGACCTGTGGTGACTGCCGCCTGCTTATCTTTCTGCAGGCGGGCCATGGGTTGCGGCCAGCACCCGGCATTCCCTGCGCCCTCCTCATTTGCGAGGGTCCTTCTCGGCAACACCTCGGGCGCGGCGCGCCGCGAGAGGGTGAGGTCATGTCCTTCATCGGGATGTCCTTCATCGGGATGTCGGTCGTCGCATCGCCATCGATCGGCCCGGGTCGTGTCCGGATCCGCGCGGGTCGAGCACGCGGCCCGCAGAATGCAGATCGCCCATGACGGCGCACGCGGGCGGCCAGGGGTGGACGGTCTGGATGGGTGCAGATAGGGTCGGACATCATCTGTCAGGGATCACCATGCTCAAGCTCTATGTCGCGCCGGGCACCTGCGCGCTCGCTTCACACATTGCACTCGCCGAGACCGGCGCCCACTACGTCGCCGAGAAGCTCAGCTTCAAGACCAACCAGCAGAACAGCCCGGACTATCTCGCGATCAATCCCAAAGGGCGCGTGCCGGCGCTGGTGACGGAGCAGGGCGTTCTGACCGAGACGCCGGCGATGCTCGCCTATATCGCGCAGCGCTTTCCGGAAGCGCGGCTTGCGCCGCTCGACGACGTCTTCGCCTTTGCCGAGGTGCAGTCGTTCAACAGCTATCTCTGCTCGACGGTCCACATCGCCCACGCGCACAAGATGAGGGGCTATCGCTGGGCCACCGAAGAGTCCTCCTTCGCCGACATGAAGAAGAAGGTGCCGGAGACGATGAGCGCCTGCTTCGCGCTGATCGAGCAGAAGATGCTGCGCGGCCCGTGGGTGATGGGCGAGCAGTACACGATCTGCGATCCCTATCTGTTCACGATCGCGCAATGGCTCGAAGGCGACGGCGTCGACATCAACGCCTTCCCGAAGGTCGCCGCCCATTTTGGCCGCATGTCCGGGCGGCCGGCCGTCAAGAAGGCGCTGGCCGAGCTGGCGGGCTGACGGCCATCCTCGAGGCCATGGCGTCGGAACAGCGTCCGCCAGCACGGCGCATCGGAGAGCGGAAAAAATAGCAGCGCGGAGCCGGAACCCAGCTCCGGCCATCGACGTTGCAGGAAGCCGTGGCGCGCCTGCGACCGATCTCCTTTTCTGGGACCCCTTGATGTTGCCGGCTGCCGTTTCAGATGACCGTTTGCGCGCGACCGGCACCGAGGGCATCCGCGAGAGACTGAAGGCGGCAACGGCCTCGGCGCACCGCGCGCTGGATGAGGGGCTCGTTCATTTCGATCTCACCACGACGGCTCATTACCGCCGGTTCCTGCAGGCCAGCGCAGCCGCTCTGCTGCCGTTGGAGGCGGCGCTCGATCAGGCCGGGGTGGATGATCTGATCGAGGACTGGCCGCAGCGCCGACGATCGCAGGCGATCGCCAGCGATCTCGCGGATTTCGGTGCCCTGCCGGTTCCGATGGACCTTCCCGCACCCTCGCTCGACCGTGCGGGCGTATTCGGCACGCTCTACGTGCTGGAAGGATCGCGGCTCGGAGCAGCCTATCTGCTGCGCATGGTCGCGGCCTCCGCCGATCCGCGGGTGAGACGCGCGACGCGCTATCTCGGTCATGGCGCGGGGCAGGGCTTGTGGCGCAGCTTCCTGTCGCAACTCGCGCAAGAGAGGACGACAGCCGATGATGAAGTCAGGATGATCGTGAGTGCGGGCGCAGCGTTCGCGATGTTTGCGAAGGCAATGGCAGCAGCATGAACGAGCCGGTCAACCTCACCAATTGCGATCGCGAGCCGATCCATGTTCCCGGGAGCGTCCAGCCGTTTGGCTTCCTGCTGGCGCTGGTGTCGGACTTCACCATCTGCATGGCTTCGGAGAACGCGCCGGACTTTCTCGGCGGCGACATCGGTTGGCTGCTGCAGCGGCCGCTCGACGCCGTGCTCTCGGAAGCCGCCGTGACGGCGATCCGTGCCCGGGTCGACTATCTCAGCGGTCCGGACGCGGTCGAGCGTGTGTTCGGCGTCGATCTTCAGGGCCGGGGCCGGCTGTTCGACCTCGCCATCCACTTTTCCGGTGCGTATCTCGTCGTCGAGGCCGAGCCGAGCCTGATCGAGCCCGGCGTCAATTCCGGCGAATTGGTCCGGCTGATGCTCGGCCGCATCCGCAAGACGACGGGGATGATGGACCTGGCGCAGGAGGCGGCGCGCCAGCTCAAGCTGCTGACCGGCTTCGACAGGGTGATGGTGTATCGGTTTCATCCCGACGGCTCGGGTGAGGTGATCGCCGAGGTCGCGGGCTCCGGCCTGGAGCCGTTCCTCGGGCTGCATTATCCGGCCTCGGACATTCCCAAGCAGGCGCGGCAGCTCTATCAGCGCAACTGGCTGCGGATCATCGCCGACATCAACGCCGCGCCGGCGCCGCTGCTGTCGACGCCTGCGCACAATGCCGGCCTGCTCGACCTGTCGATGAGCGTGCTGCGCGCGGTCTCGCCGGTCCATATCGAATATCTCCGCAACATGGGCGTCGGCGCGTCGATGTCGGTCTCGATCCTGCGCGAAGGCAAGCTCTGGGGCCTGTTCGCTTGTCATCACTATGCGCCGCATCACCTGTCGTTCGAGAAGCGCACCGCGGCCGAGCTGTTCGGCCAGATGTACTCCTGGCTGCTCGAGGCCCGCGAGCGGGAGGCCGACGTCGCCTATGAGACGCGCGCGCATCAGATCCAGGAGCGTCTGATCGAGCGTGCGGCTCTGCACGCCCACAGCAAGCGAGCGATCCTCGACTTCGTTGCCGACTATCGGCAGATGATCGAATGCGACGGCATTGCCGTGTGGTCCGATGACGAGATCACGCTCGACGGCGAGACGCCGTCCGAAGAGCACGTGCTGGACCTGATCGGCTTCATCAACCGGACCTCGCCGGGACGCATCTGCGCCAGTGCCGAGATCGCCAAGGTCTATGCCGCCGGCGAGGCGTTCCGCGATCGTGCCGCCGGATTTCTCGCCGTTCCGATCTCGCGGACGCCGCGCGACTGCCTGATCTTCTTCCGGCGCGAAGTGCTGCGCTCGGTCAACTGGGCGGGCGATCCCAACAAGACCTACGCCGAAGGCCCGCTCGGGCCGCGCCTCACGCCACGCAAGAGCTTCGAGCTTTGGCAGCAGACGGTGGCCGGCCAGTCGAAGCCATGGTCAGCGGCGGATCTGCGCATCGCCGAGAGCCTGCGCATCACCCTGCTGGAGGTGATCCTGCAACTGTCGGAGCTCGCCGCGCGCGAGCGCCGCGGCGCCCAGGAGCGGCAGGAGCTCATGATCGCCGAGCTCAATCACCGCGTTCGCAACATCCTCAGTCTCGTGCGCGGCCTGGTCGCGCAGAGCAAGGAGACCTCGACCTCGGTCGAGGACTTCGCCGCGCTGCTCGGCGGCCGCATCCAGGCTCTGGCGCGTGCCCACGACCAGATCACCAATCTCAACTGGGCGCCGGTTGCGCTGCGCGCGCTCTTGGAGTCGGAGGCGGGCGCCTATCTCGGCTCGCGGGCCGCGCGGGTGCGGATGGAAGGGCCGGACGTCGCGCTCGACCCCAAGGCGTTCGGGACGCTCGCGCTCGTCGTGCATGAGATGATGACGAACTCGGCGAAATACGGCGCGCTGGCCGACTCCACCGGGCAGGTTCAGGTGGCGTGGCGACTGGATCCCGGCGCAAGCCTCGTCATCGACTGGAAGGAGAGCGGCGGACCTCCGGTGCAGCCGCCGACGCGGCGCGGCTTCGGCACCACCATCATCGAGCGGTCGGTGCCATTCGATCTCAAGGGCGACGCCGAGATTCGCTTCGATCTGCTCGGCGTTCAGGCCCGCTTCATGATTCCCGCCAATTTCGTCCAGCTGATTCCGGCGCCGACCGGCGCGGTCCCACGTCCCGAGCAGAAGCAGGAGCCGACGCCGCGTCTCTCAGGCGCCGCGCTGATCGTCGAGGACAATTTGATCATCGCGATGGGCGCCGAAGTGATTCTGCTCGAGCTCGGTGCGCGGCAAGTCGACACGGCGGCTTCGGTCGGTCAGGCGCTGAAGGCGATCGAGCGCGCGGTGCCGGGCTTCGCGCTGCTCGACATCAACCTCGGCGCGGAGAGCAGCCTGCCGGTCGGGCACCGGCTGAAGGAGCTCGGCGTGCCCTTCATGTTCGCCACCGGCTATGGCGAGCGCGCGCCGATTCCGCCCGAGCTGTCCGACGCGCCGATCATTCAGAAGCCGTACACGCGCGAGCTGGTCGAGAAGGCGTTGACGAAGATGATGAAGTGAGCGGGGCGCGGCGTGTGGTCGATGTGCGCGTCATGTTCGCAACGGCCATGGCGAGTGTACGTCGATGACGCGGCGAGTTTGTCCGACGCCGTCGTACACGCGTGGGACCGTCGAGAGTCATTGACTTAGATCAAGTGAGGCGCCCGCGCATCAATGTCTGGACTACGCCTTGCGGTGATTGGCATTCAGGATTTCAGTCTTGGGTTTTCTCACATCCGCGTGTTGTCTCGAATGGCACAGCACGCGTATCGTCGTCGTATCAACGCGAATTCCCACTGTTGCTGCGACAAAACAGCCCAAAAATATTAAAACGCATCCAAAGGACACCGCTGTTCTAACATTGTTTCGACAAATGGAACCTCCGCAGCCTTATTCCGAACGAAGTCATCGCCGAAACGGCGCGCGGGGGCGCGTTGAATCGTCGGAGGTGTGATGACGAATCGAACGACGAGTTTGTTGCCGCGCGTTGCTGTCGCCGTGCTGGCGGGAGTGGCTGCGGCGACAATCGAGTTTACACCGGCATCGGCTGCTGACGAATGCCTTGCAAAGCCTGCGGGAACGCCGGCGGGGAAGCACTGGTTCTATCGCATCGATCGCGCGACGAAGAAGCAGTGCTGGTATCTGCGCGACGACGATCGCGAGGCGAAGGGCGCGTCGCTCGTCACGCGCAAGCTCGCCTCGCAGAAGGAACGTGCTCAGCTCTCGTCGACCGCGGCCAATGCACGTGCCGAGATCCAATCGTCGTCCAAGGACGCCGCCGATGAGGTGAAGGTCGTGTCCTCGACACCGACCGCCGCGCCGTCTGTGCCGGCGACGTCTGCGTTTCCGTCGGTTGCCGCATTTCCGGCCGCGCCAGCGCCCGTCGCGTCAGCGCCGGCGGCGCCCGACCCGGTCGGTGCGGCCGTGAACGAATCTGCTGTTGCGACGCGTTGGCCCGACCAGTCCGGCACGCGGCCGGCAGCGGCGGAGCCCGCCGCGCCCCGCGCGTCCTCCTACACGCTCGCGGCCGCCAGTGACACGAGCGCCGCGGAAGCGGCTGCTCCCGCGACGCCGGCGCTGGCCGCTGCGGATGCGTCGCCGGCCGTGACGCTCGGCATGTCCGGGGATGATGCGTCCAGGACGCGGATGTTTGCTTTCCTCGGCGCAGTCGCGATTGCGGGCTTCTCGATTAGCGTGCTGTTTGCGCGCGCCCGGGGCAGGCGGCAGCTTCGCATCGAGCCGGTGGCCGCCCGGCGCGTCACGCGTTGGCCGGCGGAGCCCGAGCTCGATCGCATGCACCTGCCGCCGGTGGACAGCTACTATCCGGCCCTGGCGGGACGCAGGGGTAAATCGTCGCAGTCCACCGCGCAGGTCTCGGTCGTGCCGCGCGACGACGTTCGCTACGACGAGCAGTACGAGGTCGAAGACCTGCTGGCGCGCTATTCCGGACAGGAGCGCCGGAATTCGTGAGCGTCAGGCGGCGGACATCTCGGAGCGGATCTCGGCGCGCAACTCGTCGATCAGCCTGAGGCCGCCCTTGGTCTCGACGTGCCAGAAGGTCCAGCCGTTACAGGCCGGCAGACCTTGCGCCACCGCGCCTATGCGGTGGATCGAACCGACCTTGTCACCCAGCATGATGGCCCCATCGGCGCGCACCAGCGCGCCGTGGCGGCGCTTGGAGTCGACGAGCTTGGTGCCGGGCGCGATCATGCCGCGCTCGATCAGCTCCGAGAAGGCGACGCGCGGCGCTTCGCGCGCCGTCATGAACGGTGCGAGCGTTGCCTCCGGCAGCGGCTCGATCGCGGCGATGCGCCGCTCTGCCGCTTTCGCATAGACCTTGTCGCGCTCGAAGCCGATGTAGCGACGGCCGAGGCGTTTTGCCACGGCCCCCGTGGTGCCGGTGCCGTTGAACGGATCGATCACCAGATCGCCGGGTTTCGAGGATGACAGCAGCACCCGCGCCAGCAGGCCTTCCGGCTTCTGCGTCGGATGGATCTTCTTGCCGTCGCCGTCCTTCAGCCGTTCCTCGCCCGTGCACAGCGGAATCAGCCAGTCCGAGCGCGCCTGGACGTCCTCGTTGGCGGCCTTCAGCACTTCGTAGTTGAACGTGTAGCCCTTCGCCTTCTCGTCCCGCGCGGCCCAGATCATCGTCTCATGCGCGTTGGTGAAGCGGCGGCCGCGGAAGTTCGGCATCGGGTTGGACTTGCGCCAGACGATGTCGTTGAGGATCCAGAAGCCGAGATCCTGCATGATCGCGCCGACGCGGAAGATGTTGTGATAGGAGCCGATCACCCAGATCGTTGCGCTCGGCTTCATCAGGCGGCGCGCGGCGAGCAGCCAGGCGCGCGTGAAGTCGTCATAGGCGGAGAACGAGGAGAACTTGTCCCAATCGTCGTCGACCGCATCGACCTGCGATTCGTCGGGACGCTTGAGCTCGCCCTTGAGCTGCAGATTGTAGGGAGGATCTGCAAACACCAGGTCGACCGATGCGCCTGGCAGTTTCGACATCTCGGCGACGCAGTCGCCGACGATGATTCGTTGCTCTTCGAGGGTCTGAAATTTAGTGCGGGGCGCCCTTGCAGACGCCCCGCGACGCGACTCTACCATGACTCAAGAACTCTGACTCAGGCGACGCTGTCGGCGACGCGGGACCTAACAACCGACTGCCCACACATTGACCCGGCAAAGTAAAAATGGACTTAACCCGGAAAATTATTCGCATCGATGCGCACGCTTTCATCACGCGCACCAGCGACGAATTCCGTTCGTCGATGCACGATGGTCTCTGCGCAAGACGCCGATTGCGATGGGTTTTTCGCGCCGGTCGCGCGCGAGCGCAGCCGATCGAGGTTCGGCGCGGGCCGGTTTTTTTGGCGGCGCTAGGCAAAATTTGCCGGCCGGGTTATTGATTAACACAGTGGAAATTTTACCTGTTTGCCGCGTTAGGCATTTCGCGCAGAGCCGCGCAAGAATCGTGAGGAAAGGCCGCCCATGCGTTACGATGATTTCCGTCGCAGCGACGACATCGACGACCGTCGCGACGAAGGCGGCGGGATGGGCGGTGGTATGGGTCTGCCGATCGGCGGCGGCGGGCTGGGCATCGGCACCATCATCGTGCTCGGCCTGATCGGCTATGCCTTCGGCATCGATCCGCGCATCCTGATCGGCGGCGCCGAGATGCTGAGCCATGGCGGCGCGCCGACCCAGCAGGCGGACCGGCGCTCGCCGGGCCGGACGGGCGCACCCAAGGACGAGATGGGCGACATGATCTCCGGCGTGCTCGGCGAGATCGACGACCGCTGGAGCGAGATCTTCCAGGCCAGCGGCCAGAATTATACCGGGCCCAAGATCGTGCTGTTTCGCAACAGCACCAATGGCGGCCGCTGCGGCATGGCGCAGTCTGCGATGGGACCGTTCTACTGTCCGCCGGACCGGCAGATCTTCCTCGACACCAACTTCTTCCGCGAGGTCGAGACGCGCTTCCGGGGCTGCTCGGGCAGCGCCTGCAAGTTCACCGCGGCCTACATCATTGCGCACGAGGCCGGGCACCACATCCAGAACCTGCTCGGCATCCTGCCGCGCGTGACGCGGATGCAGCAGCAGTCGGACAACAAGGCCGAAGCCAACGCGCTGCAGGTCAAGGTCGAGCTGCAGGCCGACTGCCTGTCCGGGGTCTGGGTCAATCGCGAGGCCAAGAAGCGCCCGGGCTTCCTCGAGGAGGGCGACATCGACGCCGCGCTGACGACGGCCTCGGCGATCGGCGACGACACCTTGCAGCGGAAGGCGACCGGACGCGTGGTGCCGGATTCGTTCACCCATGGCTCCGCCGCGCAGCGCAAGCGCTGGTTCATGATCGGCTACCAGCAGGGCACGGTGCAGGCCTGCAATACGTTCAGCGCCAGTTCGCTGTAGGGAGACGCGATGATGGCGATCGACGAGAGCAAGAGCTTCATTCCCCTCAACATCGCCGTGCTGACGGTGTCCGACACGCGTTCGCTTGCCGACGACAAGTCCGGCACCACCCTGAGTGACCGCCTGACCGCTGCCGGCCATAGGCTCGCGGCGCGCGAGATCGTCACCGACGACGTCGAGAAGATTCGCGCGGTCGTGAAGTCGTGGATTGCCGATCCCGGCGTCGACGTCGTCATCACCACCGGCGGCACCGGCTTCACCGGCCGCGACGTCACGCCGGAAGCGATCGAGCCGCTGTTCGAGAAGCGCATGGACGGCTTCTCGATTGCTTTCCACATGCTGAGCCACGCCAAGATCGGGACGTCGACGATCCAGAGCCGGGCCACGGCCGGCGTCGCCGGCGCGACCTACATCTTCTGCCTGCCGGGATCACCGGGCGCCTGCCGCGACGGCTGGGACGGCATCCTCGCCGCCCAGCTCGACTACCGTACGCGACCCTGCAACTTCGTCGAGATCATGCCGCGGCTCGACGAGCATCTGCGCCGGCCCAAGGCGCAGGGCGCGACGGCGTAGGGCCCCGGCACGACGACGCGCCGCGCGTCCATCGCACGTCTCACTTCGTTGGTACGATCTCGAAAGCGCCGCCGCCTTCGATTGCCGCGCCAATGAGGCCGCCCATCATGCTGGCGGCGAAATTCTGTCCGCGCGGTCCCACGACCATTCGATAGGTCTTGCCGGGCACGGCGGTGAAACGAATGTTCGACGAGCCCGGCGAGGACCATGTCGATACGGCGATCGTCGTGGCGCCCGGCGCAATCGGGCCGCTGTAGCTCTCGCCGCGGCCAAGGCTCGCCACCTTGGCGCCGTTGATCTCGATCGCCGCGGGCGCCGCCAGATAGAGGAAATCGGCCGTGCGCGTAATCGCGACCGTTGCGCGTCCTTTGGGCGCGGCGTGAGCCGCCGTCCCAGCCGCGACCCCCAACAAGCCTGCCAGCGCGGCAAGCGCCGCAAGCTTCGATCGCACCATCGATTCCATCACTGCTGATACCCGCCCCGTTTGGCGGGATACTACCGACGCGCGGGAACTTCGCAATCGGCATGCGCAACGTGTTGTGGGGGTGATCTCGGCCTACCGGCGGTTGCTGCAACCCGGGCGGCGCGCGCTACAGCTCGAGCCGCCATGTCTCGCCCGTCAGCGGGACGCCGAACATGGCGTGCGGCTCCTCGGCGATCTTGCGAAACCCGGCGCGGGCATAGATGTCGCGCGCGGCGGTGAGAATGCTTTGCGTCCACAGCTCGATCGTCCTGTAGTTCTTCTCGCGGGCGAAGCGGATGCATTGTTCGGTCAGGGCCCGGCCGACGCCGAGACCGCGGGCCTTCTTCTCGACCAGCAGCAGCCGCAGCTTGGCGGCCTCGTCGCTGCCCTTGACCAGGAAGATCGAGCCGACAGGCTCACCCGCAAGCTCGGCGATCCAGCAGTGCTCGCGCGCAGGGTCGTAGCTTCTGATGAACTGCGCGCCGATCTCGGCGACCAACGCCTCGAACGAGACGTCCCAGCCATATTCCTCGGCGTAGACGGCGCCGTGCCGTGAAACCACCCAGCCGATGTCACCCGGGCGATGGCTGCGCAGCAGCACCGGGGAGCGGCCCAGCTGCTGCGGCTCCAGGGCGGTCTCGATCGTCGTCATTGCACCGACCAGCCGGTCGCGCACGGATGGCGCCAGCGGCGCCAGCATGGCCGCGATCTCCTTCTGCGAGCTGCGGTCGAGCCTGGCATAGGCCTGTCGTCCCTTGGCGGTGAGCCCGAGCTGCTGCTGTCTGCGATCGGTCGGCAATGGCGTGCGGGTGATCAGGCCCTGCTCGTCGAAGCTCTGGACGATGCGGCTGAGATAGCCGGCATCGAGGCCGAGCGAGAGACCGATCTCCTTGGCGGAGATGGCGTCGTACTGCGCCAGCTCATAGAGCACACGCGCTTCGGCCAGCGAGAACGGACTGTCGAGCAGATGCTGGTCCAGCGCGCCGAGCTTCCTCGTGTAGAAGCGGTTGAACGCGCGAACGGCGGCGACCTGGCCGTCGGATGGGGCAGGAATCATGTGGCACCTCCAATACTTGCCATTGTCAATCAATTGATTGACTTTGGCAAGTATCGTCCCGATGCTAGACCATGACAATCCGGCTGCGCAGCATGGTCCGCGAGGAGCGGCCGAGCTGACGCAACAGGCGCGTCTCGGCACGCTTTCGATCGGGCTGGTAGCCGCCGACCTGCCGGTAATGATCGCGGGCGATCAGCAGGCCCTGGTCGCCGAGCGGTCCGACCAGGGCCCGAGCGACCGATCGCATCCGCTCGCGCAGACTGATCGCAGCGTAAGGAGACCTGGCGTAACGGAAAACGCCGGCGCGGGGCTGGCCGGCGGCGGCGACGCTCTGGACGAACTGCCTGGTTTCGTCGATCCAGCCGGGATCGAGCATCGCGCCAGCGGGCAGAAACATCAGCCAGGGCGCCCGCGCGTTCGCGGCCCCTGCCGCGAGCGCTGCGGCCTGGGAGCCCTCGAACTTCATGAAGTGGCAGCCGGCGACGTCCGCGACACGCTCGATCACGCTGGAATCGGGCGAGCGATCGACCAGCAGCACCTCGGTGACGACACCGGCCGCGGCGCCTGGCACCAGCGCGGACAGGGTGGCCACGGCGGTCTGCTCGACACCTTCGGTCGGGATGATCACGCTCAGCATGAACCTGGCATCGTTATCTGTCGCGCCTCCAGCATGACTGTTATCATCTTGTCATAGCCAAATCAGCCCGCTGCGCTGCGGAATTTTGCAGCACGTAGCGGGTCGCGCACGTTCGGGCAACGCCGAACGATTGCTATTTCAAGGTGCTGCGTTGCTGGAGCTCGCGCTTGGCTGGTTCAGTCGCCCGCCTGTGTCGGCGTGGTGCCGCCGGCGCTGTTCGGCCAGACCCAGTCGCGGATCGCCGGCATGTCCTCGCCATGCGCCCGGATGTAGCGGGTATGCTCGATCAGCGCATCGCGAAATTTCTGCTTCACATGGGCCGCGGACACGCTGAGGCCGGGCACGCGTTCGATCGCCTCGATGGCGAGGTGGAAACGGTCGAGCTCGTTGAGCACGACCATGTCGAACGGCGTCGTCGTGGTGCCTTCCTCGATGAAGCCGCGCACATGCATGCCGGCATGGTTGGTGCGGCTGTAGGTGAGGCGATGGATCAGATACGGATAGCCGTGATAGGCGAATATCACTGGCTTGTTGGCGGTGAACAGGCTGTCGAAGTCGCGGTCGCTGAGGCCATGCGGATGGTCCTGCTTCGGCTGCAGGGTCATGAGATCGACGACGTTGACGACGCGGATCTTCAGGTCGGGCAATTCCTTGCGCAGGAGGTCGACGGCTGCGAGCGTTTCCAGGGTCGGGACGTCTCCGGCGCAGGCCATCACCACGTCGGGCTCTTCGTCGGCGGGCTCGGTGCCGGCCCAAGACCAGATGCCGATGCCGGCGTCGCAATGCGTGGCGGCGTCCTGCATCGACAGCCATTGCGGCGCGGGCTGCTTGCCGGCGACGATGACGTTGATGCGGTCGTAGGTGCGCAGGCAATGGTCGGCGATCCACAACAGCGTGTTGGCGTCCGGTGGGAAGTAGATGCGGACGATATCCGCCTTCTTGTTGGCGACGAGGTCGACGAAGCCGGGATCCTGATGGCTGAAGCCGTTATGGTCCTGCCGCCAGACATGCGAGGTCAAGAGATAGTTCAGCGACGCGATCGGGCGCCGCCACGGCAGCTCGCGTGACACCTTCAGCCATTTGGCATGCTGGTTGAACATCGAATCGATGATGTGGATGAAGGCCTCGTAGCAGGAGAACAGGCCATGGCGGCCGGTGAGCAGATAGCCTTCGAGCCAGCCCTGGCAGAGATGCTCGCTCAGCACCTCCATGACGCGGCCGTCATGCGCCAGATGGATGTCATAGGGCTCGATGCCCTCCATCCACACGCGCTCGGTGACCTCGAACACCGCATCGAGCCGGTTCGACGCCGTTTCGTCGGGACCCATGATGCGGAAGTTTCGGGTCTTCGCATTCAGCGTGATCACGTCGCGCAGGAACTTGCCGAGCTCGCGCGTCGCTTCAGCGATGGTCTGGCCTGGTGAGGACACCTCGATCGCGAAAGCTTGATAGTCCGGCAGCTTGAGCTCGCGCTTGAGCAGACCGCCATTGGCATGCGGATTGGCGCCCATGCGTCGCTGCCCTTTCGGCGCCAGCGCCTGCAATTCCGGCCTGAGACGGCCATGGGCGTCGAACAGCGTCTCCGGCTCGTAGCTCTTCAGCCAGGCTTCGAGCAGCGCGAGATGCTCCGGCTTGCTGCGGGGGTTGGCAATCGGCACCTGATGGGCGCGCCAGAAGCCTTCGACCTTGAGGCCGTCGACCTCCTTCGGCCCGGTCCAGCCCTTCGGGCTGCGCAACACGATCATCGGCCAGCGCGGCCGTTGGATCGTTGCATCCGGCTGACGCGCATTCTGCTGGATGGAGCGGATGCTCGCGAGCGCAACATCGAGCGCGTCCGCCATCTGCCGATGCATCGCCTTCGGCTCCGCGCCTTCGACGAACAGCGGCTCGTATCCGTAACCTTCAAACAGGCATTTGATCTCGGCATCGCCCATGCGGCCGAGCACGGTGGGATTGGCGATCTTGTAGCCGTTGAGATGCAGGATCGGCAGCACCGCGCCGTCATGGGCCGGGTTCAGGAACTTGTTCGAATGCCAGGACGCGGCGAGAGGGCCGGTCTCGGCCTCGCCGTCGCCGACCACGCAAGCCACGATCAAATCGGGATTGTCGAACGCCGCACCATAGGCGTGGACCAGCGCGTAGCCGAGTTCACCGCCTTCATGGATCGAGCCCGGCGTTTCAGGCGCGGCATGGCTCGGGATGCCGCCGGGGAAGGAGAACTGCCGGAACAGTTTGCGCAGGCCATCGGCATCGCGCGTGATCTCCGGATAGATCTCGCTGTAGGTGCCTTCGAGATAGGTGTTGGCGACCATGCCCGGACCGCCATGGCCGGGGCCGCAGATGTAGATGACGCTGAGATCCTGCGCCTCGATGGCGCGGTTGAGATGGGCATAGATGAAGTTCAGGCCGGGCGTCGTCCCCCAGTGGCCGAGCAGGCGCGGCTTGATGTGCTCCGGTTTCAGCGGCTCGTGCAGCAGCGGATTGTCCAGCAGATAGATCTGCCCCACCGAGAGATAATTCGCCGCCCGCCAGTAGCGATCGAGCAGGTCAAGATCGTCGGCCGGGGTGGTCTGTTGGGGAGAAGTGATCTGCATGGGACCTCGCTTGCCTTCCGCTTCGCGCCTGCGGGATACTGTATGAGAGTAACGCCGCACCGTCCTGTTCCAGCGCACCTGCAGGATAGAACGGGAATGTGATGGCTGGCCTTGCGCCCGTGCAGAGCATGCGTGCGCTTTTGTTCTATTTTGTTCTTGTAATGTTCTGTTTGCGTGCTATGTCTTGGCCATGAGCCGAGCATCTTCACATGCCCTCAAGCGCCCGCCGGTCCCGGTGCCCTCCGAGCCGGCGGGCGCGCCTTCGTCAGGTCCTGGGAAGGACTTTCCCGAACTTGCGGTCGCCATCGAACGGGGCCGGCGCCGCGGCCGGGGTGCCCAATCCAACGCGAGCGGCCGCTACGAGGCGGAGGCCCGCGTTGTCTTCGATGATGGCTGGCAGAGCCTCGAGGAGCTGCCGCCGTTCAAGACGACGGTCGCGACCGACACCTCGCGCAAGGTCATCACCCGCAACGACTCGCCGGACATCGGTTTCGATCGCTCGATCAATCCGTATCGGGGCTGCGAGCACGGCTGTGTCTACTGCTTCGCGCGGCCGACCCATGCGTTTCTCGGGCTGTCGCCTGGTCTCGACTTCGAATCCAAGCTGTTCGTGAAGCCGGATGCGCCCGCGCTTCTGGAGAAGGAGCTCGCGGCCAGCGGCTACGATCCGCGGATGATCGCGATCGGCACCAACACCGATCCCTATCAGCCGATCGAGCGCGAGCGGAAGATCATGCGCGGCATCCTCGAGGTGCTGGAAAAGGTTGGCCATCCCGTCGGGATCGTCACGAAGTCGGCGCTGGTGATGCGTGATGCCGACATCCTGGCGCGGATGGCCAAGAAGAACCTGGCGAAGGTCGCGATCTCCGTGACCACGCTGGATCCGAAGCTGGCGCGCACGATGGAGCCGCGGGCCTCGACGCCGTCGAAGCGGCTGGAGGCGCTGCAGGCGCTGTCCAAGGCCGGCATTCCGACCACGGTGATGGTGGCGCCGGTGATCCCGGCGCTCAACGACAGCGAGATCGAGCGCATTCTCGATGCCGCCGCCCATGCCGGCGTCAAGGAAGCGGCCTATGTGCTGCTGCGGCTGCCGCTGGAGGTGCGCGACCTGTTCCGGGAATGGCTACTCGAGCATTATCCCGACCGCTACCGCCACGTCTTCACCCTGATCCGCGACATGCGCGGCGGCCGCGATTACGACTCGCAATGGGGCACGCGAATGAAGGGGACAGGCCCGATGGCCTGGATGATCGGCCGCCGCTTCGAGATCGCCTGCGAGAAGCTCGGGCTGAACAAGCGTCGGACCAAGCTGACGACCGATCATTTCGTGCGGCCGAAGGGCGGCGGCCAGCAGCTCAGCCTGTTCTGAAGCGTGCGGAGAGTAGGTGGAGAGTAAGTGATGAGCGCACAAGCGAGCGTTCCGCGGCTCACCGTCATCACACTCGGTGTGTCCGAGATGCGGCGGAGCATCGCCTTCTATACATTGCTCGGCTTCGTCCGAAAATTCCGCGCGACCGGCGAGGCCGTGGCATTCTTCGAGACCGGCGGGACGGTGCTGGCGATGTACCCGTGGGGTGCGCTCGCCGATGACGCGGGCGTGCCAGACGCACCGCGTCCACAGGCGTTCCGAGGCGTGACGCTGGCATGGAACTGCCGCTCGGAGGCTGAGGTCGATGCGGCGCTTGCGTCGGCGGTGGAGAAAGGTGCGATGCTGCTGAAACCGGCGCAACGGACCGACTATGGCGGTTACAGCGGCTATTTCTCCGATCCGGACGGTCATGTCTGGGAAGTGGTGATCGCGCCGGGGATTGATGTCGGCGAGGATGATCGAGTGCATCTGCCGGCGTAGTCCGTTGCCGACAGGGGGGGATAGCGGGGAATTGAGGCCCGTTCGGGTTGCGCTGCCGCCAGCCGTTTCGCACCATGGCGGCCATGATTCGCGATCAGTCAAAGAAGCCGGGCAGGGCGAAAGCAGCGAGCTGCGCCGTGGCGAAGAGCGCCCCTGCAAAGGCCGCGACCAAGCCTGCTGCCCCGGGGGCCGCCGGCAAGTCGGGCGCCAAGCTCGGCAAGGGCGTCATCGCGGTGGCGCCGCCGAGCTTCCGGCGTGAGCGCGCGCTGTTGAAGCAGGGCGTCTGGCCGGTCGCGGGCTGCGACGAGGCGGGACGGGGGCCGCTGGCCGGTCCGGTGGTCGCTGCGGCCGTGATTCTCGATCCTGCGCGCATCCCCAGGGGTCTCGATGATTCCAAGCGCCTGAGCGCGGAGCAGCGCGAGGCGCTGTTCGACAAGATCTGCAAGACGTCGGCGTTTGCGGTGGCCGTCGCATCGCCGGCGCGAATCGATCGCGACAACATCCTGCGTGCCTCGCTCTGGGCGCTGTCGCGCGCCGTGAGGGCGCTGCCCGAGGCGCCGAAGCACGTCTTCGTCGACGGCCGCGACCGCATCGACGTCGATTGCGGCTGCGAGGCGGTGATTGGCGGCGATGGTCTGGTGATGTCGATTGCGGCCGCCTCGATCGTCGCCAAGGTCACGCGCGACCGGCTGATGTGCGCGCTGGCGCAGGATTGCCCGGGTTACGGCTTCGAGCAGCACAAGGGCTATGCTGTGCCGGAGCATCTCGCCGCATTGGACCGGCTCGGCCCCTCGGTGCATCATCGCAGCCTGTTCGCGCCTGTCGTCGCCGCCCGGCGCAAGCATCAGCCGTGGACCGATGTGCCGGAGCCGGATCTTTTCGCGGAGGTGACTGTGGTGACATCCACCGAAATCTCGCTCGAGGTCTGATGCAGGTTGCCTCGCGGGCCCCGCGGTCTTAATAGTTTTTGTCAGCCAGCCAGCACGAAGTGTCACCCCTCGCAGCAGGGGCGGTGTTGTGCGCCCCGATCGTGCGGTATCGATTGCGGGCGTCGGACAGCGAGGCTGCTGCGGATGAGCGACGGTCCTGCCGGCCTCCTCGACGTCCTCAGCGATTCAGCCAAGCGATCCAGCCGTTCATGCGTTTCACGTCACTGGTTGTCGAACTGATCCGCGCAAGGCCGCGGCTGGTCGTCGTCATCGTGGTGCTGTGCCAGGCCCTGATGTGGCTCGGCGTGGCCATGCTGTTCTATCGCAGTCCACCCGGCCAGCTTGCCACCACCATCGCGTTCGGACGCGAGTACCAGGTCGGCACCGATCTCGGCCCGCCACTGTCGTTCTGGCTGTCGGACATCGCCTATCGCCTCGCCGGCAACCACCTGTTCGGCGTCTACGTGCTGGCCGTGCTGTGCTCGGCCCTGGGTCTGTGGGTGATGTATCTCCTGGCGGGGGCGATCGTCGGCGGCCAGCAGGCGGTGCTCGCCGTGCTGCTGACCATGACCATCACCGCGTTCGGTGCACCCACGCTGGAATTCGGTCCGGAGGTGCTGGCGCGTCCGCTCTGGGCGCTGCTGCTGCTCCATAGCTGGCGGATTCTCGGCGAGGGCCGGCGCAACGCCTGGTTTGCCTGGTCGATCGAGGCCGGCCTGCTGCTGCTGACCACCTCGGCCGCGGCGGGCCTGCTGCTGCTGATCGCCGGCTTCGTGGTCTCCACCGCGCAGGGCCGCCGGGTGCTGCGCTCGTTCGATCCGCTGTTCGCGCTGCTGGTGGTGCTGGCGCTGGCGCTGCCCTACCTCATCTTCGTGCTGCGCGCCGACAGCGTCGGGCTGCCGGCGCTGCCCGTTCTCGCCGAGCTCTCGGTGCGCGCTTGGCATTGGCTCGCCTTGGCTGGCGGGGCGCTGCTGGCGATCTCGGCCATGGTGCTGCTGGTGCTGCTCGACGCCAGCTGGATCAGCCGCAGCGAGACCGACGCCCCGATCATCTACCGCCGTTCGGTCCCGCCGCTCGCCCGCGACTTCGTCTATTGCTTCGCGATCGCACCGGCCCTGGCGGGCAGCCTGATCTCCGGCCTGTTCGGTCTGCCCACGGTGTTCGGCGGCGTCGCCGTCACCTTGACGATGGTCGGCCTCGCGCTGGTGGTCGCGTCCGGCGATCTGATCTATCTGCGCCGCCAGCGGCTGTTGCGCACGGTGTGGGCGGCTGCGGTCGCTGCGCCCGCGGTTTTCGTTGCCGGCAGCGCCGTGATTCAGCCCGTGATCGGCGAGGGCGAGGTCGCGACGTCGATGCCGGCCCGCGACATCGCCCGCTTCTTCGTCGAGAGTTTTGAGCGCCGTACCAACCAGCGGCTGCAGGCGGTCGCCGGCGATCCGCAACTCGCCAGCCTGGTCGCGCTCGGTCGCCGCCGCGCGCATCTGTTCCTCGATGCCACCCCGCAGCGGACACCCTGGGTCACGCCGGCGAAATTCGCCGAGAGCGGCGGCGTCGTGGTGTGGCGCGCCTCCGACACGGTCGGCACCCCACCGCCTGACATCGCCCAGCGCTTTCCGGGGCTGGTGCCGGAGGTGCCGCGCAGCTTCGACTGGCTGATCAACGGCCGCCAGCCGGTGCTGCGCATCGGCTGGGCCATCGTACGGCCGAGGGGGCCTTAGCGCTTTCCATGCGAGCCGTCATTGCGAGGAGCGAAAGCGACGAAGCAATCCAGGGCTGCGCGCGTGACTCTGGATTGCTTCGCTGCGCCGCTGCGCTCGCAATGACGGAAGCGAATTGGGTCCTCAGACCGCTATCACCGTCGCGATTGCGCGCAGATCCTGCCAGGACAGCCGCTTGTAGGACGGCGAGCGCAACAGATAGGCCGGATGGAAGGTCGCGATCGCGCGGATCGTCCGCTTGCCGGTGTCGTAGTCGCGCCATTTGCCGCGCACGCGCATGATGCCCTCGGTCGTACCGAGCAGCGACTGGGTCGAGGGATTGCCGAGCGTCACCAGCACATCGGGATCGACCAGCTCGATCTGGCGGCGAATGAACGGCAGGCAGATCTGCGTCTCCTGCGGCGTTGGCGTACGGTTGCCGGGCGGGCGCCAGGGAATGACATTGGCGATGTAGACCTTGCTGCGGTCGAGCCCGATCGCGCCGATCATGCGGTCGAGCAGCTTGCCGGAGCGGCCGACGAATGGCAGGCCCTCGATGTCCTCGTCGCGGCCGGGCGCCTCGCCGACCAGCATGATGCGCGCCTGCGGATTGCCGTCGGCGAACACCAGCCGCGACGCCGTCTGCTTCAGCGCGCAGCCGTCGAAAGTCTCCAGGAGCTCGCGCAGCGCCTCCAGGGTCGGCGCCGTCCGCGCCGCCTCGCGGGCCGAGGCGACGGCCGCTTCCGGCGGAGGCGGCGGTTCTCCGCGCGGCGGAATGATCGCCGGCACGGCCGGCCGGCCGGGCTGCGCCGGCGTCTGACGGGCGACGGGGGCCGCGGCGGGGAACGAAACCGCCTCGGGCTCGACCAGCCGGTTGATCGGCTCGTCGGCCAAGGCGCAATCGACCCCGGCCTCCAGATAGAAGGCGAGCAGTTGCCGGACGTCGGGGAGGGGCTCGGGGGTCATCATGATCGATCGCCGCGGCAGTGTACGCTGCCTCGGCGCATGGCGGAATGCATTTCGGTGGTTGTCCTGCCCCGAAAAATCGGAAACAAGAGTTTGGAATAACCCAAAAAGGGACGGAACGCCCTAGTGTTCCGGCGCCAGCCGTCGCTCCCCCTCCGGACCAGTCTTCAGCGAACGGTCAACGCCTTCAGGAACCCTAGTTAAGTCATTGTTGCCATTGCAGCTCCGGGTTTGACCTTTGCACGCGCCAGGGGGCGGCAGAGGTCGGGTCCCCTGCACCGGCCGGGCCTGAGATCGAGAGAGATGAGCACCGAAGAATTACCTCCGCGCGAATCCATGGAGTTCGACGTCGTCATCGTCGGCGCCGGCCCCTCGGGCCTGTCCGCCGCGATCCGGCTGAAGCAGCTCAATGCCGACCTCAACATCGTCGTGGTCGAGAAGGGCTCCGAGGTCGGCGCGCACATTCTGTCCGGTGCGGTGATCGATCCGGCGGCGCTCGACAAGCTCATCCCCGACTGGCGCTCGGACGACGATTGCCCGCTGAAGACCCAGGTCAAGGTCGACAAGTTCTTCTGGATGACCGAGAGCAGCGCGATCTCGCTGCCGGGCTTCGCGATGCCGCCGCTGATGGACAACCATCACTGCTATATCGGTTCGCTCGGCAATGTCTGCCGTTGGCTGTCGCGCAAGGCCGAGGCGCTCGGCGTCGAGATCTATCCGGGCTTCGCGGCCACCGAGGTGCTCTATGACGAGCAGGGCGCGGTGCGCGGCATCGCCACCGGCGACATGGGCATCGGCAAGGACGGCAAGCCGAAATCCTCGTTCACGCGCGGCATGGAGCTGCTCGGCAAGTACACGCTGTTCGCGGAAGGCGCGCGCGGCAGCCTGTCCAAGCAGCTGATCGCGAAATTCGCATTGGACGCCAAGAGCGAGCCGGCGAAATTCGGCATCGGCCTCAAGGAAGTCTGGCAGATCGATCCTGCCAAGCACCAGAAGGGGCTGATCCAGCATTCCTTCGGCTGGCCGCTCGACATGAAGACCGGCGGCGGCTCGTTCCTGTATCACTACGACGACAATCTCGTCGCAGTCGGTTTCGTCGTCCACCTGAACTACGACGATCCCTATCTGTCGCCGTTCGAGGAATTCCAGCGCTTCAAGACGCACCCGTCGATCCGCGGCGTGTTCGAAGGCGGCAAGCGCCTCGCCTACGGCGCACGCGCCATCACCGAAGGCGGCTATCAGTCGGTGCCGCGGCTGTCGTTCGCCGGCGGCGCGCTGATCGGCTGCGCCGCGGGCTTCGTCAACGTGCCGCGCATCAAGGGCGTGCACAACGCGATGGGCAGCGCGATGCTCGCGGCCGAGCACGTCAATGCCGCGCTCGCATCCGGCCGCGCCAATGACGAGCTGGTCAGTTACGAGAACGCCTGGCGCGGCTCGCCGGTCGGCGAGGATCTGTTCAAGGTCCGCAACGTCAAGCCGCTATGGTCGAAGTTCGGCACGGTCCTCGGCGTCGCGCTCGGCGGCTTCGACATGTGGTGCAATACGCTCGGTTTCTCGCTGTTCGGCACCCAGTCGCACGTCAAGCCCGATCGCGCCACGCTCGATCCCGCCAAGGCGCACCAGCCGAAGCCGGCGATGAAGCCGGACGGCAAGTTGACCTTCGACCGGCTGTCCTCGGTGTTCCTGTCGAACACCAATCACGAGGAAGACCAGCCGGTGCATCTGAAGGTCGCCGACATGGCGCTGCAGAAGAGCTCCGAGCACGACGTCTTTGCCGGGCCGTCCAACCGCTATTGCCCGGCGGGCGTCTACGAATGGGTCGAGGAGGGCACCAGCCCGCGCTTCGTGATCAACGCGCAGAACTGCGTCCACTGCAAGACCTGCGACGTCAAGGATCCCAACGGCAACATCACCTGGGTTCCTCCGGAAGGCGGCGGTGGGCCGAACTACGAGGCGATGTAGCCTCGCATAACGCACGATTGCGTGAGTCGGCTGCTCCCGGGAGGGCAGCCGGCCACGATACGGCCATACTGGCGCGGTTTGACGCGGGTCACCTTCGCCAAAGGGGCTCCCGGCTGACCCGAATATCCTGCAAATCCTTGCGGTTGGCCGCCAAACGCGGCATTGTCGGCGCCTTGAAGAGCTGCCGATCGGGGTCCTGTCCGTACCGATCCGTCATTTCCAACAACCAGAGCGCACCGTGATGTTGTCAATTCGCAATCGCTGGACCGCAATTGCCGTTTCTGCCTTGCTGCTCCCCGGTGCCGTCCTGGCCCAGACGCCGGATCATCCTGCGGATAACGCCGCGAAGTTTCCGACCAGCGTCGATCTGAAGTCGCTCACCACCTCGGGCAGCTATCTGGCGGCCCGCCACGCCAGCGTCGAGCGCGACGCGGCCTCGGCGGCGGCGTTCTACCGCTCGGCGCTACGCAGCGACCCGAAGAACAACGAGCTGCTCGACCGCGCCTTCATCTCCTCGGTCGCCGATGGCGACATCGACGAGGCCGTGAAGCTGGCCGAGCGCGTGCTCACGATCGACAAGGCGAACCGCATCGCGCGCCTCGTGGTTGGCGTGCAGGACATCAAGCAGAAGAAATACACAGCCGCCCAGACCAACATCAACCAGTCGGTGCGCGGGCCGATCACCGATCTCGTCGCCACCTTGCTGTCGGCGTGGGCCGCGGCCGGTGCGGGCGATTCGAAGACCGCCGTCGCCAATATCGACAAGCTGACTGGTCCCGAATGGTATCCGCTGTTCAAGGACCTCCATGCCGGCATGATCCTGGAGCTGGCCGGCAAGGAGAAGGACGCCGGCACGCGGTTCGAGCGCGCCTACAAGCTCGACGATTCGATGCTGCGCATCACCGAGGCCTATGCGCATTGGCTGTCGCGCAACAAGGATGCGGCCGCCGCGACCGCGATCTATGAAGCCTTCGACAAGAAGCTCGCGCGCCATCCGCTGGTGCAGGAGGGCCTGCGCGAGACCAAGGCCGGCAAGAAGCTGCCGTCGCTGGTCGATTCGGCGCAGGCCGGCGCCGCCGAGGCGCTGTACGGCATCGGCGCCACTTTGAGCCGCCGCGGCGGCGAGGATCTGGCGCTGGTCTATCTGCAGCTCGCGCTGCATCTGCAGCCGAATCATCCGCTGGCGCTGCTGTCGCTCGCCGATCTCTACGAGACCGTGAAGAAGCCGCAGATGGCGATCAAGGTCTATGAGCGGGTGCCGGCGAGCTCGCCGTTGAAGCGCAATGCGCAGATCCAGCTCGCCACCGATCTCGACAGCGCCGACCGCAGCGACGAGGCGATCAAGATCCTCAAGGACGTCATTGCGCAGGATCCGAAGGATCTCGAGGCGATCATGGCGCTCGGCAACATCGAGCGCGGCCGCAAGAAGTTCGCCGATTGCGCCAAGACCTATTCGCTCGGCGTCGATTCGCTGCCGGTGAACAATGAAAAGGCCAACAGCGTCTATTACTACTACCGCGGCATCTGCCTGGAGCGCTCCAAGCAGTGGCCGAAGGCTGAGGCCGACATGCGCAAGGCCCTCGAGCTGCAGCCTGACCAGCCGCATGTGCTGAACTATCTCGGCTATTCCTGGATCGACCAGGGCATCAATCTCGACGAAGGCATGAAGATGATCAAGCGTGCCGTCGAGCAGCGGCCGGACGATGGCTACATCGTCGACTCGCTCGGCTGGGCCTATTACCGCATCGGCAATTACGAGGAGGCGGTCAAGAACCTCGAGCGCGCGATCGACCTCAAGCCTGAGGATCCGACCATCAACGACCATCTCGGCGACGCCTATTGGCGCATCGGCCGCAAGCTGGAAGCCAAGTTCCAGTGGGCCCATGCCCGCGACCTGAAGCCCGAGGCCGAGGAGCTGCCGAAGATCGAGGCCAAGATCCAGAACGGCCTGACTGATGATCCGGCACCCGCTGCGGCCAGCAACGACACCAAGGATACGCCGTCCGACGCCAAGAAGGACGACGGCAAGGGCGGCTAGGTCGTCCTGATTACGATGTGAGAGCCATCACGGGCTCCTCGGCTTGCCGGGGAGCCCGGATGATTTTGATGAAGGGTGTGGCGGTTGCCGGCCACGTTCGCTTCGGCCTCGGGCCGCGGCGAGTTGGCATCTGAGCTCCACCACCGAACATGCTGGGGGCATTGCGCCGATGTTGGCGTCCACGGTCACCGGCGCGCTGCAGGAGCAGGGGCGCGCCAAGGTCAATCTGACCCTGCGGGTCGTCGGCCGCCGGGTCGACGGCTATCATGATCTCGAAAGCGTCGTCGCGTTCGCCGACTGCGCGGACCAGCTCGCGCTGGTGCCGGGGCCGGAGCTGAGGCTGACCACGACTGGACCTCTGGCAGAGGCCTGTGGCGAGACCACGGACAATCTGGTGCTGAAGGCGGCGCGTCTGCTGGCGGAGGCCGTTCCCGGGCTGAAGCTCGGCGCGTTCACGCTGGAGAAGGTGCTGCCGGTCGCCGCCGGCATCGGCGGCGGCTCGGCGGATGCCGCAGCGGCGCTGCGGTTGCTGGCGAAGCTGAACGGCCTGTCGCTGGACGACCCGCGCCTCACTGCGGTTGCCTTGAAAACCGGCGCCGACGTGCCGGTTTGCGTGCCCTCGCGCGCCTGCACCATGACCGGCGTCGGCGAGAACCTGCAGCCGCTTGCGCTTCCCGTCCTGCCCTGCGTGATGATCAATCCGCGGGTGCCGGTCGCGACCAAGGACGTGTTCCAGGCGCTCGGCCTGAAGCCTGGCGAGCTGCTGGTCGGCGTGACCGATGTCCTCACGGCGCCGTCCTGGCCGCAGGCCGGCGCGTCGGTCGGAGACTGGGTCGCTGCACTCGATCAGGTGAAGAACGATCTGGAGCCGCCCGCCCTGAAGGTGCAGTCGATCATCGGCACGGTGCTCGACGCGCTGCGCGCGAGTTCAGGCGTCCTGCTCGCTCGCATGTCCGGCTCCGGCGCGACCTGCTTTGCGATCTATGGCAACGTCGCGGATGCAAGGGCCGCCGGCGCTGCGATTGCAGCCGCGCACCCGGAGTGGTGGGTGCATGCGGGGACGCTGAGCTAGTTTGCTGGCTCGGCCCTCATTGCGAGCGAAGCATCGAGACTCTTTGCTGCGGCCCTGGATCGCGTCGTCGCTACGCTCCTCGCGATGCCGGCGCGCTGATGATTCGTAGGGTGGGCAAAGGCGCAGCCTGGCTGCAGCCCGGCACAAGGTCGTGGCGGCGCCGTGCCCACCGTCTGACCGCGGGGCACGACGCCCGATGGTGGGCACGGCGCCATTGCAGCGTGATTTGTCGCATCAGCTGGGCAGGGCGCCTTTGCCCACCCTACAGAACTTGCTTGGGTGACGGTCTCTCGGCAGACGGACGAACTAATGCGATCGCGCCAGGCAGAACGCCACCACCTGCTCCAGCGCCGCCTTCATCGGTGACGCCGGGAACAGCGCCAGCGCGTCGACGGCCATGGCGCCGTAGTGATGCGCGCGGCTGATCGTGTCCTCCAGGGCACGGTGCTTGTTCATCAGCCCGATCGCATGGTCGAGATCGTGATCGCTGATCTCGCCGCGCTCCAGCGCCTTGATCCAGAAGGCACGCTCGCTGTCGCTGCCGCGGCGGAACGCGAGCACCACCGGCAGCGTGATCTTGCCCTCGCGGAAATCGTCGCCGACATTCTTGCCGAGCTTGGCGGCCTTGCCGCCATAGTCGAGCACGTCGTCGACGAGCTGGAAGGCGATGCCGAGATTCATGCCGAAAGACCGGGATGCGGCCTGCTCGGCCTTGGGACGGTCGGCGAGCACCGGGCCGACCTCACAGGCGGCAGCGAACAGTTCCGCCGTCTTGCCGCGGATCACGGCGAGATATTCGTCCTCGGTGGTTGCGGTGTTCTTGGCGGCGGCAAGCTGCATCACCTCGCCTTCGGCAATCGTGGCTGCGGCGGCCGAGAGAATGTCGAGCGCGCGCAGCGAGCCGACCTCGACCATCATGCGGAACGCCTGGCCGAGCAGGAAGTCGCCGACCAGCACGCTGGCCTCGTTGCCCCACAGCATGCGCGCCGACAATTTGCCGCGGCGCATTTCGCTCTCGTCAACCACGTCGTCATGGAGCAGCGTCGCCGTATGCATGAACTCGACGGCCGCGGCGAGCTTGACGTGACCATCGCCGGTGTAGTCGGTGAGATGAGCCATCGCCAGCGTCAGCATCGGCCGCAGCCGCTTGCCGCCGGAGGAGATCAGGTGGTTTGCGACCTCCGGGATCATCGTGACGTCCGAGCCGGTGCGCGACAAAATCGTAGCGTTGACCCGTTCCATGTCGGCTGCGACCAGCGCGACCAGCCCATCGATGGAGGCTCCCGATGGACTCTCGAAAGGTACGATAACCGCCACTCTGGTCTCCGATTTTGCTATGCTCGAAACGACAATAGAAACTGCGGCCGCAGGCGGCAAGGGCAGACACGGAACCTTGACCCGAGCCTTCTTGCCCAACCCTTCTTGACCCAAGCCCGCATGGAGACATAACGATTGAAGGAATTGGTTCGGACCAATGATATCGTGCTGGTTTCGGCGATAGGGGCGCTGCTCGACGGCGCCGACATCCATCACCTCGTGCTCGATCAGAACATGAGCGTCATCGAAGGCTCGCTCGGCATCCTGCCGCGCAGGATCCTCGTGCATGAGGACGACTATCTCCAGGCCCGGCGACTTCTCACCGACGCCGGTCTGGCGCATGAACTGCGCCCTGATGAGTGACGCTGTCGACATTTCCGAGGATGCCGTGCTCGGCGGCCAATTGCGGCTGCGGCAGCCCACGACGGGCCATCGCGCCGGCCACGATGCAATCCTGCTGGCGGCGGCGACGGCCGCGCGTTCGGGCGATCGCGTGGTCGATCTCGGTGCCGGCGTGGGGACGGCCGGGCTGGCCTTGGCCCGGCGCGTCGGCGGTCTCAGCTTGACGCTGGTCGAGCGCGAGCCGGATCTGGCGTGCCTCGCGCGCGACAACGCACGCGCCAATGCCTTGCCGGCGGAGGTCGTGGTGCTGGACGTCGCCGCGGCCGCGGCCGCTTTCACTGCCGCAGGGCTCGGGCCCGACAGTGTCGACGTCGTGCTGATGAATCCGCCATTCCACGATGCCGCGCGCCACCGCGCCTCGCCCGACGCCGCGCGCGCGACCGCGCACATGGCAACGGCGACGACGTTGGAGATCTGGACGCATGCCGCGCGGCGGATGCTGAAATCCGGTGGCGTGCTGACCTTGATCTGGCGGGCCGATGGTTTGAGCGAGGTTGTCGCGGCGCTGGCGCGCGGCTTCGGCAGTCTCGCGATTCAACCGGTTCACGGCCAAGCGGGGCAGCCGGCGATCCGTATCCTGGTCAGGGCCGTTAAGGGAGGGCGGGCGCCGACCCAGATTCTCGCCGGAGTGGTGCTGAATGAGGCGGCAGGCGTGCCGAATGACGAGGCCGTGCGTGTGCTGTCGGGGCAGGGGGCGCTGGCTTTGAGCACCCCCTGAACGGTTGATCGTGGTCGGGCGTTATTGCGTCTGAGCTTCGGACTGGCGTTCGGTTACCGTCGTGAAACGGATCGCAGTCAATAGAGTACCGATCAGCAGCATCAACAGGTAGACCTTCATGTATTCCTCCGCCGCACTCTGCACCTTGGCTCGCCGTGCGATTGCCCAGGAGATTGCAAGGCTCGTTCCAGCCCTTTGAATGGCAGCGGCGCGATAAAAAGTGGTTAATCCGAGGTAACAGGATGGTGGACAATTTGACACAACCCAGCGATGCAGCCGGACTCTTCGATCGCCTGAAGACGCTGCTTCCGGCGCGGCTGCGCGGCGTACCGGTGGTGCCGGTCGTCCGCCTGTCCGGCGTGATCGGCGCAGTGACGCCGCTGCGGCCGGGGCTGACGCTTGCGGGCGTCGCCAAGGTGCTGGAGCGCGCCTTCTCCATGCGCAACGCCAAGGCCGTGGCGCTGGTGATCAATTCGCCCGGCGGCTCGCCGGTGCAGTCGCGCCAGATCTATCTGCGCATCCGCCAGCTCGCCGCGGAGAAGAAGCTGCCGGTGCTCGTGTTCGTCGAGGATGTCGCGGCCTCCGGCGGCTACATGATCGCCTGCGCCGGCGACGAGATCTTCTGCGATCCGTCCTCGATCCTCGGTTCGATCGGCGTGGTCGGCGGCTCGTTCGGGCTGCAGGACCTGATCAAGAAGATCGGCATCGAGCGCCGGCTGTATACCGCCGGCGAGCACAAGGCGATGCTCGATCCGTTCCTGCCGGAGAATCCCGACGACGTGGCGCGGCTGAAGAAGATCCAGCGCGAGATCCACGCGCTGTTCATCTCGCTGGTCAAGGAAAGCCGCGCGACCCGGCTGAAGGGCGCCGACGATGTGTTGTTCACCGGCGAGTACTGGGCCGGCGACAGCGCCGTCACGCTGGGGCTGGCGGACGCCATCGGCGACCTGCGCGCGGTGCTGCGCACCCGCTTCGGTGACAAGGTCGCAACGCCTGTCGTGGCGCCGGCGGCCGGCCTGTTGTCGGGTCTGCTCGGCCGCCGCGCCGCGGGCGCCGGCAGCTTGGGATTCGGCTGGACGGGGCTGGCCGAGGAGCTGATCTCGGCGGCCGAAACCCGGGCGATCTGGGCCCGTTTCGGGTTCTAGAGCTGGAGGCCGCGCCATTTCGCCCCTCGCAATCCTGATTGCGGGGGGAACCGGGATCGGCGACAATGGGAATCGGGGTGGCTCTGTTCATGAACGAGGATCGACCAATGCCGCCGTTCGTTGCTTTCGCGGGTATGCTGGGCGGGCTTGCCGTGGTTCGCTGGGCCTACAAGGCCGCTCAGAAGATCAACCGGGAGCTCGAAGAGGCGCGACTGTCGCGCGTCGCCGAGGCCGCGCAGACAGCCGAGATCAAGACTCTGCGCCGCGATCCCGTCACGGGCGCCTACCGGCCGGGCTGACGCGAGCCGCTGATCTTCGAACGACGGCACGTCGCCGCCGTTCGGAGATCCTATTGCCTTGATTCCTGATGTCCCCGCCGATACGGTCCGCGCGCTTTTCCGACGCCTGCGAAAGACCGATACCGACGATGGACTCGCTACCTCCGCACATGCGCCCCGAACGTTCGTTCCAGGGCTTCATCCTGGCCCTGCAGCGGTTCTGGGCCGAGCAGGGCTGCGTGATCCTGCAGCCCTACGACATGGAGATGGGCGCCGGCACCTTCCACCCGGCGACGACCCTGCGCGCGCTTGGGCCGAAGTCGTGGAATGCCGCCTATGTGCAGCCGTCGCGGCGGCCGAAGGACGGCCGCTACGGCGAGAATCCGAACCGGATGCAGCACTACTACCAGTTCCAGGTGATCATGAAGCCGTCGCCGCCGAACCTTCAGGAGCTGTACCTGAAGTCGCTCGGCGCCATCGGCATCGACGCCGCCGTGCACGACATCCGCTTCGTCGAGGACGACTGGGAGAGCCCGACGCTCGGCGCCTGGGGTCTCGGCTGGGAGTGCTGGTGCGACGGCATGGAGGTGTCGCAGTTCACCTATTTCCAGCAGGTCGCGGGCTTCGAATGCGCGCCGGTCGCCGGCGAGCTCACCTATGGCCTCGAGCGCCTGGCGATGTACGTGCAGGGCGTCGACCGCGTCTACGACCTCAACTTCAACGGCCGCGACGGCGACGCCAAGGTCACCTATGGCGACGTCTTCCTGCAGGCCGAGCGGGAATATTCGCGGCACAATTTCGAGCATGCCGACACCGACATGCTGTTCGAGCAGTTCAAGATGGCCGAGGGCGCCTGCCGCAAATATCTCGATGCCGGCTGGCGCGATGGCAATCGTCGGGAGCATCAGATGGCGCTGCCGGCCTACGACCAGTGCATCAAGGCCAGCCACGTGTTCAACCTGCTCGATGCGCGCGGCGTGATCTCCGTCACCGAGCGCCAGAGCTACATCCTGCGCGTCCGCGAGCTCGCCAAAGCCTGCGGCGAAGCCTGGCTGCATACGGAGGCGGGCGGGGCGGGGGCGGCGTCAGCCGGTTGAGCGCGAAGGCTGACCCTTCACCCTCCCCTGGAGGGGGAGGGTCGGCACGCGATCGAGCGAAGCGAGATGCGTGCCGGGGTGGGGTGATCTCTCGGCTGGAACACTGTTGATGATGGATAGACTGTCACCCCACCCCGATTGCTCATGCATTCGCATGAGCAATCGACCCTCCCCCTCCAGGGGAGGGTGGCCCTGGGGCCGGGAGGGGCGCCAGGACATGACCACCCTCCCCTGGAGGGGGAGGGTCGATCGCACGCGAAGCGGGCGAGCGGGGTGAGGTGAAGGTGCCAGATGGGCAAACGGCCGATCAGCGATTTCAAACGCCGAACCGCGAAACGACTGCGCGAAAACACCACGGCCGCCGAAGACAT
This sequence comes from Bradyrhizobium sp. SZCCHNR1043, assembly GCF_032489675.1. Taxonomy (NCBI): domain Bacteria; kingdom Pseudomonadati; phylum Pseudomonadota; class Alphaproteobacteria; order Hyphomicrobiales; family Nitrobacteraceae; genus Bradyrhizobium; species Bradyrhizobium sp. SZCCHNR1043. The sequence continues at coordinate 29,397 of NZ_JAUEYN010000004.1, forward strand.
ACTGTGGCGTTACCTACGTCGCCTCAACATCGAAGGGACTCACTTCAGACGACAGGTCGTCATCGGTCCCTATGTTGCGGATTTTGCCTGTCTGGCCCGTCGTCTCGTCATCGAGGTGGATGGGTCGCAGCACGGAGAAGATGCGAACAGCCAGCGCGACGAGGCCCGGACGTGCTGGCTCAACTCGGAAGGCTATCGCGTTTTGCGATTTTGGAACAACGACGTTATGACCAGGACTGAGGCGGTGCTCGAAGCCATTCACACGGAGATCGCGGTCACCTCGCCCCACCTGCCTACGGCAGGCGACCCTCCCCCTCCAGGGGAGCGTGGTTCTTCGTGCAGAGAGACTTGAGACATGCCCGACCTCCTTCTCGAACTGTTCTCCGAAGAAATCCCTGCGCGCATGCAGGCCAAGGCGGCGGAGGATCTGCGCCGCATGGTCACCGACAAGCTGGTCGCCGAGGGCCTCGTCTATGAGGGCGCCAAGGCGTTCGCGACGCCGCGGCGGCTGGCGCTGACCGTGCACGGCATCCCAGCGCGACAGGCTGATCTCAAGGAGGAGCGGAAGGGCCCGCGCGTCGGCGGCGCCGATGCGGCGATCCAGGGGTTTCTCAAGGCCACCGGACTGTCCTCGATCGAGGAGGCGACGATCCAGCGCGATCCGAAGAAGGGCGACTTCTACGTCGCCCTGATCGAGAAGCCCGGCCGCGCCACGCTCGACGTGCTCGCCGAGATGCTGCCGGTGATCATCAGAACGTTCCCCTGGCCGAAATCGATGCGCTGGGGCAAGCGCTCGGAAAGGCCCGGCGCGTTGAACTGGGTGCGGCCGCTGCATACGATCACCGCCACGTTCGGCCTTGAGACCGAGGAGCCGGACGTCATCGGCTTCGCCGTCGACGGCATCGAGGCGGGACAGACCACCTACGGCCATCGCTTCATGGCGCCCGCGCCAATCTCGGTGAGGCGTTTCGAGGACTATGAGGCCAAGCTGCTCGACGCCAAGGTCGTGCTCGATCCTGACCGCCGCAAGGACACCATCGTCACCGACGCCAAGCAGCTTGCGTTTGCGCAAGGGTTCGAGCTGGTCGAGGACCCCGTGCTGCTCGACGAAGTCGCGGGCCTGGTCGAATGGCCGGTGGTGCTGATGGGCTCGTTCGATCCGGAGTATCTGAAGGTCCCCGGCGAGGTGATCCGCGCCACCATCCGCAACAACCAGAAATGCTTCGTGGTGCGCGATCCCAAGACCGGCGGGCTGGCGCCAAAGTTCATCCTGACCGCGAACATCGAGGCGACCGACGGCGGCAAGACCATCATCGCCGGCAACGAGCGCGTCATCCGCGCCCGGCTGTCGGACGCGAAGTTCTTCTACGAGACGGACCTGAAGACGAAGCTCGAGGACCGGCTGCCGAAGTTCGAGCAGATCGTGTTCCACGAGAAGCTCGGCACCCAGGCGGCGCGCATCGCCCGCATCGAGACGCTTGCTGCCGAGATCGCGCCGCTGGTCGGCGCGGATGCGGCGAAGACCGCGCGCGCCGCGAAGCTCGCCAAGGCCGACCTGTTGACCGAAGTGGTCGGCGAGTTTCCGGAAGTGCAGGGCCTGATGGGCAAGTACTACGCGCTAGCCCAGGGCGAGGATGCGTCCGTCGCCGCCGCCTGCGAGGAGCACTACAAGCCGCAGGGGCCGGGTGATCGCGTGCCGACGGATCCGGTGAGTGTCGCCGTGGCGCTTGCCGACAAGCTCGACACGCTGGTCGGCTTTTGGGCTATCGACGAAAAGCCGACGGGCTCGAAGGACCCGTATGCGTTGCGCCGCGCGGCGTTGGGTGTGATCAGGATAATTCTGGAAAATGAAATTCGCATCAAATTGTCTGATCGGCTCCTATCGTGGATGGGACAACTGGTGAGAGACGTGTATCAAAGCCTGTATTCCAACGATGGCAGGATTCCTGGCGACGTCATTGGCCGACTTGTTGACGACTGGACTAAAGGCTCTGATCTCTCGAAGGGAGAAACGTTTTTTTCGGAATGGACTCGCAAGCTTGCGATCGAGAATCCGGGCTTTTTCCCTGTGCTACTTGATCGCTCACATGGTTTGCTCTCCTTCTTCGCCGACCGCCTCAAGGTGCAACTGCGCGAGCAGGGCGCGCGGCATGATCTCGTCGACGCGGTGTTCGCGCTCGGCGGCCAGGATGATCTCTTGATGGTCGTGCGCCGCGTCGAGGCGCTCGGCAAATTCCTCGAGACCGACGACGGCAAGAACCTGCTCGCGGGCACCAAGCGCGCCAGCAACATCCTCGCGATCGAGGAGAAGAAGGACAAGCGCAAGTTCGATGGCGCGCCGGACGCTGCACTCTACAAGCTCGACGAGGAGAAGGCGCTGGCGAAGGCGATCGGCGAGGTCGCGGCGGACGCCGGCGCTGCCGTCGCCAAGGAGGACTTTGCCGCCGCGATGCACGCGATGGCGAAGCTGCGGCCGGCGGTCGATGCCTTCTTCGACAAGGTGAAGGTCAACGACGACGACGCTGATATCCGCGAGAACCGGCTCAAGCTGTTGAACGAAATCCGCAGCGCGACGCGTACGGTGGCCGACTTCTCAAAGATCGAGGGCTGATCGCCCTATAGCAACGTAGGGTGGGCAAAGGCGCTGCCGTGCTATCCCCACGTCCCCCGATCGCAATGGCGCCGTGCCCACCGTCTCGCAGCGGAGTTGCTGCCGAATGGTGGGCACGCTGCCGCCTTCGGCGGCCGCTTTGCCCATCCTACAAGTTACGCGCCAATAAAAATTAGCCCTACCCGGCGGGGGGAACCGGGCAGGGCCTTTTACATCTGGCCGCTTGCGGGGGCGTTGGCGACCAAATGCAGCTCTATAACTATTCAACGACCTGAATGATCCGCCGCGATCGCGGTTCGACTAGGACAGTTTCGCCGTTGACCACGGTGTAGCGATAAGGTGTCGCACCGAAGCGCTGCGGAACGTCGTAATATGTAACACCGGACTCTGGCAGCACGGTGCCAACAACGACGCGATCGGGGATCACATAGTTGGGAACACGCTCGCGCACGACATATTCGCGAAACTCCGGCCGTCGCTCGACCGTGATGACTGGAGCGTCCTCCTCGACCACGACGCTGCGCCCGACGCCCGTCGTGTAGGATTGCGCCTGTGCGGCCGCCGGTATCACGAGTGCGGCCACGAGGGCAGCAAGGGTGAGATGGGTTCGCATGGGACGGGACTCCTGAGCTGTTGATCGCTGAGAGAGACCGGCGCGTGCCGGCACCTGCTTCCCAATGCCGGCAACAGGTCATCGTTCCGCGCGGGGCCACGTGGAACCGGCGGCATTTTTGCGGCAGATTCAGCGGTGGGGGAACCGGAACTCGTGCCGTGCGTCTCCTATTCCGCCACGATGGGCCAGGATAAAGTCCGGCCAAATCGAATCGCCCCAGCCTCGTCCTTCAATCATTCAGAGCTTGTCGATGACCCTGACCGTTGCCCATATCTCGCCGATCATGTCCGTGATCGCCGGCGTCCTGATCCTGATCATGCCGCGCCTGCTGAACCTGATCGTCGCGATCTTCCTCATCCTGAACGGCCTGATCGGCATGGGCCTGCTGAAGTGGCTCCACTTCTAGTCCCCAGGTTCTAGTCCCAAGGTCGGGAACCCCCGAGCTTGCGCCGCGGCGCCCAAAGTGGTGTAAGGCGCGCGATTTCTCCTCCCATTTGCGGATCGAAGCACCTCATGGCCAAAGCGGTAGCGAAGTCTAAGAAAGTTACAGCGAAATCAAAGCCTTCCAAGCCGGGCAAGGCCAAGACCGCAGCACTCGCTCCACCGCGCAAGGCGCTCAAGACGGCGTCGAAGCCCGTCGCCAAGGCCCCGGCCAAGGTCGCGCCCAGGTCGGCACCGAAAGCGCCAGTGAAAACCGCTCCGAAGAAGCCGGCCAAGACGGCTGCCAAGCCGGTCGCCAAGGCTGTGAAGGCGTCGGCTGCGAAGGCCCCGGCCAAGAGCGCGGTCACCGCGATCAAGCCGAACAAGTGGGTCTACACCTTCGGTGACGGCAAGGCCGAAGGCAAAGCCGGCCTGCGCGACCTGCTCGGCGGCAAGGGCGCCAATCTGGCCGAGATGGCCAATCTCGGCCTGCCGGTGCCTCCGGGCTTCACCATTCCGACCTCGGTCTGCACCTACTTCTACGCCAACGACAAGACCTATCCGAAAGAGCTGCAGTCGCAGGTCGACAAGGCGCTCGACTACATCGGCAAATTGACCGGCAAGAAGTTCGGCGATCCGGAGAACCCGCTGCTGGTCTCGGTGCGCTCCGGCGCCCGCGCCTCGATGCCGGGCATGATGGACACCGTGCTCAATCTCGGTCTCAACGACCAGACGGTGGAAGCGCTGGCACAGCTGTCCGGCGATCGCCGCTTCGCCTTCGACAGCTATCGCCGCTTCATCACGATGTATTCGGATGTCGTGCTCGGCTTCGAGCACCATCATTTCGAGGACATCCTCGACAGCTTCAAGGACACCCAGGGCTATCAGCTCGACACCGACCTGAGCTCCGAGGACTGGGAGATGCTGGTCGGCAAGTACAAGGACGCGGTCGCGCACGAGACCGGCAAGGACTTCCCGCAGGACCCGCACGACCAGTTGTGGGGCGCGATCGGCGCCGTCTTCTCATCCTGGATGAACACGCGCGCGGTGACCTATCGCAAGCTGCATGACATTCCGGAATCCTGGGGCACCGCCGTCAACGTCCAGGCCATGGTGTTCGGCAACATGGGCGACACCTCGGCCACCGGCGTCGCCTTCACGCGCAATCCCTCGACCGGCGAGAGCAAGCTCTACGGCGAGTTCCTGATCAACGCGCAGGGCGAGGACGTCGTCGCCGGCATCCGCACCCCGCAGGACATCACCGAGGACGCGCGTCGGGAGTCCGGCTCGGACAGGCCGTCGATGGAAGTCGCGATGCCCGACGCCTTCCACGAGCTGACCCGCATCTACACGCTGCTCGAGAAGCACTACCGTGACATGCAGGACATGGAGTTCACGGTCGAGCGCGGCAAGCTGTGGATGCTGCAGACCCGCAGCGGCAAGCGCACCGCCAAGGCGGCGCTGCGCATCGCGGTCGAGCTCGCAAATGAGGGCCTGATCTCGCAGAGTGACGCCGTGCTCCGCGTCGATCCGGCCTCGCTCGATCAGCTCCTGCATCCGACCATCGATCCCTCCGCCAAGCGCGACGTGGTCGCCACCGGCCTGCCGGCCTCGCCGGGCGCGGCATCCGGCGAGATCGTGTTCTCCTCGGACGAGGCCACCAAGCTGCAGGCCGACGGTCGCAAGGTGATCCTGGTCCGCATCGAGACCTCGCCGGAGGACATCCACGGCATGCACGCCGCCGAGGGCATCCTCACCACCCGCGGCGGCATGACCTCGCACGCCGCCGTCGTCGCGCGCGGCATGGGCAAGCCCTGCGTGTCCGGCTGCGGCACCATCCGCGTCGATTACGGCCGCGGCACGATGAGCATCGGCTCCCGCACCTTCAAGACCGGCGACGTCATCACCATCGACGGCTCCGTTGGCCAGGTGCTGGCCGGCCGCATGCCGATGATCGAGCCGGAGCTGTCCGGCGAGTTCGGCACCCTGATGGGCTGGGCGGATGCCGTGCGTGAGACCGGCGTGCGCGTCAATGCCGACACGCCGGAGGATGCGCGCACCGCGATCAAGTTCGGCGCCGAGGGCATCGGCCTGTGCCGCACCGAGCACATGTTCTTCGAGGAGACGCGCATCCGCACGGTGCGCGAGATGATTCTCTCCGAGGATGAGCAGGAGCGTCGCGCCGCGCTCGCCAAGCTGCTGCCGATGCAGCGCGCCGACTTCGTCGAGCTGTTCGAGATCATGAAGGGCCTGCCGGTCACGATCCGCCTGCTCGATCCGCCGCTGCACGAGTTCCTGCCGCACACCCAGGCCGAGGTCGAGGAAGTCGCCCGCGCGATGAACACCGATCCGCGGCGCCTGGCCGACCGCGCCCGCGAGCTGTCGGAGTTCAACCCGATGCTCGGCTTCCGCGGCTGTCGTCTCGCCATCGCCTATCCGGAGATCGCCGAGATGCAGGCGCGCGCGATCTTCGAGGCGGCGGTCGAGGCCGAGAAGCGCACCGGCGAGGCCGTCGGCCTCGAGGTCATGGTGCCGCTGATCGCCACCAAGGCGGAGTTCGACCTGGTCAAGGCGCGCATCGACGCGATGGCGCAGGCCGTGATCCGCGAGACCGGCGCCAAGCTGGAGTACCAGGTCGGCACCATGATCGAGCTGCCGCGCGCTGCGCTGATGGCCGGCCAGATCGCGGAGGCCGCCGAGTTCTTCTCGTTCGGCACCAACGACCTGACGCAGACGACCTACGGCATCAGCCGCGACGACGCCGGCAGCTTCCTCGGCGCCTACGTCGCCAAGGGCATTCTCGAGATCGATCCGTTCATCTCGATCGACCGCGAGGGCGTCGGCGAACTGGTCAAGATCGGCGTCGAGCGCGGCCGCGCCACGCGACCCAACCTCAAGGTCGGCATCTGCGGCGAGCATGGCGGCGATCCCGCCTCGGTCGCGTTCTGCCACAAGGTCGGCATGAACTACGTGTCGTGCTCGCCCTACCGCGTGCCGATCGCGCGCCTCGCCGCCGCGCAATCCGCGCTCGGCAAGGAGATCGCGAGCCAGGCCTGATCCTGCTGCGATCGATCTAATCCTGATGAAGGCCGGCACATGTTGCCGGCCTTTTTCATTGGTGAGGGTTCGTCGCGATGCGGCGCGCACGTGACGCAAGGTGCACTTCTTCTCCACCACCGCCGTCATTCCGGGGGCGCTCCGGAATGACGAGTGGAGAGAGCGAACGTCACAGGCCGATGGAACACTCCGCCTCATGATGTGCAGATGATTTTCATTCACCGCATCTGTTGACTGAATGTTCACCCGTTCTCGTCGGTGCGCTGTTTACCAAGCATCTCGATCGCTCGGCGCTCTGCAACTTCCCCGCTTGCCTGTTTCACAATTGCAACGCGGATTAACTCCTCGGCAACCTAAACCCGATACGAAGAGAGAAGATCGAATTGCACGGAAGCACTGTTGTTCGGTCGATCCAGTAAGCGTTGCGTTGAGCGTATCGATGTTAGTTCTGCGTCCCGATCCGAAGGGCGCGCGATTTGCGTCCTTCGGACTCGGTCTCTGCGTCTTCGCTCTGATGCCGACAGAGACCGGGTATCAAGACATCGCTTCTCTGCTCGCCCGCCAGCCGGGCGTCGCCGAACGCTGGCAGAAGCGTGTGTTCTCGGCTGCGGCCTCCATTCAGCTCGCCACCTATAGTTTCGGTCGTCCGATCGGAACCTCGGCGCCGCAGGCGGTGAGCATCCGCCTCGCAAGCCTCGATGGGCGCGATCTCGACATCACCGGATCGACGCCGCGCAATCCGGCGCTGCAGGTTCCGCCACGCTATCAGGCCTCCGACTTCCCCAAGGTCGATCGCACGCTGAAGGGCGATCGTCTCGTCGTGCGCCCCCCGACGCCGTCGGCGCAGCCGACCGAATCGGCCGCGCCCGTCGAGCCTGCGCCCTCCGAGCCCGCACCCACGCCATCGACGCAACCGGATTCGAATTCCTCGGTGTTCGGCGCCAAGACGACGGAAGCGCCGGCGCAGGCGCCACTCCCGCAGCGTTCTGCACTCGATCCCGAATTGCAGGAGGCGCTGAGCGCGCCGCCGCTCGTGCAGTACGACGCGGCGAAGTCCGAGATCCAGCCATCGGGCGAGCTGAAGCCTGCAGCCGACCAAATTCTGGCAGATGGCGCCGTCAGCTATGACGGCCTCAACATCAAGACGTCCAATCTCTATTTCGGCACGTCGTCGTTGGGCGTTGCCGCCGGAACCATGGAGACATGGCTGCCGGGCGAGGCGCCGCTGATCGTGATGCCGGATCCGGACCTCAAGCCGATGGCGGTGCTGTCACATCCGGCCGACGATGCCGCCAAGGCCGGCGAGAGCATCGCGCCGAAAGGCGAGGTCAACACCGACAATCAGCGCGACAGGACTCCGGCCGAACGGTTGAGCCTCACGGACGAGAAGGCGCGCTTCAAGTCCGAGAAGTGCCTTGCCGAAGCGATCTATTTCGAATCCCGCGGCGAGGCGGTGCGCGGCCAGATGGCCGTGGCGCAGGTCGTGCTGAACCGGGCGTTCTCCGGCTATTATCCGACGACGGTGTGCGGCGTCGTCTACCAGAACAAATACCGCCACTTCGCCTGCCAGTTCACCTTCGCCTGCGACAACAATCCGGATGTGATCCGCGAGCCCGAGATGTGGGATCGCGCCAAGAAGATCGCGAAGGCCATGCTGGACGGGCTGATCTGGCTGCCGGAGGTGGGCAAGTCGACCCACTATCATGCCTATTGGGTGCGGCCGTCCTGGGTCGCCGAGATGAAGCGCATGTACAAGTTCGGCGTTCACACCTTCTACCGGCCGAAGAAATGGGGCGACGGCAGCGACGCGCCGAGCTGGGGCACGCCGCAGCAGACCGCGGCCATTTCGGCCGAGCTCACCGAGGCCGCCAAGAGCGAGGCCGAGAGCAATCCGAACTGGACGCGGCGCTAATCATCTAGCGACGCGTCGCATTCCACTCGAGAAAGCGGCGATACAACTCGGTCTGGCGCGCCTGGTCCGGCGGCGTTGCGGCCGCCGGCTTTGCCGTGACAGGAATGCGCGGGGACGGTGCGGCGGCCGCGACCGGCTTCGACGGTTTAACGGTGGCCGTAGTGGCCGCCGGAATCCGTGTCGTCCCATCGAGCCATTCCTGCGCGGCCCGGAACCTGGTCCAGCCGGCGACCGGCGCGCGCGGCGCCATCTCCTGCCATTTCGGATGGAAGGGAGGCCGCTGCAGCTGCGACATGCGCGAGAACAGCGACTCGACCAGCAGCGACAGCCGGCGATCGCGGTCGCTTCCCGGCTGCCAATTATACGACGCCAGGATTGCCTCTGCTGCGATCGTTTCCACCGACTCGGAATTGGAGATCAGGTTGGGGTAGTCGTCCGCGGTGAGCTTGGATGGAAGGTAATCCTCGCGCAAGGTCTTGTCGTAGCCGACCGGGACGAGATGCAGATTGGCATCCGTGATCTGGCTGAGCCAGGGCACCGGCTTGCCGTCGACCGCAATCATCGCGTCGATCTCCCCCTTGCGCAACATTTCGAGCGCGATGCGTGGCTCGATATAGAGCAGATGCGGCTTGATCTCGAGCCGCTCGAACACGTTGATCGCGGTCACGAAGGTGCTGCCGTCCGGCAGGTCGACCGCAACGGTCTTGCCGTCGAGCTCCCGCATGGTGCGGATCGATCGCGGTGCCAGAACATGCATTTCCTCGTTGAACATCTTGGTGACGTAGACGAGCTGATTGCGGATGTTGCTCGCGAAGTCCTTGCGTTCGAGATAGGACAGCGTGTCCTTGCGCACGATTCCCACGTCGACGCCCTTGAGCATGAGGATGTCGGCCACCGCCTGAACCGAGCCGCTGCCGAGGACCGGCATGACCCGCAGGTTGATGCCGTCATTGAGGACCGAGGCGACGTCGGCGCCCATCTGGGAATAGGTGCTGCCATACGAGCCCGTCATCAGGCTCACTGTATTGGCGTTGAGCTGGCTCGCGAGGTCCCGCTTGGCCGACGCATAGCGGAAGATCGCCTTGAAGGAATCGCTGACCGCACCCGGGTCGATTCCGCTGCGCACCGGCCCGAACCGTTCCCAATGGCCATCGACGAAACGCTTCATCTGCATCTGCTCGATCGGCGCGTGGTCGCTGGCGCTGGTATTGGCGACGATCCCGGGAATCAACATGGGAATTGGCGTCCCCTTCAAGGAACGCGCCTGCCTCATGATGTTGTCGCGAGAGAAGTCGTCGCCGCAATTGCGCAGGACCGCAACCATCAGGTTGGCAAGCGCGTAGCCCACGATTCCCAAGCTGTTGTTCTTGCTGATTGCAGGCGCGTAGCGATCCATGAACGCGGACCACTCGGCGAAGCCGGGATCGCCGCCCTGCACACCGCCCTCGTACAGGATGGTGGCGGAAAGCAGTCCTTCCGCGTTCTGCAGGCCTGCAGGCTGCAGCACGGTGGCAACCGAATCCGAAACCGTGGGGATGATGTGCTCGGGTCTCCAGCCGAGCTCGGCGAGGCGGCGGATCGCGAGCACCGTGAATTTCGGGGTGCTGACGTCGACCAGGATGTTGGCTCCGGCGGTCTTCAGCTTCGCGATCTGCTGATTGATGTCGGCATCGGTGACCGCGTAAGCCGCTTCCGCGACGATCGGCAGCTTGCCGCCGAGCCCGTCCTTCAAACCCTTCAGATAGTCCTTGCCGAACTCGTCGTCTTGATAAAGCACACCGATGCGCGTGCCACCGGCATGTTGCTCGAGCAGATATTGCGCGTGAATATGAGCTTCAATCTGGTAGCTGGGTTGCGCTCCCATGGTCCAAGGATAGTCGCGAGGCTGATCCCAGATCGAGGCGCCGGAGCCGACGAACAATTGCGGTATCTTGTTCGCGTTGAGATAAGGCCGCACCGCCGCGCTGGTCGCTGTTCCAACGCTCGCAAAGATGACGTCGACCTTGTCTTCCTCCACCAGCCGTCGTGTCAGCTCCACCGTCTTCTGCGGATTATAGCCGTCGTCATAGGAGATGTAGGTGATCTTGCGGCCCCTGATCCCGCCCTCGTCATTCACCTTCTGGAAATAGGCGGAGATGACCTTGCTCACGCTGCCGTAGGCGGCCGCCGGCCCGCTGTAGGGCGTCGTATTGCCGATCCGGATCTCGCCCTCGGCAGCATGCGCCAGGCCTGGCACGGCGGCAAGCACGAGGAGCAACGCCACGGTCGGAGAACCCGGCGCGCCAAGCAGCCGAGGACCACGGGGCGCCGACGACAAGGCCGGTTGCAACAGACGATCAAACATTCCCATCATGGACCTCATCACGCAACACAACACTTTGCGGGGACGCGCGTCGCCCGCACGACACCATCGACCAGGATCCGGCGGTCCGCGCCCCGCCGCAATTCCTGCGCAGCGACCGGCGTGAGACCGCGCTGGATCACCCGGTTTCGAAGCTCGGGTCACTCGAGCCGCCGTCGAGCCTCGAGTGACCCGAGTTCGGCGGCTCTCGCGTACCAGGCGCGGGCCTTGGCCGGATCGGGCGCGACGCCAACGGCTTTCAGGTTGGACAAGATCGCGGGGTCATAGGTGCCGGCCAGCGTCAGTGATGCTTCGGCGTCCGCTTCCGCGACATGCGCCAGGATCAGGCGGGCACTCGCAACGTCGCCCGCGCCGATGAGATCGCGTCCGCGCTTCAGCATTTCGCTGATCTCGTTCTTGGTCAGCGCAGACGCGGCCGCCGGTGCAGGGCTCCTGGTCGCGATGGTCCGAGATGCTTTCGGCGGAATTGACTGCGGGGTCTCGCCTCCGCCCGGAGCCGGCTTGACGATCGGGACCGACGCCACGATCGAATCGGCCCGTCCGATCGTGTGCGCCGCGGCGTCCAGCGATGCTTGGCCGTCATCGGATTTCGATTTCCCCGCTGTCCCGAAGTTTCGGGGAGACGATGAAGCGGTCGCTTCAGACTTCGTAACTGTTTCAATGTTCGGAGCCTGCATGATGCGCACCGCAAAGAACGCGAGGCACGCAAGCGCGGCCACTGCGGCACCGAACCGGAAAACAGAATCGAATTCGAGCCGTTCGGGCGGAGGTGGAGGCATCACGACGGGATCGAGTGAAGGGATCTGCCAGGATCGGTCCGCTTCTGCTGGCGCCATTGGCATCGGCGCATCGTCAACCGCTGAAGCGGTTTGCCACCACGGCCGGGAGAGATCGGTGGCCGCATCCTCATCAGGCGCAGACGTCGCATGCGCGAGGCTGTTGGACAAAGCGGCAGGCTTTGCCGGGCGCCAACGTTCGCTCTGCGCATCACCCACGGTGATCCGCGATCCGCTACTCCGCAATAAGGAACTCATCCTCAACTACTCCTGCGGACACGCGCCATCGCGTCGCCCCGCAACACTCCCTGGACCGTTTGGCGCCTTTCTGCTCGGCGACTCGGCTTCCAAACCGGCGGCGAGACCGATGACCGAATCTATGGCCATGCCAAGCGGTGAATCGGCGATCTGGCAGCCGTGAATTCCCATTTCCTCGTCAGCAGGACGGACAAAACGCGCGCTACTACTTGAGCACCGCTAAATTTCGACCATCTCTTTTTCTTATTTGTACAGGTTCTGCGGTTCTTTTGCCGAAATCATGGCGAACCTGTCCAGCCATTTAGTTGGTGCTGGTAAATGCCGTCGGCGCCGGGGCGCACGAGATAATGCGGCGGCGTCTGGCCGAGAACGATCTGAAGCCATGGCGCAGGAGCATGTGGCGTATCCCCACAGATCGATGCGAATTAGTCGCGCGCGTAGAGGATGTGCTCGATCCGTGCGGCGATTCGCATCAGCGTCAGCCGGTGATCTGCTTCGACGAAAGGCCTCGTCCAACTCATTGGCGAGGGCCGCTCAGATCGTGCGCGTGATGACTACGAGCACCAGCGCAACGGTACGGCCGATTTGTTCGTCCAGCGCCCGCGGATCAATGGATGCACGCGGCCGACACGGCACGCACTAATTACATCGTGCCTGCTCCCAAATACCGGCGAGGCAGCAAATAACAACGAGTCGTGATATCTGTATTGGGCGACGATGGCTGCTTCGTCATGAGCACCGTCATTCCGGGACAAGGCCGCAGGCCCTGAACCCGGAATGACGGTGATCACGAATGACGGTGAAAACGCGACTGCCGAGCTCCGTCGTGACGCAGTCGGATCAGCTCTTGCTACGCGCTCAACGGCCGCGACTGCCGCGCCGTCGGCCGTGCCGCGAGCTCGTCGGCGATCTCGCGGGCAGCGGCCAGTGTGGTCATCGTCCGCTGCGCGAAGCTCGGATTCTCGGCCGGGCAATCGGCGCGGCAATGCGCGCCGCGGCTCTCGCGCCGGCTCCAGGCCGCGGTGGCGATCAGCAGCGCGGCGCTCGCCATGTTGCGCAGCCTCGGGCTGCCGGCGTCGCGCTCCATCCTGGCAATCGCGGCGATGGCCTCCGCCAGCCGCTCCTCGTCGCGAATGACGCCGAGCTGCGCCGTCATCGTCTCGCGCAGCGAGCTCGCCGCAGCGCCGGCACAGGGGCCGGCCGGATCGGCGAACGCAATGTCCTGTAGCGTGGAGGGCGCGGTGAACGTCCGGCCGGAGATATCCTCGGCGATCCGCTGGGCGAACACCAGCGCGGCGAGCAGCGCGTTGCCGGCGATGTGGTTGGCGCCGTCCGTTGCCGTCGCGGCGACTTCACCCGCCGCCCAAAGCCCCTCGATCGAGCTGCGGCCCTGCGCGTCGACCGCGATCCCGCCCATGTGGAAATGCGCCGCCGGCGCCACCGGAATCGGCTGCCGGGTGGGATCGAGCCCCGCGGCGGTACAGGCCCGGTGCAGCATCGGATAGCGTTCGGCGACGTCGTCATCGAGCACGTCGCGTGCGTCGAGAAAGGCGCCGCGTCCGGCGATGATCTCGGCCATCACGCCGCGCGCCACCGTGTCGCGCGGGGCAAGATCGACCAGCGGATGGCGCGGCAGCATGAAGCGCTGGCCGCGCCGGTTGACCAGGATGGCGCCGGCGCCGCGCAGGCTCTCGCTCACAACCGGCGCCGGATCGTGACCGGTCATCATCGCGGTCGGATGAAACTGAACGAACTCCGGATCGGCAATGACCGCGCCGGCGCGCGCAGCGATGGCGAGGCCGATGCCGGTGGCGTGCGGCGGATTGGTGGTCGTGGCGAACAGACGGCCGATGCCGCCGGTGGCCAGCACGATTGCCGGCGCCGCGATCAGCACCGGCGCGGCCGCATCGTCGTCGGTCGGCCGCAGTTGCAGGCCACGCACCGCGCCGTCTTCCGTCAGCAGCGCGTCGGCGACATGGCCCTCGATGATGCGGATCGAGGGCGTTGCGCGCACGGCTTGAGACAGCGCGGTGATGATCGCCTGTCCGGTGAAGTCTCCGCGAACGCTGAGAATCCGTCGCGCGGTGTGCGCAGCCGCACGAGACGTCGCCAGCCTGCCGCTGTGATCACGATCGAAAGCCACGCCGAGGCGGACCAGGTCCTCGATTGCAGCCGAAGCGTCGCGCGCGAGCGCCAGCGCAGCCGTCGCGTCGACCAGGCCGCCACCGGCAGCGATCATGTCGGCGGCATGGCTATCGGGGCTGTCGCCGGATGAAACCGCTGCCGCGATGTCGGCCTGCATCGTCGCGCCGAACGAGGCCTCACCCAATGCGGTCGCGGAGATCAGCGTGACCGGCTGCGGTGCGAGCTTCAGCGCGCAGAACAGTCCGGCAACTCCGGCACCAACGATCACGACGCGGCCGGATGTCTCGATCTGATCGTGGTCCATGTGATGTCCAAATTCCACATTCCGTGCGCATGTGTACCGCGGTACCTGTTAGTTCTTCTTCAGAGACTTCCTTCGCTGTTTATCGGTGTTTGGCGACAAATAGCGGCTGTTCTGAAGGTCACTCTCGCACAGGATGAATCGTCGTTTGCGACTCGCGCATCAGGACGTTTCGCGCCGGGACAAGGACGCATGAGCGAGTTCCGCCGCGGGAACTCGCTTCGGATGACACGTGCTCATGGCTGGCCGCCGCATCGAAATTTTTCATGGCTGGGTTCCGCTTTTGAGCTTGGGAGTTCAATGCAGATGCATTAATCGGAAGGGCGCGGCGGACAGCGACCGCAGCAGGGGAGGACACGGATGTCGGTACAGGCAGGCGATCTCGGCACGGCCTCCCGCAGCCAGAGCTGGCGGACGCCGGTCGTCATCATCGTGTGCGGCTGCGCGATTGCGCTGCTGAGCTTCGGTCCGCGCTCCAGCCTCGGCTTCTTCGTGCAGCCGATGAGCCGTGAATTCGCCTGGGGACGCGACGTGTTCGCGCTTGCGGTGGCGGTGCAGAACCTGTTGTGGGGGCTCGGTCAGCCGCTCGCCGGCGCGATCGCCGATCGTTTCGGCGTGATGCGCGTGATCTGTGTCGGCGCGCTGCTCTATGCCGGCGGCCTGCTGATGATGCGCTATTCCAGCTCGCCTCTGTCGCTGAACATCGGCGCCGGCGTGCTGGTCGGCTTCGGCCTGTCAGGCTGCTCGTTCAATCTCATCCTGTCGGCGTTCAGCAAGCTGCTGCCGCCGGAGCGCCGCGGCATCGCGCTCGGCGCCGGCACGGCGGCCGGCTCGCTCGGCCAGTTCCTGTTCGCTCCCTTCGGCGTCGCGCTGATCGACCAGTTCGGCTGGCAGAGCGCGCTGATGGTGTTCGCAACGCTGATGCTGTTCATCGTGCCGCTGTCGCTCGCCGTGGCGACGCCGCCGGCGGCCGAGGCCAAGCCGTCGGAGGCCGAGCAGCAGTCGTTCACGACCGCGCTGATGGAGGCGTTCGGCCACCGCTCCTACGTGCTGCTGGTGCTCGGCTTCTTCACCTGCGGCTTCCAGCTCGCCTTCATCACCGTGCACCTGCCGGCGTTCCTGGTCGATCGTGGCCTGTCGGCGCAGGTTGGCGGCTGGGTGATCGCGGCGATCGGCCTGTTCAACATCATCGGCTCGCTCAGTGTCGGCTGGCTGCAGAGCCGGCTGCCGAAGCGCTACATCCTGTCCTTCATCTATTTCACCCGTGCGCTGGCGACGCTCGCCTTCATCTCGTTCCCGGTCACGGCGGCCTCCGCGATCGCCTTCGGCGCGGTCTCCGGGCTCGCCTGGCTCTCCACGGTGCCGCCGACCTCGTCGCTGGTCGCGATCATGTTCGGCACCCGCTGGCTCGCCACGCTCTACGGCTTCGCCTTCGTCAGCCACCAGGTCGGCGGCTTCCTCGGCGTCTGGCTCGGCGGCATCGTGTTCGAGCGCTACGGTTCCTATACGCCGATCTGGTGGCTCTCGATCCTGTTCGGCGTGCTGTCGGCGCTGATCAACCTGCCGATCGTCGAGAAGCCGGTCGCGCGTGCCGTTCCCGCGACCTGAGTTGCGCGGCCGACCCGATCGGCTAAACATGGCGTGAGACAAAGAAAGCGCAGGGAGTGCCGCTGTGGGAACGTTCAAGGCGATCCGGATCGACAAGGCGGACAAGGGAACGACCGCGACGCTGACGCAGTTCGATGAAGCCGAGCTGATGGACGGCGACGTCACGGTCAAGGTCGAGTGGTCGGCGCTGAACTACAAGGACGGGCTGGCGCTGACCGGCAAGGCGCCGGTGGTCCGGCGCTTCCCGATGATCGCGGGGATCGATTTTGCCGGCACGGTCGAGCAGTCCAGCCATCCCGCCTGGAAGCCGGGCGATGCCGTGATCTGTACCGGCTGGGGCATGGGCGAGACCCATCTCGGCGCCTATGCCGAGAAGGCGCGGGTCAAGGGCGATTGGCTCGTCGGCCTGCCACAGGGCCTGTCGGCCCGGGATGCCATGGCCATCGGCACCGCCGGCTTCACGGCGATGCTGGCCGTGCTGGCCCTGGAGAAGCACGGGCTGACGCCGGCCAGCGGGGCGGTGGTGGTGACGGGCGCGGCCGGCGGCGTCGGCTCGGTGGCGACGGCGGTGCTCGCCAAGCTCGGCTACCACGTGATCGCCTCGACCGGCCGCCTGGCCGAAGCCGACTATCTCAAGTCGCTCGGTGCCGCCGAAATCATCGACCGCAACGAGCTGTCCGGGCCGGCCAAGCCGCTGGCGAAGGAGCGCTGGGCGGGCGGCATCGACAGCGTCGGCTCGCATACGCTCGCCAACCTGCTGGCGATGACCCAATATGGCGGTGCCATCGCCGCCTGTGGCCTCGCTGCCGGCATGGATTTGCCATCGTCGGTGGCGCCGTTCATTTTGCGCGGCGTATGCCTCCTCGGCATCGATTCGGTGATGTGCCCGCTGCCGGCGCGCAAGGCGGCCTGGCAGCGCCTCGCCACTGATTTGGATCGCGCAAAACTAGCTGAAATCACTCACGAAATTTCCTTGGACCAAGTGGCGTCGCTGGGGCTGCAGATTCTCGCGGGCCAGGTCCGCGGCCGTACGGTGGTAAGAATATCCTGAGGATGTTCAGACTTTTCAAACCATGCTGCTCCATTGTTGCCATGGTTGGTATGGTAAGCATGGGGTAAAGATACCGCCTTACCCGCTGCGTTGGGTTAAGTGGGAGTTTGATGCATGCTCGCGCGTATATTGCTGGGGACCGTGACTGCCGGTGCCGTGATTGCTCCTGCGGTTGCGGGTTCGATGACAGCCGACGAGGCCCGCAAATTCGTCGCCGGAAAGGTGTTCGCCTTCACCTGCGTCGACGGCACCCGTGGCGCGGGCCGCATCCTCGACGACATGGGCGCGGCGGGCGCGGTGCAGTTCTCCGGCTCTGGCCCGGTGCGTCATATCCGCCTGCCCGGCAACACCCTGCAGATTCGCGGCCAGAACGTTTGCGCTGCCATCAAGGGCATGCCGTTCGAGCCGTGCTTCAACCTCGACAAGAAGGACGACCGCAGCTTCCGCGGCTCGGTCTCCGGGCTCGGCGCCTTCGCCTATTGCGACTTCCAGCATCAGGGCGGAGCCACCATGCTGATGGCGCGCGCCGTGGCGCGGCCGCGCGCCGCGCGCGCTGCTGTTCCCGCTGCCGACGGCTTGCACACCGAAGTGGCGGCGCGGGTCGAGACCCCGCGGGTGGAGCGCAGCAAGGTAGAACCCCTGAAGGCGGATCCTGCGAAGGCCGCCAAGGCCGAAAACGCCAAGGCCGAAAACGCGAAGACCGAAATTACCAGATCCGATAACGCGAAGTCGGATGCGGCGCCGGAGCTGCGTCGCTCGACCGATTAGTTGTTAGTTCACCGATTATTGAAAAACCAGTCCCCTATTAACATAGAGCAATATTTTAAGCTGACCGCACGTTAGTGGTCATTGCGCCGTAGTCGTACGGAATCTTAAATTCATGCCTCGGTAGTGACTCGTGTGCAGTTTGCAACCAGGGGGGTGGCCCACGAGAAAGGGTCGTTATGTCGCTTTATTTCTTCCGAATCAGCCAGGGCCGCTATTCTGGCGCTGCTGATCAGCCTTATGAATTCGCCAACCGGGAAACCGCCTGGAACGAGCTGACGGCTGTCTGCTCCGACCTGATCGGTGGCATCTCGAAGTCGTTGCAGCAGGGGGCCGAGTGGCAGATGGAGCTGCTCGACGAAGCCAAGCAGCCAGTGTTCCGGATCCGCCTGATGTCCGAAGCGGTCGGCTGAGTTCCAACTGTCCGGGTGATTGCGCCGCTGGCCATCGGATTCGAGGTCCGGTGCGCCGTGGCGCCAGTCCGCTGAGGGCGTGTTCTCCGTCCGTCACACTTCTCGCGCTCAGACGGCGTTTGTGATGTTGCCGAACGCAGTTCGTGGTTTTGCTTCCACACGATCCGTCAACGGTATCGGGAGATCCGGTGCCTCGGGCGCCGGTTCAGGAGCACCGCGCCGTCCCTGAGGGCCATCATTTTACGCGCATTGTCAGTAATCTTACGGTTCCAAGCATTAACCTCCGATAAGCCTGTTTCGCGCCCAATGAGGTCGTCAGAGACGACATGCGGGTTCGGAATTTTCGGAGCCCTCTGATCCTCTGACCTCGACCGCGCAGCGCAGCGCAGACCTGGATGTTCGGGCCGTCTCTGGCGCTGGCAGAACGCGGCCGAACCACGCAGTCAGCTGGGGTCCTCCGTGTCAACAATGTCCATTCGTACGAAGATCATTTCGGTCATCGCCTTCATGCTCGTCACCATGTGCGGGCTCGGCGTGCTCGCCGTCACCAGCATGCAGTCGATCAACGTCAACACGGTCGACATCGCCACCAACTGGTTGCCAAGCGTGCGCGCGATCGGCGAGCTGCGCGCCGACATCAACCTGCTGCGCATCGCCTTGCGCGCGCATGTGATGTCGGAGACGGCCGAGGCCAAGCAGGCCGCGGAGAAGCGCGTCAACGGAATCCTTGAGACGATCAACAAGGACCGCAAGACCTACGAGCCGATGATCACCTCGGCCGAGGAACGCGCGATCTACAACAACTGGGTGCAGTCCTGGGAGAAGTACGTCGTCGCCGTCAAGCAGGTGATGGATGAATCCAACAAGAGCGTCGGAAAGATTCCGCGCGAGGCCACCGAAATGCTGGAAAAGTCGGCCGCGGCGATCGCGCGCGACGCCGACAAGTATTTCATCCAGGACATCGAGTTCAACAACAAGGGCGCCGACAACGCGACGCGGCAGGCTGCCGAGAGCTTCTCGCGCGCGATCTGGCTCGTGGTTTCGATCATTGCCGCCGCCGTCATCGCCGGCATCGCCGTCGGATTCTATCTCGTGCAGAACGTCTCGTCCGGCATCGCGTCGATCATCAAGCCGATGCAGGAGCTCGCCAAGGGCGATCTCGGCGCGGAAGTCACGCATCGCGGCGAGCCGAACGAGATCGGCGCCATGGCCGATACGCTGCAGGTGTTCAAGGAGGCGCTGATCGCCAAGAAGGAGGCCGACGAGCTCGCGGCCCACGATGCCGAGGTCAAGATCGAACGCGGCCGGCGCGTCGACAATATCACCCGCCAGTTCGAGGCGACCATCGGCGAGATCGTGCAGACGGTGTCGTCGGCCTCGACCGAGCTCGAGCATTCCGCCGGCGCGCTGTCATCCACCGCGACGCGTTCGCAGGAGATCTCGACTGCGGTTGCGGCTGCTTCGGAGGAGGCTTCGACCAACGTGCAGTCAGTCGCGTCCGCGACGGAGGAGCTATCGTCGTCGATCACCGAGATCAGCCGCCAGGTGCAGGAATCGGCCCGCATGGCCACCGAGGCCGTCGACCAGGCGCGCATGACCAACGATCGCGTGAGCGAGCTGAGCAAGGCCGCGGCGCGGATCGGCGACGTCGTCGAACTGATCAACACGATCGCCGGCCAGACCAATCTGCTGGCGCTGAATGCGACCATCGAGGCCGCTCGTGCCGGCGAGGCCGGCCGCGGCTTCGCGGTCGTCGCCTCCGAAGTGAAGGCGCTGGCCGAGCAGACCGCCAAGGCGACCGACGAGATCGGCCAGCAGGTGTCCGGCATCCAGGCGGCGACACAGGAATCGGTCGGCGCCATCCGGGCGATCTCCACGACCATCGAGCGGCTGTCGGAAATCTCGTCGGCGATCGCGGCGGCCGTGGAAGAGCAGGGTGCCGCCACGCAGGAGATTTCGCGCAACGTCCAGCAGGCATCGGAGGGCACGCAGCAGGTTTCTGTGAACGTCGTCGACGTGCAGCGCGGCGCGACGGAAACCGGAACGGCCTCCACGCACGTGCTGGCCGCGGCGCAATCGCTGGCCTCGGACAGCGACCGGCTGAAGCGTGAGGTGGCGTCGTTCCTGGAGTCGGTGCGCGCGGCCTAATCCGACATGGCGCTACGCCGCCGGCTGAGCCGGCGGCGCCTGCTGCTGCCGTCGGAACAGCACCTTCTGGTACAGCCAGCCGATCGCGACCAGCACCAGCCCGAGCCCGATGAATGACAGAGCGCGCCACACGCCGGTCAGCGCCGACATGTCGATCAGGAAGGCCTTCAGGATCGTCAGCGCGATCACGATGGCGGACGCCAGACGGGCGCGTTGCGACTGCACGATGATTCCGATCCCGAGCAGCACCACGCCGAAGGCGAGCCAGGCGATCGAATAGGTGTACTGCTCGGCCGCGCTGGTCGGCCCTGCCGTCAGATCGGGGCCGTGATAGATCCGGCGGATCTCGAGGCTGACATAGGACAGCGCCAGGATCAGTGCGCCCGCGGCCAGCGTATTGCCATAGGCCGGCGGACGGCGGCCTGCGACCGCGTAGGACAACAGCAGCATCAGCACCGCCGGGAACGCATAGGCCAGGATCAGGATGTTGAGCAGGCCGCCCTTGATCGCGACATCCGAGATCATCGGGTTTTCGAACAGCAGCAGGCCGAGCACGGTGGCGCCGCCGGCGAAGCCGGTCAGGATCACGGCGCTGATGTTGTGCACGATGCTGCCGCTGCGCTCCCGCAGCCGCTCCAGCCCGATCGCCAGCGCCAGGGCCACGCAGACGTCGAGCCCCACTTCGGCGAGCGACGGCACCGCCAGCATGTCGCCGTCATTGACGGCGTGGCGGATCTCCAGGAAGGCGAGCAGGGTCGTGAACAGGATGGCGGCGGCCTCCACCGCGCGCAGCGGCGCGTCGTCGCCATGGCGGCGCATCAGATAGCTCGCGCCCCAGAACGACGCCGCCGGCACGCCATAGCCCCACAGCAGCCAGTTGACGATCGGCGTGGTGCCGACATCGGCGCCGACGATGCGCGGATCGTAGCCGATGCGCAGCACGACGAGCCCGGCAAAGACCGCCGCCAGCGTGCGCAGGAACGGGATCGGCCGGCTCTCGAAGATCCAGGCGGTGCCGAGCGACATCAGCGCCAGCGCGATCGTCAGCCAGCCTTTCTCCAGCGCGAAGGTCAGCGCCAGCGCCAGCGCGGCCAGCGTGCCGGTCGCGAACAATGCGATCGAGGCACTGAGGCCCGGACGCTCCTCGCGCCGGGTCAGCGCCTCGGTGGCGACGGCAAACGCGGCGGCGAGCACGACGGCGACGATCGCGAACGGAATCGAGCGGTCGAGATGGGCGATGCGCGCATAGAGCGCGACAAGAAGCGCCAGCGGCGTGAACACGCCGGCCGCCGACCACACCACCGGCACGACCGCGTTGTGCGAGCGGCCCTGCGCCAGGAAGCCGGCGCCGCCGAAGCCCAGCGCGAAGATCGCCGCCGTCACCAGATGCGACGTGACCGACGCGCCGAGCGGGTTCGGCCCCATCCCGGGCAGCGCGCCGCCGGGCAGCACCAGCAGGTCCGGATTGTCGCGCAGCGCCCATTCGGCGAACACGAGGAACACGGTCGCAGCGGCGGCGGCCACCGCGCCGACGGCGCTCGGCGCGCGCCAGGCGACCGCGAGCGTCGCCGCGACCAGCACCGTGAAGCCGATCAGCGCCAGGCCGTCATGGAAGCTCGCCAGCACGACCAGCATGGCGCCGAGCAGATAAACCGCCAGGCCGACGGATGAGATCGGCTCGACCTCGTCGTTCTCGGCGGCGGGTCCGAACATGAAGCCGCAGACCACGATCAGCGCGGCCAGCGCGAAACCAACAGCGACGTGGAAGACATGCGGCGCCACCGTCTCGACGCCCGCGTCGAGTCCGGGCAAGGTCCACAGGAACGACAGCCCGATCGTGGTCATCGCGAGCCAGCGCCACAGCCGCACGCGTGCCAGCGCGAACGCGGCGGCGGTGACGATGGCAAGGTAGATGTAGAGCGCCCAGTAGTTCGGCTCGCCAGTCGACACCAGCACCGGCGTCGTGAATGCGGCGACGAGGCCGAGCCCGGCCAGCGCCGGGCCGTGCAGCAGCGCCGCCGCCAGCGTGCCCAGCGCGACGATGCCGAGCAGCACGAAGGCGATCGCGGGCGGCAGGAACTCATACAGCGCGTAGGCCGCGTAGATCGTGGCGAAGGCGACCGCCGTGCCGGCCGCGGTCAGGATCGCCGGAATGTTGGCGATCGGCAGCGCTGCGATCTGCGAGATGCTCTCCTTGCGCCGGGTCCATTCGCCGGCCGCAAGCAGCGCGGCGGCGAACAGCGCGCCGAGCGCGACGCGCACCTCGGGGCCGACGAGGCCGGCCTCGATCGAATAGCGCACCATGAAGAAGCCGCCGAGCGCCAAGGTCAGCCCGCCGATCCACACCACCCAGCGGGTGCCGATGCGCTCCTCGAAGCCGGCCGCAGGCTGCGGCACGGGTGGCGGGGACGCGAGCGGCGGCGGCTGTTCGGCCGCGTCGTCGCTCGCCATTGCCGCGGGCTGGAGAGCAGGCTCGGTCAGCTCCGGCAATGGCGGCGGCATTGGCGGGGCTTCAGCGGGCTCCTGAAGCGGGCTTAGCGGCGGCGCGACCACCGGCGCAGCCGCGATCGGGCGTGCCGCCTCGAGCTTGGCCAGCCGGGCCTGGAGCTCGGCCAGGCGATCGGAAATCCGGCGCGCGAAGGCGAGCGCCGCGAACGCGACCAGCAGCGCGATCCAATCCAGGGGCCAATCGAACATCACGCGGGGATTCCTCAATCGATGGCGCCGGTGGGCGTCAGGGGTGGAACGCGCCGGCCTGCGGGTGGACCGCTGGCGCAGCGAATCGGCCGACGGCCCGCGGCGGGTCACCCGATGGCCGTCGTTCCCTCTGTGTCAAACCGCGGAACAAAAGTTCAAGGCGCGCCGGTACGCGGCTCGGCCGCGTCGCAACTCAGTCCAGATCGATCCGGAACGGCGCGCTGTCGACCATCATGGCGCCGGGCCCGATCGCGTCCAGCGCGCGCACCATGCGCCCCTGGCGGCCCAGTGCCCTGTCGGCCAGGCTGACGATCAGCCGGTTCGGCGAGGCGATCGGCGAGGCCTGGCGGATCGCCCAGGCGATATCGAGCTCGTCGCGATTGGGGTTGAGCGCGCAGGCCGTGGCGAAGGCGCTTGCGGTGGAGCGGCTGATGCCGGCATAGCAGTGGATCACCAGCGGCGCCGCACGATCCCAGCCGCGCACGAATTCCAGCACCTGGGCGACGTGATCCTCGCTCGGCGCCATGAAGCCCGGAAGCTGCTCGGTGATGTCGTCGACCGAGACCCGCAGATGGTTTTCGGGGCGGATCGTCTCCGGCCGCTTCACCTGCTCGACATTGGCCATGATGGTCAGCACGTGGCTGGCGCCGGTCAGGCGCACGGTCTCGGGCAGGGCGGCGAGTGAGCAGACGTGGATCATGGCGAGCCTTTGGAGGCCCGATTATACGAATGGGGGCACAAGGGCAAAAGCGGGATTTGGATGTCTGCTGTCGGGCTGGCGCATATATGCGCCGACAGCCCTCAGCGCGTGTTCTTGAGCTGCCGCAGCTCCTGGCGAACCAGATGGGCCTTGCCTTCGATCTCCGCGTTCAGCCGCTCGAGATGGTCGAGGAGCCGCTCACGGTTCTGGGGGGCGATCTCGACCGGTTTCTCGGACCAGGGCCGGCGCACGAACAGGGCCACAATGGCGACGGCCAAGGCGGTCAGAAGCGGAAAGCTCAGGGCAACGAGCTGGTGCATGGTCATCGAAGACCTCCCAGGATCCACTGACCCAGCAAATGTATGAGCACTCCGGTGATAATGCAAACGACGCCCGACCCGTAGATCAAGCCCGCGGGGGTGCTGGGCGGCAGCACCCCATAGACGAACTGGGCAAGCGGCACGAACGTTCCAGCGGTGACGATGGCCGTCGCCAGCGTGTTGACCCAGTTGGCCGCCAGCTTCAGCCGTTCGTTGCGGCGCTCGTCCGGCGTCAGCGGCATCTCAGCACGACCCCAGCACCGCGTGGAAACGGGTCAGGAACTGCTTCTCGGCCTTGGCCGCGCTCCAGGGCGTCAAATAGTCCGCCACGGTGGCATCCGGCAGGCCGGGGTCGCGACCGAACAGCTTCTTCGCCTCGCTTTCCGAGAAGCCGGCCAGCCGGGTCGCCTCCAGAAAAGCGGCGCCGCGGTCGGCCGCCTTGATCTGGCGCTCGATCTCCGGAGCAATCTCGGCCGGCAGGCCGAAGCGGATGTGGATCGCCCCGAGCAGCCGCTTCTCGACGCTCTTGTAGCCGTCGCCGAGCACCGCCTTGAATGGCGAGATCATGTCGCCGATGACGTATTCCGGCGCATCGTGCAGCAGCGCGGCGAGCCGCAGCTTCGCATCGATGTTCGGTTTGCGCGCGCGCATCACCGTCTCGACCAGCAGCGTGTGCTGCGCGACCGAGAAGATGTGCGCACCGGTGGTCTGGCCATTCCAGCGCGCGACACGCGCGAGCCCGTGGGCGATGTCGGCGATCTCGACATCGAGCGGCGAGGGATCGATGAGGTTGAGCCGCCGGCCGGACAGCATGCGCTGCCAGACGCGGTCGTGCCCGCTCGGGGCCTTGTCAGTCGTCATTTGGGAGGCTTGAGGCGTGGGGTGCGGCGCTTGCCGCTGCAGGTCTCGTGGCAGAAGCAGGTGACGAGATGGTCGTTGACCATCCCGGTCGCCTGCATGAAGGCGTAGACGATCGTGGGACCGACGAACTTGAAGCCGCGCGAGGCCAGCTCCTTGGAAATCTTGATCGACAGCGGTGTCGAGGCCGGCACGCTCGCGGTGGTCTTGAACTGATTGACCTTGGGCGCCCCGTCCATGAAGTTCCACAGCAGCTTCGAGAAGCCGGGACCCTTGTCCTGGATGTCGAGCCAGGATTTCGCGCTGAGAATCGTCCCTTCGATCTTGGCGCGGTTGCGCACGATGCCGGCATCGTTCATCAGCGCGTGAATCTTCTTGTCGGTGTAACCAGCGATCTTCTCCGGCTGGAAATCGTCGAAGGCGCGGCGGAAATTGTCACGCTTGCGCAGGATCGTGATCCACGACAGCCCGGCCTGGAAGCCGTCGAGGATCAGCTTCTCGAACAGCGCGCGGTCGTCATATTCCGGCACGCCCCACTCGGTGTCGTGATAGGCGACATAGAGCGGATCGCTGCCCGGCCAGGGGCAGCGCGTCAGGCCATCGGGATGGACGACAGCAGCGCGACCCATGAGACCGGCTCAGGCGACCGTCTGCTTCGGCGCGCCCTGCAGCGCGTCGGGATCAGCGATGCGTAGAACGAGGCCGCCGGCGGTAAGCGGCGTTCCCGCCTCCAACGCCTCGGCGGCGCGGTCGATGCGCAGCAGCGCCATGCCCTTCTGCGCGGCGGCCGAGCCCATGGTGCCGACGGACTTGTCGCCGGCCAGAATCGGCGTGCCCGGCTCGGGACTCGGCCCGTCGAGCAGCACCTTCGCCGCGCGCGTGCGCGTGGTGCCGCGATGATGCATGCGGCTCACCACCTCCTGGCCGACATAGCAACCCTTGCCGACATCGACGCCGTGAAGCCGGTCCATGTTGGTCTCGTGCGGGAAGGCATCGCCATACGTGAAGTCGAGCCCGCCGCGCGGCACGCTGCAGTCGATACGATGCGCCTCATAGGCGTCGGTCTCGACGATCTCGGCCCCGAGCCGTGCGGCGATCTCCGCGAGCGCCTCCTGCGGCGCAATGACGCGCGCGCCGAGGCGCTCATGACGCGGATCGGCGAAGCTCGGCTCCGGCGTGGCGCCGATGGCGCCATCCCAGACCGCGATCACGCCGAGCTCTCCGGAGCGATTGCTGACCGCGACCTTGGCCCTGAGCTTGTAGAGGTTGAGCTTGTCGGTGAGCGCCTGCGCCAGCGCGCGCGGACAGTCGAGCAGGAAGCGCTCGCCGGCGTCGGTCGCCGGCACCTGCGCCACCAGGAAATCAACGATGATCTTGCCCTGCGGCGTCAGCAGCGCGCCGAACCGGGCATCGCCGGGCGTGAGCTTGGTGACGTCGGTGGTGAAGAGACCGTTGAGGAACTTGCGTGCATCGTCGCCGCTGACCTGGACCACGCCCCGGTCGTCGAGAAACGTCGCCTTCATCCGAAAAACCTCTTGCGACAGGCCGCACTGAAACGTAAGCCGCCCAGGCATAAACCACAAGGCTGAAACGCCGCCGCGCGGTGGCTTCATTCTAAAGATCGAGACTCGCGTGCCACCGGAGGCCAGCAAATGGGCAGGCGCGCAGCATGATCGATCTGTCTTGGGGCGGTCAGGAGAATGAAATCCTATGAGGGCTTCATGAGCGCGCGCTTCGACGTCATTCTGAAATCCGGCACCGTGGTCAATCAGGACGGCGAGGGCGTCCGCGACATCGGCATTTCAGGCGGACGTATTGTCGAGATCGGCGATCTCGGCACAGCCTCGGCCGCCGAGATCATCGACTGCAAGGGCCTGCACGTGCTGCCCGGCGTGATCGACACCCAGGTGCATTTCCGCGAGCCTGGTCTCACTCACAAGGAGGACCTCGAAACCGGCTCGCGCAGCGCCGTGATGGGCGGCGTCACCGCCGTGTTCGAGATGCCCAACACCAATCCGCTGACGGTGACCGAAGAGGCGTTCGCCGCCAAGGTCGCTGCCGGCCGCCATCGCATGCATTGCGATTTCGCCTTCTTCATCGGCGGCACCCGCGAGAATGTCGAGCAGCTTCCGGTGTTGGAGCGCGCCGAGGGCTGCGCCGGCGTAAAGGTGTTCGTCGGCTCCTCCACCGGCTCGCTGCTGGTCGAGGACGACGACAGCCTGCGCCGCATCTTCCAGGTGATCCGCCGCCGTGCCGCGTTCCACGCCGAGGACGAGTACCGCCTCAACGAGCGCAAGGACCTGCGCGTCGAGAACGATCCGCGCTCACACCCGGTGTGGCGCGACGAAGAGGCGGCGCTGCGCGCCACGCAACGTCTCGTCACCCTCGCGCACGAGACCGGCAAGCGCATCCACGTGCTGCACATCTCCACCAAGGAGGAGATCGTGTATCTGCGCGACCACAAGGACGTCGCCACCGTCGAGGCGACGCCGCATCATCTCACCTTGGCGGCGCCGGAGTGCTACGAGCGGCTCGGCACCTACGCGCAGATGAATCCGCCGGTGCGATCAGTCGATCATCGCGACGTCATCTGGTGGGGCGTCCACCAGGGCATCGTCGACATCCTCGGCTCCGACCACGCGCCGCACACCGCGGAGGAGAAGTCCAAGACCTATCCGGCCTCGCCCTCCGGCATGACCGGCGTGCAGACGCTGGTGCCGATCATGCTCGACCACGTCAACGCCGGTCGGCTGTCGCTGCAACGTTTCGTCGACCTCACCAGCGCCGGCCCCGCCCGCATCTACAACATCGCCCGCAAGGGCCGCATCGCCGCCGGCTACGACGCCGACCTCACCATCGTGGACCTGAAGCGCAGCGAGACCATCACCAACGAATGGGTCGCCTCGAAAGCCGGCTGGACGCCGTATGATGGCCTACGCGTCACCGGCTGGCCGGTCGGCACGTTCGTCCGCGGCCAGCGCGTGATGTGGCAGGGCGAGCTGCTGACGCCAGCGACCGGCGAGCCGGTACGCTTCATGGAGACGCTGCGGCCGTAACGGCGCTGCGCGTTAGTTTGCTCCGTCATTGCGAGCGCAGCGACGCAATCCAGAGTCCTTGCGCGGCCCTGGATTGCTTCGTCGCTCTGCTCCTCGCAATGACGCGGAGCGGGCATCACGCCCGGCCGTCGTTCACGCGAACAGCTTGTCGATGTCGTCCTGGGAAATCGCCACGCCGGGCCGCTTCGGGCCCTCCAGCAAGTCTGGGACGCTCGAGGGGGCAGCAAGCTCGGTGGCCAGCCGCGCCAGCTCCTCTTTTCCCCAGATGCGGACGAGCTTGTTGATGTGGTCCTCCATGAACTGCAGCGACTTGACCACCCGCGTGATCCGCTGCCCTGTGAGGTCCTGGAACGCGCACGCCTCGAACACCTTGTTCGTGCTGTCGACGATCTCGTCGCTGACCGCCGCGGCCGTCGGGTCTTTGACGCTCTGCAACTTCGCGACGCTGGCGCCGATCGCCTCCATGCTTTCGAGGATCGCGTTCCCGGCCACCTCCGTATTCTCGACGATCGCGTCGAGGGTGTCGGTCATCGTCGCGAAACTGCCCTTGCCGTCGCCTTGAAGAGCGGCGAGTTCGCGCCGCATGCTGCTAATCTGGCCGAACATCTCGACCAGGTACGTTTTCAGCAACCTCTCTTCTTCCGGCGCAATCATCAGAAATCCCCGACTTTTCCTTAACGTTTCCTTACCAATTCTTCACGCGGCAGTTGCGAACCCCGGCCTGCTCTTCTGTGAAGGCATTTCGGATTTCGCTTCGGCGGTGACCGGCTCGCGACGCGGCTATCGAGATTTCGCGTAAGCTCGAAACGGCACTGTGGTCAGGTAGGTGAAGATCAGCGACCCATTTTTGCCCGTTTTCGTTAAGGGCGCATGTTCATTCACGTCAAAGCCTTCAAATTGCTTTGTGAAGAGTTTCCGAGCGACATGGCTGCCGAGGGGGCCGTTGGGCAGTTCTCGGTCTGCTGTCGGTTTCCGCGACGCCGGGACGGCCTTTGGAGCCTGGATGTCCGAGCGGGCGTCACGACAGGAGGCAGGCGGCGGCGGCCGGCCAAGACGAATGCGAATGTCCGCTGCCAGGGACGACGCGGACGTGGGGGAGAAATTCCAGTACGCCGCCTCTTGACCCAGAGCTCTCTACTGACCGCGATCGTCGATCGACTTGCGTTTTGCCGAGCAACATTTTTGCCGGCACCCGATGGTTCCGCTCTCGGGGACGACCTGACGTCTGCAATCCCAGGAATCGCTAGGCCGCCTGTGACCCCCGATCATCGTTCGGTTCGCGGCCAGGCGCACCGCATCGGCGAGGCGCTGACGAAGCCGGATATTTCGACTATCCTGCCATCCGGACCATCAAGGCGGGGCAGGACGGGGTCCAGGAGGGGACATCGATGAGCACAGTAAGAAGCGCGCTGGCCCAGAAGAGTGGCGCCCTGATCCATGTTCGTTCCGACGACATGGTCGTCGAAGCCTTGCGCCAGATGCGCGACAACCGGGTCCGGTCGGTGCTCGTCATCGACGACGGCGCGCTGGTCGGCATCGTGACGCAGGGGGACTGCGCCATCAAAGTGCTGCTGCCCGGGCTCGACGCCAAGCAGACGCCGGTGGGTCAGGTGATGACGGGCAACCCGGTGACGGTCAAGCCGGATCACCGGCTGGACAGTTGCATGGCGATGATGGCTCAACGTGGCTTTCGCCATCTGCCGGTGCTGGACGCGGGCAAGGTCGTGGGCGTGATCTCGGTCGGAGACGTCGTCAAGAACATCATCCGGGACTTGGAGCACAACGTGGACGACCTGATGGGCTACATCATGAAGGACGGCCCCGGGGGCTGACGGACGAACGTGGTGCCGTCGCTCTCCGCCGATATCTGCTTGTGACCCATCTCGGACCTTTCCGCCCGGCCCCGCGACGTCCGCTGTCGGGGTGCACCGGAAGTTAACGACCGTGGAAGCGCAGGGGCCGCTTGTGACCCGAGGCCGACGTTGTTCGCGGTGCATGGTCAGCCCAGGAATGTGGTCAGGTCTGACGCGCTAATGCCTTCTCTCGCCCCGCGCGTCGTTGCCATTCTGATGAAGAACTAGATGGGAGATCTGCCCGGCGTCCGTCGAGAAAAACTCCAACTGGGCGTCAACGACTTTCGCGAAGAACTTGCTCTGCGACTCGGGAAATAGCCGGATTTTGCGTTGATTGGTCGCTTGCGACATCAGTTGCCCATTCTCCAGAGTGATGGTGATCGAGAACGTCGGCGTAAAGTCATAGACGCCAGTGTATGTCGCGAGAATAGCGGGATCGACCTCTACGCTCGTGCGGACGATCGGATGAAAATCCGGCCAGCCGTAGACCGAAGCGATGCTGCGCAAGATCTCGGTCGCTAGTAGCTGGCCGCCTTGCGCGTTGGTCATGATGACCGCTCCATCGCCACTATGCTGATAGGCGACGAGCACCGCTTCGAAACCCTCGTCGATACCACCGTGCGAAAAGAAGGGATTTTCCTGCGAGCCCCCGATCGGAAAACCCAAACCGTGATTGCCTTGACCGGCAACGAGCATCTGCTTGGTCATCTCAGTCGAAAGCACTCGATTTGAATCGCCCAGCAGCGAACGCTGAATCTCGATCGCGTATCGCGCGAGGTCAGTCGGCGTCGTCCAAAGTCCTGCAGCCGCCATTTCCGGATAGATGTGGGACCCGCCCTCTACAGGAGCGCCGTTTGCCTTGTAGGGCGTCGCAGCGCTGGAGCGCAGTTCCACCGGCAGCGGCTGTTCGTAGGTACTGCGGGTCATGCCGATAGGCGCAAGCACTGTGTCATGCATGAGCTTAGGGAACGGTTGATGCGAGACGTCGAGCAGCAACTGCTGCATCACCGTGTAGCCACCGCCGGAGTATTTCCAACGGCTTCCCGGAGCAGCCTCCAGGCGAACGGGGGCGGTGTTGGCTGGCTTCTCTCCATCTAGGACTTGGACGAGCGAGGGAATCGGAGCACCCGCCGAGTAGCCCGGGAATCCGTGCACCGTGAGCCCGGCAGTGTGACTGAGTAACTCACGCAGCGTAACCACGGCGCCTGGCGCAGCTGCGCTTGCGGGGATCTTCCACGAGGTCAGTGCCTGATTGACGTCCGAGTCGAGCGCCAGCTTGCCTTGCTCGATGAGATGAAGCGCAGCCATCGCCGCGACCGGCTTGCTGATGCTACCGGCCTGGAACAGGGTATCGGCCGTCACGGGGCCGCCCCCGAGTTGTGCGACGCCAAATCCCTGCGCCCATTCGACGGCGCCATTATGGATCACCGCAATGCTGACGCCCGGCACTCGATCAGCGGCCATGCGGTCCGGGAGCCTTTGACAAATGTGAGGATCGTCCTTCTCCACCACCTTCGTCCTGAGGCACGCGCAGACATCATCGATTCGACGCTGGATTTCGGGCGAGATCATCCCCTGAGCCTCAATCTTTTCTGATCGCCACAACAGTACGCCGAGACACAGTAGAGCGGTCAGCAAGCAAAACCGTATCACAATCATCGGTTGATACCTCTAGGCAGCCGACGTTAACGTAGCTCGATCCCTCAACACGAGACAAATGTCCGCTTGTGGCCCTGGCTGTGTGAAAAGGCCCATAACGGATCTGGTCGCCGGCTCGCGTGAAGGTCTGCTTCTGATGCTCAACCGGAAGCAGGTGCCCGGCAACAGGGCTCCGACGGGGCTGTATCTTGTTGTCTTCTTAGGGTTGAGAAAACCGGTTCGCGCTATTCGCCTGTGACCTTCAAGACGGTAGGGTTGGCCCCAAGGATAGTGTCTGGTGTACTTCATCGCCTTTATGATCGTGGTCGTCTTGACTGCCGTGGTGTCGCTTCGTCGATCCATGGCTCTATCACGGAACGCTCGGGGGGCTGGCCCGGCCCAGCGGCTGGCAGCGCGGCGGCGGGCGCTTTGGCCTGTATTCTGCGCGGCAATTCTTGAGTTTGGGTTGATTGGACTTAGTCATGTTCAAGACAACCAGGAGCTTGGTCCCTCCGTGACGATCGATCTCATGGCGCTTACGGCCGCTTTTATCGGCGGCTGGTTTCTTGGCGTCATCGGCGGAATGGATTGGGACTGAAGCGCCGCAAGAAACGCAAAGCAAAAGAGCCCGTCGGGCGAATCAGTCGCGCGATCTTGTTTGTAACGCCGTCGTTCGGGTTCGCCGCAACTACACGAAACGCCTGTGCCGAAACGGCAATTTTGCGCATTGTCTCAACGTGATCGCGCCCGCAGCACCTTCCGGGCGAAAGATTTCACTTTCGTTTTTCCAGAATACGTGTCTATCCTCCACCCATCCCGCCTCAACGAGAGGGGCGTACGCGCGGTCGTCACGAGACGCGAGGCGGGCAGGCGGTGGACGTGTCGGGTTGCAGCGTGGCTTTGGCTGCGCGGACGAACAATCCCGATGCGGACGTTAAGTCGCGTGGTCCTGGCCTCCCGATGCCGAGGTCAAGCCTGAGCGTGATGCGAGAGCATCGGCGCAGGCGATGGGGGCAATCAAGCCGGTCCCCAGGGAGAGCGCGAAAGAAGCGTTAAAACCATCGCGCAGGGAAGGCTGGGCTCATCCGGCTGCACCTGTGGTTCCTGCCCCGTGCACTTTTGTTCGCACGGGGGCCATGGGCGTCAGCCGACGCCCAGCCTTCCCTGCGCCCTCGATTGAATGAGGGCCGAACGTCGGTCATCGCTCGGACGCATCGCGCCGCGAGGACGATGAGGCGTGTCTCGATGCTGTTTGAGATGTGGAGACGGATCTCGGCACCGATGGGCGCTCTTCGTTTTGGCTCCGTCATTGCGCTCGCAATGACGCGGAGTTTGTCGACGTAGTTGTCGTAGCCTGAATGAGCGCAGCGATATCCGGGTTCAACGAGGCTGCGGATGAGACCCCGGATGTCGCTGCGCTCATCCGGGCTACCCGCGAGGAGCGGGAGAACCTACTGCGTTGCGCGCGACAGCGAGAACTCGCCGTTGCGGACGCGCTCCGGCAGGCCTTCGACGAAGGTTGCGACCGCGTCCTCGCCATAGGTGGTGACGAGTTCGGCCAGCGCCGCGAACAGGCTGGCCTGCGCCAGGCAGTCGCCGTCGACGCCGTCGTGGCGCGCTTCCGCCCAGGCTTCGTTGAGGTAGCTGAGCGCGGCCTGCTTCTGCTCGTGGTCGGGCAGGACGGCGGGGAGGGCGCTGAAAGTGACGGGAAAGCTCATTGAATTCAGTCTGGCGGGGCCGCGAGGCGCGTTGAATTCCGAACGCGGACGCGCCGGACCAGTGAGGTTTACCACGCAGGCGGCGGACGCCTAGGCCAGTTCTTTAGGAAAGGTTAACAAGGTTAACGCAAACGTGGATAACGCCCGCGCGCCGTCAACCATGGGCCATCAGTTGGCGTAGCGCGCCGTGAGGTCGCGCGAGATCTTCGAGCCCTCGTCGATGTAGCGGCGGATCGCCACCATCGCCGCCGGCGTGCAGGTCCGGTAGGTCTGCTGAAAGCCGTTATAGCCGCGGTTGAAGCCGGCAATCATGCGGGCGCGGCGTTCGCCCGACGGCGTCTCGGCATCGATCAGAGCCTGCATCTGGTTGCGCCATTTGGCGCCTTCATTGCTGCCGCAGATGCCGCGGAGGTAATGCAGGGTTCCGAGGATCTCGGCCAGCCGCTGCAGATCGCCATCGAACGGCGCCGCCGCATCCTGTGCGCGCGCGGGCACAATGGCGCAGGCGGCAACGAGCATGAGGACGGCCAGGAGGCGCTTGGGGATCATGGGGAACACCGACGTCATATGCCTTTGCCGGACGGCGGACGCAAGGCGCCTACACCAGGGTCCGTGCGGCGGCGATGATCTCCGGCAGTCCGTCAGTCAGCGTGAGGCCCTCGAGCGCATCGGGGAGGCGCCACTGAAAGTCGTCCAGTTCCGGGTTGAGCCGGGGCTCTCCGGCCTGCCAGCGGGCCGCAAAGGGAA
This sequence comes from Bradyrhizobium sp. SZCCHNR1043, assembly GCF_032489675.1. Taxonomy (NCBI): domain Bacteria; kingdom Pseudomonadati; phylum Pseudomonadota; class Alphaproteobacteria; order Hyphomicrobiales; family Nitrobacteraceae; genus Bradyrhizobium; species Bradyrhizobium sp. SZCCHNR1043. The sequence continues at coordinate 63,424 of NZ_JAUEYN010000004.1, forward strand.
GGATCACATAGTGGCCGCCGCTGCCCTGGGCCGGCAGGACCTCGCGCCATCCGGCCAGCCCGACAATTGCGATCGAGAGTGCGGTTTCCTCCATGACCTCGCGCGCGACGGCCTCGTGCAGGGTTTCGCCGAGCTCCACCCGGCCGCCGGGCAGCGTGTAGACGCCCTTGGCGGGGGAACGCGCCCGGCGCACCAGCAGGAGCTTGCCGTCGCGGAAGATGGCGGCGCTGACGGCGAGTTGGGGGTGGCGGGGCGGCGTCGGGGCGGTCATGCCAATGGCTCCAGGCGTGGTCTGCACCGTAGCGTGAAGACTGCCGGGCCGGCAGCCCGTGCTGCTCAGAAGCTTGCCATGATGGCGTCGACGGCGTCGACCTCGTCGACCGGGTCGGGGTCGACCTCGATGTCGCCATTGATGATGCCGCCGGCCTGCGTCACCAGCGGCTTGACCCACGCCGCGGCCTGCTCGGCGAGCTTGGCCTTGGTGGCGTCCTGCTTGGCAGCGCGCATCGCGCTGCCGACCGCGAGCAGGATGTCGGTCATGGTCTTCGTGAGATGATCGAACTTGTCGCGAATCGCCGGATCGGCCTGCTCATAGGCCTCGATGACGAGATCGCGGGCCTTGAAATTGGTGTGCGTGAAATGTTCTGGATAGGTCAGCGGCGACCACGCCAGAAAATCCTCGGCGCATTCCGGAATATCGGGAATCATTTCGAGCAGCATCACGGCTTCGTTGAAATGATTCAGATAGTCGGTGGCGAGCCCGGTGCGCGGATTGATGTTGGCGGCGCGCAGCATCGCGGCCCGCGCCGGGTCAATGGCGCTGCCCGCCGGTCGTTGGGTCGTGCGATCGGTAGGCACGGAATGGGTCGCCGCTGCGGTCATCCGCTGCAGTGTTGGCAACCCAAGTTAAAAGGTGCTGAACACACGACGATTTGAGTGAGATTATGTGTGGACGCTTCGTGATCACTTCACCGCCCGCGGCTCTCAGGCAGATTTTCGGCTACGAGGAACAGCCGAACTTTCCGCCGCGGCACAATATTGCTCCGACGCAGCCGATTCCCGTAGTTCTTCTGGATCAGGACATCAGGCATTTTCGGCTCATGCGCTGGGGATTCATTCCGGCCTGGGTCAAGGATCCCCGTAATTTCACGCTGCTGATCAATGCGCGTTCGGAGTCCGTACGCGAGAAGCCGGCGTTCAAGAATGCGATCCGGCGGCGCCGCGTGCTAGTGCCCGCTGATGGATATTACGAGTGGCAGGTGATCGATGGTCGCAAGCGGCCGTTCTTCATCCATCGCAGTGACGGCGCGCCGCTCGGTTTCGCGGCCCTCGCCGAGACCTGGATGGGGCCGAACGGCGAGGAGGTCGATACGGTGGCGATCGTCACCGCGGCCGCGAGCCGCGATCTCGCCACGCTGCATCATCGTGTTCCCGTGACGATCAGGCCGGATGATTTCGCGCTGTGGCTCGACTGCCGCTCCGATGATCCTGACGAGGCCATGCGGCTGCTGATCCCGCCTCGCGAGGGCGAGTTCGCGTGGTACGAGGTCTCCACGCGCGTCAATGCGGTGGCCAACGACGATGAGCAGCTGTTGCTGCCGATGACCGCGGAGATGCGCGCCGCCGAGGACGCGCAGCGCAAGCCGGCGAAGAAGGTTGCATCTCGTAAAGTTTCGCCTGCGGCTGCGGATGACGGGCAGGGGAGTTTGTTCTGAGGCGGGATATATCGACAGAGAAGATCGTCATCCCCGCGAAAGCGGGGATCCAGTACGCCGTGGCCTCTCGTGCCGAAACGGCTGCCGGTGGAAGACTGGGTCCCCCGCCTTCGCGGAGGACGACAGAGAAGCAAGACCCGCGACCGAGCGTTGGCCGCGCTCAGCCAAAGATCCTCAGCGCGGCGTGCTGCAGCAGCATGATGGTCTTGGCGTCCTGGATGCGGCCGTCGGCGATCATCGCCAGCGCGTCGTCGATCGAGAGTTCCAGCACCTCGATCTCCTCGCCCTCATGCGCGAGCCCGCCGCCGGCGCTGACGCGCATGCGAGGCTCGTATTCGGCGACGAAGAAATGGATCTTCTCGGTGACGACGCCCGGGCTCATGAACGCCTCGAACACGAACTTGACGTCGTGCAGCCGGAACCCGGTCTCCTCCTCGGCTTCGAGCCGGATGCGCTCCTCCGGCGAGGCATCGTCGAGCAGGCCGGCGGCGGCCTCGATCAGGAGATCGTCGTAGCCATTGAGGAAGGCGGGATAGCGGAACTGCTTGACCAGGATGACGCTGCGCTGCGCGAGGTTGTAGGGGAGGATCGCCGCGGCGTTGCCGCGCTCGAACACGTCGCGGCTCTGCATCTGCCACGTGCCGTCGTCGCGCCGCCACTCGAACTTCGTCGAGGTCAGCGTCCCGTAATGGTCGGAGAGCACGCGCGTCTCGTGGACGCGGATGCGGTCGGAGATGCTCATCGCTCGCCTCTATTTCATTCCGGGCGTCGGCGGGCGCCCGTCGAGCCATTTCGAGAACACGACGCTGTCCTGCACGGCATAGTCGAGCGCCTGGTAGAACGCCTGCACCGCGGTGTTGTCGCCGCGCACCATCAGCATCAGCTTGGCGACGCCGCGTGCGCGCAGCCAGTCCTCGGCCGCGGCCATGATGGCGCGGCCATGGTTGTGGCCGCGATGCTCGGGATCGACGCTGACGTAGTAGACCCAGCCGCGATGGCCGTCATGGCCGACCATGACGGAGGCTGCGATCGCGCCGCCGCTGCGGCCGACCAGGACGGTCGCATTGTCGCCGCGGCGGGCGAGCGCGATGTCGGCGGCCGGATCGTTCCACGGCCGCGTCAGGCCGCAGCGCTGCCACAGCGCGATGATGGCTGGCACGTCGGCATCGGTGATGTCGGAAACCGCGAGAGCAGGGGCACTGTCCATGGGAGCGTCGAAAGCCTAGAGCACCTTGCCGGGATTCATGATCCCGAGCGGATCGAATTGCGCCTTGATCGCGCGCATCAGCGAAATCGCGGTCGGGTCCTTCACGTCGGGCAGCTCGTCGCGCTTGAGCACGCCGATGCCGTGCTCGGCCGAGATCGAGCCGCCCATGCGCAGCACGATCTCGAACACGACAGCATTCACCTCGTGCCAGCGGGCGAGATAGTCGGCCGTGTTGGCGCCGATCGGCTGGCTGACATTGTAGTGGATATTGCCGTCGCCGAGATGACCGAACGGCACCGGCCGCGCACCGGGCATCAGCTTCACGACGGCGGCGTTGGCTTCCGCGATGAACGCCGGCACCGCCGCAACGGGCACCGAGATGTCGTGCTTGATCGAGCCGCCCTCCGGCTTCTGCGCCGCCGAGATGTCCTCGCGCAGCTTCCAGAACGCCATGCGCTGGGCGAGGCTGCCGGCGATCGCGGCGTCGTCGACGATGCCCTCCTCGAGACCCTTTTCCAGGATCGTCTCCAGCGTGGCGCGGGCATCGTCGCGCGACGACGACAATTCCATCAGCACGAACCAGGGATGGGCGCCCGACAGCGGCGCGCGGTTGCCGGCGGCGTGGCGGATCGAGAAGTCGAGCGCGATCGCGGCAATCAGCTCGAAGCTCGTCAGGTTGCCGGCGGCCTCGCGTTGCGCGATCGCCAAGAGCTTCAACGCGTCATCCGGCGACTTCAGGCCGACGAACGCGGTTTCGACCGCGCGCGGCTTCGGAAACAACTTCAGGCTCGCCGCGGTGATGATGCCGAGCGTGCCCTCGGCGCCGATGAAGAGATTGCGCAGATCGTAGCCGGTGTTGTCCTTCTTCAATTTCGACAGCGCATTGAGCACGCGCCCGTCGGCCAGCACCACCTCGACCCCCAACGCCATCTCGCGCGCCACGCCATAGGCCAGCGCGGCGGTGCCGCCGGCGTTGGTCGAGAGATTGCCGCCGATGGTGCAACTGCCCTCGGCGCCGAGCGACAGCGGAAACAGCCGGTCGACCTCGGCGGCCTTCTGCTGCGCGACCTGCAGCACGACACCGGCCTCGGCGATCATGGTGTTGGAGGCGGTGTCGACCTCGCGGATCTTGTCCATGCGCTTCAGCGACACCACCACCTCGCCATTGTGCGGCGTCTGTCCGCCGACGAGACCGGTGTTGCCGCCCTGCGGCACCAGCGCGATGCGGTGCTGACTGGCAAGCTTGCAGATTGCCGCGACCTCGGCGGTCGAGCCCGGGCGCAGCACCAGCGGCGAGCGGCCGTGGAACAGGTTGCGCTCCTCGGTGACGTAGGGGGCGACGTCGGTCTCCGCCGTCAGCGCCTGGCGCTCGCCGACGATGGCGGCGAATTGCGCGATCAAATCGGGCGGCAGCGGCGGCAGGGCAGGCTGGCTGATGTTCATGGTCAGTCGCTTCCAGTGTTATCTCGGCGCGGCGGCGCGGCGCAGCCGGTCGTTGATGGCCTCGCCCAGTCCGTCGTTCGGGATCGGCATCACCGCGATGCTGCGCGCACCCCTGGCATCGAGGCTGCGAAGATAGCCGAAAAGATGCATCGCCGCCTCCGCTGGATCGCCCAAGGGCGAGAGGTTCAGGATCGCGGCGGCTTGGTCGGCCCCGGGCAAGGTCACCGGACCGAAGGCGAGCAGCGCCTCGCCGGCCGCGACCTCGCTGGCGTCGAGGCGGACGGCGGCGCGCGGCGCATAGTGGGAGGCCAGCATGCCCGGCGCCAGCGGCTGCTCGGACGTATTGGTCTCTGCGGCGGGCCGCGCCAGCGCACGGCCGAGCACCGCCTCGATCGCCTCGCTGGGAACCCCGCCCGGGCGCAGCAAGGTCGGCTCGTCGAAGCAGCCGACGATGGTCGATTCGACACCGACCTCGACCGGCCCGCCGTCCAGGATCAGGTCGATTCGTCCCGAGAGATCTGCCGCCACATGAGCCGCGGTGGTCGGCGACACGTGGCCGGAGATGTTGGCGGAGGGCGCCACCACGGCGCCGGCGAACGCCGCGAGCAGCGCTCGCGCGATCGGATGCGAGGGAATGCGGATCGCGACCGTGTCGAGACCGGCCGTCGCGAGATCTGCGACCGTGCAGCCCGCGGCCTGCGGCACCACCAAAGTCAGCGGTCCCGGCCAGAACGCGGCGGCCAGACGCTCGGCGGTGGCATCGAAGCGGCCGATGCGCTGCGCCGCCGCGATATCGGCGACATGGGCGATCAACGGATTGAAGGCGGGCCGGCCCTTGGCCTGATAGAGGCGGGCGATGGCCGCGGCATTGGCCGCATCGGCGCCGAGGCCGTAGACGGTCTCGGTCGGGAACGCGACCAGTCCGCCGCGGGCGAACGTCGCCGCGGCTTGCGCGATTCCAGCCGCGTCGGCGGGCAGGATCCTGGTCTCGATCGCTTGCATGTCTGGGGCGGGCATCGATGGTACGGGACGGCAGTGGCTTCCGCGCTCGGCTATAGCGGGCGCGGACGTTCGAATGAAGCGCGCAAATCGCCTGTCGCATTGCGCTCGCGCCATGGCCGCCGGACAAAGCCCCACGGCCTCAAGCGGTTAACCCCTCTGCCGACGATCAGCGATTTCGATGCGATTTCCTGCCTTGTGTCCTTGCGAAGACGGAAACCCAACGCTATAAGCCGGCTTCCCAAGTCGGAGCGTGGCTCAGCCCGGTAGAGCACTGCGTTCGGGACGCAGGGGTCGCAGGTTCGAATCCTGCCGCTCCGACCATTTCTTGGCGTGACAACTCACGCTTTTCCCGATGTCACCTTGCGCCTGCTACGCTGGTCCAGCGTAGCTCGATGAAGCGAGGTGTTCCCGACATGACAGCGCGATCTCCACGCACGGCGCCGCTTGCGGGACGAACCGGAACGGCCTGGCGGCACGCCAATGTCGGCCGGTTGCTCAACAATGCGGTGCGCCGGTTCGAATCCCGGGTTCTCCAGCTGATGGCGGAGAGCGGTCACGGCGAAACGCGGATCGCTCATGTCAGCCTCACGCGAAATCTCGACGTCGAGGGCACGCGGCTGACCGAGCTCGCGCGGCGGGCCTCGATGAGCAAGCAGGCGATGGGCGAACTGGTCGATCAATGCGCCGAGCTGGGACTGGTGTCGCGCGAAGCCGATCCGAGCGACCGGCGCGCGCGCCTCGTCCGCTTCACGCCGGCCGGACTGAAATGGCTGGAGGCGTTTGGCGATGCCGTCGATGTGGCCGAAGCCGAGATGCGCAAGGAGCTCGGCAAGGCGGCGATGGACGCGATCGTGCAGGGATTGCAGGCCTACGGCGCCCGCTTCGATACGCTCAGCGACGTCAGATAGTCAGGTTGCTTGACTATTTTGCGGGGCGCGGTAGCCTTCCTCCATTGCGAGGAGAAGCGCCGTGATCGAACGTCTGAGCGCCTCGGTGCTGATCGCGGGTGGCGGGCCGTGCGGGCTGATGCTGGCCAACGAGCTTGGCCGCCGCGGCGTGTCCGCAATCCTGGTCGACGAGAAGCCGGGAACGGCCTTCAACCCGCAGGCCAACGCGACGCAGGCGCGGACGATGGAGCATTTCCGCCGGCTCGGCTTCGCCGACGAGGTCCGGCGCGCCGGCCTGCCCGCGGACTACCCGACCGACGTCGCCTATTTCACGCGCTACACGGCGCATGAGCTGGCACGTTTTCAATTGCCGTCCGCAGCACGCGCGACGGAACTGGTGAAGGGTCTGTCCGGCTCATGGAGCGCGGCCGAGCTGCCGCATCGGGTGTCGCAGAAGTTCGTCGAGGCGATCCTGCGCCGGCACGCAGCGCGGCTTGCAGGCATTCAGCTGCACTACGGGCATCGGTTGATCGGCTACGTCGCCGATGACGGCGGCATTGCCGCCGACGTCGAGCGTGTCAGCGACGGTGCGCGCTGCGAGGTCGCGGCTGATTTCCTGATCGGCGCCGACGGTCCGCGCTCCCGGGTGCGACAAACGCTCGGGATCTCCTATGGCGGAACGACGGGAATAGAGCGCGATTTCATGGGCGGCCGCATGCTCGCGGTCTATCTCCGCTCGCCGGAGTTCTACGCCAGCATCCCCCATGCGCGGGCCTGGATGTATGTCTGCTTCAATCGTGACCGTCGCGCCTTCACGGCCGCGGTGAACGGCCGCGACGAGTTTGCCTTCCACACCCAGCTGCGGCCGGGCGAGGACGAACGCGCGATCACTGCCGAGGACGCAAGGACAGCGTTCCAGCGTGCCTGCGGTGCGCCCATTCCCTGCGAGGTGCTGTCGCACCTCACCTGGACCGCGGGTCATGCGCTGGTCGCCGAGAGCATGCAGCGCGGCCGGGTCTTGCTTGGCGGTGATGCGGCGCATCTGTTCACGCCGACCGGCGGACTCGGCTACAACACCGCGATCGAGGACGCGGTCAATCTGGGCTGGAAGCTCGCGAGCGTCGTCAAGGGAACGAGCCCCGTCTCGCTGCTCGACAGCTACGAGGCCGAGCGCCGTCCGGTGGCGCTGCGCAACACCGACTACGCGCGCCGATTTGCGGATTCGCTCGGCCTGTTTGCCGCGGTGCCCGAGATCGAGGACGCGACAGCGGCCGGCGACGAGGCTCGGCGCATCGCCAGCGCCTATCTCGATCGGCATGCGCGCGCCGAGTTCAACATCCCCGGCATCACCTTCGGCGGCCGCTACGACGGCTCACCGATCATCGTCCCCGATGGCACTCGACCGCCGCCGGATGCGGCCAACGTCTACGTGCCGAGCGCTTGTCCCGGCGGCCGCGCGCCGCATGCCTGGCTGGAGCACGGTATCTCGCTGTACGACCGCTTCGGCTTCGAATGGACGCTGCTGCGTTGTGAGGGCAGCGACCTCGATGAGGATCAACTCCGTGAGGCCATGGGGCCGCTGCGTGCCGACGTCGAGATCGTCACCTTGCCGCGGGCCTTGCGTGATCTCTACGAGGCCGACCTCGCGTTGATCCGTCCCGATCAGATCGTGGCCTGGCGCGGGAGCGCTGCGCAGGCCGGCATGCTTGGCAGCGTGCTGGCTCGGGCACTCGGAGGGGATGCACGCACTCCCTGAGCTCTCGGTCGTGCGGGGCGAAATGGACCCGCGGCGGCGCGCCGCCGATCGGCTTCTACGCCCTCACGATCAGAACCTCTTGGACATCCGGCGCGTCATCGACACCAACGTCATCGGCAGGGTTGAGCTGAGGAGCACGTCGGCGCTGCGCGTTCGGCATTGGGGCGCCGTCTGCCCAAGCATTGCCCGACCTTCGTCCGGCTGCTAGCGTTCTCCCGTGAGGCACGGGCGAACGAAGCGACGATGACCGACGTGATGACCGAATCGGAAAAGGCGCAGCAGATCGTGGCTGCGCTGAGGGCGGCGGAGGCGAGCCCGCCGGAAGCGGCCCTGCAGACGTTGAACGGCCTGATGGGCCTGGTCCGCAGCCCGAGCGCGGAGCAGCCGCTCGAGGTGGAGGAGGCGCGCTCGGCGGCCTTCATGTCGATCTGTGAGGTCGGCAAGGCGCTGCATCGCGGGCAGCCGACGGAGGCGCTGTGGCCGGCGGCGCTGTCGGCCGGCGAGCGCTGGCTGGCGCTCGCCAAGTGAGCAACGACAAGTGAGCAAGGACGAGTGAGCCAGAACCAGCCCGGCGCGGGCCGCATGAGTTGGCGTGCAATGGCGCCAGGCGATCTTGCTGATGTCGATGGGATCGCGGCCCGCCTGCACCCGAACTATCCCGAGGACAGGCGTGTTTTCGCGGAGCGCCTGCGTCTCCACCCCGATGGATGCCGCGTGCTGCTCGCGGCTGGCGCCGGGATCGCCGGCTATGTGCTCAGCCATCCCTGGCAGCTCGGCCGGCCGCCGGCCTTGAACGTGCTGATCGGAAGCATTCCGTCGCCCGCATCGACCTACTACATCCACGATCTCGCCTTGCTGCCCGAGGCCCGCGGCAGCGGCTCGGCGACAGTGATCGTTGAGGAGCTGATCCGACACGCGCGTGCGCTCGGCCTGACGTCGCTGTCGCTGATCGCCGTCAACGGCTCGACGCAATTCTGGGAGAGGCAAGGATTTGCAGTCGACAAGGCAGCCGCCGCCACCGATCCGACCGGCAGCTATGGCGGCGACGCGAACCTGATGATTCTGCGGCTCGCCTGAATTGCACGCTTCTTTCGCGGCGGCGGTGCCATGCGAAGCGGCCCGACGATGGGCCGGGCCACTTGCGGTTCATGACGTGCTCTATTCCGGCATCGACATCGGCCGGCGCCACATGTCGCGCCGCCGGCTGAAGCGGTTGGCGTGCAGCATCCATCCGGTGACAGGCTTGCCGTCGCGGTGACGGCCACCGCTCTCCGCGGCCGCCCAGGCTGCGACGGCGCCGAGCAGCAGCGCGGTGGCAACCGAGAACGCCAGGATGGCGGTGCCGGCGCGCGTGCGCGAGATCGCGCTCTTGGCTTGCGCGATCACGCTGTCCACCCGCCGCTCGGCATCGGGAGCAGCGAGACCGGTCGTGCCGCTGACCATCTGCACGAGATAGCCGCGATCCTCCGGGCTGACGCCATTGTGGCTCGACGCCGTGAGCAGGATGCGTCCGGCTTCGCTGCGCGCGGGTGCGAGATCCGGGCTGGGCGCCGGCCGCGGCGCGCGGAACAGATGGTCGAGCTCATAGCTCAGGACCGACGGCTCATTGGCCGTCGCCGGCGCAGTGAGCGGATTGGTCCGTGTCGCCGTGGACGCGCCGAGCACGGCCAGGGTGGCGCCGAGCACGACCGCCAGCGCCCAGGCTGCGACGCCGTGCAGACCGTCGCGCTTTTCGATCTCTTCGCTTTCGGCAAGCCCGTGCGGCGCGCGCAGGCGGCCCGCCATGTAGCCGCCGCAGCCGAAGCTGATCAGCGCCTGCAGCACCAGATACAGTCCTGACAGGAGCCAGAGCGCCACCGAGGCGTCGCGCCATGTCGGCGCAGTGGAGCTGACACCGAGGCCGACCGACATGGCAAAGCCGATCAGGATCGAAGAGACCGCAGCGGCGGTGATGGCTCCTGCAACGACCGGCGTCCATTGCAGGGTCCAGCTATCGGCCGTCGCGCTTGCAACGGGTGACGTGACGACCGGCGCGGTTTCCATGGCCATGATGCCGTCTCAGCGCAGGCCGAAGAACGACAGAACGGCCATGATGACCACGATCAACCCCACGAGATAAATCAGTCCGTCCATGATGGTCCTCATCCGGTTCGACATTGGTCGCCGTATAAGCGACAGCGAGGCGCAATGTTCCGCGCACGGAGCGGCGGAGGAGGAGAGGACGCGCGGCTGCCGGCCTCAGATGGGAGTTGCCGCAACAGCTAACGGATCATGGTGCCATTGCGCGACGCAATAGAGCAGGGCCAGGGGGCGTGGCGGCCAGAGATGTCGCCGCCAGCCATGTTTCAATCGCAGCCAACTTCCGATCGCAGCCATGTCTCGATCGATGGCGCTGCCCGTCCACCGCGCGAGAGGCTGATGCAATGACCCGCGCTCAATAGCGTCGGTCGTAGCCGCGCTGCCGGGCATAGGCGTAGGTGGGGTTGATACCGCAGCCGGCATCGGTGCCGGAGGCCGCAGCCAGGCACTGGCGATAGGTGGAGAATTGGCAGTTGCCCGGATAGCCCCAGATCCTGCCTTGCAGGCAGTAGCGGTCCTGCGCGGCGGAGGCGGGCGAGATCGCGGCGAAGCCCGCGAGGACGGCGGTGGCAGACAGCGAAGCAAACAGCAGGCGGCGCATGCGTTTATCCTTGCGTTGAAAGGTACCGTTGCAACGCGACGGTGCGCAGGCCCGTTCCTCACGCGCAACATTAACTGTTGTGTCGGCGTCGCAGCTTCGCGTTCACCGACGAACGAAAATATCTGCATGTTGGCGCTTGCCCGAGTTGGCCTCTTGAAGATCTGAGGCAGCCCCACCGTCGCGGAGCTCGGCAACGCGCGTCATGGCGTGATGCCGGAACATTCGTCCACCGCCCCGGTTGCTTTTTTCGCCGCTAGTGATGGACCGATCCCATGTTTCGCCGATCCAGGACGTCAGACGCCGCCCATCGCGACTCCCCAAGCGTTTTCGCGAGCAGCCCGCGCGCACCTGGCACCGGCGGGATGCTGGCTCTGCTCGGGTTCGCGTTCCTGATCCACTATTTCGATCAGCGGCCCGAACAGGCCGGGCGCACGGGACGCGCGAGCAGGGTCGACGATGGACACGGCCGGTTGGCGCGTTTGCCCTCGGAGATTCCCGCGCGCAGCTGGAAGGACGTCTTGTTCCGGGTCTACGAGAACGTCACCGAGCACAGGATCGTTGCGCTCGCCGCAGGCATGACATTCTACACCCTGCTGGCGATCTTTCCGGCGCTGGCCGCGCTGGTGGCAATCTACGGCCTGTTTTCCGATCCGGCCAGGATCACCGGACATCTGGAGCAGTTGCAGGGCGTGATGCCGGGCGGCGCCATCGACATCGCGCGCGACCAGTTGACGCGCGTCTCCGCCAACGGCACTCAGGCGCTCGGCATCACTTTCCTGGTCAGCCTCGCGATCTCGCTATGGAGCGCCAATGCCGCGATGAAGTCGCTATTCGATACGCTCAACGTCGTCTATCGCGAGCCGGAGAGGCGTGGCTTCATCAAGCTGAACGCGATTTCGCTGCTGTTCACCGGAGGCGCGATCCTGTTCGCGCTGCTCGCGATCGGAGCCGTCGTCGTGCTCCCGGTGCTGCTGAACTATCTCGGCATGTCCGAGGCCGGCGACCTGGTGTTGCGGATCGGCCGCTGGCCGGTCATCTTCATCTGCGTCGCGCTCGGACTGGCTCTGATCTACCGCTACGGGCCGGACCGCGAGGAGCCGAAATGGCGCTGGATCAGCTGGGGCGGCGCGCTGGCAGCGGTGCTGTGGCTCGCAGGCTCGGCGCTGTTCTCCTGGTATGCGGCCAATTTCGGCAGCTTCAACGCGACCTATGGCTCGCTCGGCGCCGCCATCGGCTTCATGACCTGGATCTGGATCTCCGCCATCGTGATCCTGATCGGCGCCGAGCTCGATGCCGAATTGGAGCATCAGACTCTGCGTGACACCATCACCGGCACCGCGGGACGTCCGCATCCTGTCGAAGCCGTATCGCATCGATGAGCCGGCGGCCGCGCTCGACGCGGTGAAGATGGAAAACGTCTGGTCGCAGGCGCACATCTCCTGAGGAATACCTGATCGATGCAGGTTGGGTGGACGGAGCCAGTTGATCATCTATCATTTCAGGATGGCGCCGGGTGATCCGCACCGCCGTCCGCCCGCTCGCTCCTGTGCGACCATATCGAGGGCGCCAACCAGCATCTCCGTCACCACGACGTCAGCCTGGTCGTCGACGCGGGCGATATCTGCTGCACGTTCCAGGTCCGCTCCCGCGGCGGCGATCCGCTGATCGGCGCCTACAGCGATCCCGACCTGACGCGCCCAAGGGCCAACGAGATGGGCTGCGGCAATCTTTCCGACCGGGTGCGCCTGCAAAATGAATATGACGGGAGCGGCGGTCCGCCCTGTCAGTGCGGATCGCCGGATCCTTCCGCCCGCGATCTCTGGATGCAGCATCGTACGCTTCACCTTTGATGTTGGGGCGCCGCAGCGCAGCTTCCGCGCGGCGTCATTGTATGTCTGACATCATGCCACAACGGTAGAACTACGGAAAAACCGGATTTCTCAACGCGCTTTAACGAGAGTGGAACAAGTTGCATCAATCTTTGCGCAGACATGTCGTCGGTCGCATGGGCAACCGTCACCGTCGCCGATCATCTGAAAACGTACTCATCATCTGGAGGTCACCTTGTTGTTTCGATCGAATAGCCGCTCGGACGCCGAAGCGCAGCTTGCAGCAATCAGTCGTGCGATGGCCGTGATCGAATTCCAGCTTGATGGCACGATCATCACCGCCAACCAGAACTTCCTGAACGCGGTCGGGTATCAGTTGCAGGAAATCCAGGGCAGGAACCACAGCATGCTCGTGGATCCTTCGGAGCGCGACAGTGCCGCCTACCGCGAGTTCTGGGCCGCACTGCGCCAGGGCGAGTTCAAGGCTGCCGAGTTCAAGCGGATCGGCAAGGGCGGTCGCGAAGTCTGGATCGAGGCGTCCTACAATCCCGTCCTCGACAGCGCCGGCAAGCCGGTGAAGGTCGTCAAGTTCGCGACCGACGTCACCGAGAAGAAGCTGCGCAGCATGGCCGACGGCTCCAAGCTTGCCGCCATCGATCGCGCGCAGGCCATGATCGAGTTCAAGCTCGACGGCACCATCGTCAGTGCCAACAAGAATTTCCTCGATGCGCTGGGCTACCGCCTCGACGAGATCCAGGGCAAGCATCACAGCATGTTCGTCGAACCCGCGCTGCGCGACAGCCCGGCCTACCGCGAGTTCTGGGCTGCGCTCAATCGCGGCGAATACCAGGGCGGCGAATACAAGCGCATCGGCAAGGGCGGCAAGGAAGTTTGGATCCTCGCCACCTACAATCCGGTGCTCGATGCGACGGGCAGGCCGATCGGGGTCGTCAAGTTCGCGACCGATGTCACCGCGCAGAAGCTGAAGAACGCCGACCTCGCCGGGCAGATCGAGGCCATCGGCAAGTCCCAGGCGGTGATCGAGTTCAACATGGACGGCACGATCATCACCGCGAACGACAACTTCCTTCGCGCGCTCGGCTACACCCTGGCCGAGATCCAGGGCAAGCATCACAGCATGTTCGTCGAAGCGTCCGAGCGGGAGAGCGCTGCCTATCGCGATTTCTGGACGAGCCTGAACCGCGGCCAGTACCAGTCGGCCGAGTACAAGCGCATCGGCAAGGGCGGCAGGGAAGTCTATATCCAGGCCTCCTACAATCCGATCCTCGACCTCAACGGCAAGCCGTTCAAGGTGGTCAAATATGCGACCGACGTCACCCGGCAGGTCTTCGTTCGCATGGGCAACGAGCGCGTGCGGGCCATGATGGAATCGGTGGCGGCGGGCGCAGAGGAACTCAACGCGTCCGTGCGCGAGATTTCCGAAGCGATGACGAAGTCGCGCGAGACCGCCATGGGCGCGGTGGACCGGGTCACCGCAGCCGACGCGCAGGCGCAGCGGCTCTCCGATGCGGCTCAGTCGATGAGCGGCATCGTCGAGATGATCCACAACATCACCGGCCAGATCAATCTGCTGGCGCTGAATGCCACCATCGAGTCCGCCAGGGCCGGCGAAGCGGGCAGGGGCTTTGCCGTCGTTGCATCCGAGGTCAAGAACCTGGCCACCCAGGCGAAGACCGCCACCGACAAGATCGCGACGGAGATCGACAGTCTCAACAATATCTCCGGGGGCGTCGTCACGTCTCTCGGCTCGATCAAGCAGGCGATCCAGAACGTCAGCGAGTATGTGACGTCGACGGCCGCCGCCGTCGAGGAGCAGAGCACCGTCACGAGCGAGATGTCGTCCAGCATGGCGCGTGCCGCGGCCGAAGCTCAGGCTCTGGCCGAGCGCGCCGCGGCTTGAGGCCGGATCGATAAGCGCCGACGCGCGGCGGCCTGTCAACCCGGGCCGCCGCGCGGTTGCAGGCGATGCCGCCGGCCGGCGCGTCATGCGCCTGTCGCCCCTTTGCCGAATTCCACCACTCTCACCGGGGTGATCCGTGGCCGATATCCTCGCATTTCCCACCCGGGCCTCGTTGCGGATCGTCGGCGCGAAGGCTGCGCGATGCGGTGGCAACCAGCGAGGTCGGACGGCTGCGGTGCGAATTGGAGCTTTGGCGAAGCGCGGTCGCCAATCTGGATCGGTGCATCAGGTCGGATCCGGCCCTCGCATCCCTTGCGGCCGAGTGCGACAAGATCCGCGACCTGATCTCCGTCACCGCGGCCAAGCTTGATACATTGCTGTAGAGCCGGCCGCCCCAGGAGTTGCGAGGAATCGTGGTCAGGCCGGGATCGGCTGCTCCGGGCAGTTCGTCAGGCGAGCCGGCGTGCCCACGGCGGTGCAGCCCGACGGCACATCGGTGGTGACGACGGCACCGGCGCCGATCTTGGCAAAATCACCGATCGCGACGTCGCCCAGCACGGTCGCGCCCGAGGAGAGCAGCACGCCGCGGCCGATCCGCGGGGCGCGGCCGGGCAGCGCGTCGTGTCGTCCGATCGTAACGTTCTGCAGAATGGTGACGTCGTGGCCGATGCTGCTGTGGGCGCCAATGACGATGCCGGTGGCATGATCGAGAAACACCGAGGTGCCGAGCCGCGCCGAGGGGTGGATGCTCACCTGCAGGGATGTTGAAGAGTCCGCCTGCAGCAGTAGCGCCAGGTCGGGCTGCCCGTTGCCCCAGAGCCAGTGCGCGACGCGATAGGCCTGCAACGCGATGTAGCCTTTGTAGTTCAGCAGCGGCGGCAGCAGCGCTGTCGTCGCTGGATCCTGCGTCGCGATCGCGCCGAGGTCGCGACCCGCCGCCTCGACGAGCTCAGGCGCGGCGGCATACGCCTCGCGCGCGACCGCGGCAAATCGGGCGCGCGCGGCATCGCCGCTGCCGAGGCGGATGCCGATCTGCTGCGCGACGGCACTGCCGAGATCAGAATGGTCGAGGATTGCAGCCGACAGGGCGCGGCTGAACACGGGATCGGCCGCGGCGATGCGCCGGGCCTCGTGCTGGATCGACGGCCAGAGCTCGGGACTGGATGGGTGTGTGTCGGCCATGGCAAAGCCTGCTCGATAACAGGTGACGGCGGCAATATAGCCTGACCTGCGCGTTGCAGAAACCTGGACGACGCCTCGCGGGCGTTGTCAGCCGATGTGGCCGGCGACAATCCCTGCCGAAGGTCGCAGCCCGTTCAGTTCTGCGCCGTCCGCGCCGCCGCAGCGGCGACGCCCGCACCGATCAGAAGGGTGCCGCCCGCCTTGTTGAAGATGCTGATCACCTTCGCGCTCCCTACGAGCGCGCGGGCGCGCGAGGCGATCAGCGCATAGCCGACGGCATTGGCGAAGGCGAGCACGATGAAGGTCGATTCGAACACGACCATCTGCGTGAGGAAGCTGCCGTTCGGACTGAGGAACTGCGGCAAGAACGCGACGAAGAAGGTGATGCTCTTCGGGTTCAGCGCCGTGACGATCCAGGCGTGACCGAGCATCTTCAGCGCCGAGGTCCTGTCGGTCCGCGGCACGGCGTTCAGCGCGCCGCCGGCCTGCCACAGCTTGATCCCGAGCCAGACGAGATAGGCCGCGCCGATCCATTTCAGCACGGTGAACAGCAGCGCCGAGGTCGCCAGCAACGCACCGACGCCCAGCATGGACAAGGTCATGGCGGTGAAGTCGCCCAGCGCGACGCCGACGGCCGTCGGCAGCGCGGTTCGCCACCCCTGGCCCAGCGCATAGGAGACCACCAGCAGAACCGTCGGCCCCGGGATCACCAGGAGGATGATGGACGTTCCCGCAAATGCGAACCAAGTCTCGATCGTCATGCTGATCGTCTCTCGCGAGGACATATGCGAGGTTGGTATATCGAGGCGGATAGGACCGCAATGATCTTTGTTGCGAGAGCCACTTCGCAGTTCTCCTCGACGATCACAATCCGTCTTCCAACGCAAGACGTGTCATGGACGACCTTCGGTCGCTGCGGCGCTCCAAAAAACGCTTTCGCTTTTCCAGAAAATGTGCTCTACTGCGTCCATCCTGCTTCGCCACGAGGGGCGTATCGCGATCGTCACGACACGTGAGGCGGGGAGGCGATGGCCGCTTGTCTGCCGCAGCGTGCTTGCACGCGGACGAACGGCAGCTGGCGGACGTGAAGTCGTGTGGTCCTGGCGCCGCGACGCTGGCGCCAAGCTTTCGGGCGATGATCCCGAGGGCGACGGTGGCTAAAGAGCCGTACACCGGGGAGATCACGGTATAAGCGTGAAGACCATCGCGCGGGGAATGCCGGGATGTCTCGGCTGAACCTGTGGTTCCTGCCGCCTGCATTTTTTTCGCAGGCGGGCCATGGGGGCGGCCAGCTCCCGGCATTCCCTGCGCCCTCGTGTTTCGCGAGGGCTCATCGATCCCATCAGCCCGGGCGCGCTGCGTCGCGGGATCTCGCCGATGCGCGCCAGAAGGCTCAGCCTGCGCGCGCGCGAGGCAGAACGAGCGGGAGGACGCCCCATGAGCCGACGAGCGACCTTCCCAGTGGCCGTTTGCCCAGCGCCCGGGTGCTCGCGCCGCAGCCGGATTTGATCTACACGGGGGCGTTTATGATGGACCATTCATGACGTCTCGCGCGCACCGGCGCGGGGGACAATCCGGAGTTGCATATGTCGCCCAGCCAAGCATCGCCCCTGACCCTCGTTGCGGAAGCGGCCGAGATCCTGACCTCGCTCGGCGTTGCGCCGGAGCGGCTGCGCGGTGGGACGCGCGCCGCGCGTTCGCCCGTGACCGGCGAGGTGTTGGCCCATGTGCACGACGACACCAGGGCGGATGCGACCGCGGTGATCGCGCGCGCCCATGCCGCGTTCTTGCAGTGGCGCCTCGTGCCCGCGCCGAAGCGTGGCGAGCTGGTGCGGCTGTTGGGCGAGGAGCTGCGCGCCCACAAGGCTGCGCTCGGTCGCCTGGTCTCGATCGAGGCCGGCAAGATCGTCTCCGAGGGGCTCGGCGAGGTCCAGGAGATGATCGACATCTGCGACTTCGCCGTCGGCCTGTCGCGCCAGCTCTATGGGCTGACCATCGCGACCGAGCGCGCCGAGCATCGCATGATGGAGACCTGGCATCCCCTCGGCGTCACCGGCGTGATCTCCGCCTTCAACTTCCCGGTGGCGGTGTGGGCCTGGAACGCGGCGATTGCGCTGGTGTGCGGCAACAGCGTCGTCTGGAAGCCGTCGGAGAAGACGCCGCTGACCGCGCTCGCGACCGACGCGCTGCTGGTGCGCGCGCTGCAACGTTATCGCCGCGAGGGCGGTGAGGCGCCGGAGGGGCTTGCCGGCCTGCTGCTCGGCGGCCGCACGGTCGGCGAGATGCTGGTCGACGATGCCAGGGTGCCGCTGGTGTCGGCGACCGGCTCGACCGCCATGGGCCGCGTCGTCGGCGCCTGCCTTGCCGGCCGCTTTGCCCGCGCCATCCTCGAGCTCGGCGGCAACAATGCCGCGATCGTCACGCCGACGGCCGATCTCGGTCTGACCCTGCGCGCCGTGGCGTTCGCCGCGATGGGCACCGCGGGCCAGCGCTGCACCAGCCTGCGCCGCCTGTTCGTGCATGCCGACGTCTACGCCCAGCTCGTGCCACGGCTGAAGCAGGCCTACGCCTCGGTGGCGATCGGCAATCCGCTGGAGCAGGGCACCCTGATCGGCCCGCTGATCGATCGCGGCGCCTACGACGCCATGCAGGACGCGCTGAGCGCCGCGCGCGATCACGGTGGCCGCGTGTTCGGCGGCGAGCGCGTCGCCGTCGGCGGCTTCGAGCAGGCCTATTACGTCCGGCCGGCGCTGGTCGAGATCGAAGCGCAATCAGGCCCGGTGGAGCGCGAGACCTTTGCGCCGATCCTCTACGTGATGCCGTATCGTGATCTCGATGCCGCGATCGAGCTGCACAACGCCGTGCCGCAGGGCCTGTCGTCGTCGATCTTCACCAATGATCTGCGCGAGGCCGAATTGTTCGTGTCCTCGCGCGGCTCCGATTGCGGCATCGCCAACGTCAATATCGGTCCCTCGGGCGCCGAGATCGGCGGCGCGTTCGGCGGCGAGAAGGAGACCGGCGGCGGCCGCGAGTCCGGCTCGGATTCATGGAAGGCCTATATGCGCCGGGCCACCAACACCGTGAACTACGGCCGCAGCCTGCCACTGGCGCAGGGCGTCAAGTTCGACGTCGGCTGATCGATGCGATGGGCCTTCCTCATCGGCGGAACCGCTTCGATGGGTCGTGCGTTGCGCGCTGAGAAGGAGATGCACCATGGCAACGAAGAAGAAGGCCTCGACCGCAAAGTCAGCGCGCGGACGCAAGCAGGATCGCGCCCGCGTCGCGGGTGGACAGGACTACGAAGTCCGCTACGAAGCCAAGAAAAGCGGCCGCTCGTCGTCCGCGGTGAAGAAGGCGGTCAAGAAGGTCGGCAACAGCCGGAAGAAAGTCGAGCGCAAGCTTACGCGCCAGTGACGTCAATGTTGCTTCGGCCGCTCCGGCGGCCGAAGCGATCCCCTCGCCCAGCGGAGCGCCTTGGGCGAGTGCAGCGGATCGGGCCCATCGCAGGTCGGGCAAGTAAGCTCGCGGCGCCCGCCCTTGCCCTCGCGCACCGCGAGCGCGCGACCGCAGGTCGGGCATGGCTTGCGCAGCAGCCACGGGACCGGATGATTCGGCATGATGGCGTCTCCCGCTGGAGGCCTCAGGCTAGGGCATCTTGGGGTAGCTGCGGAATCACTTATTTGAATCGCGGCGGATCTTCCGGCTCTCCGTGCCGTGAACAATCAGGGCAGGTGTCGCCGGTCGCGGCCAGGACGTCCTCGATCGCCGCGACCGCTTCCGAGCTACGCAAGCCGCGTGGCGGATCGTCGCGTGCGATGCGAAGCGCAAGAGACAGCGCATGCGGATCGCCGCGCTCGCGCATCCAGCCGTGCTGTTCGCATTCGACGATCGCGCCGGCCTCGCGCAGGGTGGCGACCGCCCAGCGCTCGAGACGCTGGCTCTTGGAATGGTGTGTGACGGCAGTCTGCATCGGCCACGCTCTCCCGCCGGGAGAATCCATGAATCGGCGGGTGTTTCCAGGCCCATCCTGCAGGGCAGGGATTCCAAAATGGAGGGGCTGGCTTGCCGCGGATTGTTCGGCGGTCCGGCTTGAGATTGCCGCGGGCTGGGGCCATCCTTGACGGAGTACGCGTGAAACGGATGCAGACCGGAATGCAGATCAAGGCCAACGAGGATTTGCTGCTCATCATCGATGTGCAGAACGATTTTTGTCCCGGCGGCGCGCTCGCCGTGGCCGACGGGGATGCCGTTGTGCCGGTGATCAACCGGCTGAGCGGGAAGTTCGATCACATCGTCCTGACCCAGGACTGGCACCCGGAGGGACACAGCTCGTTCGCCTCGAGCCACCCGGGAAAGACGCCGTTCGAGTCCGTCACGATGCCCTACGGGCCGCAGACCTTGTGGCCGGACCATTGCATCCAGGGCACGCCGGGCGCGGCCTTCCATGCCGATCTTGCGACCGACAAGGCGCAGCTCATCATCCGCAAGGGCTTTCGTGCCGCGATCGATTCCTACTCGGCGTTCTTCGAGAACGACAAGACCACGCCCACCGGCCTCGCCGGCTATCTGCGCGAGCGCGGCCTGAAGCGGGTTTTTCTCGTCGGTCTCGCCACCGATTTCTGCGTGCACTATTCGGCGGTCGATGCGCGGCGGCTCGGCTTCGCGGCCATCGTCGTCGACAACGGCTGCCGGGGCATTGACCTCGGCGGCTCGATGGCGGCGGCCAAGGCGCAAGGCGCGGAGGCCGGGGTCGAGCGGATCGCCGAGCTGGCGTGATGACAATGGACTACGCCGCCGCGCCGATGGTCGGCTCGGCGATGGCGCCGGCGACGCGAACACGGACGCGCAGCGCGTTGCCGGGGAGGTAGGCGATGGGCATGTCCTCGACGTCGACCGTCTTGAGCGTATCGGGGGCGGCGCCGGCTTGCACGGCGCGTGCCTCGGCGATGCCGCGCGCGGCGGCGATGGCCTCGTCGCGGGTCAGGTCGCGGAAGACCTGGTCGGCCTCGCCGGAGACCTGGGCGATGGCGGCGCCGACCGCATTGGCGCAGTCGCCATGGTCGACGCGGACGATGTTGGAGATGCCGGCGAGGCGCTCCGGCACCAGGAAGGCACCGCCGCCGACCGCGAGCAGCGGCACGTCGCCGGCCTCGGTCTTCATGCGGTCGATGTCGCCCTCGAGCTTGCGGTGGGCGTCGGCGAGCGCGGCGTCGATCAGGCCTTTCGGCAGATGCGCGACGCGCGATCTGTCGCCGATGTCGATCAGCCCCGCGGCGACCGCGATGTCGGTCGCGGTCAGACGGTCGCCGCCAAATACCAGCGCGTCGGATGTCAGCCGGTATCCGACGCTGAGCGGGCCGACGCGGACCGGATCCTGCTCGACATGGCTGCCGCCACCGAGCCCGATCGAGAGCAAATCGGGCATGCGAAACAGCGTGCGGACGCCGCCGACCTCGACGACGGCGTTGGCCTCGCGCGGAAAACCGTGGCGCAGCTGGCCGATGTCGCTGGTGGTGCCGCCGACGTCGACCACCATGGCGTCGTCGAGGCCGGAGAGATACGCGGCACCACGCATCGAGTTGGTGGCGCCGGAGGCGAAGCTCATGACCGGGAAGGCGGTCGCGATCTCCGCCTGCATCACGGTGCCGTCGTTCTGCGTCAGGAACAGCGGCGCATCGATGCCGGACTCCGCGATCGCCTTGCGGAAGGCGGCGACCGTCGTGACCGCGAGGTCGTGGAGCGCGGCATTGAGCAGGGCGGCGTTCTCGCGCTCCAGCAGTCCGATGCGGCCGAGGTCGTGCGACAGGGTGACGGCGACCTCGGGGCAGATCTCGGCGAGGATCTCGCGCGCAGTGTTTTCGCAGCTCGGGTCGAGCGGCGAGAACGACGAGGCGACCGCGACCGCGCGCAGGCCCTTGGCCTTGATCGCGTGCGCGGCGGCCCTTAGTCCGGCCGTGTCGAGCGGCATGAAGGGGCGGCCATCATAATCGTGGCCGCCTTCGAGCATGAAGGTCTCGGCGCTGACCAGCGCGGCGAGATCGGCCGGCCAGTCGCAGAACGGCGGCAGCGAGGCGGAGGCGGGCATCCCGATTCGGATGGCGCCGATCCTCTGCAGGTGCCGCCGCTGCACCACCGCATTGATGAAATGCGTGGTGCCGATCACGACCGCGTCGACCGGCACGGCCGCCGCGGGATTTTCTCGCAGCGCCTTGAGCGCGGCGAGAATGCCGGAGGTGACGTCGGCGGTGGTTGCGCTCTTGACGGAGTGGACGACCTCGTCGTCGGCAATCAGGACGGCGTCGGTGTTGGTGCCACCGACGTCAATGCCAATCCGCTTCATTCTCAGGGAGCTCCAGGGGTCGCAAACAGCGACCGGAAATCGAGGTCATAACCGAAGGCGCGGGGGCCGACGAATTCGAGCCCGCGCGGGCTGGTCAGCACGGCGGGCGCTGGCAGCGCGATTACGGTGACGCGCTGGCCGTAGCGCACCGTCTCGGTGCCGATGCCGTGGCCATTGACGCTGTCGAGCACGCAGATCAGGTCTGGCGACATCGCGATGGCTTCGCCATCGCGCCAGGCCACGATCCATTCGTTCTGGAACGACAGTTTGAGCCGGGTGCCGCGATCGTCGTCGCTGCCTTCGACGACGGCGCTGCCGCGCAGAAAGCCCTCGGTGGTACGGCGCTCGACGTCGACGATCTTGCCGCTGAACAGCCGCTGGCCGCCCTCGCAATCGAGGATCGCCGCGATCGGATCCTGGTGGCTCCGGTTCGCAGCCTCGACCGCACGGCCGATCGCAATCGCCTTGGTGGTGGTGAAATGGATGCCCCAGTCCTTGACCTCGCGGCCCGTGCGCGGCGCCTTGCTGGTCGAGGCGATCGAGCCCATCTCGACGCAGATCTTGCGGCTGGCGCGCTCCATCCACTTCCAGCTCGGCACCTTGGTCACGACGGCCTCGATGCCGCGCGGATCGTAGAGCGTGCAGGGATAGGGCTTGAGGTCGCCGATCGCGACCGACGTCATCTGCGCCTCAGGAAAGGCGCGGCCCATGCAGTCGGCGTCGACCACGGGGATGTTCAGATGCGCCGCCGCCATCAGCGCCTGCATGCCGTTGCCGCCGCCGATCTCGACCGACATCACGGCGCGAAATGTGATGCCGTTGATCTCCTCCTGCATGCGCACCGCACGCGCGATGCTGCGGCTGTCGGCCAGCCGTTCCTGCCCGACCAAGGGGGCGCCCATGTTGGAGACAACGGCGACCCAGTCGTCGTCTGCGAGGTCGAGCGGCGACATCATCTGCACGCGATGTCCTTCCGCATAGAGCCGGCGCAGGTTGAGCAGGCCGAGATAGGGACTGCCGCCACCGCCGGTGCCGAGGATCCAGGCGCCGACCGCGAGCGCCTCGATGTCGTCGATGCTGATCGTCTTCATGACGGCTGCGCTCACGGCACGAGCTCTTCGACGCTGCTCTGTGACTGCAGCGCACGGTACTGCTGCGGGAATAAGAATCTAACGTTCACAATATCAATCCTCGAGAATGACGAGATCGGCCGGACGCCAGTCGAGCGTGACCGTTTGACCGGGCGCGTGGAGCGGACCAGCTCCGGAATTCGGCTGTTGCGCCAGCACGTGCTGTCCGCTCTCCAGGGCGATGCGGTACAGCACCGCGCCGCCGAGGAAATTGGTGCTCTCGACGGTGCCGCGCACGGACATGCCCGTCCGCTTGGCATCGGCCACCTCGGCTGGCGACACCGATATCTTCTCCGGCCGCAGCGCGACCGACAGAACCTCGCCCTCGGCTGCTGCGACCGTGTCCGCCAGGGCCAGCACCAGACCGTTGCCGACGGCTATGCCGACGCCATTGTCCAAGGTCACGCGCTGGCCGCGAAAAATGTTGGTGTCGCCGATAAAATCCGCGACGAAACGCGTTCGCGGCTGATCGTAGATCTCGACCGGGGTACCGATCTGCTCGATGCGGCCGGCGTTCATGACCGCGATACGGTCCGACATTGCCAGCGCCTCTTCCTGGTCGTGGGTGACGAACACGAGGGTGAGGCCGAGCGTCTTCTGCAGCTGCTTGAGTTCGAACTGCATTTGCTGGCGCAGTTTCTTGTCGAGCGCGCCGAGCGGCTCGTCGCAGAGCAGCACGCGCGGCGAGATGACGATGGCGCGGGCGAGCGCGACGCGCTGCTGCTGTCCGCCGGACAGTTGCGCCGGCCTGCGGTTCTCCAGGCCTCCGAGTTCAACCATCGCCAGCGCTGCCTTCACCTTCGCGGCAATCGTCGCCTTGTCGATCTTGCGCATGCGCAGGCCGAAGGCGACGTTCTCGGCCACGGTCCGGTGCGGAAACAGGGCGTAGTTCTGGAACACCATCGCCATGTCGCGCTTGTGCGCCGGCACATGGGTGATGTCGGCGCCGTCGAGGCGGATCTCGCCGGCGCTTGGGCTGTCGAAGCCGGCGATCATGCGCAGGGTGGTGGTCTTGCCGCAGCCGGACGGGCCGAGCAGCGAAAAGAACTCGCCAGGCCTGATGTTCACGGCAACCGCATCGAGTGCGCGTACGCCGCCGTCATAGATCTTGCTGACCGCGGCGATCTCGATGGCAGCGCTCATGCGCGGAAGATCCGGTTGACCCGGCTGTCGATCTCGTCTTTTCGTGCATTGTACCACTTCCAGTCGACCTGGATCAGCTTGCTGACCTTCTCCGGCGTCGTCAGCAGCTTGGCGTCATACTTGGCGTCGAGCTTGACCTTCTTGTTGGCCGGCGAATACCACACCGTCTCGGCGAGGCGCTTTTGGACCTCGGGGCGCAGCATGTAGTTGATATAGGCGTTGGCGAGCTCCTTCACCTTGCTGCCGGGCGTGATGCTCAGCACTTGCTCGAGCGACGGCACGCCCTCGTTCGGCGTGACGAAGTCGACCGGCTGGTTCTGACCGTCGTAACGATAGATGCCGGAATCATGCAGGATGCCGAGGCCGACCTCACCGGACAGGATCAGCTTCTCCATCGCGCCGGTGAAGTCGACCAGCTTGATCGGCTTCAGCTTCTCCAGCGCTCCATAGGCGGCGTCGAGGTCGGTCTGGCCCTTGCCATACAGCGCGCCGCACATCATCACGAACGCCTGTCCCAGGCTATTGGCTGGGATCACATAGCCGCCGCGCGCGCCATTGAATTTCGCATCCCAGTAGTCTTTCCACGACGTGACGCTCCCATAGCCCTTGTCGGTGCGCATGCCGAGACCGATGGCGCTGGTGAAGATGCAGACGCCGACGATCTTGTCGCTGACGGCGTAAGGGTAGACGTCGGCAACGTTCGGAACCAGCTTGGGGTCGACCTTGGGCTCGACGAGACCCATCTCCACGGCCGCCCACTGCTCGTTGGAGTTGGTGTGCAGCACGTCGTAGACCGGGGCCGAGCGTGAGCTCGCCTGCAGTTTTGGCAGGAACGGCAGCGCGGTGTCGGTCTTGAGCTTGCACTTGAACTCGCTCTCGAAGGCCGGGCCGATCTCGGCCTTCATCACGTCACCCCATTTGCCACCCCAGCCGGTGACGTTGAGAACGGGCTCATCCGCACGCGCGACATAGGGAGCAGCGACAACGCCGGCGCCGAGCGACGCAGCCGCGGTCAGCAGGCGGCGGCGGCTCAGAGGAAAACGACGCGATGAGGCGGTCATGTCCGGGATCTCCCTTAGAGTTTGACGTAGGAGCGAAGACCTACGGTGCGGTCGAGCGCGATGACGACGATGAAGGCGAGCAGGATCGAGACCACCGAGGCCGCGCCGATGGTGCCGTCGAGATCGAACTTCAGATAGTTGAACAGCGTGATCGGCAAGGTCTCGCTACCCGGCGCGACCAGGAACAGCGACACCGGAAACTGGTCGAACGAGACGATGAAAGCAAAGATCGCGCCTGCTAGAACGCCGGGCTTCACCAGCGGCAGAGTGATCTCGAAGAAGGCCCGGGTGGGGCTGGCGCCGAGATTTTGCGCGGCTTCCTCCAGCCTGACATCGAAATTATGCAACACCGCGAGCGTGGTGCGCACGACGTAGGGAATCGTCACGAGCGTATGGCCCGCGACGAGGCCCCACAAGGGACGCCCGACATCGAGCAGCACGTAGGACTGGAACAGTGCAAGACCGGTCAGGATCGCGGGCAGCATCAGCGGCGACAGCATGGTCGCCACGATCAGCCGCGAGCCTGGCAGGTTGCCGCGGGCGATCGCCAGCGCGGCCGACGCGCCAAGCACGGTGGCCGCGGCCGTGGTCATGGCCGCAACTTCGATGCTGAAGAGCAGCGCGTGCATGAAGTCGCGCGAGGCGAAAAACTTCTCGAACCAGCGCAAGGAGGCGCCGACTGGCGGAAACTGGATGAAAGGCGTGGGGTTCAGAGCGAACACGATCACGATCGCGATCGGCGCCAGCAGGAAGGCGAGGATGCCGGTATTGGCGGTGAGATAGAGCCTGCGACCCCACCGGAGCGGCCGCGTCTTGCTGCGAAGGGCAGGTGTGGCCGCCAGATCGATCGGCGCAGCAAGCGGCGGCCGCGATCCTGGAGCAAGGCTCGTCATATTGGCCCTCATTGCAGCTCGCGCTGGCCCGAAACGAGGCCGAGCACGTGATTATACGCGACAACGAGCGAGAGCGAAATGATGAGCAGCACCATGCCGAGCGCAGCCGCGAATCCGACGTTGAAGTTCGCGGAGATCTGCTGGTAGATCAGGATCGGCAGGGTCATGATCTGGAAGCCGCCGAGCAGGATCGGCGTGACGTAGGCGCTGATCGCGAGCGCGAAGACGAGCAGCGAACCGGCGAGGATGCCGGGCAGGCTGAGCGGCAGGGTGATTTCGAGAAAAGCGCGCCACGGGCTGGCGCCGAGATTCTCCGCCGCCTGCTCCAGCCGTTCGTCGATGCGGCCGATCACGCCAGTCAGCGTCAGCACCATGAAAGGCACATAGATGTGGACGAGGCCGATGATGATGCCGGTCTCATTGTACATCAGCTGCAACGGCCTGGTGATCAGCCCGAGCGAGGTCAGGATCTGGTTGATGACACCCTTGTCGGACAGCAGCGTCATCCAGGCGAAGGTGCGCACCACGATGCCGGTCAGCATCGGCGCCAGCACGGCCATCAGCAGCAGCGCATGGCCGGTGCGGCTCTTGATCCGCGCCATCCAATGCGCGAGCGGGTAGCCGATCACGAGCGCGGCCAGGGTCGTCCAGAGGCCGATCCGGATCGTGGTCCAGATCACCTCGAGATAGTAGCCGTCATCGCCCATGCGGGCATAGTGCTTGGCGGTGAGGGCGACGTTCGGCATGACCACGGGGTTGCCGGTCAGGACGCTCATCAGCGCCATCAATCCGATCGGCAGGAAGAAGAACAGCGCGAACAGCAACGCGCTCGGCAGGATCAACAGCGCCATGCTGTTGACGCGCGGCGCGCTGCTGCTCGTCATCAGGAGGCCAGTCCGGCCAGTTGCTCGATGGTCTGGCCGAGCGGATCGCCGGTCATGCGCCGCAGCTTGGCTGCCATTGCGCCGAGCTCGCGGCGGACGTTGGCGCGCTCGATCTCGGTGGTCGCCTGCACCGAATAGGAGACGGCGATGCCGATCAGCTCACCGCTCTCGCCGCTCGCCAGCGCAAAGCCCTGCGAGCCGACGCCCTCGATGGCCTCGTCGGCGGCGTCCGAGATGCCGGTCCGGCGGATCTCGTTCAGCCGCGCCATCAGCTCGGTGAAGTTCTGCGGCGAGTTGGCCGGGACCTTCGGGTAGTCGAGCGGCACCCGCGCCCGGATCTCCTGGTCTGACAGACGCGCCAGCATGGCGCGGCCGTTCGAGGTGATGATTGCCGGCGTGCGCTGGCCGGGCGGGTTGACGACGCGCAGCGGATTGGAGCCGGGCACGATCCGCAGCACCACCTGCTGATAGCCGTCGAGCACGGCGATGTAGCCGGTGTGGCCAGTGCGCGCGCAGACATCGCGCAGTTCGCCCTCGGCGGTGGCGATCAGGTCGTCATGGGCACGGTGAAGCCGCCCGAGCTCGAAGGTCAGCAGGCCCGGGCGGTAGCGTCGGCTATGCGGGTCCTGCTCGAGCAGGCCGCAATCGCGCAGCGAGCGGAGCAGACGTGAGGTCGAGCTTTTCGGCTTGCCGGTCAGGACCTGGACGTCGGCAAAGGAGAGGTCGGGTCGCGCGGTCGAAAAGCAGCGCAGGATGTCGATGGCGTTGGTCAGGGCGCTCATGATGATACCGTTTGTTCCATTTTTTGGAACATAGTCTCAAATTCTAGAAGCGGCAGGGCGACTGCCGCAAGGCGAAATTACTGGCAAGGAGGTGCCCGAATGCGCGTCAGGGTGGTGGTCGGGGCGCCGGGCGCTGAAGGAGCATGCTCGGCCTCACTGCGCCACGGCGGACCTGATGCGACCGAGGGCGGCGTCAACGCCCGTCCAGGCCGGCTTGTCCGGGGCAAATTGCTGACGGAGATAGGCGACGAGTTCGGCGAGCTGGACGTCGCTGAGATGCTCCTTGAACGCCGGCATGTAGCCGAGGTCGGACGAGGCCGGCTTCATGATCCCGTGCAGGATCACCTGGATCAGATTGTCGGGTGTGGCGCTGTGCAGGTTGCTGTTCAGCGCCAGCGAGGGGCGGCTGCCGAACATTGGCAGGCCGCCGACCTCATGACAGACCGCGCAGGCGCCGAGATAGAGCCGTGCCGCCGGAGACGGCGTCGAGGTCACCTTGGTGCGCGCTTCCAATTCCGCGGCCATCGCCTCCAGCTTCGCTGCCTCGGGCGAGGGCGTCTGGAACGAGGCGAGATAGATCGCCATGGCCCGAATGTCGGCATCGGGCAGCGTCGCGAGATCCTTGACGATCGGTGCCATCGGACCGGCGGCCACGCCATGGAAGCGCGACTGACCGGAGCGGAGGTAAGTGTAGAGTTCGTCCTCGGTCCACGGGATCGGGGCACTCGAGAGCGAGGTCAGTGCCGGGGCTTCCCAGCCATCGGCGAAGCCGCCAGCGAGATATGCGTTGCGTTGCTCGGCGCCGAGCGCGTTGCGCGGCGAGTGACAGGCGCTGCAATGGCCGAGGCTTTCGACGAGATAGAAGCCGCGATTCCAATGCTCTGATCGTGTTGGATCACGCCTGAACGGCTGCGTGTCGTGAAACAGTGCATTCCACCCGGCGACCAGCGGCCGCAGGTTGAACGGGAAGCGCAGCGCGTTGTCCGGCGCCTGCTGTCGGACCGGTGCCTGTGCCATCAGGTAGGCGTACAGCGCCTGCAGGTCGGCATCATCGGTTCGTGCGAAATGCGTGTAGGGGAACGCCGGATAGAGCTGCCGGCCGTCGCGATGCACGCCCTCGCGCATCGCGCGCTCGAAGGCGGGATAGGACCAGGCGCCGATCCCGGTCTCGACGTCGGGCGTGATATTGGTGCTGAACAGCGTGCCGAACGGCGTCTCCAGCGCACGGCCGCCGGCATTGATCAGGCCGCTGTCCGCGGTGTGGCAGACTGCGCAATTGCCGAGCGCCGCGAGCGCCTCCCCGCGCGCGACCGTCGCAGCGGAATAGACCGAGGGATCGGGGCGGGGGATCGGCGCGATGGCGCGCCAGGGCAGCACGGCTGCCGCGACGCCGATCGCCGCGGCGCAGGCCGCGACGGCGGTGGCGATCACGCCGCCCCGCTTGGCAAAGGGCTTGAGCCACGTGGTCGCCGGTCTTTCGGGGGCGGGCAGCGACTGCGGCGCCGGCGTCTCCACCCGTTCGCCGCGCAGTCCTTTCAGGATGCGCTCCGGCGTGAATGGCGGCTCGCGGAAGCGGACGCCGGTGGCGTCGTAGATCGCATTGGCGATCGCGGCGGCGCTTGGCACGGACGCTGACTCGCCGACGCCGAGCGGCGGCTGATCCGGTCGCGGCAGCATCAGCACGTCGATCTCAGGCACGTCGGGGAAGGTGATGATCGGATAGGCGCCCCATTCCCGCGCCGCGACCTTGCCGCGCGTGAAGGGAATCTCCTCCATCAGCGCCCGGCTGGTGGATTGGATGACGTTGCCTTCGATCTGGTGGCGTACCCCGTCCGGATTGATCATCAGGCCGGAGTCCTGGCCTGCGATCACCCGCGTGACGCTGACATCGCCGGTCGTCGTATTCACGGCGACATCGGCGATCCAGGCCGACCATGCCGCGCCGTAGCCGGGAAACTTGCTGTGGACGTAGAGCGCGTAGGCGAAGCCGCGGCCATGGACGACGCCGTTCTCGGGCGTCTTCTCTTCCCGCACGGGGCGCGGCGTCCAGCCGGCGCGTTCGGCCACGGCGTTCACGAGATCACGCGCGCGCTCGTCTTTCAGATAGCGCAGCCGGTATTCGATCGGGTCGACGCCGGCCTCCGCAGCGAGCTCGTCGATATAGGACTCGTGCGCGAAGGTATTGGGCAGCGCCGAGACGCCGCGGATCCAGGAGGCGCGCACGATCGGCGGCATGTCATGCGCTGTGATGCGCATATGGTCGTAATCATAAGGCGGAATCGCGGTGCGGTCGCCCATCTCGAACACGGCGGGCTCCGGCGCGATGCGGCCGGTGAGCAGCAAGGCCAGCGTCGGCGCGCCGTTCGAGGGATAGCGCGTGGCGAATTCATAGGCCGCAACCGAACCGTCGGCATTGAGGCCGCCATTGACGTCCATCAGCTGCGCGGTGCCTTTGGGCTCCCACAGATGCTCCTGCTCGCGCGTCAGCTGCACGCGCACCGGGCGGCCGACCGCACGCGCCAGCAGCAGCGCATCGGCCGTGACATCGTCGGCGCAGTTGCGGCCATAGCAGCCGGCGGCCTCCAGCCGGACCAGCTCGATGTGATCCTCTGGACAGTCGATCAGCATGGCGAGATCGCCGCGCAGGATGTGCGGATTCTGCGTGCCGGAATAAATGCGGATCTGCCCGTCGCGATAGTCGGCGACAGCGCAGGACGGCCCGATCGAGCCGTGCATCTGATAGGGCCAGAGATAGGTCCTCCGCATCGGCTTGGCGGCGTCGGCGATGGCGGCGTCGACATTGCCCTTGTCGAGCAGCCGGCGCGGAGCGGACGGATTGGCTCGCAGCGCGTTCTCGACATCGTCGAGATCGCGCAAGGTCGGCACCGGCCTCCAATTCACCTCGAGGCGCTCGGCAGCCAGGATCGCGTTCTCCTCGCGCTCGGCGACGACGCCGATGAAATCGCCGATGACGACGACGTCGACCAGACCCGGGATGTCGCGCACCGAGTCTCTGTCGACGTCAAGCAGGCTGGTGCCGATGAACGGTCCGGCATCGACGCCGGCATAGGGTGGGCGCACGACGCGGCCGTGCAGCATGCCGGGCACGCGCACGTCATGTACGTAGATGAGCTCGCCGGTCGCCTTCGCCGGCAGATCGACGCGCGGCACCGAGCGGCCGACGACCTGATAGTCGTTCACCGACTTGACGATGATATCGTCGGCGAGCGCGAGGCTGATCGTCTCATCGCCGATCAGTTCGCCATAGCTGAGGACGCGGTTGTTGGGCCCGCGGATCAGCCCGTCCTCGACCGTCAAATCCTGAACGTCGAGGCCGAGCTGCGTGGCCGCTCGCGCCAAGAGGAAGGCGCGCGCCTGCGCCGCCGCCTTGCGCAGGGGTACGGCGGTGATCTGAATTGTCTCGCTGGCGATGGTCGCGCCCTGGTTCGGCACGACCGCGGTGTCACCGAGCACGACCACGACGCGGGCGAAGGAGACGTCGAGCTCTTCTGCAACGATCTGTCCCAGCGCGGTGCGGATGCCGGTGCCGAGATCGACATGGCCGTTGAAGGCCGAGACCTCGCCTGCCGCCGTGATCCGGATGAAGGTTTCGAACCGGCCATTGTTGCCGGCCATGGGACGCTCGACGACCAGCCAGCCGCGAGGCATGTCTTCGTCCTTGGTGAGGCGATCGTTCATCAGTCCAGCGCCTCGAGCGTGTGGCCGGCCGCCCGCATCGCCGCGCGGAGGATCTCGACATGGGCGCCGCAGCGGCAGAGATTGTAGCGCAGCGCCTGCTTGATCTCATCGCGCGACGGATCGGGCTTGATCGCCAGCAGTGCCTTGGTCGTCATGATCATGCCGTTGAGACAATAGCCGCATTGCGCAGCCTGCTCGGCGATGAAGGCCTGTTGCACCGGATCGGGCGCCTCGCGCGAGCCCAGCCCTTCCAGCGTGGTGACATCGCGGCCGATGCAGCCTTCCACCGGAATGACGCAGGATCGGGCGGCGCGGCCGTCGATCAGCACGGTGCAGGCGCCACATTCCCCCAGGCCGCAGCCGTATTTCGGACCGTTCAGGGCGAGGTCGTTGCGCAGCACATGAAGCAGGGGCGTGCTGGGCGCGGCGGCGACGTCGTGCACCCGTCCGTTCACGGTCAGCCGAATCGTTGCTGGCGTCATGCCCTTCTGTCGTCCGCTATGCTATCGTTAACGAGGATGCGATGGCGATCGCTCCGAGCGTATCGTTTGTGTACTAACATGCAAGTGCCACGTTTTGCGCTGCAGCGTATGCACGATTTGTCGTCATTGTGCAGGGCAAACTGATCGTTTATCCGGCAATCGTGCTTTTCGTTCGCGGTGGCGCTTGACAGCCGACGGAGGGGCGCGACATCATTCGTATACGAACGAATTGCCGCGGCGTGTGGACGTTTGCCGCCAGCTCCGCTTCAAGATAGGCTTCTCTGCATGGTGACCGAAACGGCGAGCGACGGTGCCGCGGACAAGATCCGCTGCGATGCCTGTCCGGTGATGTGCTACATCAAGCCGGGCGCGGCAGGTGCCTGCGACCGTTATGCCAATCAGGACGGTGTGCTGGTGCGCGTCGATCCGCATATCCTGCTGGAGCGCACGGTGTCGCATGGCGGCAAGCTGGTGCCGTTCCAGGCGAGCGGCGACTGGGACGGCAAGATCGTGCATCAGCCCGAGCTGTTCGTTACCGCGATCGGCGCCGGCACCACCTATCCGGACTACAAGCCGGCGCCGTTCATTGTGTCGTCGGTGGTCGATGGCGTCGACATGGTCACGGTCGTGACCGAGGGCATCTTCAGCTATTGCGGCGTCAAGGTGAAGATCGACACCGACCGCTATCTCGGACCGGAAGCGGCGACGGTGCGCGTCGACGGCGAGGCGGTCGGTCACGTCACGACCAGCGAATACGGCTCGCAGATGCTGTCGCTCGGCGGCGTGCATCATCTCACCGGCGGCTCCAAGAAGGAGGGGCGTGTCACCTGTGACGCGCTGATGGACCTCAGCAACCGCAAAGCCGTGGAACTCGTGGTCGACGGGGGCTCCAGCGTGATCGTGCAGGCGGGGCAGCCCCCGATCGTCAACGGCGTCAAGGAAGAGCGCATGCGCGTCGGCTGCGGCTCGGCCACGATCGGCATGTTCGCCAAGCAATGGCAGGGCAAGGTCGACGAGGTCGTCGTGGTTGATGATCACATCACCGGCGTTCTGTCGGAGCACCAGGCCGGCAAGCTGCTCGACATTCCTGCGACCGGCATCAAGATGAAGGGACGCCGCTCGACGCCGGGCCGCTACTTCCAGGTGGCGCAGCCCGGAACCGGCTGGGGCGGCACCGACATCTCCGATCCGCTGTCGATCCTCGGGCCGTTCGATCCCAAGACGGCGAAGCCGGGAACGACGCTGCTGATGGTGTCCACGACGGGCGAGCATGCCGGATACTACGTGCTCGACGAGTCGCTCAGGCCGGTGCAGCGCGAGATGCCGCCGGAGCTGCAGTTCTCGGTCGAGCGCATCCAGGAGAACTGCGAGCCGGCGCTGTGCACCGTGCTGTTCATGGCCGGTGCCGGCGGCTCGCTGCGCGCTGGCGTCACCGACAATCCGGTGCGGCTGACGCGCTCGGTCAAGGATACGCTGACGCGGGTGACGAGCGGCGGTGCGCCGGTCTATGTCTGGCCGGGCGGCGGCATCACCTATATGGTCGACGTGACCCAGATGCCGGCCGGCGCCTTCGGCTATGTGCCGACGCCGGCGATCGTCGCGCCGATCGAGTTCACGCTGAGGCTATCGGACTATGCGGCGCTCGGCGGGCACATGGACTACGTCCAGCCGCTCGCTTCGCTCAAGGATGTCAGCAAGGACATCCGCCAACTGCCGTGGCCGAGGCCGGGCGCATGAGCCGGCGGCCACAGATCGCCTTGTTGCCCGACCGGCGGCTGCATCTGCAGGACGGCCCGATCGATCTGATCATCGGCGCAGATGCGGCCGATGGCGATATTGGTGCGGCCTATCGTGCGGCGGCCGAGCGTTTTACGGGGCTGCTCGACGAGCTGTGTGTGGAACTGTCCGTGCTGCGCAGAGGGGCCGATCAGGATCGCTGCCCGTTGAAGGGCGTCGTCGCGCAGCGGATGCATGCCGCCGTGGTGCCGTTTGCGCGCGAGATGTTCATCACGCCGATGGCGGCTGTCGCGGGTAGTGTCGCCGAGGAGATTCTCGGCGCAATGCGCGGCGCGGCGAAGCTGACGCGGGCTTATGTCAACAATGGCGGTGACATCGCACTCCATCTGCGGGATGCCGCCACGTTCAGCGTCGGGCTGATGGACCGTCCCGACGGCGCGGGCGTGATGCGGAGGATGACGCTTCGTGCTGCCGACGCGATCGGCGGTGTCGCCACATCGGGCCGCCACGGTCGCAGCTTCTCGCTGGGCATTGCCGATGCGGTGACGGTGCTCGCGCGTAGCGCGGCGCAGGCCGATGCGGCTGCGACGGTGATCGGCAACGCGGTCGACCTTCCGGGTCATCCGGCCGTGCTTCGCCGACCTGCGTGCGAGCTGCAACCGGAGAGCGATCTCGGTGACCGCCTCGTCACATGCGAGGTCGGAGAGCTCCGTGATGTCGAGGTTGCCGAAGCGCTGGCCGCGGGCGAGCATCGTGGGCAGTCGCTGCTGTCGGCTGGTCTGATCGAAGGCGCTGTTCTGCAGCTCCGCGGCAACATTCGCGTTGTCGGCCCGCGCGCGGTCGAGATCGTCCGTCGGCCGCAGTTGCGGGCGGCGGCGGCGTGAGGTTTGATGCATGATGTGCCAGAATACGAAGGGTCGACGATGAGCGCCGTCATCAGGAAGATCGTGACCGTGGTCGAGGAAGTCCATCAGGAGATGGGCCGGTCCGTCTCGCCGCCGACGCGGCGGGCTGCGGCAGTGGCGGTGATCGAGAATCCGTTTGCCGGCCGCTATGTCGAGGACCTGTCGCCGCTGATTGCGATCGGCGAGGAGCTGGGCGAGATGCTGGCCAAGCGCGCCGTGGCCGCGCTCGGCATTGAAGGACCGGCCGCGCACAGCTACGGCAAGGCGGCCGCCGTCGGCAGCGACGGCGAGCTGGAGCATGCGGCCGCGATCCTGCATCCAAAGATGGGGGCGCCGGTGCGCAAGGTGCTCGGCAAGGGCGCGGCGCTGATCCCCTCGTCGAAGAAGCGCGGCGGCGTCGGCTGCACGCTCGACATTCCGCTCGGCCATAAAGATGCGGCCTTCGTGCGCAGTCATTTCGACGGCATGGAGGTGCAGATCAACGACGCGCCACGCGCCAATGAGATCATGGTCGCGCTCGCGGTCACCGACAGCGGCCGTCCGCTGCCGCGCGTCGGCGGGCTCACGGTCGCCGAGATCAAGGGCGAGGACGGTCTACGGTAATTCGACTCAACATGGAGGCTGAAGGGATGCGACGGAGAACGATGCTTGCGGCAGGCCTGGGCCTTGCCGTCGCGGGACTGACGGGCGCGGCGCGCGCCGAGGACGTCATCAAGATCGGTGAGATCAACAGCTATTCGCTGCTGCCGGCGTTCACCGAGCCTTATCGCAAGGGCTGGCAGCTCGCGGTCGAGGAGGTCAATGCAGCCGGCGGCATCAACGGCAAGAAGCTCGTCGTCGTCTCCAAGGACGACAGCGGCAAGCCGGCCGATGCGCAGACCGCAGCCAACGAACTGGTGTCGAGCGAGAACGTCGCGATGCTCGCCGGTACGTTCCTGTCGAACATTGGCCTCGCCGTCAGCGACTTCGCCAACCAGAAGAAAGTGTTCTTCCTGGCGGCCGAGCCGCTGACCGACGCCATCACCTGGGCGAAGGGCAACAAATACACCTTCCGCCTGCGCCCGTCGAACTACATGCAGGCGGCGATGCTGGTGGAGGAGGCTGCCAAGCTTCCCGCCAAGCGATGGGCCACCATTGCGCCGAACTACGAATACGGCCAGTCGGCCGTCGCGGTGTTCAAGAAGCTCTTGTCGGAGAAACGGCCCGACATCCAGTGGGTGGACGAGCAGTGGCCGCCGCAGGGCAAGATCGACGCCGGTCCGGTGGTGCAGGCCGTCGCCGCCGCCAATCCGGAGGCGATCCTCAACGTCACCTTCGGCGCCGATCTCGTGAAGCTGGTCCGCGAAGGCAACACCCGCGGCCTGTTCAAGGACCGCAAGGTCGTCAGCTTCCTGACCGGCGAGCCGGAATATCTCGATCCGCTCAAGGAGGAGACGCCCGAGGGCTGGATCGTCACCGGCTATCCCTGGTACTCGATCAAGACGCCCGAGCACGACGCGTTCCTGAA
Source organism: Bradyrhizobium sp. SZCCHNR1043 (assembly GCF_032489675.1). NCBI lineage: Bacteria > Pseudomonadati > Pseudomonadota > Alphaproteobacteria > Hyphomicrobiales > Nitrobacteraceae > Bradyrhizobium > Bradyrhizobium sp. SZCCHNR1043. The sequence goes on from NZ_JAUEYN010000004.1 coordinate 99,609, forward strand.
GGCGTATCAGGCCAAGTACAACGACTATCCGCGGCTCGGCTCGATCGTCGGCTACCAGACCATCAAGTCGGCGGCCGCCATTCTCGCCAAGGCCGGCTCGACCGATACCGACAAGCTGATCGCCGCGGCCGAGGGACTGTCCGTGCCGTCGCCCTTCGGTGAAATCACGTTCCGTAAGATCGACCACCAGTCGACGCTCGGCGCTTACGTCGGCAAGACCGCGCTGAAGGACGGCAAGGGCATCATGGTCGACACCGTCTACCGCAAGGGCTCGGACTATCTGCCTGGTGACGCGGAAGTCGGCAAGCTCCGGCCGAAGGACTGATCCACACGATCCTGCTTCTCCCTCTCCCGCAGGGGGAGAGCGGGCGGGGTGAGGGAATACGACGCCTGATCTACAGGTTCGGGCCGAGATCCCTCACCCCACGCTTGCTCGTCAGCTCTCTGAAGGAGCGCCCGAGCGCAAATGCGGCTCATCGATTCGACGATCTCCTCACGCGGACCGCCCATGGCCTTCTACTTCGTCCAGTTCCTGACCGGCCTTGCCAGTGCAGCCTCGCTGTTTCTGGTGGCGTCGGGACTGTCGATCATCTTCGGCGTCACCCGCATCGTGAATTTCGCCCATGGCGCGTTCTACATGCTCGGCGCCTATGTGGCCTTTTCGCTCACCGAGCGGCTGTCCGGTCCGCTCGGCTTCTGGGGCGGCATCATCGTGGCGGCGCTCGCGGTCGCCGCCATCGGCGTGCTCGTCGAGGTCGTGCTGCTGCGCCGGATCTATCACGCGCCGGAGCTGTTCCAGTTGCTCGCGACCTTCGGCTTGACCCTGATGGTCGAAGATCTCGTGGTGCTGATCTGGGGACCGGATGATCTGGTCGGCCGCCGCGCGCCGGGATTGAAAGGTGCGGTCGACTTCTTCGGTCAGAACATCCCGAGCTACGACCTGTTCCTGATCGCGCTCGGTCCGATCGTGCTCGGTGTGCTCTGGTTGCTGTTCCAGCGCACTCGCTGGGGCATCCTGGTGCGCGCGGCGACGCAGGACCGCGACATGGTCGCGGCGCTCGGGGTCAACCAGAAGTGGCTGTTCACCTCGGTGTTTGCCGTCGGCGTCTTCCTCGCCGCGCTCGGCGGCGCGCTGCAGATCCCGCGCGACGCGGTCCATCACGCGATGGATCTGCGCATCATCGTCGAGGTGTTCGTGGTCGTCGTGATCGGCGGCCTCGGCAGCATCCTCGGCGCCTTCGTCGCCGCCGTGCTGGTGTCGGAGCTCAATGCCTTCGGCATTCTCATCTTCCCCACGATCTCGCTGATCCTCGTGTTCCTGGTGATGGCCGTCGTGCTGGTCGTGCGGCCTTGGGGCCTGTTTGGCAAGAAGGAGGCGCCGGCGCGGCGCACACCCGGTCTCACCGTCATTCCCTGGCGTCCGCTGAGCTCGGTCGAGCGGCTGGCGTCTCTCGTCGCGCTGGCGCTGGCGGCGATGCTGCCCTTCATCGCCGGCAACTACGCGCTGACCGTCGGCGCCGAGATCGCGATCTTCGTGATCTTCGCGGCGTCGCTGCATTTCCTGATGGCGGTCGGCGGCCTCGCCTCGTTCGGTCACGCCGCCTATTTCGGCCTCGGCGCTTACGGCGTCGCCTTCCTCGCGAAGATGGCGGGGCTGCCGATGATCGCCTGCCTCTTGCTGGGGCCGCTGCTCGGCGCGCTTGGTGCGGCCGTGTTCGGCGCCTTCGCCGTCCAGCTTTCGGGCGTTTATTTCGCGATGCTTACCTTGGCCTTTGCGCAAATCGTGTGGTCGATCGCGTTCCAATGGGTCGCGGTCACCGGCGGTGACAACGGCATTCTCGGTCTCTGGCCGGAGAAATGGGCCGCGTCGCCGTCGCATTTCTACTGGCTCGCGCTCGGCGTCTCCGCGTTGGTCGTCAGCGTGCTGCGTCTGATCACCTTCTCGCCGTTCGGCTACGCCTTGCGCGGAATGCGCGACTCTCCGCTGCGCAGCGAGTCGATCGGCATCAACGGCAAGCGTATCCAGTGGACGGCGTTCATCATCGCCGGCACGACGGCCGGCCTCGGCGGTGCGCTGTTCGCCTATCTCAAGGGCAGCGTCTTTCCGGACAACATGGGCATCTCGCTGTCGGTCGATGCCCTGGTCATGGTGCTGCTGGGCGGCGTCGAGACGGTGCCCGGCGCGATCTTCGGCGCCATCGTCTACAAGGCGCTCAACATCTGGCTGGTCAGCCAGACCGACTGGTCGAAGCTCGTGCTCGGCATCTTCATCGTGCTGATCGTGGTGGTGTTCCCGAAAGGCATCGTGGGCGTGGTCGAAACCGTCATGCATCGGCGCCGCGCAGCGGCCCCCAAGGGGACTTCGCTGTCGGCCAAGATGGAGGGCGCACAATGAGTCTCGGCGTGTCGCTGCTCTCCGTCGAAGGCCTGTCGAAATCCTATGGCGGCATTCACGCCGTCCGCAACGTGTCGTTCACGCTGCAGGCCGGCGAGATCCTCGCGCTGATCGGTCCGAACGGCGCCGGCAAGAGCACCTGCTTCGACATGCTCAACGGCCAGAACGTGCCGGACAGCGGCCGCATCACCGTGATGGGGCAGGAGACCACGGGGCGCAAGCCGCGCGAAGTCTGGCGGCTCGGAGTCGGGCGGACCTTCCAGATCACCGCGACCTATCCGACCATGACGGTGCGTGAGAACATCCAGGTCGCGCTGGTCTCGCATCATCGCCGCCTGTTCGATTTCTGGAGCCCGATGCTTGCCATCGAGCGGGACGAAGCAGATCGCCTGCTCGATCTCGTCGGCATGGCCGGCTATGCCGAGCGTCCCTGCGGCGAGCTCGCCTATGGCGACCTCAAGCGGCTGGAGCTCGCGATCGCGCTCGCCAACCAGCCGAAGCTGCTGCTCATGGACGAGCCGACCGCCGGCATGGCGCCGCGCGAGCGCGTCGAGCTGATGCGGCTGACCGCCGGAATTGCGCGTGAGCAGTCGATCGGCGTCCTTTTCACGGAGCACGACATGGACGTGGTGTTCGAGCATGCGGACCGCATTCTCGTGCTCAATCGTGGCAGCCTCATTGCCGAGGGATCGCCAGCCGAGGTGCGGGCCAATCGCGAGGTGCAGGCGATCTATCTCGGGGAAGGCCTGCTGTATGATGCCGATCATCGCGAGGGAGCTCCGGCATGAAGCTGTCCGTCGCCAATCTCAACAGCCACTACGGTCCTGCGCATATCCTGTTCGACATCGGCCTCGAGGTCGGCGAGGGCGAGGTGGTGGCGCTGCTCGGGCGCAACGGCGCCGGCAAATCGACAACCTTCCGCTCGATCGTCGGCCTGGTCGAGCTGCGCGAGGGCCAGATCATGTTCGAGGGCAAGGACATCTCGTCCGCGCCGACCCATGAGATCGTCCGCGCCGGCCTCGGCTATGTTCCGGAAGAGCGCAGAATCTTCACCGAGCTGACGGTGGAGGAGAATCTCGAGGTCGGGCGCCAGAAGCCGCGGCCCAATGCCCCGCAATGGACCCGCGAGAAGTTGTATCAGCTGTTTCCCAATCTCGGCGAGATGAAGAGCCGCCCGGGCGGCCGCATGAGCGGTGGTGAGCAGCAGATGCTGACCATCGCCCGCACGCTGATGGGCAATCCGTCGCTGGTCCTGCTCGATGAGCCCTCGGAAGGCCTGTCGCCGAAGATCGTGGAGCAGATGGTCGATGCGATCCTGACCATGAAGAAGGAAGGCGTCTCGCTGGTCGTCTCCGAGCAGAACCTGCATTTCGCGAAGCTGATCTCTGACCGCGCCTACATCATCGAGCGCGGTCGCATCTGCTTCTCCGGCACCATGGCCGAGCTCGACGCGCGGCCCGACATCCGCGACGCGCATCTGTCGATCTGAGGCGAGGAAAGATATGGCCAAGAGCGCCCCGCTGAAGCGATCGACAAAAGCGGCGACCAAGACGACGCCGAAGCCACAGGCCAAGCAAGCCGCGAAGGCTGCGCCAAAGCCGGCCCGGACGGCCTATGTGCTGGACGACCAGATCGGCTTCATCCTGCGGCAGGTATGGCAGCGCCACACCATGATCTTCGCGCGCGATATCGGCAGCAACCTGACGCCGACGCAATGGGCGGCGCTGTCGAAGCTGGTCGAGACCGGACCGTGCTCTCAGAACCAGCTCGGACGGTTCACGGCGATGGATGTCGCGACCATCAAGGGCGTGATCGATCGGCTGACGGCGCGCGGTCTCACTGAAACCAGCCCGGACCCGCAGGATGGTCGCAGGCTGTTAGTCAGCCTGACCCGCGCCGGCCAGCAGCTCGCGGAGAAGACCGCACCGCTCGCGCTGGCGATCTCCAAGGAGACACTGGCGCCGCTCGATGCGAAGGAACGCGAGACGCTGCTGGGGTTGTTGAACAGGCTGCGGTAGTCGCCACGAGCGCAGGTCGTGTGGGGTGGGCAAAGACGCATTCGCGTAGCGAATACGTCGTGCCCACCATCCATGCTGCGACGAAGACGCTGGGTGCGTCGCACACGGCGCTGGCGCGTCGCGCGCGCCTTTGCCCAACCTTGCTACGCAATCTTCATCAAACTCACGGCGTCATTGCGAGGCGCCCTTGCGCCGAAGCAATCCAGAGCTTCACATGCGGCCCTGGATTGCTTCGCTGCGCTCGCAATGACGGCGGAGAAAGCCGGTCGATCCTACTTCGCCACGATCTCCGGGATCTTCGTGGCCGGCGGCGTGTTCCGGCTGCGCTGGGTGCGGACGATGCCGTCGATGATGGTCATGCCGATGCCCGGGAGGTCGCCGAGCTGGACGCTGTCGAGCAGCGTCTTGGCCGGCGAGTGCTGCGCCTTGTCCATGATGACGAAATCGGCGGAGCGGCCGATTTCGATCAGGCCGCAGTCGAGCTCGCGCATCCGCGCGGTGTTGCCGGTGGCGAAGCAGAACGCGATCTCGGCCGGCACGTCGCCGAGCGAGGACAGCAGCGACACCATGCGCAGGATGCCGAGCGGCTGCACGCCGGAGCCGGCCGGCGCGTCGGTGCCGAGGATGACGCGGTTGAGCTCGTTCATCTCGCGCGCGGTGCGCAAGGTGAACAGCGCCGAGCGCTCATTGCCGTTGTGCACGAGCTCGAGCCCGGCCTTGCAGCCCTCGCAGATGCAGCGGATCTGGTCGTCGGGCAGGGCGGTGTGGCCGCCATTGATGTGCCCGATGACGTCGGTGCCGGCCTCCAGCACCACGTCCTTGTCGATCAGGCCCGAGCCGGGGATCGACGGACCGCCGGTGTGGATGGTGCTCTGGATGCCGTATTTGCGTGCCCAGCCGACCATCTTGCGTGCGGTGGGGCCATCCTTGACGCCGCCGAGACCGACCTCGCCGAGCAGCTTGACGCCGGCCGCGGCGAGCTCCTTGAAATCGTCCTCGACCATCTCGCATTCGATCACGGGCGCGCCGGCATGCACCTTCACGCCGCCGGGCCGCAGCGTCCAAAACGCGCGCTGCGCGAAGATCGCCATCGCCTTCAGGCCGACGACGTCGCGCGGACGGCCGGGCATGTGCACCTCGCCGGCGGAGATCATCGTAGTGACGCCGCCATGCAGATAGGAGTCGATCCAGTTGGTCTGGTTCTGCCGCGGCGTCCAGTCGCCGGCGACGGGATGGACGTGGCTGTCGATCAGGCCCGGCGCCACCGTCGTGCCATGGGCATCGACGATCGTGGTCGCACCTTCGGTGTCGACGTCCTTGAAGCGGCCGATTCCCGTGATCTTGCCGTTCTCGGCGACGATCGTGTCGGCATCCAGGATGGGCCGTTCCAGTGCGCCGGACAGCATCAGGCCGATGTTGCGGATGACCAGCTTGCTGGGACCGGTTGCTTGCGGCGCGTCATGGGCCATCGGGATATCCTTCTCTCCTGGCAAAGCATTTGCGGCAGTTTGCGCCTGCACGCGGCGCAGCATCAAGCCGGTTTCGGTCATTCGTACACGAATGATCGGGGCCGGCAAGCTGCGGCCTGCACGAAGATTTGGCGCGGGTTGCCTACCCTTCAGACACAGCGCGGGCCCTATGAGTGCGGCTTCGGTCGCGTGTTCGACATTCCCGTCCCCTGTGCTTGTGGCGGTGGTCTACGCGCTGGTGATGAACCGCACCCCTGGACGTTGCTGCCGCAATCCGGCATCACCTCGTGCGATTCTTTTGCGACGTCGGTGACGGCAATGAGCGACGACCTTCACACGATCAGCGCGGGCGGCATCACTGCCGCGGTCAAGGCTGATGGCGCCGAGCTGTGCTCGTTGAAGACGGGCGGGGGCCTGGAGTTGCTCTGGCAGGCCGGAGCCGTCTGGCCGCGCCATGCGCCATGGTTGTTTCCGATCGTCGGCCGACTCAAGAATGACCACCTCCACCACCGCGGCCAGACCTATCCGATGACGCAGCACGGCTTCGCCCGCGACCTCCGATTCACTTGGCTGGAGCCCGGGGCCGAGTCATGCGTGTTGCAGCTGACCGACAACGAGACGACGCGGGCGCGCTATCCGTTCGCCTTCCGTCTCACGGTGAGCTACCGGATCACCGCTGATGCGCTGGACGTGGCGGTCGAGATCGCCAACCCCGGCGCGGAGGTTCTGCCCGCCTCGTTCGGATGCCATCCCGCCTTCAACTGGCCGCTGCTCCCCGGCCAGCCGAAGGAGAGCTATCGGCTGATTTTTGCAGAGCCGGAGCCGGCGCCGATCCGCCGTCTGACTGGCGGTTTGCTGCGCGAGCGGCCGGAGCCCTCACCGATCGAGGGGCGCGTTCTCCCGTTGAGCGAACGTCTGTTCGACGACGATGCCGTGATCCTCGATCAGCCGGCCAGCCGTTCGGTTCGCCTCGTCGGAACCACAGGACCGGCGCTTGAGTTAACTTGGGATCATTTTCGTCAGCTTGGAATCTGGTCGAAGCCCGGCGGCGTGCCGTTCCTGTGCATCGAGCCGTGGCGCGGTTTCGCCAGTCCGCTCGATTTCGACGGCGAGTTTGCGGCCAAGCCCGGCGTCATGCACATCGCCCCGGACTCTGCAGAGGCGCTGCGATGCCGCATCCGGGTCGACGGATTGCTATGACTGATGCTCGCAGCGCCCATTTGCGTGCACAGCGGTAACTGTGACTCGCAGTTTTGGGCCTGGAAATGACGGCGCCGTGACCTACATCAGAGACGAGCGCGGAACTTTGGCTATGATGCGTCGAACGACCGGCGGTTGGTGGGCGCTTTCTCCGAACTGATAACGGTCGATCACCGAACATGATATGCGGCGTGATGTCAGGCGCTCTTAGCTGGCTCTTGCAGCCGGGCAGCGCTGCGAGTTCGCCATCGGCCGGCGTGCAGAGATCTCGCGGCGGGGCGCGTAAGTGGCGTTACGCGGGGAACGGGAGGATGGGATGGTGTTGAGAGCTGTTATCGGCACGATTACATGCGCCGTGTTGCTCACGGCGAGCGATGCTGTGGCGGGGGCCTATCGGCCGGGTGACTTCCTCAAGCTTGATCTGTCGAAGGCCGTGTTGTCGCCGGAGCCGCTCGGCCCCGAGGCGCATTTCGAACCTGTGCCTATCGAAGCCAAATCAGATCGACCTGCGGTCGCCGTCCGTTCCGCGATCGACCCGGACGAGCGCTCCGCCATCCCGCGCGCCGTCGCCACCCGGCGCGCTCAAGGCACCAGGACGGCCGAGCGGCCCCGCGGCGCCGCTCGCACCAAGCTCGTCCATCGGCGCGGCAATCCGCTGGACGCGCAGGCGATGGATACGCGCATCCAGACCTGGCCGTGCCGGCCCGGCAGCGGCGGCATCTGCAACTGGCGCTGAGCAGACAGGCTCGGCGTGCGCCTGCACGCCGGAACCGACCTCCCGACATCTTGATTGAGGTGGATGCCGGCTCGCTTGAACTCCCAAGCGGAGCGAAGGCAAGCTGAGCGCTTCCCGCCAAGGTCTTGATGTTTCGAGGCTGCCGCCGGCGTTCGCTGGCGAGTGGTTCGCGCGATTCCAGGAGAATTCATGAACGCCATCGACACCCAGGGTATTCGTCTGCCCAAGCTCGGGCTCGGCACCTTTCGCATGCAGGGCACCGTCTGCCGCGAGGCCGTCGAGAGCGCGCTCGCGCTCGGGTACCGCCACATCGATACTGCCGAGATGTACGCCAACGAGGACGCGATCGGTGCTGCACTTGCGGCAACAAATCTGCCGCGCGCCGAATTGCACGTCACCACCAAGGTCTGGCCGGAGAACCTCGCGCCGGACGCGATCCGTCGCGCATTCGACACGAGTCTGAGGAAGCTCAGACTGGAGTTCGTCGACCTCTATCTCATCCACTGGCCGGCCAAGGGAATGGACCTGCCGGCTGCGCTGGAGACACTGTTGAAGCTGAAGGAGGAGGGGCGCACGCGCGCGGTCGGCGTCGCCAATTTCACCGTCGCGCTGCTGAAGCAGGCGGTCGAGGAGATTCGGGCGCCAGTGGCGTGCAATCAGGTCGAGTATCACGTGATGCTCGATCAGTCGAAGCTGATGGCTTACATGGCGAGCCGGTCAATTCCCCTGGTGGCCTATTGCCCGCTGGCGCAGGGACGCGCCGCCGCCGACGAGACGCTGGGGGCCATCGGCAGGAAGCATGGCGCCAGCGCCGCCCAGGTCGCGCTGAAATGGCTGTTGGACCAGGATGGGGTGGCGGCAATCCCCAAGGCAGCGCGCCCGGAAAGTCAGCGGGCGAACTGGGATGCGATGAAGCTTCAACTCGATGATGAGGATCGTGCCACCATCGCGTCCCTCCCGAAGGACAAGCGCTTCGTCAATCCGGCCTTTGCGCCGGACTGGGATCGCTGACGACCGTGCCATCGGGCCGGGGTGAATGGACCACAGAAAATGGCCCCTTGCGGGGCCATTGCTGCGTCGAAGTCCGCGGATCAGTCGCGCTTGATGATCACGGTGCGGTCATGATGGCGGTGGAGCGGCCGGACATAGCGGTGAGGCCGGTACTCACGATGCATGCGGTATTCGGCGTGGGAGCGATCCCAGCCGTGGTGGTAGTGATGGCCGCCACGCTTGATGACCACCGTCTCGGCGTTGGCGATCGACGGTGCCGCGAGAGCGACGACTGCAAGGGAAGCGAGCGCGAGAGCGATTTTCTTCATGTTGTCCTCCAGAATGAAAGTGCGGGATCAACTTGAAGTGTGAAAGAACGTTCCGCAGGACCTTCCACGAAGTTGCTGAATACACGTTCAGATTTGGTCTTCACGCTTGCGGGCGAGCTGCGTCTCGAGCCTGCCGCGTCAGTCGCACTTCCTGAGCGCTGGCGTCGGCTTGCCGTTGGCGACGAAGCGCGCCTCGCGAATGGTATAGCTGCCGTCCTCGCCACGATTGAACACCGAGCGGATGCCGCCGTCCGTCGTCTTGATGATCCCATTCTCGCGCGTCTGGCGCGCCCTCGACAGGACGATCGAGAGGACCAGAGTCTGGTCGGGTTCGATCCGCGCGGTGGCGACCTCATTGACGTCGGAGGGATCATGGTCGCGGCGATAGACCAGGCTGCCGTCCGGCGAGATCTCGTAGGAGATGATGGCGCCGCGGCCTCTGACCGGAGGCGCACTGCAATCAGCAGCCCAGGTTCCGATCAGGCCCCACGCACGTGCCACCTCGGCCGTATCGTCCGCCGAGGCGGCCGGCGCAAAGGATGATACGAGCAGGAGGATTGCGAGCAGGCGTTGGGAGATCGAGGTCATGGGGTCTCGCAGGAATGTCGTCCGTCCATCTTAATGCACCGCGTCAACGGCGCAATGTCGGACCTGCGAGATAGGCCCGAAGCGTCGATCTTCCGGTGCGGGTCTTGCCGGAGCCGCCGACAAGGCGCATGCTATCGGCAACTACAAATAAGATGTGGGGGAGGCCGAGCATGTCCGCGCTGTCGCGCCGTCATTTCCTGTTGTCTTCCGGAGCGGCCGCCATGGCTGCGGTGTCGGGCCCGGCTCACGCGGCGATGGGGCCGGCCGACAAGTTCGACCTTCTCATCAAGGGCGGCGACGTCATCGATCCCAGCCAGGCCCTGCGCGGCCGGCGCGACATCGGGATCCGCTGGGGCGTGGTCGAGGCCCTCGAACCGGACATTCCGGTCGAGCGTGCGCTGCGGTCGATCGACGCTGCCGGCCGGCTGGTGATGCCGGGCCTCATCGACCTCCACAGCCACGTCTATCCCTATGGCTCGGCGATCGGGATTCCGCCGGACGAGCTCGTGCAATTCCAGGGCACCACGACGGTCGTCTCGGCCGGCGATGCCGGGGTGAACAATCTGGCGGCGCTGCGCCGCTTCATCGCCGCCCAGTCGCGCGCCCGCATCTACGCCTTCGTGCATATCGCCAACAATGGTCTGTCGGCATTTCCGGTCGCGGAGCTCTATAACATCGACAACGCCCAGGTGGATGCCTGCGCCATGGCGCTGGCCGAGAACCCGGACTTTCTGCTCGGCGTCAAGGTGCGGATGTCGGAGAACGTGATCTTCAAGCATGGGCTCGAGCCGCTGAAGCGCGGCATCAAGGCCTGCGAGTTGTGCGGCTGGCCGGCGCGGATGATGGTGCATATCGGTGGCGTCGAGACCGGTGAGTTGATGTCGCAGATCCTGGACCTGCTGCGCCCCGGCGACATCCTGACCCATGCCTATTCCGGCGCGCCGAACATGGGCGGCACCTTCACCAACATCGTCCAGGACGGCAAGCTGCTGCCCGCGGCGCTCGCCGCCAAGCAGCGCGGCGTGCTGTTCGATGTCGGCCATGGCGGCGGCAGCTTCGATTTCACCGTGGCCGAGGTCGCGATCCCCGGCGGCTGCGGCCCGGACACCATCTCCTCCGACATCCACGTGTTCTCCGGCAATAGCCCGGGCATGCCGTTCCTGCCCAACGTGATGGCGAAATTCATGGCGATGGGACTCTCGCTGGAGCAGGTGGTGAGCATGGCGACCTCGGCGCCGGCCAAGATCATCAACCGTGCGCCGAAGATCGGCAGCTTGCAGGTCGGCGCGCCGGCCGACGTCGCAATCATGGACCTGGTCGAGGGTCCCGTCAGCTTCGTCGATACCCGCGGCAACAAGCGCGAGGGCAAGCTGCAGCTCAAGCCGGTGCAGACGGTGATCAATGGCGTGCCGTTCGGACGGCCCTACCAGTCGCCATTTTCGGTGCGATGAGCAGCGCGCGATCACTCGATCGCGCGCGTCCGCTCCACATTGGACGAGCGCAGTGGCACGCCGAACTCCTCCCGGCAGACGTCGGCGAGCACCGCGATGCCCTCGCGGATGTCCTGATGCGAGGGGCTGGCGAAGCACAGCCGCAGGCGGCTCCGCGCATGCGCGGCGTCGGTGGACCATTCCGGTCCCGGATTGATCGACACGCCGCGCTTGAGCGCGGCCTGTGACAGCTTCATCGCGTCAACCTGGTCCGGCAGCTTGAGCCAGAGGAAGATTCCGCCCTTCGGCGCCTCGAACTCGGCGGCGGTGCCGAACTCGGCGTTGAGCGCCTCGATCAGGGTGTCCAGCTTGGCGCGCAGGCCCCGCACCAGCTGCGGCACGTGGGTCGCGAAATGCGGCCTGCAATATTCCGCAAGCACCATCTGTTCCAGCGCGCCCGAGCCGGCATCGGTCTTGAGGGACAGCAGCACCGACATGATCTCCCAAGGGGCGACCAGGAAGCCGACCCGCAACGCGGGCGCGACCGACTTCGAGAACGACCCGAGATGGATCACCCCGCCATGGTCGGACATGCCGTGGATCGCGCGGGGCCGTTTGCCATCCCAGATCAGGTCGGCGTAGCAGTCGTCCTCGAACACCGGCACACCATAGGCGCGCGACAGCCATAGCAGCTCGGCCCGGCGGCTTTCCGGCATGATGGTGCCGGTCGGGTTCTGCACCGTCGGAATGGTATAGATGTATTTCGGCCGGATGCCGCGATCCCTTAGATCGGCCAGCACCGTCGCCAGCGCATCCGTTCGCATGCCGTCGCGGTCGAGCGGGATGCCGATGACCTTGACGCCCAGTCGCGCCAGCCGCGTCAGCGTGCCCTGGTAATTGTCCTGCTCGACCAGCACGGTGTCGCCGCGCGTGAGCAGCGCCTGGTTGACGAGGTCTAGGCCCTGCAGCGAGCCCGAGAGGATCATGATGTCGTCGGCGCGCGCCGACATGCCGGCGTCCCGCGTCAGCTTGGCGGCAAGGAAGTCCCGTAGTGGCCGGTAGCCTTGAGGCCCATGCGCGAGGCCGTAGGTGGCCAGCGCGCGTCCCTCGCGGGCGAGGACGGCGTCGGCGGCCGCGCGCAAGCCCTCCACGGGCACGGCATCGGCGTCGTTGTTGCCGCCGACGAAGCTGTATTTTGCGAGTCCCGTCCAGCGCGCGGCCGGTGCGGGCAGGCCGGGGCTGAGGAGGGGTGCAAAATCGAATGCGGCCATGAGGCGCGGCTCCCTTGTTCTCGATTTGAGGCGACTTTAAACAGATACCAGGGCGCTTGTCCTCGCAGGGCAGGTCCTTTTCCCGGGGGAAGGCGACCTTCGAACGGCGGTTCCACCGCTCTGGCGCGCGCCTGCGATCCCGGCTAAAGCAGCCCGGAAAAGCAGCGAGACTTGCAATGGCCGACTCGATCCAGGAAGTTCTGTACGCCTTCGCCAAGGGTGAGATGGTCGTCGTGACCGATGACGACGACCGCGAGGGCGAGGGCGATCTCATCGTCGCCGCCTCGCTCTGCACGCCCGACAAGATGGCGTTCATCATTCGCCATACCTCCGGCATCGTCTGCGCGCCGATCACGGCCGACGACGCGCGGCGGCTGCGGCTCGACCCGATGGTCGCGCACAATGATTCCAACCACACCACGGCCTTCACCGTCTCGATCGACTACAAGCCGGACGGTGGCACCGGCATCTCGGCCGAAGAGCGCGCTTCCTGCTGTCGTGCGCTCGCCAACCCGAATGCCGGCGCCGCTGATTTCGCGCGCCCCGGCCACATCTTCCCATTGATCGCGCGTGACGGCGGCGTGCTGCTGCGCTCCGGCCACACCGAGGCGGCGGTCGATCTCTGCAAGCTCGCGGGGCTGCCGCCGGTCGGCGTCATCTCCGAGTTGATGAACGACGACGGCACGGTGATGAAGGGCGAGCAGGTCGTTCGTTTCGCCGTGGCCCACAATCTCAAGCACGTCACCATCGCCGATCTGATCTCGTACCGGCAGGCGCGCGAGAAGCTGATCGAGCGGGTGTCGACCTTCACGACCGACAGTCCGATCGGGCCGCTGCAGGGCTTCGCCTACCGCTCGCCGTTCGATCCGATCACCCACGCCGCGTTCGTCTACAACGGCATCGGCGACGGCAAGAACGTGCTGACGCGGTTGCACAAGCCCAACATCGTGAAGGATCTGATCGCAGGTCCGCAGCGTATCCAGGCGGTGCTGCAGCACTTCAAGCAGGCCGGTCGCGGCGTGCTGATCTATCTGCGCGACGGTGCGGCCGGCGTTCCCGTCGAGCCGGTCGAAGAGCCGCACACCGCGGAGGCCGATCGCCATCGTCAGTGGCGCGAGGTCGGCGTCGGTGCGCAGATCCTGCGTGATCTCGGCGTGACCTCGATCCGGAACCTGACGTCGTCGGCGCATGACTACAAGGGCCTGTCGGGTTTCGGCATCGAGATCGTCGCCAACGAGCGGCTTGAAGGCTGAACTTCCAGGATTTAACCTCTAGACTGCTGCGACCCGTGCGCAGCGAGACGCGAAAGGACCATTCATGAGCGCGCGCCCTCAGGCAAAGGACAAGCCGGCCCAGTCGAGCTTCCAGTGGGACGATCCCTTCCTGCTGGACGATCAGCTGACCGAGGACGAGCGCATGGTGCGTGACACCGCGCGCGCCTACGCCCAGGACAAGCTGCTGCCGCGCGTGACCAAGGCCTATCTCGAAGAGAAAACCGACCGCGAGATATTCAACGAGATGGGCGAGCTCGGCCTGATCGGCATCACCTTGCCGGAGGAATATGGCTGCGCCAATGCGAGCTACGTCGCCTATGGCCTCGTGGCGCGCGAGATCGAGCGGGTCGATTCCGGCTATCGCTCGATGAACTCGGTGCAGTCCTCGCTGGTGATGTATCCGATCTACGCCTATGGCGACGAGAGCCAGCGCAAGAAGTATCTGCCGAAGCTCGCCAGCGGCGAATGGGTCGGCTGCTTCGGCCTCACCGAGCCGGATGCCGGCTCCGATCCGGCCGGCATGAAGACCCGCGCCGAGAAGGTCGCCGACGGCTACCGCCTGACCGGCAGCAAGATGTGGATCTCGAACGCGCCGATCGCCGACGTGTTCGTGGTGTGGGCCAAGTCGGCCGCGCATGACAACCAGATCCGCGGCTTCATCCTCGAGAAGGGCATGAAGGGCCTGTCGGCGCCGAAGATCGGCGGCAAGCTCTCCTTGCGCGCCTCGATCACCGGCGAGGTCGTGATGGACGGCGTGGTGGTGCCGGAGAGCGCGCTGCTGCCCAACGTGTCCGGTCTCAAGGGGCCGTTCGGCTGCCTCAACCGCGCCCGCTACGGCATCTCCTGGGGCGTGCTCGGCGCCGCCGAGGACTGCATGCACCGCGCCCGCCAGTACACGCTGGACCGCAAGCAGTTCGGCAAGCCGCTCGCCGCCACCCAGCTGGTGCAGAAGAAGCTCGCGGACATGGAGACGGAGATCGCGCTTGGCCTGCAGGCGAGCTTGCGCGTCGGCCGCCTGATGGACGAGGGCAAGATGGCTCCGGAGATGATCTCGATCGTCAAGCGCAACAATTGCGGCAAGGCGCTCGACATCGCCCGCGTCGCGCGCGACATGCACGGCGGCAACGGCATTTCGATCGAGTATCAGGTGATGCGCCACGCTGCCAACCTCGAGACGGTCAATACCTACGAGGGCACGCATGACGTTCATGCGCTGATCCTGGGCCGCGCCATCACCGGCATCCAGGCGTTCTTCTAGTCTTCGTCGTTGCGGGGGCTCTGCAGGAGTCCCCAACGTCATCGTCCGCCCCGGGTCTCGCCTTTGGCGAGCTTGAGGACAGGCTCCAGCGGACGATCCGGTACTCGGAAACAACAGGATCAGTCGAGATGGTGCGGCGTACCGAATGCCCCGCCTGCGCGGGGCATGACGTCCGAGAAACGGGTCATCAAGTGCCCGTCGAAAGATGAGGCAAGCGATGGCCGAGGAAGACGTCCCGTTCAACCGTCATTTCCCGCTTCCCGCGGGCGTCGTCGAAGAGGTGCGCCCCGGCATTCGCCGCGTCCTCTGCAACAATCCGAGTCCGTTCACCTTCACCGGCACGGTCAGCTACATCGTGGGCACCGGCAACGTCGCGATCATCGATCCCGGCCCGGACAACGAGGCCCATGCGCAGGCGCTGCTCGATGCCATCAGAGGCGAGACGGTGACGCACATTCTGGTGACGCACACCCATCGCGATCACTCGCCGAACACCGGCCGGCTGAAGGCCGCGACCGGCGCCACCGTCTATGCGGAGGGCCCGCATCGCGCCTCGCGGCCGCGCTACGAGAGCGAGAAGCACAATCCGGAATCCGGCGTCGACCGCGACTTTGCGCCGGATGTCACCGTTGCTGACGGCGACGTGATCGAAGGGCAGGGCTGGCAGCTCGAAGCCGTGGCGACGCCCGGCCATACCGCCAACCATCTCGCCTTCGCCTGGGGCGAGCGCGGCACCACTTTCGTCGGCGATCACGTGATGGGTTGGGCGACCTCGATCGTGGCGCCGCCCGACGGCGCGATGGTCGACTACATGGCCTCGCTGGAGCGGCTCGCCGCGCGACCTGAGGAGCTGTATTTCTCAGGCCACGGCCCGGAAATTCTGGAGGGACCACGCTACACGCGCTTCCTGATGCGCCATCGCCAGGCGCGCGAAGCCTCGATCCTGCATCGTCTCGCCAAGGGCGAGGCTGACATCCCGACGATGGTGCGCGCGATCTACATCGGCATCGACCCGCGGCTCACCACGGCGGCGGGCTACTCCGTTCTCGCCCATCTGGAAGACCTCGTCGCCCGCGGCATCGTCGCAACGGAGGGCGATCCGGTGATCGGCGGGACGTATCGGCTGGTGTAGCGAATAGGGAATAGGGAATAGCGAGTAGGGGAAGAGTGCGAGCCGGGAAGACTTCATTCCCTATTCGCTACTCCCTATTCGCCATTCGCCCCGCTCACTTCTTCACCGTCTTCGCATTCCCCTTCGCCGCCACCGGCGGCGGCGTGACCTTCTTCACCGGCTTCTGCGCCTCGGCCTCGCCGGCGTTGGACAGGTCCTCGATCAGCTTGGTCACGCGCGCGGCGTTGCTGCCGATATCGGACTCGAAATAGCGCGAGGCGGAGCGGACGTCGACGCGGGAATCCTCGCCGTCGGGCTGGATGCGGATCGAGATGTCCTCGCGGAAGCCCATGATCGGTGTGCGTGCGACCGCCTCGATGCGGCCGACGCGGCGCGGCGGCTGCGGCGCGCGCTCGTCGACCACGAACCATTTGCGCCGGTTGACCAGCTTCAGGGCGATCGCGTAGGCGCGATCGGGCGGCAGCTCGATCTGCACCGGCTCGATGTCCGGATAGAATTTCTGCTGCTGCTCGGCTGAATACAGCCCGGCATAGACGGCCGTGTTGGTACCGTCGCCGTTGCGGAGCGGCGCCAAAGCCTCGAAGCGCGGCGGATCGATCGGGTCGGTGGTGATGTCGTAGATCTTCGGCAGCTTGCGGTACTGGAGCGCGAGGTAGGCCGGATAGGCCAGCACCACGGCGTCGATCATGAAGGCGAGCAGAATCCGGCTCATGCCGCGGCTGCCGTTGCGCCAGATCGCGACGAAGGCGGCAAGTCCGAGCAGGATCGACAGCGCGGCAAGCCCCAGCGCGCCGAAGAACGTCGCCAGCGCCGGCTTCATCTCCAGAAAATCGAAGCGCAGGATCAGGATCGAGACCAGCACGGCGACGACCGAGAACACCGCCAGATTGCGGGTCCAGGTCGCGAGGCTGGAGATCGGCTCCGACAGATAGGGGGCGTGAAACCTGCGTGCCATCGTGTCAGGAACTGCCGGGTTGGGCCGCTGCCTGCATTGCGCCGGGCGGCCGGGTCATCCGTGTGAGACCACGCGGATGGGGTAAATTCAAGAGGCGTCTGGTCCGGAGAGGGCGGATGATCCGGACACCGTCTCAGGTGCTTTCGCTGGGGCGGATACGCAAGGCCGTCAGCATCAACAGGACGGTCGCGATGGAGAATGCTGCGCCGGTCGTGAACGTCGCCTGCGGCCCATAGGCGTGCCACAGCCAGCCCGCCAGCAGGCTCGCGACGAGCAGCGCACCGCCGGTGACGAGGTTGAAAAGTCCGAAGGCGGTGCCGCGCAAGTCCGGTGGGGCGGTATCGGCGACCATCGCCGAGAGCAGCCCCTGCGACAGTCCAAGATAGAGGCCCCAAAGCGCGACGCCGATCGCGGTGCCGATCAGGCCGGGCAGGAATGCCAGCGTCAGGTCGGCGGCTGTCAGCACGACGAGGCCACAGGTCAGCACGTTGCTGCGGCCGATATGGTCGGAAAGGATTCCGGCCGGCATGGCCACGCCGGCATAGACCAGGTTCATCAGCACGTAGACCAGCGGGATCAGGAATAGGGGAAGGCCGTCGGCCTGCGCCTTGAGCACCAGGAACGCCTCGCTGAAGCGGGCCAGCGCGAATACCGCGCCGATGGCGACCACGATCCAATAGGCGCGTGGTAGCCGGCGCAGCTCGCGCGCATGGATCGGCCAATCGCGGCGCGGCACAGGCGCGGTCTCCACCGGTTCGCGCAGGCCGAACAGGATCAGCAGCACGGCGAGCGCGGCCGGCAGTGCCGACCACCAGAACACCGCGCGGAAGTCGTTGGCGTAGAGCGCCATCAGTGCCACGGCGAGGAGGGGGCCGGCAAAGGCGCCGACCGTGTCGAGCGCCTGGCGCAGGCCGTAGCTCGCGCCGCGGATGCCTTCCGGCGTCACGTCGGCGATCAGCGCGTCGCGCGGCGCCTCGCGGATGCCCTTGCCGATGCGGTCGACGAAGCGCGCGGCGAGGATCTGCCACGACGTGCTGGCGAGCGGAAACACCGGCTTGGTCAGTGCCGCCAGCCCATAGCCGATTCCGACCAGAAGCTTGCGCTTGCCGATCCGGTCCGACAGAGCGCCGGAGAACACCTTCGTCACCGCCGCGGTGGCCTCGGCCACGCCTTCGATCAGGCCGATGGTCACCGTAGAAGCGCCGACCACGGTCGCGAGGAAGATCGGCAGCAGCGCGTGGATCAGCTCCGAGGAGATGTCCATCAGGAGCGACACCAGCCCGAGCGTCAGCACCGTCGACGGCACGTCGCGCCATGTCGTGCGCGCGGTCCGTGGTCCTGTCGTGTTCATCGCGACATTGTAGCGATTGGATCTCGTCGAGCCTTGCGCCACGTCAACGCTGTATGCCGGCTGCAATGCAGAACGGCCTCCCCGGTGATGGAGAGGCCGCTCGTAATGATGCGCCGTTGGACGTGGCCTGCTCAGGCCGCGGCGTTGGGGAAGCGATAGCTCTTGAACTGGTCGCGCAGCGCGGTCTTCAGGATCTTGCCGGTTGCCGTGTGCGGAATGCCGTCGACGAAGGCGACGTCATCGGGCATCCACCATTTGGCGATCCTGCCTTCCATGTATTTCAGGATGTCCTCGCGCGTCGTCGTCTGGCCGGGCTTCAACTGCACGATCAGCAGCGGGCGCTCATCCCATTTCGGATGATAGACGCCGATGACGGCAGCCTCGGCGACGGCGGGATGGCCGACCGCGAGATTCTCCAGGTCGATCGAGGAGATCCATTCGCCGCCGGACTTGATGACGTCCTTGGAGCGGTCGGTGATGCGCATGTAGCCATGTTCATCGACGGTGGCGACGTCGCCGGTGTCGAAGAAGCCTTCCTCGTCGAGGATGTTGCTGTCGACCTTGTAGTAGGCCTTCGACACCGCGGGACCGGACACCTTGAGCCGGCCGAAGGTCTTGCCGTCCCACGGCAGCTCGGTGCCGGCATCGTCGGTGATCTTCATCTCGACCCCGAACGGAGGGAAGCCCTGCGTCTGCAGCACGTCGAGCTTGGCGTCGCCGTCGGCGCCGAGGAATGGCGGCTTCAGGGTGGCGAGCGTGCCGATCGGGCTCATCTCGGTCATGCCCCAGGCGTGACGCACGCCGATGCCCATGTCGAGGAAGGCCTGGATCATCGAGCGCGGCATCGCCGAGCCGCCGCACACCACCATCTTCAGATGCGGCAGCTTGAGGTTATGCGCCTGCATGTGCTGCAGCAGCATCAGCCACACCGTCGGCACGCCGGCGGTGTAGGTCACCTTCTCGGTGTCGAGCAGCTCGTAGACGGACGCGCCGTCGAGCTTGGGGCCGGGCATCACCAGCTTGGTGCCCATCGAGGGAGCGGAGAAGGCAATGCCCCAGCTGTTGGCATGGAACAGCGGAACCACCGGAAGCATTGTGTCTGCTGCGGACGTACCGAGTGAATCCCGGCTATTGGCCATCAACGCATGCAGCACGTTGGACCGATGCGAATACAGCACACCTTTCGGATCGCCCGTGGTGCCGGACGTGTAGCACATCGCGGCTGCGGTGTTCTCGTCGAAGGTCCCCCAGGCGAAATCGCCGTCGGCCTCGCCGATCCACGATTCGTAGGCGACGGCGTTCTTGAGCGTCGTCTGCGGCATGTGTGCGGCGTCGGTCAGCACGATGTAGCGCTCGACGCTCGGCAGCTTGTCGGCGAGCTTCTCGAGGATCGGCACGAACGTCAGATCGGTGATGACGATGCGGTCCTGGGCATGGTTGATGATCCAGCCGATCTGCTCGGGAAACAGGCGCGGATTGACCGTGTGGCAGATCGCGCCGATTCCCATGATGCCGTACCAGACCTCGAGATGACGGCCGGTATTCCAGGCGATGGTGGCGACGCGGTCGCCCAGCTTGATGCCGTCGCGCGTCAGCTTCTGCGAGACCTTGAGAGCGCGGTCGTGGATTTGCCGATAGGTGGTGCGAACGATGGGGCCTTCGACCGAGCGGGTCACGACCTCCTGGGAGCCGTGGATTGTCGCCGCATGCTCGATGATCCGGTGACAAAGCAGGGGCCAGTCTTGCATCAAACCAAGCATCAGGTCGTTCCTCCGGTATTCGCTTGCAGCGAGGGTCTTTTGGTCTCTTTGGTCAATTTTAGCGCGTGCCGCATCCGACGCAAATGGACTTGTGATGGCCACGACGTCGCGCCGGGCGTGATGGTTAGCGCTGTGGCCGTGGCGATCGCATTGAGCTGGCTCATGGCGGCGCCGGCGGCGGCCGCGAAATCAGCGCACGGCAGCCCGCCCGCCGCCTCTGAGCCCGCTGCGAAGCTGGCCGATGGCGTTGCCAAGGTGCCGCTTCCGCAGCCGCGGCCGGCCGACGCGCCGGCGCGGGAGGCGGCCAAGGGCGAGGATGCCGCTCCGCGCGACGAGGCCAGCACCGGTCCAAAGGTGGATGCCAAAGCCCCGCCGCCGCCTTCGGCTTGCAGGCTGGCCCTGACCGAAGAGGTCGCGATCGCGCCGTCGATTCCGCCGATCAAGGGTCCTGGCGGCTGCGGCGGCGAGGATCTGGTGCGGCTGGAGGCGGTGGTGCTGCCTGACAAGCGCAGGGTGGCGCTGACGCCCGCGGCGACCATGCGTTGTCCGATGGCGACTGCGGTCGTCAATTGGGTGCGCAACGATGTGGCGCCGCTGGCCGAACGGCTCGGCAGCGCGGTCACCGCGCTCGACAATTTCGATTCATATCAGTGCCGCGGCCGCAACAATGTCAGCGGCGCGCAGCTATCGGAGCACGGCCGTGCCAATGCGCTGGACGTCCACGGCTTCAGGCTGGCCGACGGCCGCATGATCGATCTCACCGACCGCACCCAGCCGCGCGATTTGCGCGAGGGGGTGCTGCACGCGGTGTGCACCCATTTCTCCACCGTGCTCGGCCCCGACTCCGACTGGTACCACGAGGATCACATCCATCTCGACCTGATGGAGCGGCGGAACAATTACCGGATCTGCCAATGGGACGTGCTCGACCCGCTGCCGAAGGTCGCGCCCTTGATGCCGGCCGCCCGGCCTGACGATGCGCCGCCGCGCGAGACCGAACAGGCCGGCACTGAACGCTCCAGGAAGACCGCGAGCACCCCGGCCGAGCGCAACGGCACCAGTCGCGGCGTCTCGGCGGAGATGGAGGCCGGAACGTCTACCGCAGCGGACGGCACCGCTCCGTCAGCTGACGAGGGGACCGAACGGTCCGCCGTGGAAGAGCGCTCTCCCGCGCAAAAACCAGCTGATTCGGCCCGCAATCGGCGCACGGCGTCAAAGCCGGCGCCCGAGCAGCAAAAGGTCGGAGCCGCTGCGCCAGAGGCGCGATCCTCGACCGCCAAGCCGCCGGCAGGCGGTCCATCCGCAGCGTCGGACAAAACCCGCGATGCAGCCGGGCGCGACCAGCGCGCGCAGACGAGCCAGAATGGGGAGCGAGCCTTGCCCTCGAAGCCGGCGTCGCGGAAGCGCCATCACAGTCGCCGAAGCTGGGATCCGTTCCGTGGATTGTTCTAGCGCGTGATGAGACGAGGTCTGGTTGCTAGCTGCGAACGAAGGTGCGCTCCCTCTCCCGTTTGCGGGGGAGGGCTGGGGTGGGGGTGTTGCCGCGATTGAGGCTGCCCGAGCGGAGAGAGCCCCCACCCGGCGCTTCGCGCCGACCTCCCCCGCAAGCGGGAGAGGTGAAGCGAGCCTGCGGTTAAGTCGATTCAACCAAGAGGCATCGCGCTCTAGCGCCCAAAACAAAAGAGCGCCGGTTGCCCGGCGCTCTCAAAGAAGGATGCTAAACGCGTTTCTCGGCTTTTGAATTTCGTCCGCCGCAGCCGAGGCTCACTGCATCGCAGCGTAGGTGCCGCCGCCCTGCAGCGCCATCTGCGGCTTGTAGGGCGAATCACCCTTCTTCGGATCCAGCACCACGACGATGGTGCCGACCTTCACCCGGTTATAGAGATCGATCGCATCCTCGTTCGTCAGGCGGATGCAGCCCGAGGAGATCGAAGCACCGATATATTCCGGCTGGTTGGTGCCGTGGATGCGGAACAGCGTGTCCTTGCCGTTGGCATAGAGATACATCGCGCGCGAGCCCATCGGATTGTCCGGACCGGCCGCAACGTAGGTCGGGACGCCCAGGCGCTCGATCTCGCTCTTGGTCGGATGCCAGGCCGGCCATTCGGTCATGGCCCCGACCTTGGCGATGCCCGACCACGCCATCGCCTCTTCGCCGACGGTGATGCCGTAGCGAATCGCCTTGCCGCCATCGAGCACGTAATAGAGGTAGTGGCTGTCGGAATCGACCACGATGGAGCCCGGGGCTTCCTTGCGGTGATAGTCGACGATCGCGCGCCGATAGGGCTCTGCCACCGGCGTGTTGGTGTAGCGGATCTTCGCGAGAAGCTCCTTGTCCTTCGGCTTGAAGGCCTGGGTGTTGGTCGCCTCGTACGTCGTGGCCTGCATGCAGCCCGACAGCATCAGGCCGGCGGCCAGGAGTCCGAGTTTCACCTTCAGCGACATGTCACCAATTCCAATCGACAGCTGACGTTGCAATGACACGGCCGCGCCACTGCAGCGCGATTCCACATGTCCCATTATCGTCAAAATCGTTCTCAATTCCAGCCGCTACACGCACAGGTCACGCTGCAGCGCCGCGATTGTTGCTTTTTTGCCGCAAAGTTGCGGGCAGTCATCCACAGCTGTGCTCCGAATGGCACGGTCATGCCCCCCTGGGCGCTGCGCGAGAGGCCGCGGAGCATGGGCCTGAAAAGTCCATGGACCGGGCCCGCAAGCTGCGTCACAAGGCAGCAGCATCCCACCGCTAAGTCCCCGAAATTCACGTTTCGCGATTCGGAGTTTGTCCATGTTCTCGGTGTTCGTCCCGTCGGAAGCCGCGCTGAAGAAGGTGGCGGTCACCGATCCCGCGGCTCTGCCCGAGAATGCGGTGTGGGTCGACCTGGTCAACCCGAGCAATGCCGAGGATCGGGCCGTCGAAAAGCTGGCCGGGATTGCGGTACCGACCCGCGAGGACATGCAGGAGATCGAGATCTCCAGCCGTCTCTACATCGAGAACGGAGCCCGTTACATGACGGCCACGCTGATGTGTCACTCGGATTCCGATATGCCCAGGACCACGGCCGTCACCTTCATCCTGGCTGGCCACCGTCTCGTGACGGTGCGCTACGACCAGCCGCGCCCGTTCGCCGTGGTGGAGGCCAAGCTCGCCCGCAACTGTGCGCCCGGGATCACCGGCGAGATGGTGCTGATGGAGTTGCTCGATGCCGTGATCGACCGCTGCGCCGACATTCTCGAGAAGGTCGGGGCTGATATCGACCAGGTCAGCCACGAGATCTTCGAGCCTAACAATGAGCGTCACGGCCATGCCAAGCAATATTCGCAGATCCTGATCGCGATCGGCCGCAAGGGCGACCTGACCTCGAAGGTACGTGAGAGCCTGGTGTCGATCGGCCGCCTCGTCACCTTCCTGTCTGCGGTGGTCGAGGGCGTGAAGTGGTCGAAGGACATGCGCGAGCAGCTCAAGACCATGCAGCGCGACGTCGCCTCGCTGACCGACCACGCGTCCTACCTCGCGAGCAAGATCACCTTCGTGCTGGATGCGATGTTAGGCGTCGTCAACCTCGAGCAGAACAACATCATCAAGCTGTTCTCGGTGATGGCGGTGGTGCTGATGCCGCCGACCTTGATCGCATCGATCTACGGCATGAACTTCAAGATGATGCCGGAGCTCGAATGGGTGCACGGCTATCCGATGGCGCTGGTGCTGATGCTGATCTGTGCGATCGTGCCGTACTACATCTTCAAATTGAAGAAGTGGCTGTAGTGCCGCTGGCCTGAAAATCCAGGCTCTACGCGAGAGGGACGAATCTGCGCGAGGCCTGCGGCATTGTGCCGTCATTCCAGGCGATGCCTCATTCGCGCCCTGTTGTTAGCAGCGGCGTAGACATGTCATTGATCGATCGTCATGCTGTCCGTCGCTATGCACTTAAGGTGACACAAGCGGTGAGATGCAACACATAATAGGAAATACTTGTTAGGCCGGCTGCAATGCCGCTGCAAAGCCGCCCCAATTCCTCAGGTAAAATTTGATGGGAACGCTGAACGTTTGATCGAAACTTCTCTGCGATAAATCTGCACCAGCATGACAAACAACGAGCGCCTCGGCGCGTGGCATGCAAGGCAGAGCTCGAGGGCGCGTTCATCGCGCCTTATCCAAGAGGCGGCGGCAATGGTTGAGAAACGCATAATGGCATCGAACAACGTGATCGATCTTGCCAGCTATCAGCGCAGCCGCGCCGACATTGTCGTGGCGTTGTCGCCGCGTACCTGCCGCTACTGCGGCGCCGAACTCGAGGACGACGAGCGCGATGATGATTGCTCCAGCGCTCTCAACGTCGAGTCCGACCGCCTGCGCTGGCGCGCCGCGCAGATTCTGCGCGGTTTGGTGTGCGAAGGCTGAACGACCGTTCTCGACCGGGCGGTATTCAGGCAATGCCGCCCGCGCTGCCAATGATCGGAAATTCGGTGCGCCGATCCCATCCCATGAACAGCGTTCCCTCCGGGAGCGCTGTCTTGTTTGTGGTGGTCGGTAGGTTCCGTAGCGATCTTCGGAGATGGCGTTAATCACGCCTTCGCCCGGTCATCCAGAACTTGCCGAACGTGGCAAGCCGCTATGAACCAAATCGCCGCTATGAACCAAATCGAAGACGGGCAAGCGTCTCTGCGTCGATTGCCTCAGACGTGCTGACCGCCGTTGATGTGGATCTCGGCACCGTTCACGTAGGAGCTGGTCTCCGAGCACAGCACATAGATGATCTTGGCGACCTCGTCGGGGGTGCCGAGGCGCTGCATCGGGATCTGCTCCTGGACGATCTTCTCGGTGCCCGGCGACAGGATCGAGGTGTCGATCTCGCCGGGGGCGATCGAGTTGACGCGGACGCCGACCCGGCCGAAATCCGACGCCATCTCGCGGGTCAGGGCGGCCAGCGCCGCCTTGGAGGTCGCGTAGGCCGCGCCGGCGAAGGGATGCACGCGCGAGCCCGCGATCGAGGTGACGTTGACGACGGAGCCCCTGGCCGCCTTCAGCTCCTTGATCAGGCCGCGCGCCATCATGATCGGCGCAAAGAAGTTGACGCGGAAGACGTGATTCCAGGTGTCGAGGTCGGTGTCGACGGTGCCGAGCCTGGCGCCGCCGGCGCCCTTCGGCGAGATCGCGGCGTTGTTGACCAGCGCGTGCAGCTCGCCGCCGTCGATCCGCTGTTTGATCTCGGCGATCGCGCGCACGGTGTCCTCGGGATCGGACAGGTCGACCTGGACATGGTCCTCGGGGCCGGCGCCCCACGGGCATTCTTCGGGAAAGGGGTGCCGTGAGCAGGTGAGGACGCGCCAGCCGGCAGAGGAGAAGCGGATCACGGTGGCATGGCCGATGCCGCGGCTGGCGCCGGTCAGCAGCATCGTGCGCCGTGGCTGGTTGGAAGAGGTCGGCATGAATTGCGTCTTTCACGATCCCGGACGGATCAACTTACCACAATGGTTGGTGTGTTCGGCGCCTGATTCACGCGCGCGATGGCGATTCGTTGGCGCGTCGGACGCCTAGAGGCCGGGCGCAAGCGCGCGCGGCGATCCCCCTACGGATACATCCGCACTTTGGTCCAGGGCTGGCCCGAAGCCTCGCGCCGGAATTCGATGCGGTCGTGCAGGCGGAATGGCCGGTCGTGCCAGAACTCCATGCTGACGGGCGTGATGCGCCAGCCGCTCCATCCTGGCGGGCGCGGCACGTCGCCGATGATGTATTGCGCGGCGACCTTGGCGATCGCCTGCTCGAACGCGAAGCGGCTTTCCAGCGGCTGCGACTGCTTGCTGGCCCAGGCGCCGAGCTGCGCCTGCTTCGGCCGGGTCGCGAAATAGGCGTCGGCCTCTTCGTCGGTCACCGGCGTCACGAGGCCGCGGATGCGGACCTGGCGGCGCAGCGACTTCCAGTGAAACAGCAGCGCGGCCTTCGGATTGGCGGCGAGCTCGCGGCCCTTCTGGCTGGCCTTGTGGCTGTAGAAGACGAAGCCGTCCGCGTCATAGCCCTTCATCAGCACCATGCGCACGTCAGGCAACCCACTGTCGTCGACCGTTGCCAGCGCCATCGCATTCGGATCGTTGGGCTCGCTCTTGCCGGCTTCGGCAAACCACGCCGCAAACAGCGCAAACGGCTCGCCGGCCTGGGTAAAATCGGCCGATGTACCGGATGTTAAGGTTGTCTGGTGTTTGATGCTCGTGGGGTCGGTCATGTGTATGGGGAGTCCGAGTTTTGCGTTCACCCGCGGCCAGGCGCGTGCAAGTCCATTCTGGTCCGGCCCTATATAGGGCATCGGTCCGGCTTGGCCTATCCGCGATCGGTCATGCCGGCACCGCTTTGACACTCATTCTAATCGGCTTGTCCGGCAGCGGCTGCAGCCTGTCGCACCCTGAAACGGCCTTTGCCAAGATGGACGATGCAGAGGTCACCGGCGCGATCAGCCCGCCGCCCGAGCGCGAGCCGACCGAAGCCGATCTCGCTTTTGCCCGCAACGCTGCGTCGGACGTGCTGACCAAGGGGACCAAGGATTCCAGCCAGCCCTGGCAGAATCCGCAGACCGGCGCCCGCGGCTCGGTGACGCCGATCGCCAAGTCCTACACCGCGGACAACGGCCGTACCTGCCGGGATTTCCTGGCGAGCTACGTCAACGGCAAGACCGAGCGCTGGCTGCAGGGCTCGGCGTGCCGGATCGAGCGGGGGCGATGGGACATCCAGACGCTCAAGCCCTGGCAGCAAAGCTAGCTGGGATCGTCTGAAACCCGTTGCAAAAATACAACGGACTCCCCAGATGAAATGCAAAGCGGGCGGGGAGCCCATAGGTTAGTATCTGACTTTCTGTAAGGAGACGTGACGGATGCGCGACCCCTATGAGGTCTTGGGGGTGCCGCGAAGCGCCAGCGCTGCGGCCATCAAGAGCGCCTATCGCAAGCTCGCCAAGAAGCACCACCCCGACAGCAACAAGGATGATCCGAAGGCATCGGCAAGGTTTGCCGAGATCAGTTCTGCCAACGAGATCCTGGGCGACGAGGAGAAGCGCAAGCAGTTCGATCGCGGCGAGATCGATGCTGACGGCAAGCCGCGCTTCCAGGGCTTTCCTGGTGGCGGCGCCGGGCGCGGCGGTCCAGGGGGCGGCTTCGAGAACTATACCTTCCGCAGTGGCGGCGGGCCGGGCGGCGGCTTCGGCGGCGGCGGTTTCGAGGACATTCTGAACAGCATGTTCGGCGGCGCCCAGCGCGGCGCGCGCGGCGGGGGCAGCCCGTTCGAGTTCGACGCCGGCGGTGTCGGCCTCGATCTCGATCTGAAGGTTGCGATGTCGGTCTCGCTCGAGGAGTCCGTCAAGGGCGGCGAGAAGCGCGTGCGGCTGCCGTCGGGCAAGGAGCTCAACGTCAAGGTCCCCGCCGGCGTCACCGCCGGCCAGCAGATTAGGCTGAAGGGGCAGGGCGAGAGCGCGCCCGGACACCGGCCGGGTGATCTCCTGATCACCATCCAGATCGCGCCGCATCCGTTCTTCAAGGTCGAGGGCAGCGACCTCAGGCTCGATCTGCCGATCACGCTTTACGAGGCGGTCCTGGGCGCCAAGGTGAGGGCGCCGACGCTCGGCAGCGCGGTCGAGCTGTCGATCCCGAAGAACACGTCCAGCGGCCGGACCTTCCGGCTCAAGGGCAAGGGCTTGCCCAAGAGCGATGGCTCGGCCGGCGATCTGTTCGTCACCACCCGGATCGTGCTGCCCGACGGCAACGACGCCGAGCTCGAGGCGCTGATGACCAAGTGGCGCGATCGCCATACCTACAATCCGCGCAGCAACCTCTCCTGAGGTTGCAAATTGCGGACATGTCGGCTAGAAGTTGAAGTGCAAGCTGGAAAGCCGAGAAAAAAGTGCGGCCTCGAAAGGGGGACCAGCGCGGTACAAAACCCCAATCGAGGCCGCTTCCGTGTCGATCGGCGGATCGAACACTCCTCATTTTTTCGTGAACATTTGGCGCTATATTGAGACGTGCCGGTGACCGGATTCCAGATTTCCGGTGACCGAATTGCGGCGCCGACCTTGGCGTGTCCCGCTGCGCGGGAGGACGCAGGCACCGCTTCCCCTCGCTCCTCTCCTGCAGCCTGCGAGCAAGCCCTTCAGATCGTATCGGGAATTGTGACGGTACTCGTGGGGGCCACGATCTCCGGCGTCTCGCCGCTAGCCGCCCGTCCGTTCGGACTGATCATAAACAAGGCGCGCAACCTGGGTGAGACGCGTCCGGTCGCTGCTGCCGCTGACGACGTAGCTGACGCCGCGCTCCGCCCAGGACAGCGCAGCGGTGGTTCCCTGCGCCGTATAGCGCATCTCGGCCGCCTCGATCCCGACCTTGGTCGCATACACCGTGAAGCGCTCGCCGGAGGTGCTCTCGTACATCAGGAAGGACGCCGGGCCGGTCGGTCCCGGCAGCAGCCGGCCGCCGACGAGCTTCAGTCCGGTGGTTTCCAGCTCCGGCGCCTGCACGGTGCGGCCGCAGCGCCGCGTCAGCCATTGCTGCAGATGGGCCTTCTCGTCGCCGGGGACCTCGACCGGATGGCGCACCTCCACGACGTAGAGCCGGTGCGCATCGAGCGCCTCGCCGGCGAGGGCCTGCAGCGGCGACGGCGAGGACGCGGCGCCACGCGCGACCCAGCCGACCGCGCCGCCGACCGCGAAGGCCGCCACGCTTGCCGCCATCGCACCGATGACCCAGCGCCGCGGCCGGCGGTCCAGACCGTCGAGGTCGAGCCGCGGCGGCACCGGCTCGTTGACGATCGAATCGTAGCGGGCGTGAAGCGCCTCGGCCATGCTGCGCCAGGATTGCACCCGCTCGGCGTCCGCCGGATGCTCGGCCAGCCAGCGCTCGACGTCGCTGCGGCGCTCGGCCGGCAGCTCGTTGTCGACATAGGCGTGCAGCTCGTCTTCGGTGACGGGAATGGTCGGGTCGGTCATCATCGGGATCTCATGGCAATCGAGCGGCTGCGGCGATGCGCGGTCGCTGCAGGCTTGAGCAGGCGAACATGGCAGGGCGGCTTTTGTGCAGTGGTCATTTCACCCTCCGCAGCGCCGGCCGCTCGCCCTCGAGCACGGCACGGACATGGGCGCGAGCGCGGGCGAGGCGGGACATCACGGTGCCGATCGGGACACCCTGGATGTCGGCGACCTCGCGGTAGCTCATGCCTTCGAGCACGACGAGGAGAAGCGCTGCGCGCTGCTCCTCCACCAGGGTCGCCAGTGCGCGCTCGATGTCCCGGCCCTCGGCCTCGGTGCCGCTGGCGTCGGGATTGTCGTCCCGAAGCGGCATGAAGTGGGGCCGCCGCGCCAGTGAACGCCGGCGGTTCTTGTTCAGATTGGTCAGGATCGTGTACAGCCAGCTCCTGATGTCGCCGCCCAGGAACAGCCGTTCCGAGCGCAGCGCCCGCACCAGCGTGTCCTGGACCAGCTCGTCGGCCGCGTCCATGTCGCGCGCCAGCGCCCGGGCATAACGGCGCAGTGCCGGAATCATGGCCTCGACGCTCTGGCGGAACGCGTTCATGGAATGCCCTGCGGCTGTTCGCTGCGATGACACGGGCGCAGGCCGCAGCCTGTGCCTTGCAAAGATCATAACACCGCGATGACGCGCCTATTCCGGGCCGCAAGCCCTGCGGGGAGTTTGCCACAGAGCGGGCGGAATGGGGCTGTACCGGGCCAGACCGGTGGTGTACGTCCAGTCCTTAATAATCAGTTCGATGGGAAGCCGCATGGCGCAGATTTCAGGTTTGATGCAGGGCAAGCGCGGGGTCGTTCTCGGCGTGGCCAACAACCGCTCGATCGCCTGGGGCATTGCCAAGGCGGCGCGTGCGGCCGGCGCGGAGATCGCGCTGACCTACCAGGGCGACGCGCTGAAGAAGCGGGTCGAGCCGCTGGCGGCCGAGCTCGGCGGCCTCGTGCTCGGCCATTGCGACGTCACCGATCCCGCCACCATCGATGCGGTATTCGACGTGCTCAAGGAGAAGTGGGGCAAGATCGATTTCGTCGTCCACGCCATCGCCTTCTCCGACAAGGACCAGCTCGACGGGCGCTACATCGAGACCACGCAGGACAATTTCTCCAAGAGCATGCTGATCAGCTGCTACTCGCTGACCGCGATCGCGCAGCGCGCCGAGAAGCTGATGACGGACGGCGGCTCGATCATCACGCTGACCTATTACGGCGCCGAGAAATGGATGCCGCACTACAACGTGATGGGCGTCGCCAAGGCCGCGCTGGAGGCCAGCGTGCGCTATCTCGCCGCCGATCTCGGCGAGAAGAACATCCGCGTCAACGCGATCTCGGCAGGACCGATCAAGACGCTGGCCGCCTCGGGCATTGGCGACTTCCGCTATATCCTGAAGTGGAACGAGTACAACGCGCCGCTGCGCCGGACCGTGACCATCGACGAGGTCGGCGACAGCGCGCTGTATCTCTTGTCCGACCTGTCGCGCGGCGTCACCGGCGAGGTGCATCACGTCGATTCCGGCTATCACGTCGTCGGCATGAAGCGGCCCGAGGCGCCCGACATCTCGCTCAGCAATTCCGTCGGCGCCAAAGAATAGCGTTCAAGGAATAACGTCAACGCGCAATGCCACGGCCCACGATCTACTACATCCGCCACGGCGAGACGGAATGGAATGCGCTCGGCCGACTGCAAGGCACGCAGGACATTCCGCTGAACGCGCTCGGGCAGGTGCAGGCGGTCCAGGCCGGCAACATCCTGGCCGAGATCGTTGCGCGCAACGGCCATGATGCGGCGCGCCTGCCTTACGTCGCGAGTCCGCTCAGCCGCGCCCGCGCGACCATGGAGCTGGTGCGGGAGACCCTGAGGCTGCCGGCCGAGGGCTATGCGCTCGATGCCCGGCTGCGCGAGATTGGCTACGGCAAATGGGAAGGGGCGACGCTGCCGGAAATGCAGGCGGCAGATCCCGCCTTCTATGCCAGGCGTCTGACCGACAAATGGTCGCTGGCGCCCGAGGGCGGCGAGACCTATGCCGACGTCGAGCGCCGCGTGCGCGACTGGTACGATGGGCTGTCTGGCGATATCGTGGCGGTCGCCCATGGCGGCACGGCGCGGGCGCTCATGGTCGCCTTGGGCTTCGAGACGCCGCACGGCGCCGTCGACCTGCCGATCCAGCAGGGCGCGGTCTATGTGTTCGGCGAGAACGGGTTCGAGAAGTACAGTTAGTTATCCCCGTCATTCCGGGGCGCCTCGCAGAGGCGAACCCGGAATCTCGAGAGTCCGGGTCTGGTTCTTCGGACCATCCCGGAATGACGGTTTTTCCGATTGGGTGATCAGATCATGTCCTTCAACACCTTCGGCCACATGTTCCGCGTCACCACCTTCGGCGAGAGCCATGGCGTCGCCATCGGCTGCGTCGTCGACGGCTGTCCGCCACGCATTCCGCTGACGGCCGAGGAGATCCAGCGTGATCTCGACCGCCGCCGGCCCGGCCAGTCGCGCTTCACCACCCAGCGCCAGGAGCCGGACCAGGTGAAGATCCTGTCCGGCGTGATGGCCGATCCCGACACGGGAGCGCAGGTCACCACGGGCACGCCGATTGCGCTCCTGATCGAGAACACCGACCAGCGCTCCAAGGACTATTCCGAGATCAAGGACAAGTTTCGTCCGGGTCACGCCGACTTCACCTACGAGGCCAAATATGGCCTGCGCGACTATCGCGGCGGCGGCCGCTCGTCGGCGCGCGAGACCGCGACGCGCGTCGCGGCCGGCGCCGTCGCGCGCAAGGTCCTGCCGGACGTGAAGGTGCGCGGCGCGCTGGTGCAGATGGGCCCGCACAAGATCGACCGCGGCAACTGGGACTGGGACGAGGTCGCGCGCAATCCCTTCTTCTGCCCCGACAAGGACAAGGCGGCGTTCTTCGAGGACTATCTCGACGGCATCAGGAAGTCCGGCTCGTCGATCGGCGCCGTGCTCGAGATCGTCGCCGAGGGCGTGCCGGCGGGACTTGGCGCGCCGCTCTACGGCAAGCTCGATGCCGAACTCGCCGCGGCGATGATGAGCATCAATGCCGTGAAGGGCGTCGAGATCGGCGCCGGCTTCGGCGCCGCCGAGCTGACCGGCGAGGAGAATGCCGACGAGATGCGCTCGGCCAATGACGGCACGCGCTTCCTCTCCAACAATGCCGGCGGCATCCTCGGCGGCATCGCCACGGGGCAGCCGATCGTGCTGCGCTTCGCAGTCAAGCCGACCTCGTCGATCCTCACCCCGCGCCAGACCGTCGACCGCTCAGGCCAGGAGACCGAGATCCTGACCAAGGGCCGGCACGACCCGTGCGTCGGCATCCGCGCGGTTCCGGTCGGCGAGGCGATGATGGCCTGCGTGTTGGCCGATCACCTGCTGCGCCATCGCGGCCAGGTGGGGTAGAGGCACGCGGCCGCCGCGGCTGTTTGCTGTTGTCATGCCGCTCGCTTAATGTCGTCCCATGGACATCCTCAAGCTGCAGGAGATCAAGGACTGGCTGGTCGACGGTGCGCGTTCCGCAGCGACGCCGGGCCAGATGATGTCCGAATGCTGCGAGCGGCTGGTCGGGCTCGGTGTGCCGTTGTGGCGCGTCGGCGTGTTCGTCCGCACCCTGCATCCGGACATTGCGGGCCGCAGCTTCATCTGGCGGCCGGGAGCGGAGGTCGAGACCTCCACCGTTGATTTCGGCTTTGAGAGCCGCCCGATTTACAGGAGCAGCCCGCTCGCGCTCGTGTTCGAGAGCGGGGCGGAATTCAGGGCTGATCCTCGCGGCTCGGAGGCCGAGCGCTTTCCGATCCTGATGGATGTGCGCGCCGAGGGGGCGACCGACTATCTCGCGCTGCCCTTGACCTTCGTCGATCGGGCGATCCATGCCTCGAGCTGGACCACGAGGGATCCCCGTGGCTTCAGCGAGCAGCACGTGAACGCAATCCGGTCGCTGATGCCGGCCCTGGCACGCTACACCGAGATCGTCACGCTGCGCCGGACTGCCTCGATGCTGCTGGACACCTATGTCGGCAACAGCGCCGGCGAGCGCATTCTCGGCGGCCAGATCCGTCGCGGCCATACCGATACGATGGATGCGGCGATCTGGCTGTCGGACCTGCGCGGCTTCACGCCGTTGTCGGACCGGCTGCCGGCCGAAGACGTGGTCGAGATCCTCAACAACTACTTCGACTGCCAGGTTGCCGCGATCCGGGAGCAGGGCGGCGAAGTGTTGAAGTTCATGGGCGACGGTCTGCTCGCGGTGTTTCCGATTCCCGAGCAGGACGGTGATCCGAGCGCGGTCTGCGGGCGCGTGCTCTCGGCGGCGCGGACCTCGCGCGCCAGTGTCGATGCGCTGGAATATGCGGTTGGCGGCCGGGTCGAGCGCTTTCGCTTCGGCGTCGCCCTGCATGTCGGACGGTTGCTCTATGGCAATATCGGCGGCGGCAACCGGCTCGACTTCACCTGCATCGGCCCGGCCGTCAATCTCGCCGCACGGTTGGAGAAGATGGCCGCGCGGCTGCAGCGGACGGTGGTCGCGTCTGAGGCCTTTGCCGGCGCCTGTCCCGAGCCGCTGACCGATCTCTGGACCGATCTCGGTGAATTTCCGATCGCTGGCCTCGCGACCGCACAACGTGTGTATGGGCTGCGTGAGGAAGGGAATTAGTTCGCCGCCGGCTCAGGTCTCCGGCTCGGTAGTGAACAGCAGCGGGTATCCCTTGGCGCGGCCGGCATCGGTCGCGCGGGTCGCCTTGGTCTCGGCAACGTCCTTGGTGAATACGGCCACCACGCAGACGCCGAGCTTATGCGCCGTGATCATGACCTTGTAGGCCTGGTCCTCGGTCATGCGGAATTCCGCCTTCAGGATCATCACCACAAAATCGCGCGGGGTGAAATCGTCGTTGACGAGGATCACCTTGTAGAGCCGCGGACGCTCGGCCTTGGTGCGTACCTTCGTCTTGGGCTTGGTGACGGCATCGTTCATTCTAAGGGCGCGCCTGTGTTCCTGATGCGGCAGTCGGGCCACGATACAGGCTTCGGCTGCTCCGGGAAACCACGGGCTGCATGCCTTGCGCGATGGGCGCACGCAGCTGCCTGACATCCGGGCAACCCCCGGGGACTAACCGGAATGTGAATGGATGTGTGCGTTCCCGCTTTGCTGTCTGCGGATTGCATGTCACCATCATCAGACGCGATTGGAGGGCAGCTCATGCGCTGGTGGATCTCGATCGGGGTGGCGTGTCTGGCGGGCGCCTTGGCCGGCGGCGACGTCGCCACCGTCGTGGCAGCGCCGAGGGCCCAGCCGGCGCAGCAACTGAGCGAGAAGGAAGCGTCCGTCGACGTCGAGCTGATCCTCGCCGTCGATGTGTCCTACTCGATGGATCTGGACGAGCTGGCGATCCAGCGCGAAGGCTACGCCCAGGCGCTCAGCTCGCGCGAGTTCCTGCAGGCGCTGAAGAGCGGCGTGCACGGCCGCATCGCCGTGACCTATTTCGAATGGGCGGCTTCGAGCGACCAGAAGATCATCATTCCCTGGCGCCTCATCGACGGACCTGAAAGCGCCGACGCCGTGGCCGCCGAGATCATGAAGACGCCGATCCGCCGCGCGTCGCGCACCTCGATCTCCGGCGCGATCTACTTTGCCATGCCGCTGTTCGATGAGAATCCCTATCGCGGGCTGCGCCGCGTCATCGACATCTCCGGCGACGGGCCCAACAACAATGGTCCCTCACCGGTGACGATCGCGCGCGACGAGGCCGTCGACAAGGGCATCACGATCAACGGCCTGCCGATCATGGTCAAGGAGCCGTCCTACTCGACCATGGATATCGAGAATCTCGATCTCTACTACAAGGATTGCGTGACCGGCGGCCACGGCTCGTTCGTGGTCACGATCAAGAGCCGCGACGAATTCAAGGAAGCCATCCGCACCAAGCTGCTGATGGAGGTCGCCGGACGTACACCGCCGCCGCGCATCGTGCCGGTCGCCGACGATGCCGACAAGGAGCCGCGCGTGTCCTGCACGATCGGCGAGAAGATCTGGCAGGACCGCTGGGGGCGGTGACCAGCTGGCCCGGGCTGCCGAGCAGACGAGCGCGTGGGGAGGCTTGATTGGTAAGGCGCCGCGATCTCAGCCGGCCGTCGCAGCATGGACCAACGCCTGTTTCAATTCGGCCTCGACCTCCCGCAGGCTGCGGAGCGCCGCACCGAATTCGCCATTGCCGATCGATTGCCAGATGAGCTCCACGCGCGCCGCGAGACCGCCGAGCGCCAGTCCAAACGTCGCGGCCTCCTTGAGCGCACCCTTCTCGTTGATCAGGTAGCGCCCGTTGACCGCAAACAGCACCTGCGCAAGGCAGGCGAGGGCGCGATAGGCGCAGCCCGCGACGTAGGTATGGTCGCCACGCCCGACAGCCAACTCGGCATTATCGATGCTGAATGCGATCTCCCACTGGAAGCGCGCAATAATCGCGTCGCGCAGGCGGCGCGGATAGGGCGTGCAGCGCGACTTCAGTCTCGCCAGCAGTTGCGCGGGATCGTGCAGCGGGCGGCAGAGCGCGACCTCGCCCATCCAGATCGCCGACACGAAGCCATGCGGATGGCCTGGCTGGTAGTGCATCTCGATCCGCCCCTTCCGGCAGTCGTCGATCACGCCGCCGACCGCATCGATCTCGCGATAGAGCAGGTCGACCTTGTGCCCGTCGATTCTGAGCCAGCCGCCGCCGACGACCCACTGTCCCCAGCCGCCGACCGCCGTCAGTTCGACCGTTTGCGGGTCGTCGACGAGCCGCCGCACTGCTTCGCGCAGCGCGTCGGTGTCGAGGTCGTGCCTGGATGCGATGTAGAGCCCGACGTCGTAGTCCGAGCCCGCCTGCGCGGTGCCGCGCGCACGTGATCCACCGAGCGCGATGGCGCGCAGTCCCGGGACATCGGCAAGTTCGCCAAGGATGCGGGTCAGCAGCGGGTCAGGCATTCACGTGTTCTCCCAGCATGACAGTATGAAGTTCTTGCGTGGAAAAACTCCACAGGGCCGCCGTTCAGGCTGATCTGTTGCCATTAAGCCACAATCTTCCAAAAACCATAGGTTGCACCTATCGCAAGTTTCCCTTTGCCACCGTGCTGCCGCGATTGGGCCGCGACCATGAGCGGGTTGAGGCGGAGGCGCACAGAACATGCGTATCATCGACCGGACAGCCCATCCCGCGCAGCGCGTCAGGCGCTCGTCAGTCATCCAAGGTCCGCGTGCAGGGCTCGCTTGCCAACTTCTCAG
This sequence comes from Bradyrhizobium sp. SZCCHNR1043, assembly GCF_032489675.1. Taxonomy (NCBI): domain Bacteria; kingdom Pseudomonadati; phylum Pseudomonadota; class Alphaproteobacteria; order Hyphomicrobiales; family Nitrobacteraceae; genus Bradyrhizobium; species Bradyrhizobium sp. SZCCHNR1043. The sequence continues at coordinate 136,029 of NZ_JAUEYN010000004.1, forward strand.
GGCAGCGCTGGTGTGTGCGGCGGCGGCTTCGCTCGCAGCCTGCGCGCAATCATCGGCGGTCCGGCAGGCGCGCTGGGCGGCGCCGACGAAGCAAGCCGGAGCCGAATTCCGGCCGCAGGTGCAGCGTGCGGAGACGGCGCCGGAGTCAGTGGTGCGCGTCCGGCGGGCCGAGCTCAGCCCGCCGCCGGCGCACTCCGGAGCGTCCGGTCTCGCCAGCTACTATTCGGAAGGCCAGAAGACCGCGAGCGGCGAGCGCTTCAATCCCTCCGAGCTGACGGCCGCGCATCGCAGCCTGCCGTTCGGCACCCGGCTGCAGGTCACCAACGTCAAGACCGGCCGCTCCGTGGTGGTGCGCGTCAATGATCGCGGACCATTCGTGCAGGGGCGGGTGGTCGACGTGTCCTACTCAGCCGCGCAGGCGCTCGGCATGGTCACCTCCGGCGTCGCGCCGGTGAAGGTCAGCGTGGTCAGGTAGACATGTCCTCGTCATCGCGAGCGTAGCGAAGGATCCAGGGCCAAGAAGAATGCCTGCGTTGCTTCGCCGCTTCGCTCGCGATGACGTGCAGGCATCGAGATCAGCTCACCGCACCAGCCGTGCCACCAGCTCCACATGCGGCGTGTGGCGGAATTGGTCGACCGGCACCACGGTATCGAGCCTGTAGCCGCCGTCGATCAGCATGCGCACATCGCGCGCGAACGTCGTCACGTTGCAGGACACCGCGACGATCACCGGCACCTTGCTGGCCGCGAGCTGCCTGGCCTGCGCCTGAGCGCCCTGGCGCGGTGGGTCGAATACGACAGCGTCGATGTCGCGCAATTCCGGCGGCATCAGGGGACGGCGGAACAGGTCGCGCGTTTCGGCCTTGATCGGCTTCAGGCCGGGCGTACCGGCCGCCTTCTGCAGCGCCGCGACCGAGCCGGCATCATTGTCCATGGCGGTGACGCGCACCCGCGTAGCGAGCCGGAGCGCGAACGGGCCGACGCCGCAGAACAGGTCGGCGACGTGCTTGGCTTTGCCGATCCGCTCCAGCACCAATTGCGCCAGCGTTTCCTCGCCTTGCACGGTGGCCTGCAGGAACGAGCCGGGCGGCAGCGTCACCTGCGCCGTACCCATCGTGACCACGGGCGCATTGCGCATCAGCACCAGCTCGCCATGGCGGGTCAGCCGCGCCAGCCGGTGCTGTTCGGCGAGGCGGGACAGGGCCGCGATGCGCGGCGGCGGCAGCGGGCCGGAGCCGCGGATGTCGATGTCGAGGCCGTTGCTGGTCGCGGTCGCCTGGATGTCGAGCGGCTTGCCGGTCGGCTTCAGCGCCTCCGCCAGCGCCCATGCGGCTTCCAGCGCACCGTCCAGCGCGGGATCGAGGATCGGGCAGCGGTCGATCGGCACGATGTCGTGGCTGTTCGCGGCCGAGAATCCGACCCTGAGGACGTCGTGCGTGCCCATCCGGGCGTGGAAGGTGGCCCGGCGCCGGCCGGCGCCGTGGGCATCGATCAGATCGGCCACGTCGCAATCAACCTTGGCGGCCCGCAGCGTCTCGACGACGATGTTGCGCTTCCACTGCTGATAGGGCTCGGGCGCCCAGTGCTGGATGGCGCACCCGCCGCAGACGCCGAAATGCGGACAGAACGGCGCGATCCGCTCGGGGCTCGGAATTTCCACCGCGAGCAGCTTGCGGCGATCGGGATGGCCGGGAACGACGGCCGCCTCGACGGTCTCGCCGGCGAGCGTATAGGGCACGTAAAGCGCCTCGCCCGATGACAGCGAGGCGCCGTCGCCGCGATGGCCGACGTGGTCGATGACGAGACGCTCAACCATGGCGGCGTGCTCCCAGGAAGAATTCGGCGTTGCCGTCGCCGCCCTTGATCGATGATGGGAAGATCTCGATGTCACTGCAGCCGAGCGAGGCGGCGAAGGTGGCGATGTCGTCGCAGACGGCGGCATGCACCGCTGCATCCTTGATGATGCCGCCCTTGCCGTGTGCGCCCTTCGCCTCGAATTGCGGCTTGATCAGCGCCAGCAGGCTCATCGGCGAGGCCGCGAGCGACAATGCGACCGGCAGCACTGCCTTGAGCGAGATGAAGCTGCAGTCGATCACGACGATGTCGGGGCGCTGCGGCAGGCGCTTGCCGTCATAGCTGCGGATGTCGGTCTGCTCCATCGACACGATCTTCGGATGATTGCGCAGCGAGGGATGCAATTGGTCGCGGCCGACATCGATGGCGAATACGACAGCCGCGCCATTGGCCAGCAGCACCTCGGTGAAGCCGCCGGTGGAGGCGCCGACGTCGAGGCAGACATGGTCCTCGACCTCGATGCCGTAATGCTCCAGTGCTGCCGCAAGCTTGACTCCGCCACGCGACACCCAGGGATGCGCCGGCTCCGCCTGCAGCACGGAATCAACTGGGATGCTCTCCGAGGCTTTGCCGACCTGCTTGTCGTTTGCGAACACGAGCCCAGCCTCGATCGCCGCCTGCGCCCGCGCGCGGCTCTCGAACAGGCCGCGTTCGACGAGCAGGATATCAGCGCGTTTGCGGGCAGGGGGCATGAGTTTGATCAGTCGTCATGAATTGTTGAGCACGCACACCAAATTCAGTGTCGTCCCGGGCAAGCATCAGCGCGCATCGCGCGTTGATGCGCCGACCCGGGACCCATAACCACAGGACTTAGTTTGTAGGGAGATGGCAACTACGAGTCTGCCCAACATGACGTCCTGTGGTCGGGTCCCGGCGCCGCGTGCGCAATTGCGCACTAGGCCGGGACGACAGTGGTGTGAGGCGAGATCGCGCCTCATATAGTGAGTTCGTAGGGTGGGCAAAGGCGCGTGCACCGGCCGCTCCGCAAGCTCGTATCGCAATTGACGCGCCGTGCCCACCATTTCGATTGTGGGCGCGGATCCACGGTGGGCACGCGTCGCCTGACGGCGCCGCTTTGCCCACCCTACGGCGTCTTGCCGAGGAGCCGCTCCGCCGCCAGCTTCACGCAGATCTCGAACGCCGCCAGGTCGTGCCACACATCCCCCGACCGCTCGCGCGGGAGGACCAGCGGGGCACCGTACAGGTCGAGCGCGTGGATCATCATCAGGTTGTCGGGCAGGCCGAAATCCTCGACCGTCAGGCCCTCGGCATCGACCAGGCGGCCGTCCTGCTCCGTCACCGTCGTGAAGCGGCGGGCGCAGTCGGCATAGACGGCGGGATCGTTGCAATAGCCCAGGCAGAGCTTGCCGCGGCCCGCCATGTAGCCGAGCTCGTAGACGGTGCCGGCATCGGCGCCGGGCCCGCGGAACGGCGTGAGATTGGCGATGATGGCATCGGCGTCGTCCATCATCGCCTCGTTGCCATGGAAGATCTGGCGCGAGGCGTCGGAGGAGGCGAGGTCAACGCTGTTGTCGAGGGGGTAGCGGCCGATCAAGCCATGGCGATCGCAGATCGCGACTTTCCGCCGGCCGATTTCAATGGCATCCGGCAGGAACACGTCGGGACCTGCCAGATAGATCTTCATGGCTCACCACCACGGCGGGACGCAAGCTCGCCTCAGGCGAGCTTGACCGACTCGGTCGTGTAATCCTTGCCGAGCGCCTCGAACACCTTGCGGACGATGCCCTTGGCGTCCAGCCCGGCGCGGGCGTACATCGCCGCCGGCGTGTCGTGGTCCTGGAACTCGTCCGGCAGCACCATGGTGCGCATCTTCAGGCCGCCGTCGAGCATGCCCTGATCGGAGAGATACTGCATTACGTGCGAGCCGAAGCCACCGACAGAGCCTTCCTCGATCGTGATCAGGATGTCGTGCTCGCGGGCGAGCTTCAGCACCAGCTCTTCGTCGAGCGGCTTCATGAAGCGCGCATCGGCGATCGAGGCGGACAGGCCGTGTGCGGCGAGCTCGTCGGCCGCCTTCTCGCACTCGGCGAGCCGGGTGCCGAAGGAGAGCAGGGCGACCTGCTTGCCCTGGCGGATCATGCGGCCCTTGCCGATCGGCAGCGGAACGCCAACCTCGGGCATTTCGACGCCGCGGCCTTCGCCGCGCGGATAGCGCACCGAGCTCGGCCGGTCGTTGATCGCGACCTGGGTCGCCACCATGTGCACCAGCTCGGCTTCGTCGGAGGCCGCCATGATCACCATGTTCGGCAGGCAGCCGAGATAGGCGTTGTCGAAGGAGCCGGCATGGGTCGCGCCGTCGGCGCCGACCAGGCCGGCGCGATCGATCGCGAAGCGGACCGGCAGGCTCTGGATGCAGACGTCGTGCACGATCTGGTCGTAGCCGCGCTGCAGGAAGGTCGAGTAGATCGCGCAGAACGGCTTGTAGCCTTCGGCCGCGAGGCCGGCGGCGAAGGTCACGGCATGCTGCTCGGCGATGCCGACGTCGAAGGTGCGCTTCGGGAACGCCTTGGCGAAGATGTCGATGCCGGTGCCCGAGGGCATCGCGGCGGTGATGCCGACGATTTTGTCGTCCTTCTCGGCTTCCTTGACCAGGCTCTGGCCGAACACGTTCTGATAGGCCGGCGCGTTCGGCTTGGCCTTGGCCTGGGTGCCGGTGGCGATGTCGAACTTGGCCACCGCGTGATATTTGTCGGCCGCCGCTTCCGCGGGCGAGTAGCCCTTGCCCTTCTGGGTCACGACGTGGACCAGGATCGGGCCGGTCTCCATGTCGCGGACGTTCTTCAGGACGGGGAGCAGATGGTCGAGGTTGTGGCCGTCGATCGGGCCGACGTAATAGAACCCGAGCTCCTCGAACAGCGTGCCGCCGTCCATCATGAAGCCGCGGGAATATTCCTCGACGCGGCTGGCGCGGTTGGCGATCACCTTGGGCAGATGCTGGCCGAGCTGCTTGGCGGCGTCGCGCAGGGTGCGGTAGGTCTTGCCCGAGTAGAGGCGGGACAGATAGGCCGACATCGCCCCGACCGGCGGCGCGATCGACATGTCGTTGTCGTTGAGGATCACGATCAGGCGCGAGTTCATCGCGCCGGCATTGTTCATGGCTTCATAGGCCATGCCGGCGGACATCGCGCCGTCGCCGATCACGGCGATCACGTTGTTCTTGCCGCCCGACAGGTCGCGCGCAACCGCCATGCCGAGGCCGGCGGAAATCGAGGTCGACGAGTGCGCGGCGCCGAACGGATCGTAGTCGCTCTCGGCGCGCTTGGTGAACCCGGAGAGGCCGCCGCCGGTGCGCAGGGTGCGGATGCGGTCGCGGCGTCCGGTCAGGATCTTGTGCGGATAGGCCTGGTGGCCGACGTCCCAGATCAGGCGGTCGCGCGGGGTGTCGAACACGTAATGGATGGCCGTGGTCAGCTCGACCACGCCGAGACCCGCGCCGAAATGACCGCCGGTTACCGAGACCGCGTCGATGGTCTCCTGGCGCAATTCGTCGGCGACCTGCCGGACCTGCTCGACCTTCAGCCGGCGCAGATCTTCCGGAGTCTTGATGGTGTCGAGAAGCGGCGTCTTACTAAATGTGGTCACGGTGACATTCCAATTTTGCAGGTCGGGTTCAAGGGCCGACATCTGAGAGGTTCATCGTAACGGGCGGCGAAACCTGAAGTCTTGAAGGTGACATCCGCGCGGATCGAAGCCGCAGTCCGGAGACTAGCCGGGTTTCGGATCGATCTATGTGATGTAAGTCACTCTTGGTGGCCTTGCCGTCCTCGTTAGTCGCCCAAGATCGCCAAGTCGTTCAGCCAAGTCAGTTTTGCTAGCTCCTGCAAGCGCTTAGTTTCCTCTCTCCAGAGAGGATAAACACTTCCAAAAACCCGCAGTTGCGAGAAGCTTTACACCAAAGTGCGTCTTAAAGCCAACCCGATGGGAGTTGGCAAGCCCGCAAACGGTACCCTTGCGCCACCTCTCAACCGCGGCGGCGTGCCGGAGGTTCCATTCAACTGCTCAAATCGACGGCAGCCGGCGCTCCGGAATAGACCGGGGAAGCCGGCTCGGTCCAGGCCTTTTCCCGCGGCGCAAAATCCGCCGATGCGGTGATTGCGCACGCCGCGGCGCCGTGAGCCATGCGTTCGCGTAAGGGATTGGTCCGTAGACGATCATGAAGAAGTCGTCGGCGTGCGGCCTTTCGTTGGCCGTCAAGTCGATGCGAAAGAGCTGCGAGCGAAGCACGTCGTCATGATTGCGCCGGATGATCGCGGACCCCGAGCGGCACGATCACAGGATCAGGGGCGAACTGCCGATTCAAATCGTGTCGCATGGTAAACGAAGGACGCACCTCTGGGTCTCAAGTGGCCAACGCGGCGGCCGAGACTTCGCCGAGGGCCACCTCGCGGCCGAGCTCTTCGATGCAGTTGCACCGATCTGCGGCTGAATTGCACGATTGAGAGGCGCGCTTTGCCCGCGTCAACTCGCGCCCGGCGGTAGCGAAATAAATCCGGACTGTTGCTCGGAGAGGGCCGTTCAGCCGCAAGCCGCTATTGCACGTCGAGCGGCACGGTTCCCGTCGCATGGCCGCTGGCGTCGGTCGTGATCTTCTCGACCCGGGCCTCCGCCTGGCGCAGCAGCTCCTCGCAGCGCCGCTTCAGTGCTTCGCCGCGCTCATAGATCGCCACCGACTCCTCGAGCGGCACCTTGCCGTCCTCGAGCCGCTTCACGATCGATTCCAGCTCCTCGATCGCGCGCTCGAACGACAGCTTCTTGACGTCGGTTACGGTGTTGTCCGCCATGCGGGTTCCCTGCAGCTCACTCAACTCCGGGGCCGTGCTTTTACACCCCGGTCGCGGCCATGTCAGGCCCCGCCGAGGGTGGGATCGGCTGGAACCTGGGGATCACGCCCCGGTCAGGGCCGCAACGTGGGCCGAGACGGATTCTTTAAGCCCCTGAAGGTCATAGCCGCCTTCCAGGACCGAAACGACCCGCCCGCCGGCGGATTTGTCGGCGAGATCCATCAGTTTGCGGGTGACCCAGCCGAAATCCTCCGCCCGCAGGTTCAGCGACGCCAACGGGTCGCGATAATGGGCGTCGAAGCCGGCCGAGATCATCACGAGCTCGGGGCTGAACTTGGTGAGCTGCGGCAGGATCAGGTTTTCGAAGGCGGAGCGGAACTCGAGGCTGCCGTCCTCGGAGGCCAGCGGCGCGTTGACGATGGTGTCGTGCTCGCCGCGCTCGCCGCGGGCGCCGGTGCCCGGGAACAGCGGCATCTGGTGGGTCGAGCAGTACATCACGCTCTTGTCGGCCCAGAAGATGTCCTGGGTTCCGTTGCCGTGGTGGACGTCGAAATCGACGATGGCGGCGCGCTCGATGCCGAAGGTGCGCTGGGCATAGCGTGCCGCGATCGCGACATTGTCGAAGAAGCAGAAGCCCATCGGCTTTGCGATCTCGGCATGGTGCCCGGGTGGGCGCACCGCGACGAAGGCGTTGCGGTGGCGGCCGGACATCACGGATTCGGTTGCCGCGACGGCGCCGCCGACGCCGCGCATCACGGCTTCCCAGGTGCCCGGCGACATCGAGGTGTCGCCGTCGAGATAGATGATGCCCGAGGTCGGGGCCATCTGGCGCAGCTCGGTGACGTAGTGCTCGTTGTGGCAGAGCAGGGCCAGCTCGATATCGGCCTCCGGGGCCTCGTCGCGGTCGAGCAGGGCGAAGCGCTCCTCGGTCAGGGCCTCCTCGACCGCCCGCAGGCGGTCGGCGCGCTCTGGGTGGCCGGACGGCGTGGCGTGATCGAGGCAGGCTTCATGAGAGAGATACAGCGTCGACATCAGGGCTCTGCCACTCGCGCGTTGCGGGAGTGCCCAATCTATGCGCTGAACGCAGCCTCGGAAAGAGCCCCGCGGGCGATATGACCGGCTTTCCGGCGGGCGCGGCAGGCGTCACGAAGCCTTGTTGATGATGCGGCCGCGCGGCGGCGGGGCCAGCGGGCTATTGGACTTGAGATAGGCGAACAGCGCCTCGTCGTCATAGGGTCCCGTGATCGGATCGCGGCCGCTCTTGAACGCGGTGAAGCCGTCGCCGCCGAGCGCAAGGTAGTTGTTGATGGTGACCCGGTAGGACGCGGCGAGGTCGATGGCCTTGCCGTCGAGCATCATGCTGGCGGCGTCGATCCGAGCGCCCGCGGACTGTTTCGCATCGAAGGCATAGGAGAAACCGCTGGAGACCTGCAGGATGCGCGGCCGCGCCGGGTCGAGCCATTGCTGCTCCAGCGCGGCCTTGATCTCGGCGCCGGTCAGGGTGACCGTCGTCAGCTGGTTGCGAAACGGCTGGCTCGCGAACACGTCGGCATAGGTCACCGCGCCGCCGTCGCGGCGAACGAGATCGGTCCGGATGCCGCCGGGATTGGTCATCGCGATGACCGCGCTTCCCTTGTCCGCCGCGGCTGTCGCTGCGAGTTGGGCATCGGCGATGACGTCGCCGAGCACGCTCTCGCCGGAGGCGTTCGGCAGCCGCGACAGTGTCGCGGCGAGCACGCCGGCGGGGCGGTTGGCGTAAGGGGCGGAGAGCTTCTCATAGGCGTCGATCAGCGCGGTCTGCGCCGGATCCTTCGGCAGGGTGGTGTCGACGACGATGTTCGTCGCGGTGGCGCTGATCACGTCGCGCGTGGTGCGGTCGAGCTTGACGTCGATCGCCGTCACCAACGTGCCGAACTTGTCGCCCGAGGTGACGAGCCGCTTGTCGATGGTGCAGACATAGGCCTGATGGGTATGGCCGGAGATGACGATGTCGACGGCGCTGTCGAGCTCCTTGACGATGTCGACGATCGGTCCGGACAGTCCGGGGCATTCGTTCATGCCGCCCGAGGGCCAGCCGCCCTCGTGGATCAGCACGACGATCGCCTGCACGCCCTTGGCCTTCAATTCCGGGATCAGCGCGTTGACGCTCTCGGCCTCGTTGCGGAAGTCGAGGCCGGCCGCGCTCGCCGGCGAGATGATGCCGGCGGTCCCTTTCAGCGTCAGCCCGATGAAGGCGACCGGGATGTCCTCGAAGGTGCGGATCTCATAGGGCGGAAACACCGTCTTGTCGGTGCCGGCGAGGAACGTCGACGCCGCGAGATAATGGAATTTGGCGCCGGTGAACGGCTGCGGCCCGCCGCAGCCATCGGTCGGATGGCAGCCGCCGTTCTGCATCCGCAACAGCTCGGCCTTGCCCTCGTCGAACTCGTGGTTGCCGACCGCCGACAGCGCGAGCCCCATCTGCGACATCGATTCGATGGTCGGCTCGTCGTGGAACATCGCCGACAGGAACGGGCTCGCGCCGATCAGGTCGCCGGCGGCGACGAAGATCGTGTTGGGCTGGCCGTCGGCGAGCAGCTTGACGAGGCTCGCCATGTGCTCGGCGCCGCCGGCAGGAACGACGGTGGTCTTGGTTGGATCGGCGGGATCGGCGACGCGGATGCCGGAGGCGGGCGGCTTCAGATTGCCGTGGAAGTCGTTGATGGCGAGGATGCGCAACGCCACCGGCTCGTCCTCGGCCGATGCCGGCGGGCCGGCGATGCTTGCAACGGCGGCACCGGTCAGCAGGCAGGCGAGGGCGAAGCGGGAGAGACGGCTCATGGCAGGGTCACGTGTGATGAAGGGGCCGCGGGACGAAGCGCGATTGCCCCGCCGCGGTCGCAATGACATAAAATGATTTCATAACAACAATACATCGGGAGGCCGGAATGAAAAGAATGATGCTGCTCGCCGCCACACTGTCGCTCGTGGCCGGCTCCGCTGCAGCGCAATCGCTGCCGGACCTGATGAAGCAGATGGTCGCGGCGTGGAATAAGCCGACCGAGCCGTTCAAGGTGATCGACAACGTCTACTATGTCGGCACCAACGGGCTCGCCTCCTACCTGATCACCACACCGCAGGGCCACATCCTGATCGATACCGTGATGCCGGAATCGACCGCGCAGATCGAGGCCAGCATCGGCAAGCTCGGCTTCAAGGTCGCCGACATCAAATACATCCTGAACACCCACGCCCATATCGACCACACCGGCGGGCTGGCGCAGGTCAAGCAGGAGACCGGGGCGCAGATGGTGGCGGGCGCCAGGGACGTTCCGCTGCTGGAAGGCGGCTTCTATCCGGGCCGCGAGGAGGAGCGCTATCTCGGCTTCCCGCCGGTCAAGGTCGACCGCGCTGTGCGCGAGGGTGACACCGTGACGCTCGGCGGCGTCACCTTGACGGCGCACGAGACGCCGGGCCATTCGCCGGGCTGCACCAGCTGGACGACCGACGTGAAGGATGGCGACGCCACCCGCAGCCTGATCTTCTTCTGCAGCGCCACCGTGGCGCTGAACCGGCTGGTCGGCCGTCCCACCTATCCGGGCATCGTCGACGATTACAGGAAGACTTTCGCCTGGGCCAAGACGGCGCATCCCGACATCCTGCTGGCGCCGCATCCGGAGATGTACGACATGGCCGGAAAGCGAGCGAAGATTGCCGACGGCGCGCCCAACCCGTTCGTCAAGCCGGGTGAATTCAACGCCTATCTCGACAAGCTCGAGACGCAGTTCAACGAAGGCCTCGCCAAGCAGACGGCTGCGCTGCAGTCCGCAAAGTAGTTGCGGCGTCCGCTATGCTGGATCGGCGGCGGCGAGCCGGTCCAGTGTGAAGCCGTCGAGGTCGACGCACGGCGTCTCGCCCCGGGCCATCGCCGCGAGCGCCTCGCCGACGGCCGGCGAATGCTTGAAGCCGTGGCCCGAGCAGGCCGAGGCGTAGATCACGTCGGCGTCACCCGGATCGTGGTCGATGACGAAGCGGCCGCCCGGCGCGTTGGTATAGAGGCAGACCTCGCTGCGCAGGCAGCGCGGGCCGAGATCCGGCACGAAGGGGCGGACATAGGTCTCATAGGTCGCTGCGATTTCGTCCGCGGTCACCTCGCGCGCCACGTCGTCGGGATCGGTCTCGCCGGTCATCACTTCATTTGCGATCTTCACGCCATTGTCCTGCGAGCCCAGCCAGGGAAAGCCATAGATGTCGGAGGCCGCGCGATCGCGGCCGGTGACGTCCCAGATGAACACCGGCGTGCCCGGTCCAAAATGCTGCGGATTGGACAGGAGCTCGAACCAGTACAGCACTTGCCGGGTGACGTGGACGCGGCGGCGCAGCGGCGCGATCATCTCGGTGATCCATGGTCCGGTGGTGACGATCAATTTGTCGGCCGACGCCGTCGTGTCGTCGTCCATGGTCACGGTGAGGGCGCCCGCGGCACGGCGAAACGCTGTCACGCGCCGGCCGGTCAGCAACTCGGCGCCATGGCGCGCGGCGACCGCGAGCTCGGTGCGCACGCAGTCCTCGACCAGGAGATAGCCGCCTTCTCGATCGAGAAAGGCGCGATCGCCGGGCGCGGTGGCAAAGGCCGGATAATCCGCGCGCAACCGCTCCGCGGAAAGCGTCTCGCCGTCGACGCCGTGCAGCCGCGCCGCGGTTTCGATGTTGCTGAAGAACTGCGCGCTGCTGACGCCGTGGACCTCGCCGCCGTGCTGGCTCGGAATGAACAGGCAGCCGCATTGTTCGAACAGCCGCGTGCTGGTTTCTCGCTCCAGCGCGCGCCAGATCGCGTGCGAGCGCTGCGCCAGCGGCGTGTAGTCGACGCCTTCGCCGATTGCCGCGCGGGTGATGCGGGTCTCGCCATGGGTCGAGCCGAAGCGGTGCGGCGGCTGGAAGCGGTCGATGCCCAGCACGCGCCTCCCGGCCTTGGCAAGATGCAGCACGGCGGCGCTGCCGACCGCGCCGCAGCCGATCACGATGACATCAAACTGCGCCATGCGCGCCCGCCGCGGCCTCGCTCATTTCTTCTTCTTGCGCGATAGGAACGCCTTGAACGCGCTGACCGCCTCCTCGGAGGTCATGCGCTCGGCGAACAGATAGGCCTCCTGGTCGATGCGCCGGGTCAATTCGTCCGGCGCGGTGCGGATCAGCTTGCGCCCGATCGCCACCGCCTCGGCCGGCAGCCGGCAGATGTCGCGCGCCACCTTGTGCGCCTCGACCTCGGTGTGGCCCGGCGCCACCACCGTGTTGACGAAGCCGGCGATCTGCGCATCCGTCGCCGTCATGGTGCGCCCCATCACCAGCATCGCGAACGCCCGCTGATAGCCCATGGTCTGCGGCATCAACAGGCTCGAGGCGCCCTCGGGCACCAGGCCGAGATGGATGAAGGGCGTCGAGAACGTCGCCGTGGTGGAGGCCAGCACGTAGTCGCAGTGAAACAGCATCGTCGTGCCGATGCCGATCGCGACGCCGTCGACCGCGGCGATGATCGGCTTGACGTTATGCGCCAGCGAATACAGGAACTTGGTCGCCGCCGAGGTGCGCGCGGCGTCGTTGCCGGCCGACCCCGCATGCAGGAAGTCCTCGAGATCGTTGCCGGCCGTGAACACGCCGGAGCCGCCGGTGATGATGATGCATCGCACCAGCGGATTGTTCTGCGCGGTGTCGATCGCATCGCTCATGCCGAGATACATGGCCTGCGTGATCGCGTTCTTCTTTTCCGGGCGCCTGAGCTTGATCGTCCGCGTCTCGCCCTCGTCGGTCACGATCAGATGGTCGGTCATGGGCCCCTCATGCGTGTGCGCCGGCCGCTGCGTTGCCGCCGATCAATTTGTCCAGTCCTGCATCTCGCCGCAGCCTACATCATCCGCTGGTCGCGCCAAGGGCTGAAGCGGTCATTGGTCGCGGAGGGAATGCGGGCGTGATCGGAGGCGAGCGCTCGCCATGATTCTCGTCGTGGTTTACGACTGGTTTGCAACAGCATCGGCGTCCGCTATCGTCCCGCGCAGAACTGCGATCTTTTGCAAGGCAATTCGATGACCAAGGTCTTTTCAGTGCTGCTGTCGCTGCTGCTGCTCTGTCACGCCTTCCCGGGGATCGCTGAGGCTGCCGCCGCCAACCGCGCGCTGCTGTCGCTGTTCTGCGCGCCCGGCGCGATCGCGGGCACCACCTGCAAGCGCGCCAGATCCTATCCCGACTCCGAGGGGCGCCGCTGTGACGTCACCCTGAAGCCGGAGCGGCAGCAGGGACGTTTCCTGGCCTCCAGCAATCCGCTGCTGGTCGTGAGCTATGGCAGCGGCTGCGAGCCGCACGCGACCGATTTCGGCGGCGCGGTCGTGTTCGAGCAGGTCGGCGGCGCCTACAAATTTCGCGGCTTCCAGCCGGGCATGCAGGTGAATGAATGCGTCGTCTCCACCGCCAGGGACGAGGCGCAGGACGTGCTCGTCTGCCTGACCGGGCATATGGGGCAGGGGGTGGTCGAGACCGGCGTGGCTCGCGTCGGCTTCGCCAGTGCCAGCGGCGGGTCCGTCGAGATGTCCTACGATTTTCTGCTGCAGGCCGAGGACACGACGGGAGCCTACCTGACCAACATCGTTAGCTGTTCGGAGCAGCTCAAATATTTCGGCCTGTCGAAGCTCGCGGCCGGGCCAACCCCCGGCAGCGTGGTCGCCGCCGTCAGCTACGCCGATCGCGAGACGATCAGCACGGCCTGCGCCAAGGGCTTTCCGAAGCCGAAGGACGCGGAGGACATGCGCGAACTCGCACCGGGTGAAGCCTTTGTGCCGGACGGTTACGCCAAGAGCGGCAGCGTCATCATCGAGATTGCAAGCCGCTCGGCAAAGTTGCGCTGAGTCTGCCGCGGTCCAGTTGTCGCGCCTCAGCGTGATCCGTCCGGGCGGGGCGGGGCAGCCGGCGGGCGCGGGCCGGCGGCCGGCGATGCCTGCTGTCGGACAGCCTCGCGCCGCAGTGCCTGCTCGAGCACGATCAGCCGCGTCGCCATGCGGGTCAGCTCGTCATGCACGGAGCCCTGAACGCCCTGCACGGCATGCTGCACCTCGCGCAACGCGTCGCGCTGGGTCTCCGCCTTGAGCACCCTGAACTCGGCCTCGATCGAGGTCAGGCGGTTGTTGACCGCCCTGATCGCCTCGGCGATCTCCTTCTGGCCGTCCTGCAGCGCGCGGACATGATCGACCAGCCGCAGATGATCGGTCAGCTCCTCGACCGTCTTGCCGATATTGCTGCGGCCCCACATTACTTCACCGACCTCAGCAGGGTCCTGATCGTCGCCAGATGGTCCTCCGGCGATCCGAGCCGCGCCGAGATCGCGCTCATCAGATCCTTGCGCAGTTCCGACAGTTCGTCCTCGGGCACGATGCGCTCGACGGCCTCATCATAGGCCATCCGCCGCGGCTCGACCTCGACGGGGCGCGGCGCGACGTCGAAATAGGGTGGCCGCTCGTACACCGGGATGTGCGGCGCCTGGCGCGATGACGTGACGCGCGCGAGACTCGGAAACCGTGGTGGCGGCGTGCGCGCCGGACGTTCGATCTGATCGATCAGCGCCGCCAACGCGACGTCCATATTGCTGTCGTCAGGCTCATCGTCGACAACGTAGGACGGCTTCCGCAGTGTCGCCCCATTCGCGGGCGATGATGACGTGAATGACGATGCGTGGTCGCGGAGTCGCGCGATGACCCGGCGGACTCGCGCGCCGAGACCTGGCTTCTCCCTGGCCGGTGTTCGCATCAACATGTCACTCTCCAGCTGAACAGCTTAGGCGAGCAGGGAAAAGCTTAGCAAGAGGCAGTCGTCGAGCTGCCAACAGGATGTATGGCGGTAGCCGGCGCAGATGCTTGCGCGCGCCGGTCCCGCACGTCCGTTGCCGGGGTGTCGTCTGCGCCCGCCTATAGTGCGACAGTGTGCATAAGAAGCGGCCGGCGCAGGCAGCCGGCGCTCGGGTTCCGGGGCGAGAGGTAAGGAACAACCGTGTGGTCGGGCCGTTCGGACATGACTGCGTCCCCTCCAACGCTCCGAGGTCCCCCGATGTATCACCACGTCAAGAAGCTGATGTTCACCGTTCGTGTCGACGAGCCCGATCCGCGCTTCGGCAACATGCTGCTCGAGCAGTTCGGCGGCGCCAATGGCGAGCTCGCCGCCGCCATGCAGTACTCGATCCAGGGCCTCAACTGCGAGGATCCCGACCGCAAGGACCTGTTGATGGACATCGGCACCGAGGAGCTCAGCCATCTCGAGGTCGTCGGCACCCTGGCGCGTCTGCATCTGAAGCCGTCGAAGTTCGATCGCGAGGCCGCCGAGGCCGATCCCTTGATCGCGATTGCCGGCGGTGGCGGTGTGAACCTGTTCAACTCGCAAGGCAATGCCTGGACCGCCGATTATCTGAAGATCACCGGCGAGCTCGACGTCGACCTGCGCAGCAACATCGCCGCCGAGGCGCGCGCCAAGATCGTCTACGAGCGGCTGATCAACTTCACCGACGATGCCGGCACCAAGGACGCGCTGCAGTTCCTGATGACGCGCGAGATCACCCACATGAAGGCGTTCGCGGTGGCGCTGGAGAGCATGGGCAAGCCGGCCTTCAGCATCGGCCGCCTCGCGCCGACGCCGGGCCTGGTCGACCAGTTCTTCAACGATTCCACGGGGGCCGGCGATCATGGCGAGATCGATACCCGCGGCCCCTGGAACGAGGGCGGCGACTGGGTCTTCACGGAGTCGCCGGCGATCCAAGCCGGTGAGCCCGGCGCGGCGTCGTCGATCGTCACCGAAAGCTCGCCGCCGGCCGACGAATCCGGCCTGAGCGATCTGCTGATGGACGAGCTGCGCGACCTCCTCCATGCCGAGAAGCAGCTCACCAAGGCGCTGCCGAAGATGGCCGAGGCCGCGCGCTTCGATCAGCTGCGCGAATTGTTCGAGCAGCATCTGGTCGAGACCGAAGCGCAGATCGAGCGCATCAACGAATGCTTCGAGCTGCTCGGCAAGACGCCGCGGGCAAAGCCCTGCAAGGGCATGATGGGCCTCATCGAGGAGGGCCAGGAGATCATGACCCAGGCCGAGGACAAGGAGGACGCCGCCGCCGATCTCGCGCTGATCGGCGCCGCGCAGCGCGTCGAGCACTACGAGATGTCGGGCTACACGACCGCGCGCAATCTCGCCTCCCAGCTCCGCCACAGCGCCGTCGTCGCGCTGCTGTCGAAGTCGCTGGCCGAGGAGGAGAATGCCGATCAGCTCCTCAACCAGGTCGCGCGCTCCTTGATGTCGGTCGCCAAGATGCCGGCCGCGATCGAGCAGGCGTGAGGCGGGGAGCGGCACCTGCGCGGCGCTTGCGCCATGCAGGCCGCCGTGGCGCGCAGACGCCACCGTGGAGCGCAGCGCAGACATTGCGTCACAACAACTGTCATCGCCCGCGCAGGCGGACGATCGAGTACTCCGAAACGGTCGACTTCAGTCGAGACGCCGCGGCGTACTGGATACCCCGCCTGCGCGGGGTATGACGACCACTTTCAGGGCGCCGCGTGTGCCCTGAAGGAGGGGGCGAGCGTCACGCCTTCGGCCGATATGCTCTGCATCTTGCGATGCGCCGCTCTCTCCCCAGCCGTCATCCCTGGCATTCACGCGCGAACGGCGCAGCCGTTCGACGCAGCGCGCGGGAGCCCGGAATCCATAACCACAGGCGATCATGGCTGGACGAGAGCCATCCCTTGCGAATCTTTCGCCCGCTTACTCCGTATAGCTGTGCACCCGCTCCGCCCTGCGGAAATGGTTCGTCGACAGGCAGCGCCGCGCCCGGCTGATCTGCGCATCGGTGGCGCCGCGGCTGCGCGCATACATCTCGGCCACCTCGGCCGTGTATTTCTCCACGTAGTAGCGCACCTCCGAGCAGGACATCCGGGTCTCAGGACCGGCCTCGTTGGCCGCCTGCACCTCGGACCCCATCGCCAGGATCAGAATCCCCGCGCCGATCACACCCCGCAACATCGACATCCTCCCCATTGTCGCAGCTGCCTGCTAACAGGCGTGACTCGGAGCGAGGGCGCAAATTAACAATGACACGCGCGTGACATCGTCAGCGCAGTGTGGCTTCGCGGTGTCACCGGACGTGACGGTTGAGCATCGCCTGCAACCGTCGCCGGGCGGAATGGCCTGTCCCCCGTGCCGCCCTGACAGTGTTGAGAGATCGAACGGTTCCGGCTTCGGAACCTACGCCTCCGGTCGAGACGGCATCATCAGCCCTGAGCGAAGGCGTGTCGCGCGTCCTGCGAGGCCTCAGGTCGTCACGGTCGTGCTCGCCGTGCCCGCGCTGCCCGAGACGCCGCTGCTCACGGCGCTGTTGGTCGCGCCTTGCGCGTTGTAGGTCTGCGCGCCCTTGCTGCTGCCGTCCGAGCTGGCGGCAGTCTTGGTCACCTCGGTCGAACCGTCGGAATAGGTGATCGTCGTGGTGGTGACGCCGTCGAGCGTGATCGAGACCTCGCTGACGACGGTCTTGCCCGACGACGAGCCGCCGCTGCCGGAGGAGCTTTCCGACGTGCTGTCAGCCGAGCTCGTGGCCGACGAGGATGACGTCGTAGACGTCGTCGAGGTGGATGATGTGGCCGAGGTGGTTTGCGACGAAGGCGCCGCGAGGGGCGTCGTGACAGAGCTGATCGACATGGGACTCTCGCATGAAGAAAGGGCAGGTGCCGCACGGGGCGCGGCACGCTTCTTCAACGCAGCCTCCGCGCCAAGCTGGCGCAATGAGTTGCGTCTGAGTGTGTCCGGATGCTGCGGTCTTCATGCGGGGTCATCGCAACTTGCGGCCAGCCGCGCCGTCCGCGGTATAGTCTTCTGTCGCAGGGTGGCACACCGAGACGTTGCGGATCACCTTCGCGCCTCTCTTGCTCTCCCGGCGCAAGTTCGGACTGATGGCGAAGAGCGGGGAGAGTGATTGCCAAGCGCCGGCGCCGCGCTCTAGTCTCCCTCACGCATGACCGTCGCACTCTCTCCCCAGCAAGCCTCGCTCGTCGCGGAAACGGGTGCGCTGCACATCGCGGCCGCGCTCGATGCGTCCGCCCTGCGCGCTCTCTTCGAGGCGCTGTCCGGCCACGCACCGGAGCAGGCGGGCAGCCGGCTGCACGGCGTCGCGGCGCTCAGGCCGTTCCTCGCCAATGCCGGACCGGTCGGCGCCGCCGCTGCCGCGGTTCTCGGTGACGCCACTCGCCCGGTGCGGGCGGTCTATTTCGACAAGACGGCCGCGTCGAACTGGGCCGTGCCCTGGCATCAGGACCGCACCATCGTCGTCCGCGAGCGCATCGATGTCACCGGGTTCGGGCCCTGGACCATCAAGGGGGGCCTACAACACGTCGCGCCGCCCTATGAGGTGCTCGCGCGCATGGTCACCCTGCGCGTCCATCTCGACGTCGTGCCGGACGGCAACGCGCCGCTGCTGATCGCTCCAGGCTCGCACCGCCTCGGTCGCATTTCGGAAGGCGATGTGGCCGCGACGGTCGCGCGCTGTGGCACGGCGACGTGCTGCGCCGACGTCGGTGACATCTGGCTCTACGCGACGCCGATCCTGCACGCTTCGGAGCCCTCAACCCAGCCCGGCCATCGCCGGGTGCTGCAGATCGATTTTGCCGCGGACGAACTGCCGGGCGGGCTGGAGTGGCTCGGGGTCTAGACGAAGAGAGGGGCCGAGCAGCCGCAAAGTCACCTGCGGTGGCGTGCGTGCGGAAAGCGTGTTCATTCGCCTGCGCGCTGACGATCCGCAGCCATCCTATTTGCCTATTTGCCGAGGATCTTCTCCGCCGCGGTGACGATGCTGACCGTCGGATGCTCGGCGCAGTACTTGCCGAACTTCTTGGCGTTCTCGAGGAACACCTCGGTGTCGAAGATCGCCTCGTCCTGGTCGCCCTTGTACCAGCCGTCGAGCCAGATCAGCACCATCTTGATACCGTCGTCGCCGCTTTCGACGAACTGCTTGCAGCTCATGGTGGAGAGATCGAGAACGACGGCCGACGCCGGCGCGGACGACAGCATCAGGGCCGCGGCAAACAACGTCGCAACGACAGATTTCATATTCTTGCTCCGAATGGATTTGGTGAAAAACAACGAACTATGCAGAGGCTTCGCGAATGAGGAGCCGAACTGCGTGACCACGGTCGAGCCGGCACCTGAGCAGATAGAACTGGCTGGATCGATGGCGGAAGTCAAGAACGGCAGCGGCCTCAATCAGAGGAAGCGCGGCGGGCTACGCCTTCGGCTAGCTGGCCCATGCTCGCTCCATCTCTCCGAGGTAAGTGAGCACAGTTGAAGGCGAAGTTTTCGATTGACTCAATTGCAAGTAGATCAATGAGCAGCTAAGGTCTTCGTGCTGAACTTTGGGAGGTGCCGATGGAAAATCGCGAAGTACTCCTCGAGCAGGTCAGGCGCGCATACAAGGCGCGCGACACGGGGGCGTTGGACGACCTGATGGCAGAGTGTCATCCGGACGTGGTGTTCACACTGGCTGGCGACCGGAACGCCACCAAAATGTTGGGGTGCATGTGTGGTCACCCCCAAGTCAAGGAGGGCTTGGCCAAGCTCATCGATACGTTCGAGTTCGCGCAGCGAAATATCCTGACCGAACTGGTGGACAACGATCGCGTGGCCGTGCGTTCCCGCCTCACCGTGCGAAGCTGTCCGACGAATATGACGCGGGAAACCGAGATACTCGACCTCTTCAGAATTCAGGATGGGAAGATCGTCGAACTAATAGAGTTCGCCGACACGGCGCTCATCCAGACGATGGCGTCGTAAGCCGGTTGAGCGCTACGTGGCGACCACCAGAGCGGCTCGCACTGCGACCTGCGTGGTGCGGCGTCGGATCATTGTCCCGGAAATGAACATTGTCCCGGAAGTGAATGGCTGACTGGGGCAGGGCTTGAACTTTATCGGCAATCGACCTGGTTCCTTCCGGTTTGCCGGAGTGCAGGGAAGCGCGCTTCCGACCCGTCGGCCAAATCAGCTCGGTCGGGCCAACCCCTGTCAAGTCGTTCTGAAAAACATAAATCGCTTTGCGGCTTGCCCAAATCAGCATTATGGTTCGCGCATCCCGTTGCACGGTAGGGGACGGTTCGCGGTCGTCACGGACGTTGGCAGCGGGATGCGGTGGACGCGGGCGGCGCAGTGCTGTTGGCACGGACGAACGTTAGCCTGCGGACGGTGAAGGCGCGTGGTTCCGATACTCCGATGCTAGTATCCAGCGCAATGCGCGAGAAGCGCATTGTCGCGACATGGTGGCCAGAAAGCCCGGTGCACCAGGAAGAGCGCGCTATAGCCCGTTAAAACCATCGCGCGGGGAAGGCCGGGTGTTCTCGGCCAGACCTGTGGTGACTGCCGCCTGCTTTTTTTCTGCAGGCGGGCCACGGGCGCGGCCAGCGCCCGGCCTTCCCTGCGCCCTCCACTCGGTGAGGGCGGGTTTCGAGAGCATAGCTCGGGCGCGGAATGCGTCGCGAGGACGCGGATGCTCATCTCATCGCGACAGGCTGTTCGGATAGATGTTTGAGATGTGGATCAATGAAGCGGCGAACTCGGGACACCCTCCCCTGGAGGGGGAGGGTCGATCGCGTGCGTAGCGCGGGATCGGGATGGGGTGATCTCTCCGTTGGCACAAGCATCCGCGGAGAGATCACCCCACCCCGCCTCACGCGTCGCTGCGCGCCCCGCGAGGCGACCCTCCAGGGGAGGGTGGGAGCCCGGCAGCGAGCTTTGGTGCGGGAGGCTGAACTCGCTGGTCTGGGTCGCGACGCTCGCCGCTCACGCCACCAGCACGGCCTCCGCCGCGAGCACGGCGTCGGCGCCGTCGGTGACGGTCTTTTCCAGGGACGGGGCCTGCACCGCGAAGGTCTCGGCGAAGAACCGGGCGAGCGCGACGTGACGCGCCCCCTCGGTCTCGTTCTCGCTGCGCGCGGCCAGCGCCTCGTTGGCCAGCATGCAGCCGCCGAGCGCCGAGCCGAACAGGCGCAGGTAAGGCGTGGCGCCGGCGAGCGCATCGTTCGGCGCGGTGCCGAGCTTGTCCAGCAGCCAGCGGCTGGAGCGGTCGAGCGCGCCGAGCGCCTCGCGCAGCTTGGCGCCAGTGGTGCCGAAGGCCGGATCGTTCGAGGCCTCGACGCGGCGGACGATCTCGGTGAGCTCGTCGAGCAGCTTGAACACCGAGGCGCCGCCGTTCGCACCCAGCTTGCGGGTGACGAGGTCGATCGCCTGGATGCCATTGGTGCCCTCGTAGATCGCGGTGATGCGCGCGTCGCGATAGTGCTGCGCGGCGCCGGTCTCCTCGATGAAGCCCATGCCGCCATGGATCTGGACGCCGAGATAGGCGACCTCGTTGCCGATGTCGGTGGAGAACGCCTTTGCGATCGGCGTCAGCAGCGCGCCGCGCGCGGCGGCTTCAGTGCGCACCGCCGGATCCTTGGCGCGCACGGACACGTCGAGTGCGACGGCGGTCGCGTAGCAGATCGAGCGAGACGCGGCGGTGAGGACGCGCATCTGCATCAGCATGCGCTTGACGTCGGGATGGGCGATGATCGCGTCCGAGCCAGTGCCCTTAGCTCCCACGGCGCGGCCCTGTTTGCGCTCCTGCGCGTAGGCCAGCGCCTGCTGATAGGCGCGATCGGCGACGCCGACACCTTCGAGGCCGACGCCGAGCCGCGCCTGGTTCATCATCGTGAACATGCAGCGCATGCCGGCGTTTTCTTCGCCGATGAGATAGCCGATGGCGCCGCCGTGATCGCCCATCGTCATGGTGCAGGTCGGCGAGGCGTGCATGCCGAGCTTGTGCTCGACGCCGGTGGCGTAGATGTCGTTGCGGGCGCCGAGCGAGCCATCGGCGTTGACGAGGAATTTCGGGATCAGGAAGAGAGAGATGCCCTTGGTGCCGGCCGGCGCGTCCGGCAGCCGCGCGAGCACGAAATGCACGATGTTGTCGGTCATGTCGTGGTCGCCATAGGTGATGAAGATCTTGGCTCCGGTGATGCGGTAGCTGCCGTCCGCGGCCCGCTCGGCGCGGGTGCGCAAGGCGCCGACGTCGGAGCCGGCCTGCGGCTCGGTGAGCTGCATCGTGCCGGTCCACTCGCCGGAGATCAGCTTGCCGAGATAGATGTCCTTCAGCTCCTTGCTGCCGTGGGCGTCGAGCGCCTCGATGGCCGACAAGGTCAGCAGCGGGCACAGGCCGAAGGCGACGTTGGCCGCGCTCCAGATCTCGGTGCAGGCGGCGTTGATGGCGAGCGGCAGGCCCTGGCCGCCATGCGCCTCGGGACCGGACACCGCGTTCCAGCCGGCCTCGGTCCAGCGCTTGTAGGCGTCCGGCCAGCCGGGCGCGGTGGTGACCTTCTTATCGGCGAGCTTGACGCCGTTCCTGTCGCCGATGTGGTTGAGCGGGGCGAGCACGTCGCTCGCGAATTTGCCGGCTTCCTCGAGCACGGCCGCGGTGATGTCGGGGTCGAAATCGCCGTAATGGCCGGCCTCGACCGCCGCCTTCAGCCCGGCGCCGTGGTTGAGGGCGAGCAGCATGTCGTTGAGCGGGGCGCGATAGGTCATGGCGTGTCCTCGGGGCTCGATGTGGCCGGTTTGGCCGCCGTCATCCCATGAAACCGGTCGGGTCTCAACTTTTTCGCGTGGCGCTGCGGCCGGGCGCCGCGGCGGCTTCCAACGAGCAGGATAAGGGCTTGCCGGCATTGACGAATTGGCCTGGGCGGCGGATCACCGGAGGGGCCTGCAAAATTCCTGCGGCGGCGCGGTTGAAATGGGCGGGCGCGCTCTGTAGACCACGGGCGCCGACCCGGAATCGCATGGCGCCCGCGCGCCACGTCGATCCGCCGGGCCTGATGGGGCGTAGCCAAGCGGTAAGGCAGCGGATTTTGATTCCGCCATACGGAGGTTCGATCCCTCCCGCCCCAGCCAAAATTCCGCTAGAAAATCAATTTCTTACAAATTCGACGATTTTTCATTCTGAACGGGATTCCGCTGCGTATTCTGAATGGATGTTTCTGGTGCGTTCGCCGGGACCTCGGTGCAACGCCGCGCGGCCGTCGCTGCCTCAGCCATTGATTTCCCTTAGGGGTTGCATTTTGATGGCACATTCGACCGGAGGGGATGTCGCATGGACGGGCTAATGGAATACCTTACAGACGCAAAACTCGCGGTTGATACTATCAAGGGCATCATCGGCTTGTTGCCTGCAGGACAGCAGAGAGACAAGGCACAAGCCGACCTCGCGAAAGCAGAGACCGCGCTTGATACGAGCAAAGCAGAAATCGCCAAGGCGTTAGGCCACAAGCTTTGTAAGTGCACGTTCCCGCCGCAGATCATGCTGTGGAAGGAGGACTTGAAAACGAATGTCTGCCCGGAATGCGGACATCAAAACCCGCCTCGTCACGATCCGCCCCAACTCAAACCGGGGCGCTTCGGCGGTGTGGCGTAAGGCTTGTAACGGTGCATCGGCGGTTTGATTGACGGCCTGCAATTTCGCCTGCCCTCCGCCCCAAGCGCCCGCTTTCGGTGCGTTCGCAAGGCGTGCGCTCGGCTCTTCCCATGATCAGGTCGTCTCGACCTTGAGAATGAAACGGAGCGCAGGAAGGCCGGAAACGCTGTCGGTGATCTGTTCCGGCTCACGCGATAGGACTGCGGTTGCAACCTTCTTGGACGGCTCATTGTCCACGCTCACAACGGCTTCAACGTAGAACGGGGGATATCCGTTGCGGCCGAATCCCGCCGCGAGTTCGCGGATCGCAGCCTCCACCGTGCTTTTCGCTAGTCCCTTGTTGCGATGTCTTTCCGGGACGGCCACGCCAATCGCAAGACAAGGACTGCCATCGATTGGTTCGACGCGAGCGAAATTGACGAAAGCCGTGACAATGCCGTTATCGATACGGACATAAGTCATGCGCAAGAAGCCGTGCTCAGTATCCGTGTGCAGATAAATGTTGGGATCAAGTGTGCCCCGATGGAGGTCCAGCAGGCCAGCAGAAAAAGCTTGCTGAAACGAAACCAAAGCAACGTGGGGATCGGTCATGCTTGGCAATGTCGCTCTCCGTTTTCAGAAGCGATGAAAGAGTCTACCATCATGGGCTGTACTACGACAGTCCTAGACTCTGGATCGAAGGCGCTCAGGGGAAAAAGCTATCGAGGAAGGCACACACAACGCCGGCTTTGAGTATTGTAAAAAACTCCCGACCGCCCCGCACGATGATACCAGCAAAAAAGGCATGCAGTCTTCCGTGGTCCATCCCGATAGCAAACGCTGATCCGCCGCTCATGCCGTCAGGATGCGTATCGAGAGGACGCGTCACTTGAACGGTTAGCAGCGCGGCGTCGCTCGGTTGTGAGTGAGGTTGGCAGGTGACTTGCCGACGCGCGAGACCGAGGTGGTTATTTTCATGAATTTCGTATGCCTGGTCATCTGATGGGTAACCAGTCAACGACATCGCTAGGACGTTGGAAGCAAGCACCTCGGGTGGCACTTTGGACAGCTCAAAGAAGCACTTTTTGAGTTCAGGCCTGTCCTTGCACGGCTCTGTAAAATCAAACGCCACAATGTCATAGGCGTCTGTCTCAGGGTGAAGATTATAGCGACGGACGCCGCCGGACGTTATGATATGGCTACCCGTTTCGGTTAGCATGGCTACTTGCGTAACATCGATTCCGCGAAGCTGATGCTGCGTCGTGAGCAGGATTTCGCGCCCATGACGGCGGACCGCCGTCGCAGAGCCAACAAGGGAAATCTTGAATGTTTCGTCGTTGTTGTTGACTACGAGGTTGAAAGCATGACGCGCTAGAACGCCTTCAATCTGGCGGCCGGGGATGATCAAGCCGTTTACATCGACGCCAACCGCAGCGAAATGGCCTAAAACAGTGCTAATCGTTTGGTTTTCGCGATCCAAGCAACCCGCCCGCCTCGTTATTGGCCGTTCTTTCAGCGCGCGGCCCGGCTGTCGTTCTGCAATTCAATTCGCTGATCGTTCTGGGCGTCTTTTTCCGGTGCGTTCGCCAAGACGTGCGCCCGGCGCTTCCTAGTCGCGGCCAAAACTCGCGGTGCCGTCCGCTTCGCATACCCCGCGTAGCTCTCCTTGGTGCGGTGAGCCGACAGCGCCCGGCCTTGCCCCTCCGTCAGCTCGGCTTCTTCTAGTTCGGTCATGCCGCCATGCCGGCAGGCGTCCAGCGTGAAGTGCGTCGGGAGGCCGATGTCCTTCCGAAGCCGCTGTACAATCTTCTGCATTCCCGAAAAGCTATAGGGCTTGGCGAAGGCCTTGGCGCCGGGTTTGACATGCCGCTTGTCAGTGGCGGGTAGCACCTCGCGAAGGATCAGCGGCACGCCTAAGCGCTTCAGGTGTGCAAGGACAGCCTCGGCCTCGGGATAGAGCTGCACGGCGGTGCCGTCATCTAGAATGTCCTCCAAGGGATGGTCGATCTTGGCGCCGGTCTTGTGGTGCTCAATCTGGATCACGGGAGTCCCGCTCTTATTCGCCCGGTAGCCGGTCCAGCGGATGTGCCCTGCCAACACGTTTTCCGGCCTCTGGAGCCATTCGAAGCAAATGACCGCTGCGGCCGCTGCGCCGACTTCGCCGCGCTCCACGGCCCCGTTGGCGAACGTGTAGACCTGTTCTCGGGTGACGGCGGGCTTGCTTGCCTTGACGCGCGTCTTCATCGTGACGCCCGGCCACGGGTTCGGGACATCCTTGGCGAACTCGGCCGGGTACAGGCGGTGCACCACACGCCACGCCTTCCGGCATAGACCCACGAACTTCTCGCCCCGGCGGTACAGGACCGATTCGTCCTTGTCGTTCGTGATGAACTTCTCATAGAGCAGATCGGCAGCGCGCGGGCTGATGCTCTTTATCGGCAGGGAGCCGATGCGCTCGCCTTTCTTATTCAGGAAGTCGCCGATGGCCTGCATGCTGTGCTCGTAGCCGGGCCGCGATCGTTTGGAGACCTTTTCTAGGTAGGCTTTTGAGCGCTTGTACTCGCGAAAGAGCCAATCAACCGTCCCGACGCGGGCGCCTCCAAGCGTCTCCTTGCTTGGCTTGCCCATCATCTTGTCAAACCATTCGTCAAAGAGCGCGTTCAAGACGGCAGCTCGGCCACCCTCGCCATCGGCGCCACACGCGGTGACATAGTCGCCAAGCGGTTCGTTGGGGATGGTACAGCCGAGCTTTCGATATTTTGTAGGCACGGTGTAGTAGAACGCTTGCCGGCCGCCTGCGAGCGACTTGGGCAGGACGTAGCGCGGCAGCTTCAGCGCCACAGTCACAGATCCTCTGCGGCGTCGTATTCGATCGACACCGGTGCAATTGCGCGGTCCAGGTCCTCTCTTAGCCATAGCTGCCGGCGGCCCTCTTTCACTCGGGGCCATGGATACTCTTTCCCGACCCGGGTCAAGAATCCCTCAACCGTCGTTTCTCCGCAATAGCCGGCGGCGAGCGCCGCTGGCATTCGGCGGGGCCATGAGCCATGCGGAATTTCTGAAGGGCGTTTCGGGCGGGTCATTTGGGCAGCCAGCTGTCGGGCATGGATGCTCAGTCCTCGACGTGATGGGCGGTTACGATCTCGATTTTGCGGGCGGGGTAACGGAAGCCGAGCGGCGTCAGCTCCACTTCCACCAGGTGCCAACACGACTTGCCGCAGCGCTCGATCTCGACCCGCATCTGAGCGCCGGTAGGGTTCACCTCGACTCCGTCGCGCCGGACAATGGGAAGGGTCTCGAAAACCTGCCGGGACATCACGATGGGCTCTCGGAATTCGAAGTGCGGCTGAAAGGGTCGCGGCTCGATTACGATCATCGGCTCGCCTGCAGGGGAATCGCCGAGAAAAGCTGGGTGCGGGCCAAAGGTTCTGCGGATATAGCGCCGTTCATGTTCTCACCAATCAAACTAACATAATTGGTTAGATTGAGTCGGTCGCGTACTCAACTACCTTCGCTAGATTTGCACAAAAAATCGCGCCGTCCGACACCATCGATGCGCGCTCTGCTGCGCACACAAAAGCCGGCGAGGATGACTGCGCCGGCTCTGCTGCTCGCGTGATCGGCGCTGCCGATGTTTCAATCATCTTCGCGGGAAAACACCCTGCGAACTCGGCCCACAAGTTCGATGTGGGCGTTCTCCGTATCATCCAGTCGCGCCCACTGTTGATGGTTAGGATGATCGGACTCGGGCTTGAGCCAGTAGGACCCATCTGCGGCTTGGCTTAGGAGCTTGATGGAGTCTTCCACCATGCCATCCTTGCGAGTCATCCTGACGTGGTACCGCTTGCCGGCTGCGATTTCGCCGGGCTTCTGCTCGACCTTGGACAAGATGACAATGGAGCGGGGTGGATAGCGCAGGTTGTTCGATGGCCCCCTGATCTCACCCGCATAAAGCGTTGCCCCTCTTAATTTTTCATCTTCCTGTACCATGAGGTCGAACTGCTTCGCTTCGGGCAGGGTGCTTGTCTGATGCCATTTCCCTCCTTCGAACGCATGGGTGACGCGCACTCGAATGTGGTTCTTGGCAGCTGGCGGAGAGATGATTTCGGCCGGCGGCACTCCGAAGACTTCGCCGAGCACGTTCATCCACTCTTGCGAGAGCGTGGTGCTGCCTATCGCGAGCCGGTTGACCGACACCTCGTGAACGCTAGTCCTCCCGGTATCTCCGCGCTCTGCTGCGAGCTTTCTGATGCGCGCTGCAACCTCGGCGTAGGTCCACTTCCTCTCTTTGATCAGCTCGGCAATTCGGTTTGGGTAGGCCTTCGGCTTCCTGGCTTTGCGCACGGGGGCGGGGCTCTCTGCGAAAGAAATTTCATCACTCATTTCAAGACGATACTCGTTATGATTGGAAAATACACGCAACTCGCAAGACATAAATGTTGACTAAAATCTAGCGAATCAGGTTAGGAATTGCCACTACCAAGACGGAACCCCCGTCTTGACCTGTAGATCGCTGGGCGCGCCGGCATGTTTTGATATCGGTGCGGAAGGGTTTTCAGATGGTTGGCCTGACGCCGGGCGGCATCGCCGTTTCCGGAGACGCTATCGCTTTGTCTTCCGTGGTCGCCGGCTTGCTCCTGCTCGCGTTTGTCGTGGGTGTTTGGGCGAGTCGGCGGCCGGTGGATGTCCTCGATCTGCTTGAAGGTCCGCCGGACATCACCCCGGATGCGCCGGGGCCTCTGATCATTTTGGGCTGCTGCTGCTCGGCACGCCTGCCGTCCTGCTTCTGCGCGGTTGATGGCTTTCGCAATCCTCGCGGTGCCGGTCGCGGCCGATGCCGCTCCTTCCGTCCGCATCACTGATCCGGGGCAACAGCATGCGCGCAATTCGATTATCGGCCGAAAAGACCACTGAAGTTCAACAAGCATGGCACGGGACAATGACCCGCGCTCGGGTGGCGCAGGAATACGGGCTTTCTGAGAAGGCCGTTCGCACCATTTGGAAACGCGCCCGAAAGGCTGGCCTGTTGCCAATGGCAAGCCGCCCGCACTTTGAGCCGGCGCCGTCATCGCCCGTCCATCTCGGCACAGACCCCGCCGCGGACCTGACTGATGCGGAGATCGTGTTTGAGGCGGCAGAGATGCATGAGGCCAACGTCCGATGTTCCGGCGGCCTGCTCGCTGCGCTCCGCAGGCATCACAGCGGGGACCCCGCTGCGCATGATCGGCCCTCCGACTACGCGTTGCGTTGCGAGCTGAAGGGCGAGGCCGTCCCGACGCCGGCTGACATCATGGTCTTGTGCCGCATCCACGACCTCAACTCCAGTAACTAACAGGCCATTACCATGAAGAATGAGCGCCAAATCCCGGCGTGCGTCACCGTGCGCGGCTTCCGGGTGAACTCCACGGGCGTTTTCCCGGTCGCGCATTTGGCGGATGCCAACGTCGCCCGGATCGATATGGACGGCCTCCCGGCAGGGCTGCAAATCGACATCAGCGGTAGCGAGGGCTCCGGTCGCTTCTGGTGGATCATGCGCGCGATCAGCGAGGCCTATGCCCTCGGGAGCGACAACGGCTTTCAGAATGGACGCCGTGACGTCATCGACAAGGTTGGAAAGGTATTTGCCAATCCGCGCGTGCCGTCCAGTGGTCGGGGCGCGTGATGATCCGTGTTGTTATCCGCATCCGCGCGATTGCCGCCACCGTCACGGCGTGGCTGTCCCGCTGCAACGCCATTCGCACTCTTCGTGGCGCCATCGAGCGCAAGCGTGAGCGGCATCAGGCGCTGATCAATCTCGACATCCCGGGCCTGCTCGGCGGGCTCGCTCTCGGCGGCGCTGCTGTTGCCGTCGCCCTGTACGTCATCCCGCAAATCGAAGGCTCGATTGCGATTTTCAACTATGTGCTTGGGGGAATGTGAAGTGAAGCCGACCGTTTATCTCGCGGGTCCGATCACAGGCGAAACCGTCGCCAGCGCCAACGATTGGCGAGGGGACATGACCGAGCGCCTTGCACGTCACGGCATCGTCGGCATCTCTCCTCTGCGCGCTCAACCCGTGCAGGGCGAGCGCTACGACCTGCATTTCCCGGACCCTTGCTTTGGTATGCCCAAGACCATTGTTTCCAAGAACTACTTGGACGTGAAGCGTTGTGATTTCGTGCTCGCTTATTTCCCGGAGCCGCCGGAGGTCGCGGAGCTTGATGGAATCCTCGATCGCATGGGCGATCTGGTTGAGCAGATTGAAGAGCGGTTCGGGCCGCTTGATAGTGAGACGCAAGACGCGGTTGTCTCGGACGTCGCTGCTCTGAAGCGTATTGCTCGCCGTGGCCTTCTGCGGACGCTCGGCACCACGGGTGAGGTCTCCTGGACCAAGCCTCTCGGGAAGCCCTGCGCCATTGTTACGGATGACCCGTTCATTGAGGATCACCCGTTCATGTCGGTGCAGGCCGACTACATGCTTTCGACGTTCGATGAAGCCGAGCGGCTGATCGTTGGCCTTTTTGCGGACTATGCCCGATGAGCGCCCCTTCGGTCACCATCGCGCCCCGGGAGGCTCGCCCGTGTCGCCTTCGCGCCGCACCCCTGCCAATTCGCATCACCGAGCAGGAAAGCGGCTCCAAGATCGAGCTACGCCTCGGCGTTGTCACGGTCGGGCTGATCACTCCGAACCCGGCGAGCAACGGTTACTTCTACGCTGTGAACCTGCCGGGCTTCTCTCCGGCTCCTGTCCCGGCGCGCGATGTAGAAACGGCTCGCCGCGCGCTGCAACGGAAGGTCCGCGAGTGGTGCGAGGCCGCATCCTTGGTGACCGAGCGGCGGGGGCGGCAATGAGTGGCGCTTCCTACACGCCGGAGGAGCTGGCTGAGTTCGACCGGCTTACGCGGGAGATGTCCTCCACGGATCAGGTGACCCGCATCATGGGCCGTCTGCATACCAGCAAGTTCGTGTCGTCGCACGGCAAGGCCAAGTGTGACGTGATGTTCGCCGAATTGAAGCGCCGGGAGGCTCGCAATGCCTGAAGCGCCTGCAAAGCCGGCCTCAAAGCGCAAGGTCGTTGCCGTGGGCTGGACTGAGATGTTGGCCGCGGTGAAGAGCGAAACTGCGCGGTTCGATGCCCGCCTGATCTCCTTGAGGCAGGAACTATCGGACCCCTCCTTGACTGACCGCGAGCGCGACACAGTGCAACGGGTCATTGAGCAACAGGAGCGGCACGCGGAAGTGTTCGCGGCGGCTTGGCGCGTCCTCTGGAGCGTCCGCAGCGATGAGCGCCTGTTGAAGCGTCTCCACGAGGTGCGCCGCGCTGAGCAGGTTTCCGACGATAACCAGCCTGATCACGTTCAGTACGAATAACCAATGATCACAGATGACGCGCTGAACGCGCTCAAAGACCGCATCTCGGTTGATGCGGTTGCGAGCGAATGGGTGACTCTGCGCCGAAAAGGCAAGGGATACGTCGGACCGTGCCCCATATGCTCGGATGACCCGCACTCGAAAACCGCTATGCGGTTCGAATGCACGGGAGACAAATGGATTTGTGCCGTCTGCCCGGACGCAGGCGACGTCATCAAGCTGATGATGAAGCGCGAGGCCATCGGCTTTCGCGACGCGATCGAGCGGCTTGGTGGCGCGAAAGAAGAGGCGCCCACGCCCAAGCTCGCCCGTATGGCCGGCAAAAGGGCTTTCAACTCGGCTGATGGTCGGTCGATGCCGGACGTTCCCGCGCCCTATGACGCAGATGCGGCACTCCGCGTGGCTTGGTGCGCCGGGTGGAACGATGGCCGCAAGGCGGACGAAACGAACGCGCTCTATCGCGAGCGCGAGCGCAAGAGGCTCCATGATGCCTTTTGGCTTCCTGCCAAGCATTGGCTCGGCACGCCGGTTGAGACCTATCTGAGAGGCCGGAGCGTGATCCTGCCGCGCAATGCGCAGGTGCGCTATCACCCAAGCATGCCGATGTTTGCGGATGGCCGAGAGAACCGGCCGACACTCCTGCATCGCGGCCCCGCGCAACTCGCCGCGTTCTTTGACGCCGGGCAGGTGTTTCGCGGGTTGCATATCACCTGGCTGGACCCGAGCGGTCCGAAGGGCAAGGCCGCAATCATCAACCCGGAGACGGGCGAGCTGATGCCGGCAAAGAAGATGCGCGGCACGAAAGCGGGTTGCTACATCGACCTGGGCGGCGCCGTAGCGCCTCGGCGCATCATCGCGGGGGAGGGCATCGAGACGGTAGCGGCTGTCTGCACGGCTTTGTACCGCGCCGGCCGCGATCTCTCCTCCACGGCCTTCCGTGCGGCTGGTGACCTCGGCAATCTCGCCGGCAAGGCCTCCGTCTCCCTCCCGCACCCAACGCTTAAAGACGGGAGCGGCAAGCCTCGCAAGGTCCCCGGACCCGAACCCGACATGTGCTCGCGGGCAATGCCGGTGCCCGATGGCGTCTCCGAGCTGGTGTTGCTCGGCGATGGGGACAGCGAACCAATCCTCACGCGCCTCGCGCTGGAGCGAGCTTCACACCGTCACGCCAAGGAAGGCCGAACGATTCGAGCCGCCTTCGCGCCTGACGGAACGGACTTCAACGATTTGATCAAGACACGGCGGACAGCCTGATGGACTACCATGGATATGACGATATCGTGCGCGCCGTTGAGGGCGATGGGGATTTCCCCTCCGCACCTCCCGCGCCTCCGGGGGAGCCCTCGCACACCCCCGCGCCCCCCTCAAGAGCAGAGCCAAGCGATAAAACCATCGCGGAATGCGCCCTCTTGGATGAGAGCGACACGTCAAACGGCGTGCGCCTGATGAGCTACTTCCCGGATCAGCTTCTGGTCATGAAAGTGTCCAGCGTCGCAGGAGGTGACAAGCTGATTTGGTCGGGGACGCACTGGGACATTGACGAAGGCGAGGCGGGCGCGGCTCTGATCGCGCAGAAGGTGGGCGACTACATCCAAAAAGAGGCGGCCTATCTGGTCGCAACGGAGGACGAAACACGCGCTATGGCGGCCGTAACCGAGGCTGTCCTAGACGAGTTGGACGCGCTGAAAGCCATCTCGGCCAAGGAGCGCACGTCAGAGCAGCGCAGGCGGCTCCGGGAGGTCGATGCTATTGCGAAGGCTGGTCACAGCGCGGCTGCTGCCGTCAGGCGTCGTCAGGAGCGCCGTCAAAATTTCGGGGTGCAGTCCAAAGATCAAGGCCGCATCGAGAAAATGTTGGAAAACGTTTCGCCACGGCTCCGCAAGAACATTGAGGAGCTGAACGCCTCCGCGCTGTCGGTGGCAACGCGGACGCACACGCTCGTGTTCCATCAGGAGATTGACCCGGAGTGTCCGGACCCAAAGGCGACGCGCTACAAGTCTTGGATCGAAGCTCGGAAAGGCCATCGTCAGGAGGACTACATCACGGCGCTCGTGCCTGTGAATTACGACAAGAAGGCCAAGGCCCCACTATTCGAAGCCTGGATTGAGCAGATGATGCCGGACGCGGAGACGCGGCGAACACTGCAACAATTCTGCGGCTGCTCGATCCTCGGCATTCCGCTGCAGTTCTTCATGTTTCACTACGGTGAGGGCGCGAACGGAAAATCGGTGTTCCTTGAGATGCTGGTGCGGCTGCTCGGCAAGAGCTTCGCGGTCGGCCTGCCCACGGAAAGCATCATCGGCAGCGGCGAGCGCGCCGGAGGCGGTGCATCGCCCGACCTTATCAGGCTCTTTGGCAAGCGCATGGTGCGTGTTCTGGAGCTCCCGGAGGGCAAGCCGCTGCAGAGCGAACTAATCAAGAAACTGACGGGCGGTGAGGAAATCCCGGTGAGGACGCTGTACAAGGGCTATATCGACTTCATGCCTCGGGCCAAGCCTCACATGAGCGGAAACGGCCTGCCCAAGATCCTCGATACCTCAAACGGCATCTGGCGCCGAATGCTGTTCGTGAAGTGGCCAATCATGATCGCGGAGGAGGATCGGCGCGACCCCGAGGTGATGGTGCGGGAATTCCTTTCCGAGGCCCCGGGCGTGTTCAACTGGCTTTGCGAGGGAGCGCGCGACTTCCTCTCGGGCGGCCAAATCTACATCGCGCCGAAAGTGAGGGCGGACGTGCAGGCGTACAGGAAGGAAATGGACATCGTGTTGCAGTTCGTTGAGGACTGCGTTGAGAAAGCGGAGGGGGAGACCGTGCAGGCCCGTGACATGTACTTGGCGTTTAAAGATTGGTGTATTGTCAACAGCAAGAATGTGGTATTCGAGACTCGTTTCGGCCGAGATATGAAGCGGCATTGTCAGAAGGACGACAAGTCCCGGGTCCGCAAGTACCTTGACGTGAAGCTTCGCGATGATCGGCCGCGGCCGACTGAAAGCGAATTGCGGGCCAACAAGGCCGCTGAAATCAATAGCGATGTGGTGCCATAGCGCATTTGCGTCGGGTGTTGCCGAATGGCCGCCGAGGGTTGCGAGGGTTTTGCGAGGGTTTCGGTCCAACCCTCGCAGCTAAAAAACCGAGTCGCGCCAACTACTTCCCGAACTGAGCGAAGGTCGCGAGGGTTTTCGCGCACACGCATGTAGGCGAGCTGAAAATTCGCCAGCCGTCAAAATTTTTGAACGGCCTCATATGACACGCGTACAAACCCTCGTACCCTCGCATCATGATGTAGTTACATGCATTATGTGTATGTAATTTATAGCAAATATTGTTTGCGATAGTTTTTCAAAAACCCTCGCAAAACCCTCTCACACTATCGGTTGCATAATAGCAACATTGAGAACAGCATGAAAAAGCCGATCGATATCGAAAAGCTCTTGCAGTGGGCGATCAGGGATGAGCTGCCCAAGGGTCAACGCGTTGCAGCGTCCTCATGGGACGTGATCGAGCAGTTTGGGATGCTCGGCACCAAGGTACAAACCAGCGGTTTCAATGCGGACTCGTTCGGCATGGTCCCGGGCGAGCCCGACGAAGATGCGTTGGTGATTGCCGGCGCTGTGAGGGCGCTGGAGCGCGAGGCGAGATTTGATCATCTCGCGGACGTCCAATCGTTGTTTGGCGAATGGGCGGCCATCGCTGGCGATGCTCCGGGCCTTCTGCTGATGAGCACGTTCGATCCGGCCGCGCTGGTGATCTCATGCGCGACACAGGGCACGCGTCCGAAATGGGCGTTCGAAAACCCGACGCCTCGTCAGCAATTCGCGCAGACAGCCACCAAGCCGCGTCCGATCGTCCATGGGATCGATCGCAGCGGCGAAGTGATGGAAATCAGGCCGACCAGGAAAACCGGCAAGTATCCAGTGACCATGCGCCCGCGCTCGCCGCTGCTCTGGCATGATCCGGCGCCGCTTCACGTTGGCGAGTGTCGCGCTGAATGGGTCTGCTGGCACGGTGCGCTCAACACGTTGGCCGCCGCGCTCTCCGGCAAGCTGCGGGCCTACGAGCCCGCGCCCACCACTTTGCCCCTGATGCCGTGGATCACAGGCATGGATGAGCCGCGCATCCTGCAGGGCCGCGATCTGTCGGCAGTGTCGGCCTTCGATCCTCGCCTAGCCCCGGTGCGGAATATCGTGACGCCCGAACCTGTTTCGTCCCCGATAGAGGCGCAAACGGCCGCCTCATACGCAAAAGCGTCCCGCCTGAAAATGAAAAATGCGAAAGCAGCGTAATGGCTTACGGGACACATGGGCCAGCCTCCCTTTGACAGGGGGGTGATTGCTTGACATAGCTCCGGACGCCTCAAAAGGTCTCAGAGAAGAAACAAACCCATCGGTGCCCCGGCGGGTTTTGTGTTTCGTGCGATACAAAGCGAGGACGGACCAATGAAGTAGCAGCCGGGTTATCGGTTCATGGCTGTAGGTCGGGCGCTGGTGCTCGGCCGGGAGACGGCACTGCCGCACATGGCGGTGAAACATAGCAACCCTAGCCGCAAGGCCTGTTGCATCCTACTGACGACGCAACGCGCTTGCCTATGAGCAGCGCAATCACCCCTGACGGGCGACCAATCGCACGGTCGTAAAACACGGCGAGTATGCAGGGCGCTTTGATCCTGCCGACCAGCCCGGGGCGCACGCCGGGCACCCTTTCGCCCATGTAGCTCAATCGAGAGCAGCCAAACGCGGCGCGTGATGGCCGTATCCATCCGTGGGCAATCCAACATCGTCACGGCGCGGCAGGCGACCGATAGCAAACAACGCAGCGCAAGAGCGCGCGCGTGACGATTCCATTCGAGGTGCAGACATGAGCAGCCAGCCAAGCAAGCGCTATGTTCTCCATCCCGGTCACGTCCGCAGCGCGTATGATGGCGAAACCCACTTCATCGACGGCCTGGCGCTCGCTGGCCTCTACCACGTAGACCCTCGGGAATGCGTGTCGTGGTATCCCGGCATGCTGCCGCTCGCTGGCGCGGTGCATCTCTATCCGCGCGATGATGGCCGCTATTCGCTAGAAGCGGCGGCTGCATCATGAGCGGTTTCGACGTCAAAGTTGCGGGCAACATCGGCACCATCCTTGGACCGATATCGAGCCTAGCAGCCGGCGGCGGCAGGCAGGCCCTGCAAGAGGGATTGAGCGACGGCGGCGACAAGGTGCGCACCAAGGTCCGCAAGGCAGTGAGGGCGCAAACCAACCCGCTCAAATACGAAACCATCACGTCTCGCGTAGACGGCAAGCGGTTTGGGCTCGCCTACATCATCAAGGGCGATGGCAAGAAAACGCCAATCGCGTTGTTCCCGCACTCTGTCGCGGGGGCGGTGACTGCAGCACCGTGGGGGGTCTCCCGCACATTCAAGCGCTCGTTCGTCCGCCCTGACACTGGCGCGCTCTCGGCGCGAACGACTTCCAAGCGCTTCCCTGTTCGCAAGCTCTACGGGCCGAACATGGCGAAGGAAGTCGTCAAGGGGCAATCGCTGGCAGCGTTTGAGGCCGGGGCAAGCACTGATGTGCTGCCCGCGATCGAGCGGCGACTAGCGCGGCTGCTCGCCAAGGGGTGAGGGCAGGCGTTCCGACGTCGGCGGCGGGTGTTCTCGCCGTTCGGGCGCGGGTCCTTCCCGAGCCCGGGGGGGCCGCGCGGCGCGCGCAGTCCGGGACTTTTCCCAATTTCGGTTTTGAAAATCAGGGTTGACGACGTTGACAGAGCACCCCCCAAAAGTTGACGGGTCGGGCCTGCCGGCGGACCCCGCGCCGTTCGCGCCGTTCATGACCGTTTCTGAAATCGCTGAGCGCGATGGCGTGTCGAAACAGGCCGTTTCGAAGCGCGTCAAGGCCATGGTCGAGATGCACGGGCTTGAGGTTGAGCTTGACGGGCAAGGCCGCGTGGCTCGCATCAACGTTGCCCAATACGACCACCTCCGCGACCGTCACGGTGACCCATCGAAAGACCAGCGGCCGGAGATGCCGGAGCCGGCGGCGCCTGCCGCGGATAGCTACGAGGAAGCCCTACGGCTCAAGACCCACTATGAGGCCGTGCGCCGGGGATTGGAGCTTGATGAGCACATTGGGAAGCTTGTCCGCGTGGATGAGCTGGTCAAGGTCGGTGACGAGATCGGCGCGAAGGTCGCGCAAGTCATCGGCTCGCTCGACAACGAGGCGGAGGCCTTCGCCATGGCGCTCGATCGCGACGGCGCGCACGGCCTCCGCGTCCTTCTGAAGCAAACACGATATCGGATGCTGACCGAGGTGGCTGACGCGCTCTCCGCGCTCGCCAAGCTCGCCGCGCAGAAGGCGAGAGCGTCCGCAGAGGACTAACATACCATGCGTTCGCATCCGTCCGCGCTCGCCCTGGTCGCCGAGCGGATGGCGAACGTGATCAGGCCCCCGACGCCCGTTCCCGTCGCTCAATGGATGAGCGAAAACATTGTTCTCGTTGACGGCCCGGAGCAGGGCAATCTCTGGAACGCGAAAGGCGCGCCGTACCTTACGGAAATCGCCAACTGCCTTTCGGAGGACCATCCGTGCAACTTCGTCACTGTGCGGAAGTCGCAGCAGACCGGTGCGTCTATCTTGGCGCTGGGATGGTGCCTGTACGTGGCCGACCGCGAGCCGGCAAACCTGCTCTACGCGGTGCCCGGTATCGACGCGCTCAAGGAGGTGAACAACGGCAAGCTCCAGCCGCTGATTACCGCGTGGCAAAAGAAGATCGGCCGCAAGGTCCTAGAGTCGAAACAGGACGAAAAGGAATTCGCTGGCGGGCGGCTGATCCTTGCGAACGCTAACAGCGTCTTGGACCTCTCGTCGGTGACCATCAAGAAGGGCGTTCGCGACGAACTATCGAAGTGGACGGATATTCCTGGCTACGGAGATCCTGAGAACCTGTTCTTTGGCCGGTTCACGGCGTTCCGGCGCAAGAAGACGTTCAAAATTCTGGACATCTCGACGCCGGAAATCGACACGGGAGACGAAACGGGCGAGACCGAGGGCCATTGCCGCATTGACCGGCGCTTCAAGCTATCGGATCGGCGCTTTTGGCACTGCCTCTGCCCCGAGTGCGGGCAGTTGTTCGTTCATCGGGATGAATTCCTGATCGTTGATGAGCAGCATCTGCACAAGAGCCGCTATCAGTGCAGTTGCGGGCACCATATCAGCGACGCGGAGCGCATCTTCGCTATCGACAACGGCGAGTGGATACCGACCTACGCTCTTGGCGACCATCCGGGGTTTCATATCGACGCTTTCATCAGCAAGATGATGTCGTATGAGGCTATCGCGGAGGAAAAGCGCAAGGCCAAGACCGAAACCGGCCGGAAAGACTACTCAAACCTTGTGCTCGGGCTAGCTTTCAGGCTCCGGAGCGACGCGCCGGAAGTCGAAAAGCTGATGATGCGCCGCGTTGAGTGGATGAAGCGCGGGCATATCCCGCCCAAAGGCATCCTCTTGACCGCGGCAGCCGACGTTCAGATGCGCGGCATTTGGCTGGAGATCGTCGCCCATGGTTCGAACCGCGAAACGTGGCTTGTTGATGCGCTTTACATCGACGGCGACACCGCGAACCATCGCGGCGAGGTGTTCAAGCGTCTCCGCGAGCTGACGCTTGATCGGAAATTCCCTGACGCCTTCGGGCGGGAGCGGACGATAGACGCGCTCGCGATCGATACCGGCTACCGGGCGAACACGGTCTATGGCTGGGTCAGGGAAAACCAGCGGCTGCACCCTGACACGGGCTATGAGCTGATCCTTGCGACAAAAGGCATACCGGGTTGGGGCAAGCCTGCAATCGGAACCCCGACGCTGCAGGACATCGACCTCGGCGGGCGCAAGATCAAGCAGGGCGCGAAGCTTTGGGGCGTCGGCATCTGGCCGCTCAAGGCGGATTTCTATTCGTTCCTGCGCCAAGAGGGCATGAAGGCCGGCGCGGAAAGGGACCCTGACGGCTACTGCCATTTCGGCATGTGGGTGGATGAGGTCTATTTCAAACAACTAACCGGCGACCGCCTTGAGGACGTGAAGGTCAAAGGCCGCGTCGCCGGCAAGAAGTGGGCGCAGATCAAGGACAACCATTTCCACGATTGCCGCATCTACAACGTGGCAATGGCGGAATATCTCGGCATGTCCTCCACCACGGATGAGCAATGGCGCGACCTCGCCTTGCGCCGCGGTCTGCCCGACGAACTAAGCGAGCCGAGCCTATTCGGAGGCTCGATCGCGCCGGTTGCTGATACGTCGAACGCACCTCGCACAAATGACAGTGACGGGACGCAGCAACCGGCAAACACCCGCGACCCCGAGCCGGAGACCGATCAGCCGCATGGCGGCGAGGTCTACGAGACTTGGTTAGGTCGCGATACGAGCAATTGGCATCGCTGATTGCTCGCCGTTCGCGCTGGCGACTTGGTCGCAGCGCGGTAACCGCATCACCTGATGGCAGCCGGGTGCGCGATGGGGCGCGGCGCCTGGCGCTCGGTGATGCGGGTCAAGGCCGCTCGGACAAGCGCATGGTGGGCGCGCTGTCCGGGCGGCCTTTCTCTTTTGGAAAGGCCCTCGGGAATGTGGACGAAATCCGACCTCGACAAGCTGGATGCGGCGATAGCGACCGGCGCGAGCAGCGTGCAATTCGGCTCCGGCGACAACGCTCATAGGACCGAGTTTCGCAGCCTCGATCAGATGCTGACCATCCGTCGGCTGATCATTGCCGATGTCTACGGCACTGCGTCGCCCGTCACGTTCGTCTCTCACACCAGGGACTGACCGCATGTCGATGTTTTTGAAGGCGCTCGCGTGGGTGTCGCCGCACGCCGCTGCATCGCGCATGGCGGTCCTCTCCGCGATTGATGTCAAGCGCTCCTATGACGGCGCGACCATGGGCAGACGCGGTGCCAGCTTCAAGGGCGCGAAGGCTGATAGCGCGAATGGGGCGCTCGGTCCGTCCCTCGCCAAGCTTCGCGAACGCTCCTCCGACCTCGTGCGCAACACGTGGATAGGCTCTCGTGCCGTTGACGTTCTCACGGCTCACACGATCGGCACGGGCATCACCGTGGCTTGGAAGGATAAGCGCCTTCAAGACCTATGGGATGAATGGTGCCTCGTTGCGGATATCGAGGGCGAGAAGAGCTTCCCCGGTATTCAGAACGTTGCCTATCGGTCGGCGCTGGAGCGCGGAGACTCGGGCGTCCGGATGGTGCCTCGCAAGATCGGCTCGGGTCGCGCTGTGCCGCTGGCGCTGCAATGCGTTGAGGGCGACGTGATCGCAACGGAACGCGATGGCGTGTTTGACGGAAGGCGGTCGCGGCTCGGTGTCGTGCTTGGTGATTGGAATGAGCGCCTTGGATATTGGCTCTACAAGGATCATCCCTCCGAACCGACGCTCTGGAAAACGCCGCAACTGATACCGGACTTCGTTGAGCGCCGGGACTTCTGCCACATATACCGGCCGCTGCGCGCCGGGCAGGTTCGCGGCGTCCCGCTGCTCGCTCCGGTAATGCAGAGCACGCGCGATTATTACGACGCTCTTGACGCCATGGTGGTCAAGCTCCGGATGGAAGCTTGCTACGGCATGATCATCAATTCCAATGATCCTGTTGCGGGCGTGGCCGCTGCGGCGGCTCGGAAGGATCGAGACGGGCGCAATATCGAGGGCATGGCGCCGGGGATGATTTACCGGGCGGCGCTTGGCGAGACCGTGACTGCGTTTTCTCCATCGGGGGCAGGGCAGTTCGAACCAGTCGGGATGACGGCGCTCATGGGCATCGCCTCGGGCGGCATGATCACTTACGACCAACTGACCGGGGACCTCCGGCAGGCGAGCTATTCGTCAATGAAGGCGGGCGAAAGGATTTTCAAGCGCCTCGTTGAGCAGCAACAGTGGCTAACGCTCGTGCCGATGCTGATGCATCGGGTGACGGAGCGGTGGCTTGATATCGCCATTGCCGCCGGCAAGGTGAAGGAGCGCAAGGCCCCGTACCTCCGTGAATACGTCATGCCGGCGGTGGTGCCAATCGATCCTTTGAAAGACCTGAAGGCCGATATTCTTGCCGTGCGCGCCGGGCGCATCTCGCCACAGGAATTCATCAACGAGTGGGGCCGCGACTGGCGCAAGGTCTTGGCCGAGACCAAACAGTTTTGGGCCGATGCCGACAAAGACGGCCTGGTGCTCGATATCGATCCTCGCCGCGTTGACCAATTGGGAGCGGCGCAAAAGGACCCCGACGCAAAGGAAGATGTCGCGTCGGATGACGACACGCCGGCTGGCGGCACAGAGAAGCAGCCGGCAGATAGCGAGGCTTGATGAAGAAACACAAGACGCGGATGCGCTCAATGGCGCGTCCGCGAATGACGCCTGATGGCTTTGAGCCCGGATTGGTGATCGCGCGCGCCGCGACCGATGACCTTTCCGCCCGGTTCACGGCATCAAGCTACGACGCGGAGACGCATACGGTTGAGGCGGTGTTCTCGGCCGGCTCGCGCGTCGCGCGATGGGGCGCTTACGAAGAGCTGGAAATCTCCGTTCTTGCCATCGACCTCAACCGCGTGGCGCTCGGACAATGCAGGCTCCTCGACACGCACAAACAGGACTCGGTCGATAGCATTCTTGGCATCGTCGAGTCCGCACGGATCGAGGGCGGCTTGCTCGTTGGCCGCATTCGGTTCGCTGATACGGACGCCGGCCGACGCGCTGAGGGCATGGTTGCCCGCGGCGAGCTGACGGGCATTTCGGTCGGCTATCGGGTGACGACTTGGACGCTCGCGTCACTTGAAAACGAGGTTGAGGTTTGGCGCGCGGTCAAATGGGAGCTGCTTGAAGTCTCCCTTGTGGCCGTGCCTGCCGACCCACAGGCGTCAATTCGATCGACGCCGGTTGAAACGCAACGGGTCGATGACCCAAATCCTACGGAGAATGACGACATGCGGCGTAATGCTGCCCCGACCGCCGAGCCTTCGGCAACGACCACGACCGTGCCCGCGCCGGAGACCCGCTCCGCGCCGGCTCCGCAGCCTGCGCCCTCGGTGGCCGCGCCTGCGCCGACCCTCGACCTGACTGCAGAGCGCAGCCGCGTGGCCGACATTATGACCATCGGCACCCGCGCCAATATGTCGAATGACGATATCCGCGCGGCCATCTCCGGCGGCGTCTCGGCCGATGCGTTCCGCGCCCGAGCCTTCGAAGCGCTCGCCGCTGCGGCGGACGCAACGCGCTCCAGCCCCGGCCTTTTGGTGCAGGTGACGCAGGATGAGACCGAGACCCGTGTTCGCCAGTTCACGGATGCGCTGACCGTCCGCATGGGCGGTGTCTCCGCGCTCCGCGACGAAGAGGGCAATGTGCGCCCGCTGGATGCCGGCGCGCGCGCCTTCCTGAATTATTCGTTCGCCGAAATGGCGGCCGTGGTGACCGGCTCGCGCTCCATGCTGCGCACGTCGGCCGATCGCGAAGAAGTCCTCCGCCGCGCGATGCACACGACCTCGGATTTCCCGGTCATTTTTGAGTCAACCATCAACCGCGTGTTGGCCTCGCGCTATCAGCAGGCGGCGGCAACCTATCGCGAGATTTCGGTCCGCCGGAACTTCGTGGATTTCCGGCCGCACACTCAGGTGCGCGTCGGCGACTTCCCGCAGCTGCAGCCGGTCAACGAGTCGGGCGAGATCAAGTTCGGCACGTGGGGCGAGAGCAAGGAAAGCATCTCGGTTGCGCCTTACGCCATTCAGTTCGCTATCTCCCGGCGCATGCTGATTGACGACAACATCGGCGCAATTGACCAGATGCTCGGCAGCTACGGCGACAGCGTGTCGCGTTTCGAGGAAGGCATCTTCTACAAGATGAAAGCCCTCAACGGCGGCGCCGGGCCGATGCTGCAGGAAGGCAAGAAGCCGGTCTTTGATGCCTCCCGCGAAAACCTCGCCGCGGTCGGCGGTGACATCTCGGCGGACGGCCTGTCGATCGGCCGCGCCGTGATCCGCAAGCAGACCAATCAGAGCGGAGCAAAGCTCAACCTGAAGCCGGCAATCCTGCTCGTTGGTGCGGATCAGGAAACGAACGCGGACAAGGCGCTTGCGATCATCACCCCGACCAGGGAGGGCGATGTCAACCCGTTCGGCGGCAAGCTGCGGACCGTGGTTGCGCCGCTGGACGGTGATCAGTGGGAGCTCTACGCGGAGCCCTCCGCTGCCCCGGTGTTCGTGTGGGGCATGCTGGACGGCTACGAGGCCCCGCGCATGCGCATCGAGAACCCGTTCGGTGTGCAGGGCGTCGGCATCTCGCTGGAGCATGACTTCGGCTGCGGCGCTATCGATTACCGCGGTGCCTATCGCTCGCCGAACGTCGCGAAGTAATCGGCTCGCGCAAGCGGAAACCATCGGGGGCGGCCTTCGGGTCGCCCCTTTGCGTTCTCGATCAAGGAAACAACGGAAGTGAAGAACAAAATTCAACACGGCAAGGTGCTGACGTTCACTGCGCCGGCCGGCGGCGCCGTCTCGGGCAACGGCTACCTCATTGGCGTCATCTTCGGCGTCGCTGCCATCTCGGCCGACGAAGGCCAGCCCTTCGAACTGGACCGTGAAGGCGTCTACACGCTGCCCAAGAAGACCGGCGAGGCCTGGACCGAGGGCGCGGCCCTGTATTGGGACGCCGCAAACGGCGTGCTCACGGTCACCGAAGGCGTGTTGCCGCGCGTCGCTGCCGCAACCGCCGCCGTTGCCGCCGCGGTGACGTCGGGGCCGGCGCTGATCCTGCCGCCCGCATAAGAGGGCGCATCATGTCTCTGTTCATGGCCTTGGTGCAGATTTCGTCAAACACTGTCGATGCTGTCATGGGCGAGCGCATCCGCATCACGCCATGGACAGAGGCGGTTTACTCGGCCGGCAGCGTGGACACGACGCGGTCGGTTGCCGATGTCACGGGCGCCTATCGAGAGACGGACAAGCAAAAGCGCATCACCAATTCGGCGCCGGAAGGGCGCGATTTCGCGCGCCGCTTCGTCACGCCCAAGATTTGGTTCTCCGTGCAGGGCTCCGAGCTGAAGGGCGTTGAATATCGCCAAGGTGACCGCATCACCCGGCTGGAGTTGCCGGGCCTGCCCGAAT
Organism: Bradyrhizobium sp. SZCCHNR1043; assembly: GCF_032489675.1. Taxonomy (NCBI): domain Bacteria; kingdom Pseudomonadati; phylum Pseudomonadota; class Alphaproteobacteria; order Hyphomicrobiales; family Nitrobacteraceae; genus Bradyrhizobium; species Bradyrhizobium sp. SZCCHNR1043. The sequence continues at coordinate 179,610 of NZ_JAUEYN010000004.1, forward strand.
TCACCATTTCGCTGATCGAGCCGCTTGATGATGGGCGGCTGGCAATCAGCGTCCAGACACTGGAGCCCGCCGCATGAGCCTTGCAGTCTGCGCCGTTCGCATCTGCGCCTACATGGCGTTGAAGAACGCCACCTCTGTTGGCGATCGCGTTTTTGATAGCGTGGTCGATCCCCGCGCGTTGCTCGGCAAGGATGCGTCGCCGACCATCGTTGTGCTCGCCGAGCAGGGCAAGAAAATCATCATGGGGCGGGACCTTCTCGCCGCGGAACACTCGGTTGATTTGGCGTTTGAGATGTTCGTCGCGAAGGCGACCACCATCACAATCCCGGCGGCGCACACGGACAGCGGCGAGGATGAGCCGGCCGATATCATCGAATACGCGGCGACCGATGCGGCCTATGAAAATCGGCTGCGCCGGATCGCCTACGAAATCGACGCAGTCCTGACCGGCGACCCCGGGCCTTGGGCCGAGATGTTCCGCCGCCTTGTCGTGCGCTTCCTGCCGGATGCCGGTTGGGGCCGTGGTGCCGATAGCGACGGCGGGCGCAAGTTCAACTTCATCCGCGAAATCTATTCGGTCGAGCCGGTGGCCGATCCGGTGCGCGGCGCGCCGCTCTCCGAATTGTGGTCCGATCTTCTCGACCTGATGGCGACTGTCCCAGACCTGAAGCCGCTCTCGCTCGATTGGCGCTCGCTGATCACAACCCTGACGCTGCCCGCATGGCGCTTGGCTGCCGCGACGCTCGGCCTGACCTATCGCGAGCTGCGGAGCATGGGCTTGGCGCCGGCGCTCGATCATCAGGCAACCGACGTCGCGGAGCCCGCCGTGCTGGCCTCCGTGACGCTCGATCCGGAGGATTTCGCGATCTATCAGGATGCGGCGGGTGGCAGCGCTACATGAGCAAATCGTCTCGCTGATGCGGGATGTGGCGGACCTGAAGCGACGCGCCGACACGATGGTTCGCCATGGCAAGGTCGTCAAGGTCGATGCCAAAAAGCACGTGGTCAAACTCCAGATCGGCGGCACGGATGAGGAGCCGCAGGAAAGCCCGTGGGTGCCTTACGCGCAGATTGCCGGCGCGCTGAAGGTGCACACGCCTCCGAGCGCCGGGCAGCAAATGACGCTGTTCTCGCCCACGGGCGACTTTCGGCAAGGCCTGTGCCTGCCGCTGACATGGTCCGACGATAACCCGTCGCCATCGGACGCGCCGGACCAACACATTCTGACGTTCGAAAACGTCAACATCACAATCAAAAAGGACAGCGTGAAGCTCACGGTTGGTGATGCCTCGATCGAGGTCACGAAAGACTCGATCAAGAACATTGCCAAGGAAGTCATCAGTTCGAAGGTAGGCGATGGCAGCGACATCGAACAGAAGAGCGACACGATTACCTCAACCGTCTCGGGCTCCGAGATCGAGCAAACGGGTTCGGCCGTGAACGTGACGGCCTCCGCCGTCCGCACGGTCGGGCGGACGTATCTCGGTGTCGATGGCAAGGGCGAGTCTCCGGAAATGCAGGTACTGCTGATCGGCGACATCCCCGCAAAGCAAACCTTATCCAAGCAGTGAGAAAGACATGGCGAACAAGAATTACAACCTGACCGACACCGCCCCGCGCGAGCTGAGGCGCAAGGCGGGCAAGGCCGGCACGATTATGTTGAGCGATCGTGCCGCGCGTTTCGAGCTGAGGCGCGGTACGATCGAGCTTCCGGGCGACACGGCCGGGTCGGCTCCGGACGTGCAGGCGGCATCAAGCGATAGAGTCGGCTCAATCTGATTGCTTTGGAAGCTTGTTCAGTACCGCGCGAAGCAGTTCGATGAGCATGCGCGTTTCACGTACGAGTTCGATCGCTTCTCCGGGCGTCATCTTTTCATCGTTTGAGTGCGCCACGGCATTTCGGGCCTTTCGAATAGTATTGAATAGACCGATGACGCTCCCGCTAATCAGTCCCGCCTTGTTCAATTGTGCAAGGACTTCGTTCAGATTTCGATGAGGTCTGTTGTCCGGCAACCGCGACCGGATTTGCAAGAGAACCGACTCCAGTTCTTTGTATTCTTGAAGCACTGCCGCTTCTGGGAATTTCTGCGCCAATTGAAGTACCGTGGGATCCAGGACGACAACGTCAGGTGGCGGTCCTTTCGTTTCGGCCTCCACTCGTTTTGCCTGCTCGGTGACCTTCTCCAACTGATCGGCAAAATCTACGTTCACACCTGCGGCAGCGAGTTTTTTGATCTGCCCAAGCAGGCGCCCCACCTGAGGCCGAAATAAAATCAAAATAATAACAGTAGCCACCGGCCAGGCAAGTGACCCGACCAAGCTCGCAAAAAACTGCTTCCAGTCCATAACCAGCCCCCGTGCGACTCTAACGTAGTGTAGTCGCTCACCTGAACCATGCACAACAGAGGAATTGATATGGACCTCATCTTGACCGTGCTCGGCATTCTTGCCGTCGCGTGCTATTTTATCTTCCGCAAGATGTCGCCTAAAAAGGTCGCGACAGTTGCGCCGAACTCAGCGTCTGTTCCGTTCGATACAAATTCAGCCTCCGCTCCGGCATTCGCGCCCGGGCCCGTTGCTCAGACCGGGACCTCGGCGGCGGGCTGATGGCAGGCATCAACCGCGCCACCGGAAAGGCGCTCGACGGTTGGGGTCATGTGGTGCAGTCGCTGCACGTTCTGTTCACAACGCATATCGGCGCACGTCTTATGCGCCGATATTTCGGCAGTGAGGTGCCGCCGCTGCTCGGCGAGAACCTGACCGCACGGACGGTGACGCGCTTTTGCTACGCAATCGTTGTGGCGATCGAGCTATGGGAGCCGCGCTTCCGAGTGACGCGGGTCTACTTCAATCCAGCCGGCAACAAACCCGACCAACTGCGCTCCGGCAAGCTCTCCATGGCTATTCATGGGCAGTACCTGCCGCGCGGCCATCTCGGCGACCCGACACCTGCGCGCGGTGACTACATCCTCGCGATCGGCGCCGGAGATGGAAGCATAACGGTGCAACCAGCATGACCCGCTTTACCAAGCTCGATCTGTCCCAATTGGCCCCGCCGGCTCTCATTGAGACGGTGGATTACGAGGCCATCCTCGCCGATCAAAAGGCCTGGGTACAATCAACCTGGGACGCTTACCGCGTGGGGCGTCCCGACCTTCCGCCCCTCGACACGCTGATGCTCGAGACCGAGCCGATCGTGATCATTCTGGAAGCGGTAGCCTATCGCGAGACTTTGTTGCGGGCGCTGGTGAATGACAAGGCCCGTGCGTTGCTCCTGGCCTATTCGGTCGGAACCGACCTCGATCAGCTGGGCGCGCTCTTTGACACGCCGCGGCGCCTGATCGACCCTGTGAACAAGATTTATCAATCGGATGCCGAGTACCGCGAGGAAATCCAGATGGCCCCGGAGGCGTTCTCCGTCGCTGGCCCGGAAGGTTCCTATGTTTACTTCGCCCGGCGTTCGCATCCGTCGCTTAGTGACGCGGTCGCGCTCAATCCGCAATCCAACCGGGTTGACGTTGTGGTGCTGGCGCGCGACGGAAACGGCGTTGCGACATCGGAGGCGGTGACGGCGGCCTATAACGCGTTGTCGCCCAGGACCACGCGGCCCCTGACTGATGACGTGCACACCATGTCGTCAAAGCCCATTGATGCCGCGGTACGCGTCTTGATCCAGATCGGGGGCGGCCCTGCGCCTGAAACGGTGCGAGCGAACGCAACCAAGGCTTTGGACAACTACCGGCTCTTGCGTCGGCGCATCGGTATAGCGCTCCGGACTGACGGGCTGATTGGTGCGGCTCGATCCGGGGCGACGGGTATCGAGAAAGTCATCGTGGAAAGCCCGGCGGCGGACGTGATCCCGGATGGCTACAGCCACGTGAATGTCACCTCGATAACGGTTGACGTCGAGGTGATCGATGACTGACCTCGCGGAGATTGACGACCCCGACATCCATCTATTGCCCTCGAATGCCTCTCCGCTTGAACGGCTCATGTCGGCAAGCGCCCAAAGGCGGTTCGATGGCATCCCGACGCCCATTGAGACGATCAAGCGGCCCTTTGATGCGCCTCTCAACTTTCTCCCGCATCTGGCGTGGGAGGTGTCGCTAGACGTTTGGGAGGAAGATTGGCCCGAATGGCAGAAGCGGAGGGCCATCGCCAATTCGGTCCATCTGCACAGGATCAAGGGCACGCTGCCGGCCTTCGTCGGATGGCTGGAGGTGATCGGCGCCGAGCTGCAAAGCTACGTCATTCCGCCGGTTGGAGCCTATGCCGCGCCGAGCGCAACGCCGGAGGAGAAGGCCGCCTTTGCGGCGCAGTTTCGCGAGCTGCGGATTTATCTGGAAAGCGACTACGGCACTGCGGATGCCGACCTCTACACGGATGACGGCTTTTCCGATGATGAGTTCTTCACGGTCTCAACCGCCGCTGATCGCTACGGCAACCGGGCGTGCCTCGTTGACAAGGGCGTAAGCACTCCAGTGCCGATGCTTCCGGTGACCTGGGCGGGAGCCAACGCGATCAACGAGGGCCTAATCGGGGTGGTCATCCCCGGCGAGGATGACGGCGGATTTTTCATCACTGATGCGCCGGTTGATGCGGCTTTCGTGACGGCAGCAAAGATCACGTCAAAGCTGCTGACCATCGCGGCCGATCGCTCCTATGTGCCGGTGACACCGCAGCCGGTCATCTTGCCGAGCGACACCCCGCCGATGACGCTCATGAACGTCATTCCGGAAAGGATCGCGACCACGGGCACCATCGGCCCCGACGTGCTCCACGTGGAAGCCGGCTATGTGGGAGACTATCTGGGCGACAAGGATAGCTCGCTGCGCATCTATGATCGGTATTACCTCTACGACGCGACCCGCGTTGTGGGGACGCCGGGCAGCGATGGCGGGTTCTTCCTCGATAGCACGCGGCTGGAAATCCCGCCGTTCTACGCAGAGATGCGGGTCCACTTCGGGGGCTCGGCTCCGGTGCCGTCGTTCATGCTTGATGACGGCTTTGTTGATGAAGCCTGCACTGTCCCGGTTCAAGGCCAGTTAGACCGCGTCGCTGCAGCTCTGCGCGCCGCGAAATCCCATCGTGATCAGATCTGGTTCACAACGCAAATCTCACGCCCCGTTGAATTTGACGACGCGGTCCCGCTGGACGGCTCGATCGCGTTTGACGCTGAAATTCCGCTCTACGACTGACAGAGGTAAAATGGAACAAATCGTAAAGTTCGGCGCGCGCCAAAAGGTGACCGTCGATGACATCAACAATCTCGGCCTCTACGCACGTGACAGCATGGACCATGTCGTCAGTGACGCGCTTGTCCCGACCGCGAAGTACGCCGGCGGGGACGTCTCGATCAGCGGCACCACCACCATCAAGGTTGCAACGCCATTCCGCCTCTGGAGCCAAGGCCGCGTTTACGGCAACGAGACTGACAACGGCGTCACCATTGACCTGATCGGCCAGCTTCCGACCACGGGTTTCAAGCGCATCTGCGCTATCTGCCTCGTCGGCCTTGATCAGGCGGACAAGGTTGAGGAGCGGGACTTCCTCGTTAATGCCACGACGCGCGAGACGCAGGCGCAGCCCACGGCGACCCGCGACATTCGCACGGCCTCGGTGCAGGTGGTTGCTGGCGCTGCGGCTGTTGACCCGGCTGCGCCCGCGGTGCCGATCGAGGCCCTGGTTATGGCCTATGTTACGCTGACCCCGAGCGCGGTGCAGGTGGTGACGCAGGTGACCGCCAACCGGCTCGCGTCGCTGGTGGACGTGGATGGCCGGCTCGTTGTCGTCGAGCAGTGGAAGGACATCACGCAGCCGATCATTGACGGCATGCGCTCGGACATTGCCAAGCTGCAGCAGCAGGCGCAGGGCAACCAGTCCAAGGGAATGACCGTCTACCTGCTTGAGCAGGTGGCGCGCCTCTCCGACATGGTCGGCGTCGATGACGCGGCGAGCTACAGCAAGACCGATTGGTTCCTCGATCAGCGGGACTCCGACATCACTGACCCGCGCTATGTGGCGAAGGTGGAGGAGGGGTTGCGCTTCGCCGATGCCAACGCGGAAACGTCGTCGCCCGTCCTGTCCAACCCGGCCGATACCAAGTTTGTGGTTGGCTCGGATGGCTTGCTGTTGCCGGCCTTCACGTCGGTGCCGCTGGTCTCGAATATAGGCAAGGACAGCGAGGTCGCGCTTTCGAATGCCGGCGCGCAAAACATCACCTCCGTGCAGCGCACGGTTTCGCAGACCCGCATTCGTTGGGGCACCACCTATCTGATTTGCACCAACTCGGCGATGTGGCAGAGCGGCCGTTATGACCCGGTGTCGGGCATCTTCACAGACGCGGCCGGCAATACCTATCAGGTGCTGGACCCGCAGCTCGCGCTAATCAATCACCAGATGATCCGGATCGAACAGTTCTGGACTGACACGTATCAGGAAATCTATTGGGATACGATCGTCACCACGGCAGCTTTTGTCGGCAACGTCTGCTCGCAAACCTTCATGGCTCCGCGCGCCGCGTGGTTGACCAAGGTGCGGCTTGGCTTCAGCCGGTTGGACACGCAAGGCGACCTCCGCATCCTCATTGCGAAGGTGACCCCGTCGTCCTCGCCTGATCCGGTCAACGTCCTGCAAACGGTCACGGTCCCGGCTTCGCAGTTGAAGCTTTACCCGACCATCACGGACATCCCCATTCCGCCGGTCTATGTGGAGGCGGGGCAGCGGGTCGCGGTGATCATGATCACGCCGGGCAATCACTGGCTCGCGATGTGCGAAAACAACAAGTACGCGCAGGGGACGTTCTTCACCTCGACCGATGGCGCATGGTTCCAGGGCGATATCTCGCGTGATGCCTGCTTTGAAATCCAGGCTGCAGCGTTCTCCGCGCCGCGCGTGGTTATCGATCTCGATCCGTGGTCCTGCAACGGCGGCATGACGGATATCGACATGATGCTGACGCAGATTGCGCCGGACCCGACCAACATCGTCTTTGAGGTGAAGGTCAACAATGTCTGGTATCCGATTGCGGCGCCTCCGACCGCTACGACGCCGCATCCGCTGACCGGGCAGCCGGCCTCGGTAGGCGCGCGCATGACGCTCAACGGCACCACGGAAGTGATGCCGGGCATCTATCTCAATCTGTCCAAGGTGACGCGCTCGCGGCCGCGCACGGATGGCGTGCACGTTTCGACCGAGCGCGACGTCCCGGGACCGGTGACCGAGGTGCAGGTGATCGCGACGCTGGAGGACTTCCAGGCCGATTACAACAAGGTGGACGTGAAGCTCCTCACGGGCGGCACCTTCGCCAACCAGATCACGGCGAGCACCGTGGCTGATGTGCTGCAGCCGGACGGCTCGGTCCGGCGCACCTTCACGTATTCGGGCCTCCCGAGCCTGACGAAGTTCAAGCGCATGATCAGCATCGGCACCGACTCGCCGTTGCGGACCTTCCATGTCGCTTGCCTCACTGACGTTGCTATCCCGTAAGGAGCGGAAGACATGGCAGACACCAGCACGACCGGCGCGCAGGCCCCGGTTTCCACGGCGACCATCGTTCCCGTTGTGTCGTACGTTACAACGGCGACCAATACGGCAGAGACGGCCACACAGGCGTCATCCGTTGCGCCGGCGCCGAACGCTGCTCCGGTGGCGGAGAACGCATCAGCGCCCGCGGCTATCGATCCGGAGGCGCAATATCGGGTGAACCTCCGGACCTCAATTCGCGTCGGGCGCGCGAAGGTGCATCCCGGGCCTCGCGTCCTCCTGCGCGGTGACATCCTGTCATCGGTGCTCGCTTCTGACGGCACCATCGTCACCGGCTACGCGAAGGCCTGACACGATCGGCCGGGGCCTGGTGCTCCGGCCGATTTCGTTCAAGGGGGACAGATGAGCGATTACACACCCTTCCTGAGCAGCCAAATGAAGGTCTTGGGCGGCGCGGCCTGGGACCGGCTGATCAGGCAGATTGCGGCCGACCTCGCCGCGCTCTTCGAAAAGGAGGACGTGCAGACGCAATTGGCGAACTCGCTGCTCGCGCGCGGCCTGCAGGTGATCGAGGATTTGGTGTCTCCGGTCGCGCTGGATGCGCAGACTCGCGTTTCGGCGATCGATGCGCTGATCAATGCCGGGACCGAGACCGTCAACAGGTTCACCAAAACCTCGCAGGATCAGCTTGACGAAATCAGCGGCTATCTTTCGACCATCGAACACGGCGGCATCACGGCCAACCTTGTGGTTGAGACCGCGGCGCGCGTATTCGTGGATGCCGTGCTCAAGGCCAAGTTGGCAGCGATGTTTGCCAGTGATTTCCCGATTGCCCCGACGCCCGGCGCGAATGCTCCAGATGAGCAGATAGCGAATATGGCGGCCATTCGTGCTGCGCTTTCCTCGCTACTGGTCTCGCCGACCTTCACGGGGGCGCCAAAAGCGCCGACCCCAGAAACGGGCACGTCGGACGACACCATCGCGACCACGGCGTTTGTGCATGCGAACGTCGATGATGTGAAGTCTAAGGCCTTCAACAAGGCCGGCGACACGATGACCGGCAACCTCAACTTTGATACCCCGGCCGGAACCCCAATCCTGGTCACCTCGGGGCACGGCGGTACGGACGGATGGGGCTTCGCGCTGGACGATGGGGCGGGAAATTGGGGCCTCACGCATGCCGGAGCGGCGGTGCTGAAGCTCACGGCAGCCGGGGCTCTTTCGCTCACCGGCTCGCTGTCGGTCAGCGGAGCTGGCACGTTCGGGAGCGCGCAAGTCAATGGTGATGCCCGGCTCACGCGACCGAACACAAACACGGGTTATGTATTCTTCGGAACGGGCAGCAACTACATCGGCTTTGATGGGAGCAACATGGTGTCGCCCAATTGGCTGATATCGCCAAACGGGCAGCGGTACGCGGCTTATAACGAGCTGGGAGCGACTCAAGCGCGCTATGTCTTTGTTGGCGACATTGACACAGCGCGGTCGGGGAGCGCAGAGAGCGGGTCAGCCTGCGTGACAACGTGTTGGTCTGGCGTTAGTACGTGGACAGGTGAAAACTCCATACATTATCGCCTCCGGGCGCTTCAGTACTACATCCCCAGCGTTGGTTGGGTCGGTTTCGCATGGAGTTGACATGAATGTCTTTGATCATGGCACGTGGTCGCGATATCAGCCCGACACGATGCCGGATGGCTTCCCGGCGGGGCTGTTCGTCGGAGCGATCTTCATCAGGAACGACGTCAGCGGCGTCGATTGGTACGACTATCTGCGAGGTGGCAGTCTCGATGCCGTAAGCGTCAAGGCCGTGTGCCGCCAGATGAGCGGCGGGCATTGGATTGTGAGCGTCGCGACGGTTGAGCAATCGCGCCTGCTGCCGGATGGCTGCCGGGTGGTCGAGCTGTTTGACGCCATAGACTTCACGGACCCGAACGCCCCGGACCCGCAAAGCCTCTTTGGCGGGAAGATGTATGATCCCTCGACGAATACGCTCGTCGATGCTCCGGCTCCTCCGGTAATGATTCCGGACTCGGTGACCAAGCTCGGGCTCAAGCGGTCCTTTGATGAGCTTGGACAATGGGGCACGGTCAAGGCTGCAATCGCTGCCGATCCCAAGACGCAGGAGGAATGGGACCTCGCGACCTCAATCAAGCGAACTGACCCGTTGGTGCAAGGCGTCATCGCTGTACTCAACCTGACGAGCGATCAGGTCGACCAACTGATCATCCGGGCACATGCCCTCACGGCATAGCCGAACACCACACAACAACTGACCCCTTTGAAGGCCGTCCGTTCGGGCGGCCTTTTTCTTTGGAGACGAAATGACCGATCCGGTTTTTGGCATTACCATTACCCGCGACAATACCGACCCGAGGCCGGTAGTCGCATCTGACCTTTCTGTGGTGGGGCTTATCGGTCCCGCGCCCGCGGCGGACCCGCTCATCTTCCCGCTTGATACGCCGGTCTATATGGCGTCCTCCGACCCCGCCATGCTGACGGCGCTGGGCGCCGGGGATCTTCAGGAACAGCTTTCGCTGCTCAACGACCAGTTGGCCGATTACGAGGTTGCCGCCAAGACCGTCATCGTTCGCACCGAGGAAGGCAAGACCGAGGCGGAGACCATCGCCAACATTCTCGGCGTTGAGGCCGATCGGAGCGGCCTTTACGCCTTCCTGCTCGCCGGCCCCGAGCTGGGCGTCATCCCCCGCCTCATTGGCGTCCCGGGCTATACCCATCAGCGCAACGGCACCGACGCAAACCCCATCTGTGTTGCTCTGCCGGGCATCTTGGACAAGCTCATCGGTCACGCGGTCGTGGAAGGCCCGGGCACCAACGCCACGGCAATCAAGGCGTGGCGCGAGACGATGAATTCCAGCCGGCTCGTTCCAATCGATGCGTGGGTACGCATTCAGGCGGGCACCGAGGCTGTATCGGCTCCGGGCGTCGGCGCGGTGCTCGGCATCGGCGTGCGCCGGGATTACGAGAACCGGGGCGTTCCGGGGAAGTCCTTCGCCAACCAGGCGGTGCAAGGCATCCTTGGCCCTAACCGCTTCGTGCCGTTCTCGCTCACGGACGGTGCGACAGAGGGGCAGGACATCTTGAGCGCCAATGTCGGCGTCCTGCTGCGCGGCGAATTGGGCGTGGAAACCGCCATCGCGGACAGCGGTTTTGTGTTCGTGGGAACGGACAACGCGGGTACGGACCCGCTGTGGCAGTTCTACAGCGTCACCCGCATGCGGGATTACATCCACCTCGGTTTGCTGAAAACGCTGCGGCTGTATCTCGGCGGGAACAACATCACGCGCCAAACCGTGCAGGCGCTGCTCAACACGGCCTCGCGCTTCCTGCGCGATCTTGTCGCGACCGATGACATTCTCGGCTTCAAGGTCGGTTTCGAGCCGAACAAGAATTCGCCGGAGAACCTGCGCCTCGGAAAGCTGCGTTTCTACTTCCAGGCAGAGGAGCCGCCCGTCCTGCGCCGGATCGACATCGACTCACGCCGTTACGAGCACGCGTTGGAAATCCTGATCGCCGATCTTGCGGCCGACACCAACGACTTGACGGGCTGATCGGCCTGCGCCTCGCCGATCGCGGCGGGGCGCTTCCTCATTCCGGAACACCAATAAGGATCACGCCACATGGCGAATACCGTCTACGTCCAGACCGCGGCCAACCTGTTTTGCGGCGACGACGACCCGACCAAGTCCAAGCACCTCACGCTTGAGGAAATGCGCCTGCCGTCGCTGGAGGAGAATTACGGCGAGCACACGCCCGGCGGCGCGCTGATTGGCGTTGAATTCTCGCTCGGCATCAAGAAGCTGGAGGCCGGCTTCAAGCTGAAGGGCTTCGACCCCGACCTGTTGTCTCAGTTCGGCCTCGGGAGCAAGCAGCGCAACGTCTACACGTCCTATGGCGTGATCGTTGACAAACGCACCGGGCGCGCGATCGAGAGCAAGGCGATCATTGAAGCCCGGCTCGGCCGGATCAGTCAGGACGCATTCCAGCGCGGGCAGTTGGCCGGCTGCGACTATGCGCTCAACGAAATCGTGAGCTATCAGCTTTGGTTCGACAACAAGGAAAAGATCGCCTGGGATTTCTTCACGAACGTGTGGCGCATCGACGGTATTGACCAGAATGCCGACGAAAACACCATCCTCCGCATCGGGACGGCTTAACAGGCCGTCTACTGCACGCGCTGTCCCATCCGAAAATTCACGGACCATCACCCATGACTGACGAAGTTGAGACCCAAGCCGCTCCGGTGGCGCCGAGCTTTGTTGACGGCCGCACCAAGACCATCCCGCTTGAATGGCCGCTCGAATACGACGGCGAGATTTATACCGACGTCACCGTGAGGCGCATGACCGGTGCGGAAGTGTCGGCGTTCTTCGCGCAGCCGGAGGAGACGCGGCGGTTGCCGATGTTCAATTGCCCAGCGGAGGTGATTGACGCGCTGGACGCTGACGACGCGGCCACCGTGAGCAAGACGGTGATGGATTTTTTGCCCCGCTCGATGCGACCGGCGAGCGGATAAATCCGCTCGCTGTTCGTTTCTATGTGAGCTTCACGGCCCATTGGCTTCACACGCCCATTGACCGGCTGCTCGCAATGGATTGGCTCGAATTGATCGGCTGGTTTCAGCAGGCGGTCGAAATACGAAAGATGGGATAGCCGATGGCAAATCTCGTATCGAGCTTGATCATCAAGCTTGTAGACGGCATCAGCGGCCCGGCAAAGGGCGCGGCCGCATCGCTCAAGCAGGTTGAGCAAACCGTCGCGCAGGTGGGCAAATCTGCCGGCGGCGCCGAAAAGGTCGCCAAGTCAATCCAGGACATAAACAAGGCCGCGTCCAACAACGCGGCCATCGGTTGGTCAAAGGGGTTCGCGGCCGATATCGGCAAGCTCGGCCTGTCGGCTGACAAGGTGAAGGAGCTGGAGCGCACCTTCAAGGATTTCTATTCGACGCTCGGCAAGGGCAAGACGCTCCTAGACAACCTGCCCAAGCTTGATGTTTGGGAAAAGGACACGCTCGGGCATCTGCGCCGGGTTGAGAAAGAGGCAAGGAAGCTCGGCGGCGGGGGCGGCTCCGGCGGAGGCGGAAACGGTTCCGGCGCGTCGGCGGGGGGCGGACAGGGCAATATCGCGGGCCTGCTTGGCCTGGCTCGCGGCGCGCTGCCGACCATCGGGGCGGGCTATGCCGCCTATAGGCTCGGCAAATTCACGGTCCACAACGAGGCGGATTGGCAGCGGGAGAAATGGCGCGGCGCGCTGTCGGGCATGACGCCGGAGGAGATCGCGGAGGCTTCTGCGAAGGCGCATGAGCTGTCCATGAAATACAAGAACGTCGGACAGCAGACCGCAATGGAGCATATCCGCAAGCTGCGCGGCACGCTCGGCGACCAGCATCATGCCTTGGAATTTGCCGAGCAGATCGTGCAGGCGCAAAGCGTGCTGTCGTCCGGCCCCGGCGGCGCCGAAGGCGGCCAACACGACCTTGAGCAGCTGACAAAGGGCTTGGAGGGCGCGGGTTATGCCGGTTCGCCTGACAAGTTCGGGCGCATGCTCAACGCCTTCGTGAAGGCGAAAAACCTCTACGGCGAGACGTTGAGCGGCGAGGACTTCCGTACCTATCTGCAGCGCTCGAAATCGTCAAAGCTCGGTCTTGATGAGGAATACCTTGCGCTGGTTGCGCCGACGATGATCCAGCATGAGGGCGCGGACCAGTTCGGTACGGCGCAGGCGACTACGTTTAGCTCGCTGATCGGCAAGCGCCAAACGGATGCGGCAAAAAAACGGCTTCACGATTTCGGCGTGCTCGGCAAGGGCGATGAGCTGAAGGAAAAGGAGCTGTTTATCCGCAATCCCTACGAATGGGCGACAAAGTTTCTCAAGCCCAAGATGGAAGCGGCGGGCATGAAGCTGGAAACTGATGCCGGTTCGGCGGAGCGCAACAAGGCGGTTGACTTTCTGACGACGCATTTCAGCAATCGGAACGCGGGCGAGTATTTCGCCTCGCTCCTCGCCAATCAGGGCGTCATCGAAAAGGACAAGCTGAACCTGCAGAAAGCGAAGGGTATGGAAGCGGCGCAACAGACGACGCGGAATGACCCTTATCAGGCTTGGGCGGCCGTGGTTGAGCAATCGAAGAACCTTGCAACGAACATCTTCGAAAACGTCACCATCATCACCAACGGCCTCAATGGTTTGGCTTCCGCCCTGGCGACGCTCGCGGACTACTTCAAAGGCGATTGGTGGCAGAAGGTCAAGCCGGAGGACAAGAAGGCCTATGAAGACAAGGCATCGACCGGCTATCCGGGCGAGGGCCTGACATTCAGCCCCGATGACGCGGACAAGGTGGAAAAGGCGCGCAGAGACGCGGAGGCCGCGGAGCGTGACAAGCGGCGATCGGAGAACCCAAACACTTTCAATTTCGGCATGTTCGGCGATCAGCAGGGCACCGAGGCCGCGGCGGCCGGCGAGAAAACCGGCTCCAGCTTCCGCGAGAACCTGCAAGGCCAGCTCAAGGGCGCGGAGGACGACATCAACGCCTTTGTGGCGAAGGCGCTGAATAGTTTGAGCTTCAGCGCATCGCCAACGGTGACGCCGCAGATTGGCGGCGTACCGGCAAGCTCCGGCCCCGCGCCGGCAACGGCACCATCAGGCCGCAAGAGCAAGAAACAGAGCGCCTATGACGCGTCGATGCATCTCGGCGCGCTGACGGATGATCACATGCTCGGCAGCCTCCATGACCATGAGTTCGCATAATGCTGTACGCACTCGGGCCGCTCGATTTCGAGGTGGCGCCCTTCAATACGCATCAGTTCGGCCGCGACCACGCGGCCGACTTCGCGCCAAAGGACTTGCTCGGGTCGCGTCGCGGTCATGAGTTTGTCGGTGACGGCGAGGAAATCATCAAGATGGTGGGCAAGCTGTTTCCGCACAAACTCGGCGGGCTGGACTCGCTCGATATGCTCGGCGCGCTCCGGGAAAGCGGCGCGCCTCAATTTCTCCTGCGCGGCGATGGCGTCCCACTCGGCTGGTATCTGATCACGCACGTAAGCGAGACGTCGACCCATCTGGACGGGCAGGGCGTCGGGCGCATGATCGACGTTGAGATTGAGCTTGTGAAGGATGATCCGCCGGACCCGGCTGATTACGTCGCCTCGCTCTTCACGCTGTTCGGGTGACGCATGGCCGCAGCAACTGAAACATTGGTCGTGACCCGCGAGGGCATGACGCTGGACCTTGTCCTCTGGCAACACTACCGGCGCGAGGCCCCCGGGCTCGTTGAGCAGACGCTGGACCGAAACCCGACGCTGCCGCGTCAAGGCGTGGTGATGGCTGTCGGCACGAGAGTGGTTGTCGTGGTGCCGCGACCTCCGGAGGCGACGGCAACGAAGGTCATCTCGCTTTGGGATTGACGACATGGCTGTAAGACGCAAGGCCGCCTTCATGGTGACGGTTGGCGGCCGACCGGCTAGCTCTGCCTTCAATAGGCTGCTGACCGAAATTCAAGTGACCGACTCGGCGGGGCAGACGGCGGACACGGCGGCAATCGTGCTGTCGGACAAGGGCGGTGTGATCCTGCTGCCGTCAAAAAATGACCCGCTGCAAATTGCACTTGGCTGGGAGGGCGGCACGCTCGGGGTCGTGTTCGATGGCAAGATTGAGGAGGTGCGATCGACGGGCGGGCGGTCGCAGGGCCGAATGCTCTCGATCAGCGCCAAGTCTGCCGATACGGACAGCAAGATCAAGGAGCATCGGGAAAAGCACTGGGACGATAGCACGCTCGGCGACGTCTTGCAGGATGCCGGCGGCTATGCCGGCGTCTCAGTGCAGGTGCATCCGTCGCTGGCCTCGATCAAGCGCGATTGGTGGGGCATGAACGGGCAAAGCTTCATCGCGTTCGGCGACAAGATCGCCCGCGAGGTCGGCGGAATGTTCAAGATCAGGAACAACCAAGCCATCTTGGTGCCTCGCAATGAAGGCATTGGCGCCGGAGGCGCCGCGCTGACGACGATCACGGCACAATGGGGCAGGAACCTCATCGAATGGGACCTGACCCCGGCGCGCGGCCGGCCGCAGTTCTCCAGCTTCGCGACGCGCTGGTATGACTACGCGAAAGCCAAATGGAATAGGAAATCGGTAGAGGGGCAACAGGAGGCGCAGAGCGCCTCAACCGACCGATATTCCGAGTATGACGAAGACACGGCAGGCAACCGCGCAGGATCTTCGAAAAAGGGCGGAGACCGCGAAAAGGGCGGGGGCACTGTGGTGATTGACGGCGAGCCCAACGCCAAGGCTGAAGCCAATTGCAACATCATCGGAGCTCGTCCCGGTATTGACGGCACCTACCGCATTGACAGCGCAAAACATCAGTACAGCCGCAGAGGCGGTTACGTCACGTCGCTAACGGTCAAGGAGCCGGACGGCGACGCGGGCACCGATGGCCGGACGCCAACCGATGGCGGCGGCGGATCATCAGGCGGCACCCCGGAAGCCGGCCAAGCGGCCGGCGCGGGCAACGTCGGCTAACTCAACTCACGTTCAGATCACAGGACTGACCATGCGAATGCTTTTCGCAATGGTGGTGCTTTGCCTGATCGCAAGCACCGCCAGCGCTCGGCCGCGCGTGCATCACGCCCGGCACCATCACACGCATCACCATCATCACCACAAGCGGCATCACAAGGCGATGCCCTCGGCGGTCCCGGCGCATCGGGAGGCTATCGGCGTACGTCCGATGGCCTGCGCCGGCATCCCCTGGTGTGGCTGCTGGCTGCGGCTCCGTCACGGCCTCAATGACGTGCGGCTCAATCTCGCGGCGCGATGGGCGAGGCTGGGAAGCCCGGCAAGCACGTGTCGGCCGGGTCTCATTGCCGTGTGGCCGCATCACGTCGGCGAGGTCACGGCCTGCCTGAGTGGCGGCTTGATCCGGATGATTTCGGGAAATGACGGACACGCCGTGCGCGACCGCGTGCGGCCGTTGGGGCGCGCCGTTCTTCGCGACCTTCAGTGAGGGGGACCATGAAAATCCGATTGGTTGAAGATTGGGAGCGCGTGCTGCGTCACGCGTGGTCAGTCCGGTTGCTCGCGCTGTCGTTCCTATTCGACGGCCTTGAGGCGGCGTTCTCGGTGCTTGCCGACAACCCGCCGTTACCTCGCGGGACCTTCGCCCTGCTGTCGTTTGTCACGACCGTTGCAGCCGGCGCGTTCCGCTTCATCTCGCAGAAGGAATTCAGAAATGGCGAAGATTAAGAAGGTAGCGGGCCTGTCCGCTGCCGGCGCCGTGCTTGCGGGCGCGCTGGTGTCGCATTGGGAGGGTATGAGTCTGACTGCGGTTCATTTGCCTTTCGATCCGCCGGGCGTCGTTACTGTCTGTGGCGGCATCACAACCTATGACTGGCCTTGGCTGAAGGTCGGCGACAAGTACAGCAAGGAGGATTGCCAGAAGGCGTTGCAGGAAGCGGCTGAGCGCTACGCTGACAAGGTGGTGGTGTGCGTCCCGTCGCTGCCGACCATGCCGCCGCACCGACAAGCCGCTATCGCGTCGTTTGCGGTGAACCTTGGGCCGGCGAAGGTCTGCGGCACGTCTATCGCCGCTGATCTGAATGCCGGGCGCGTCAAGCAAGCCTGTGACGCGATGGTGAAATACGTCAACGCGAACGGCAAGTTCCTGCAAGGTCTCTACAACCGCCGCACGGATGCCATGTGGGGCGAGCGGCCGTGGTGCTTGCGTGATGACTGATTTCCTTTGGTCGCTCGCAACCTCAAACCTGGTGCTCGGCATCGTCGGCTGTGTCTTGGCGGTGGCGTTGGTCATCGGCTTCATGCCGCTGCTGTCCTACTTTCCGGTGATCGGGCCTTACGTCCCGGCCGCCAAGCTCGTTGCGTTTCTCCTGTTCGGTCTCCTCTGCGCTCTGATCGATCGGCGTTCGGCCGATAGCCGCGAGCAGATAGCGACGCTGCAAAAAGACCTCGCGTTTTCGCAATTCCAATTGAACAACTCAATCGCCGCGGCGGCGGATAAGGCGCGCCTTGAAGAGGCGTCGAAAGCCGCTGCCGCAGCCGATGACCTGAAAGCAAAGACCTATGAGCAATGGCTTAAGACGCAGCCTGCCTCTCCGGCTGGTTGCGATGACCTGTCTGACGATGATGTGCGGTGGTTGCGCGACATCCAACCTCGTCGCGCTGCAGGCCCCATCAAAGCCAGCCATTAACCTGCCTCGCGATTGCGAGGATTTGGCGAAGGACCCGACCATTCCGCAGCCGGTCAAGGGGCAGAGCCGTAAGGTGCTGTTGATGCGAACGCGCAAGGCGCTGGTTGAGGCGGCCGATAGTATCGGCGACACGCGGGAATGTCAGGCGCGGCAACGCCAGCGGCTGGCGAAAGGCGTATGGTGATGACGACGCACGATAATGCCGCGCTCGCGGCGGACGTTGCCCGATTGGAGGAAGGGCACGCCGCGGTGCGCGGCGAGGTCCGAGAGCTGAAATCCGACATGCGCTCCTTGGAGGGCAAGGTTGACAGCGGGTTCGCAATGCTCGGGCAGAAGCTGGACGCGAAGACAACGCCGCAATGGCAGCCAATCACCATCGCGGTGACGGTGCTGCTGTTTATCGGTGGCGTGTTCATTTCCTCGATCAAGGAAGCTCTCAACAAGAATGAGAACGCCTTGGCGGAGCTGCGCCGGGAGGAGGAGGCGCGCGTTATCAAGCTCTGGGATGCGGAGAACGCTACGGCGAGTGCGGTAGCGAAGTTGCAAGGTCAACTTAACCCGCTGCCCGTGAGGCCATAAAGTAGCTATTGCACGTTGCCGAGGAGCAATGCCGCCGCTGCAGAACGCGTCCATGAAGAGCTATAGACGGGCGGCGGCACAACTCTGTCACATCAGCGCTCGTGAACCAGTGTGAACAGCCCCCTACAATAGTACCGAGCTGCGCGTCTCTGACATCCAGGGACTAATCTTCTTGAATCGATACATTCGGTTCACAATTCCTGGTTGTTCTGTCAGGATGGCTGTGTTGTTCACGCTCATACGCCATTCCAGATGCCGGCCAGAATGCATTCATGTCGATTTTGAAGATAGATCATATTGGTTCGGTGGGGCGTTTCAAAAGCTATTCAGCTCGCGGCGACGTCACCTTCAAAAAATACACTCTCATTTTCGGCGAAAATGGGCGGGGAAAGACAACGTTCTGCTCTATCCTTCGTTCGCTGCAACTGAATGAGCCTGCCTACATCGTAGGTCGGAAGACACTTGGATATGATAAGCCGCCTGCGGTTGTTATTACTCTCTCCGGTGGAACTGCGCGGTTTAAGGACGGCGTATGGTCTAACCACGAAAGTGGAATTCGTATCTTCGATGAACGATACATCACGGAGAACGTATATTTCGGCGACTCAATTGCGACCGAGCAGCGGCGGAATTTGTGCAGGCTGATGTTGGGGGAAGAAGGTATTTCCTATCGGAAAGCTTACGAGGAAGCGGATGAGGCCATAGAATCAATTAACGGCGCCTTGCGTACGCTACGGCAGACGTTAGAGGCGCAAAATGCAGTGAACGACATCGAAGAGTTTCTATCACTGCAACCCGAGCCAGATCTAGAAGCAAAGATTGCTAGCGTGCAGAAGCAAGTCGCTGGCTTTCGCGATGTTGCGACACTTGGTTTTCGTGGTGGATTCGAGACCATCGAAATGCCTGTGCTTCCGTCGCGACTTGAGCAGATGCTAGGTCGTACCTTTGAGTCGATATCACAAGAGGCAGATCGGCAGGTTCGTGAGCACTTGGCTGCCCATCAAATGGAAGGAGATCAAGATTGGATCGCGCGTGGAATGCCGCATCTGCGCGACGCTTGCCCATTTTGCGGTCAGTCCATCCGTGGCATAAACTTGATTGAGGCTTACAGGGATTATTTTAATACTGCATATATGCAATTTCGTGAGGAGCTGCAGCATTACATTGGGCTTCCACAAAAGTACTACGCAGACGCGAGTATCGAATTGCTCCTGAGCAAGCTGGAGAACAACAGAAAAACTTTAGCTATATGGCGGCGCTATCTTGATATCCCCCATCTCGATGAAAGTGGCGTTCTGCCTATACGAGAGGTGGTGGTGAATTTCAGAGATCAGATGATTGCGCTATTGAAGGAAAAGAGCGCAAATCCGCTTGTTGCGACTGTGTTAACTCAAAGTTTTTTGGACGCGCATTCATCGATGCATAAACTTGCTGAAGCAATTGCGACATACAATCATAACCTAATGATTGCTAATCAATTGATTGCTGGATTTAGGCGCGCGGTGACGTCGCGAGAAGAATATCTCGCTGCAGAAGAGGAGCTTCATAGACTTGAGCTGATCAGAGCTCGATATAGCGAGCCGCTTAAAACGACCGCAGACGAGTTCGAACGGAATACGCTAGATAAAAAGCAGCATGAAGCGGCCAAGGCGCAGGCGCGGTCTAGCTTGGAGAGTTATAGTAGCGCTGTTGTTGCCCGGCATCTGCGCGTAATAAACGCGCACCTTGATAATTTCAACGCAGGATTTTCGATAGCAGAATTGAAGGTTGAATATACCGGGCGAGAGCCAAACTCGACTTTCTGCGCTGTAATCAATGGCAAGACGGTGAATATGGGGAGTAGCAAGACTCCGCTTGATCAGCCAAGTCTCAAAAATACGTTGTCTGGCGGTGATCGCAGTGCATTGGCGTTAGCATTCTTTCTTGCACAAATTGCGGAGGAGGCCGACGGAGAAAATCTAATCGTTATATTCGATGATCCGTTTAGCAGCCAAGATAAGAATCGGCGTACATATACGATCAATGAGATAGTTCGTTGCGGTGACCATGTAGGGCAAGTCATTGTGCTGTCGCATGATGGTTCATTTTTGCGAGAGATGTGGGACAAGCCGCTTCCAGACTCGCAGCGAAAGGCACTCGGACTATGCGCTTGTGGAATGGAAGACACGTTGTTGTGTGAATGGGATATTGAAAAAGATTTTGATGGGGAGGACGCCGCGAATAAAAGAGCGTTGGCGCAATTCTACCAGCATGCGACTGGAGACCCGCGGGATATTGTCAAGCGTATTCGGCCGGTAGTAGAAACGCATATGGTTCGGGTTGTGCCAGAACTCGCAAAGAAGAAGAGTTTAGGTGACAAGCTGGCGGCGCTTCGTGACGCCAATGGCGCCCCAGCCAACTTATTGTTGCAGCATTATTCCCGAATCGACGACATCAATGCGTTTACGCGCAAATATATGCATGGCGAGGGACGTAACCCTGAAGCTGAACAGTTGTCAGTAGCCGAGCTGCGGGGCTTCGTGAAAAAGACACTTGAATTGACAGGTACTCTTTAGCTGCGGCTCTCGGCAGCGTGGCGGCCGGCCAATGGCGGGCCGCCGCTGCCTGGGCCTAGCCCCCCTTGGAGAAGTTGAGCGCGGCGACCGTGAGGCCTGCGGTTGCGCCGATCAGCGCGGTACAGGCAGGGTGGGCGGAGATAGGGTGCGGGCGGAAAAGCTGCGCGCGAGAAGCCAAGCGCCTGAAGGCGCGATAAAACTGACTCGACTCGGCGTTCTCTTTATGTTCTCATGGCCCGATCCAAGCCGGAAGGGATTTTCGACCATGGCGGACATCGACCGCATCCGTGGCGAGATCGAGCGCGCACGTAAGAACGTCGCTCGGTTGCGCCGGGACATTGCGGCGCTTCAGAAGGCCGGCAGGTCAACGAGGGTCGCGGAAGATGATCTGCGCTTGGTGCTCAATCGCGTGGATGGGTTGATAGGCGAGCGCAACAGGCTGCGGGCAGGCCAGCCTAGTGCGATGCAGGGGAAGGTCTTGGGTGGGCGGAAATGGTGAGGCGCTTTGACACAGACCAGCACACCACGCCGTTCCTCAGGGCCTTGGATACCTTGCGCCGCGAGGCGTCGCGGCAGGTTGAACATCCAGAAGCGTTCTCGCGTCCCGGCCTGGACACCAATCGTTAATGCTGCTGCCTGTGGATAGCTAACGCGGAATTAATGAGCGCTTCTAGCCCCTTGAAGGCGACGCGGCGCAACCGTACATCGTTTTGGTCGTGACTGTACATGTACGGTTCCTCGTGGAACCGGCGCCCCGAAAGATCGTTGCAGAAGGGCCGTATGTGTGGTACATGCACGTACAGATCGCTGGTCTTAGGGCGTGAGACAGCCAGCGCCGTCTGATGGGAAACCATTAGAACCACTCCGAACGGAGGGGTAACCCGTAAGGGTCAGGAGCTTCGCCCCAGACATCCTTCGGATGTCGCGCGGCGCCGAAAGGCGCCGTTCCTTTTTTACCACGGCGTTTTTCGGTTTCGATCATAGTTGCGCCGCGGCTTCGCGCCCTTCAAAGCCAATACGACCAGCGTGTTGAATTTCACCACGCCGAAAGTCGCGGGCCGTTCGCTTGGATCGTCCCAAAGAAAGGCGCTTCTGACAAGCATCTTCAATTTGGCGCGCCGGTCGCCTTTTGACCGCTCAAGCGTAAACGGAATCACGTAGTGCAGCGACGGCGTGTCATCGGTGGCTTCCAGCTTCACGACCAAGCACCGATCGTGCTCCCCGAGCCAAACCCAACCGCGCACAGCGAGATGGATATGCTCCCAAATGTCTAGGGAGGCTTTCCATCGCTCTTCGCAGAACCTCCCGTCCTTCCGCGAGCACGGAGCGAATTTGGGCCTGTCGTCGTTCGGAAGGGCTTCTTCGGTGAAGCAATGATCAGTGAACTCGACCAGGATCCTGTGCTCCTCGCCGCCAATCGTGATTGAGATCACCTTTTCATCAAGATGACCAAGATCGAACGATTGCCCGTTCGCTTGAAAAACACCGTAAGCCAAAAGCGTCCCATCACATTCCCAAACCTTTGCTTCTTACATGAAGTTGCAGAACGAAGCCAACGCACCTTGACGCAATATCCTCCGATTCCTCCGAATGTCCCGCGCCTGCGATAGCGAGCGCACTCGTGAACGCTCAGCGAGAGTCATGCGGACAGTGCAACCCGAATCGACTATTCCTCGATCGGTATGCCGAATGTGGAACCTCTGCTGCTTTGCGACATCGCGAGGATTTATGGAGTGGAAAGCGCACGGATACCGGGTTGGAGCATCGAGCGAGACCTTTGATAACATCCCGGAAAACGCGGACGAACTTGACCGCTTCGTCGCGCTGCATCGTCGCAAGATCGAGCCTTGGCTGTCAGCCGTATTCCAGGCCGAACATCTGAATTTGCTGCTTGGCAGCGGTTTCACGACTGCGGTGGGCTTCGCTGCCGGAGTCAGGGCGACGGGAATGGAGATCGCAGCGGGCAGCTCAGACTATGCCAAGGAAATTTTAGAGCACGCAACTGCAAGCGCCAAAAAGATGGGGCGCGGGCAAGCAAATATCGAAGATCAGTTGCGCAGCGCTATCGCCGTACTCGATGGTCTCGATATCATCGACAAGGAGGCGGCGAAGGGCGTTCGTCATGATATAAACTCTGCGATCGAGGCCTTCTTGGCTTCGTTGCTTGCCACCGAGCGGGGTATCGAGGAGGCAAATAGCGTGCTCGCGTTGGCACTGCTGCAGTCCTTCCTGCTCAGTTTCGCGAGCCGAGCCGCCTCTCGCGAACGTCTGCACATCTTTACAACTAATTATGATCGCTTGATCGAGCATGGCTGCGACCAAGCCGGATTACGGATCATCGATCGTTTTGTCGGAAGCTTGCGTCCCCTGTTCCGCAACACGCGCATTGAGCTAGACTATCACTATAACCCACCGGGCATCCGCGGTGAGCCTCGCTTTATG
Organism: Bradyrhizobium sp. SZCCHNR1043; assembly: GCF_032489675.1. Lineage (NCBI taxonomy): Bacteria > Pseudomonadati > Pseudomonadota > Alphaproteobacteria > Hyphomicrobiales > Nitrobacteraceae > Bradyrhizobium > Bradyrhizobium sp. SZCCHNR1043. The sequence goes on from NZ_JAUEYN010000004.1 coordinate 202,891, forward strand.
GAAGGCGTCGTCCGTCTGACAAAGCTGCACGGCAGCCTTGATTGGCGGTTCGACGTCACCGCGCACCGCATTTATCGTTCTGAGACACCGTTTGGCGCTGATTCTGATCATCCGAGCCTGCCGGAATCGCCAGTTGACACCGTGATGATCTATCCGAATCCGGCAAAGGACGTTGAGACCACGCAGTATCCCTACGCGGAGCTGTTTCGTGACTTCGCGTCCGCGACCTGCAGGCCGAACTCCGTTGTGGTGACCTATGGGTATGGGTTCGGTGACGACCACATCAACCGCGTCCTGCTCGACATGTTATCGGTTCCGTCAGCGCATTTGGTGATCATGGCATTCGATCTAGACGACCGCATCAAGGGTTTCCTCAACCAGACCCGTGCGGCGCAGGTGACCCTCCTCGCTGGGAGGCATTTCGCAAGCCTCCAGCATCTCGTCGACGATTATCTGCCAAAACCCGCTCTTGACTACATTACTGGGCGTATGTCCGAACTCCTTAAAAATCGCGCGTTCGTGGACGAAGCTACCGGGCCGTCGGCGGCGGAGACGGCGTCTGCGCGCCCAGTAATATGGGGAGACGAAACGTGAGCTCTCCAATTGAACGGCTCTCCGAGCTAGTCATAGGTACGGTCGAATCTATTTCCTCGGACGAAATTCGCGTGCTGCTCGATCTCGATGCGCCGCAAACAACAGCACTCAACACTGGCACGCCAATGAGCTTCCCACGGCTCAATAGCTATGTGCTGATACCAAACGAATCCGGTGCTACAGTCGCTTACGTCACTTGGATCGGGATTGAGCGTTCGCCATATCCTAAGCGGTCGGGGCTGAAGGATTTCGGACTTATCGATCTACCGTTTCCTCTGCGGAAGATGTCGCTCAGTCCGATCGGTACGCTCACCGTCAGCCGAGATCGACGCGACGGCACCAGCGTTTACGAGCTTAGTCGAGGAATTGTTGCTTTTCCGTCCGTGGGCGATCAGATCTTGATCCCCACACCGGAGCAGATCGCGGCGATCGTCGGGGCAAAGGACAAGGATCGGCGCGTCCGCATCGGATCGTCTCCGCTTGCCGCGAATACCTCAATCATGGTCGACCCCGACAAAATCTTCGGGCGCCATGTCGCCATACTTGGCAACACCGGCAGCGGCAAATCCTGTTCCGTTGCTGGACTGATCCGCTGGTCGCTCGATGCGGCGCAAGCCGCGCTCGAGCAAGGCGCTGCCGAGCCGAACGCGCGGTTCATCATACTCGATCCCAACGGCGAGTACGCCAAGGCCTTCGCCGACAAGGGCGGAAATGTTCGCCTGTTTCGCGTACCTCCGGTGGATAGCCAAAGGGGTGAGCGCGCTCTGCGCCTGCCCGCGTGGCTGTGGAACGGTCACGAGTGGAGCGCCGTCTCCTTCGCGCGGCCCGGTGCGCAGCGACCTTTGCTGCTCCAGGCACTTCGCGAATTGAAGAACGGAAAGCAAGAGGGGACGCCACGTACGACGATCGTCAGGAGATACCTGTATTCTTATCGAGTAATGATCGACGCCATGTTGACCGAGGGGGCCGCGACTTTCGCCGGCAGCGCTACAAATCGGCGCCGATGCGGCGAACTGCTCGACAACATATCAGCAGACTGCGAGGACTTGGCAAAATCGGTCGATGGCCAGTATTGCGCAGCTTTAGAGGAGATTAGTGCTACCATCGGGGGGGTCGCTCAATCTCGTCGGTCGAGTAACGGGTGGTTCAACGCATTCTCGGTGCAGGACATGGAGGCAACCCGTGATGTTCTGCGGAGCTTCGAAAATCTAGTGGAGGATACTTCCGCCGCGGCACAGCTTACGGAAGATGCGCCAATACCGTTCGACGTCCACATGCTTCCGGAGCACCTGGAAAGGATCGCGGCGACGGAAGGAGGCGCGCTGGCGGGATTTATCAGCACGCTAGGGATGCGCATTCGTGGCTTAATGGCAGATCCTAGGCTCGGTCCCGTCGTCGGCAGCGAGCCGGAAATCACATTCGATGCTTGGCTCGACGACCTCGTGGGCAGCAACGCGGCAGCAAACGGGCAGGTGGCGATCATCGACCTTTCGTTAGTCCCGTCCGAGATAATCCATGTGGTTGTTGCGGTTTTTGGACGGCTGACCTTCGAGGCATTGCAACGCTATCGGCGCAAGCATCCCGAGGGCAAACCTCTGCCGACGATCCTCGTTCTAGAAGAAGCGCATAACTTCGTCAGGCGAGGCTCCAATGAAGATGGTCCACCAGAAAACCCGACGCAACTCTGTCGCGAGACATTCGAAAAGATCGCGCGCGAGGGCCGCAAGTTCGGGCTTGGGTTGATGCTCTCGTCACAGCGCCCCTCGGAGCTTTCACCGACGGTTCTGGCGCAATGCAATACTTTTCTGCTCCATCGAATCGTGAATGATCTCGATCAAGCACTGGTTGCGCGCCTCGTTCCCGACAATGTCGCCGGTTTGCTCAAAGAACTGCCTAGCCTACCATCCCGTCAGGCCGTTCTGCTGGGATGGGCCACTCCGATCCCCTTGCTCGTCGAGATGGACGAACTTGCTGAGGCTCACCGGCCGCAATCGTCGGACCCTGATTTCTGGGAGGTCTGGATTGGTAGGAGTCCACGCGCGATCGACTGGCCGGCGCTCGTCGACGACTGGACGGGTAAGCCGGAGAGTTGACCACGTATCTGAGCTGCGGAGCGGAGTCGTACAATCAAAAAACTGAACTTAGTACTTAGGCACTTGTGCCTAAATGGGGGTTGCACATTCCACAGTTACCTGCCTTCGCCCCAATACGGGCGGCAATCGTTTCCGCGTTCGCCAGTGCGTCGCGATAGGTTTTCGCACCAATCCAGTCGTAAGTGTCGCCTCGGCCCGCATCGATTTTTCCGCGGTGCATGCCCTCGCCATTGTTGCACGCTCCACAGTTGGCACGGTGTACGCGTACCCGCTTGCGGATTCGATTCCAATGGACGAAAAATGCCGCCATAAACAATCCTATGGTATCTTGAGCCCCATGCGCTTAACGATCTCGCGCGCCAAATCGTCAAACTCGCTCGCTGCTTCTTCGATCTGCGGAATGTAACCAGAGTTTGTGTGGCCACGAAGTTTTCCGATTGCCAAACCGAGGTTTTGAGCTTGAGGGGCCAAGCTTTGGAAATTCTTGATCACACCGACTTTGTTTCCAGTGTGAGGCACCAGAGCTGGATCGACGCGGCGAAGATCAGCGACTATGCGGTCGCGAACACGGGGTGCAATTTTAGCTTCCCAATATTCGTGAGGTATTGTTGCAGCTCGCCCGGAAGCCACCTTGTAAGCTGAGGTTATATAGCCCAAATACTCCGGCTTTCCGTGAAGCAAGCCACGCCTATCTGCAGGGCTAGCCAAGGATCGGATCGTTTTCCAGTCATCTATCCACCTCGCCAACGAGCGCCCAACAGTGGACAGCGCTCGCAGCGAAAAAAGATCGGCCGCAACGGGCGTCGCAAAATAGTCCGCGTCTAGTAGGATGGTTCGATTTAGCGGGCCTACGTTGGGACCCACGTCATAGATTATGATATCGGCGTTACACTTTTGGCCCAGCATGCGAACCGCCCGAGATAGAACGCACATAACATCGTAGTCTCGCGATCGGCGAGCGAATGAGCCTGTCCATGCGGCCGGAAGCCCTTCTTCGTAATCCGCTAGTAGCACGTCGCCGGGACACAGAAATACGTTGTCGCGTACCTCGACAAGATTGACATCTTTAATTGGTCCCTTGCCGTCGATCACCGGCTTTATTGCCGACCAGATAGTGCCGCCCTCTGCGTCGTCGGACTCGCCTAGCAATTCATCAAGCTCCTTCTCCCTCATATAGAAGGCGCTCAGATTGCACTGCGGATCGGCATCGACAACTAAGACACAAAATCCGAGATCGGCGAGTGAATCCGCAATATTGACGGATAGGGTCGTCTTACCGACACCCCCTTTGTGGTTGAAAAGCGCAAGGGTTTTCATTTTTTTGGGTGCTTTGCTCATGAGCTAGCGAATAGCACGCTAGTGAAATAAAACGATATGCAATCTCCCTACTGTAGTACGTGGAACTGTACCGCCGCAATACGTGTAAACCAGAAATAATGTTGATCACGGATTGTGGTTGCTCTACAGACGTTCGATCTCATCGCCTCCGGATGACGCGCTTGCCTGCGCCGCTATCCCACCTGGCAGAGGAGGACCCGTTCGACTTCACTCCGGCCAAGGAGTTAGGCATGGGAGAGCGCTTAGAACGTGGCGGCATTTACAAAGTAGACCTGACAAGCGGCCGTCTCACAAGGCAAACAGGCTGAGGGTCGGCCTCGGGTCACTTGCGAACATCAGTCGCTGCCGGACCTATTCTGAATCGTCCCCTAACCTATTGATATCGCTAGGGGCGAATTTCGACGCATATTCAGAATGCGCGTTTAAATCATTGAAGATACGCGCAGCTTTTGATTCCGCCATTCGGAGGTTCGATCCCTCCCGCCCCAGCCAGATTTCTGGAGCCCAGTCAGTATTCTAAATTTTCCCGATTTTGTTGTTCTGAAACCCTCAGGCGTGCCAGGAGTCTGGCCCTCCGAAGGCGGTTGCTGCGAAAAGATTGCCCTGCACTCTCATGATGCCCGCTTGTTTCTGGCAGCCGATTTACTTGGAGCTGAGCGAGAGTCTGTGCTTCGCCCAGGTCGTCTTGCCACTTCTCGCGCAGGCATCAGACGCTGGCGAGCGAGATTCCGTCGACCGATCCACACCGAGGCCCGTCACCTCAATCCGGGTCGTCCAGCAGGGATCGGCGGACAGCATCCTCGGACAGGAGCCGGTCGAAATAGGCGATGGTCCTGGTCAGGCCTTCGGTAAGGCCAATCCTCGGCTGCCACGACAGGACAGCTTCGGCGCACGCAATGTCGGGCCGTCGCCGACATGGATCATCCACCGGTCGCTTCCCGCATACGATGGCAGACCGCGAATTGCACAAGTCGATGATGGTCCTGGCGAGTTCCTGGATCGAGATCTCGGCGGGGTTGCCGAGATTGACCGGTCCGGTCACATCGTCGGGTGTCGCGGCGAGGCGGACGAGCGCATCGACCATGTCGTCGACATAGCAGAACGATCGCGTCTGCGATCCGTTGCCATACAGGGTGATCGGCTTGCCGAGCAGCGCCTGGACGATGAAGTTCGAGACGACGCGCCCGTCGTGGGGGTGCATGCGAGGCCCGTAGGTATTGAAGATTCTGGCCACCTTGATCTGTAAGCGGTGCTGGCGCCAATAATCGAAGAACAGCGTCTCGGCGCAGCGCTTACCTTCATCATAACAGGACCTCGGACCGATCGGATTGACGTTGCCCCAATAATCCTCCGTCTGTGGATGCTTCTCCGGGTCGCCGTAGACTTCCGAGGTCGAGGCCTGAAGGATCATGGCCTTGAGCCGTTTCGCCAGCCCTAGCATGTTGATGGCGCCGTGAACGCTGGTCTTGGTCGTCTGCACGGGATCGTGCTGGTAATGGACCGGCGAGGCGGGGCAGGCGAGGTTGTAGATGCTGTCGACCTCGACATAGAGAGGAAACGTCACGTCGTGCCGAAGCAGCTCGAAATTCCTATCGTCGAGAAGGGGCTCGATATTGCGGCGTGTGCCGGTGAAGAAATTGTCGACGCAGACGACCTGATGGCCGTCGGAAATCAGTCGCTCGCACAGATGCGAACCGATGAAGCCGGCGCCGCCCGTAACCAAACTGTTCTCGCTGATGCGCCTGGACGCTCTTCTCGACACGACCCTTGCTCGTTAGAATGTTCAGCAACCAATAACAACCATAAGATGAGTCGAAGGGCAAGGCGACGGTCCTGCGGGACTTTCGGCACAAGGAATGAACCGGCCGATGGTGAATTGTCTTTCGCGGCGCTGGCCGCCGCTTCACCCGCCTGCCGGCGCGTCGGTCTGAAGTCATGGCGCGCATTCTCTATGGCGTGCATGGGACCGGCCGGGGGCACGCGATCCGCGCCTTGACCCTGGCTCAGCATTTTTCCCAGCACGACTTCCTGTTCGTCTGTCATGGAGAAGCGGCGCGCCTGCTCGGGGGCCAATTCCGGGTATTCGAGTGTCCCAATCCGGTTACGCCCGTGGGCTCGCATCGGGTCGATGCTCCGGCGGCGTTGCTGCGTACCGCGGCGACACTCAGCAATGGCGCACATTGGCGCCGCCGGGTCGAGCAGGCGGCCGAGGCCTTCGTCCCGGACTTTGCCATGACCGACTACGAGTTCTTCGTGCCGCGGGTGGCGCGCAGGATGGGAGTGGCCTGCCTGTCGCTCGACAACCAACATGTCATCACCATGGGACGGATCGCATGCCCTCTGGGCCAGATGTCGAGCCGGTTAGCGACGGCTGCGGCGGTCCGGCTTCTGTTCAGTTCGGCCGACCAGTACCTCGTTTGCAATTTCTTCGACGTTCCCGCGCGGGCGGCGAGCCCCTGGCTTCGGCAACTGCCGCCGCTGCTGCGGCGCGACGTCGTTGCGCGCCGGCCGACGACGGGTGACCACGTCGTCGCCTATCAGGGCTATCCGACGTTCCCGGCCTTCGTCGAGCATCTCGCCACGCTTGGCCGGCCTGTCCGCGTCTACGGCCTGGGCGAGCGCTGCAGCCTGGGTCGCGTCATCTTCAAGGCATTCGACGAGCAATCGTTTCTCGATGATCTGGCGTCCTGCGCCTTCGTCGTCTGCGGCGGTGGCCATACGCTCATCTCCGAGGCGCTGCATCTCGGCAAGCCGGTGTTGTCGATTCCGGTCCGTGGCGCCTTCGAGCAGTTTCTCAACGCGTACTATCTGGAGCGGCTCGGTTACGGCATGCGTGCCGATCTGGCGACTTTCTCGTCGCGGATCCTGCACGAATTCGAGGTGCGGCTGGAGAGCTATCGCGCCCGGATCGGTCACGGAGATTTCTGCGGCAACGATGCGGCCTTTGCCGCGATCGACGCGTTCATCGACGGCCGTTGGCGCCGCTCCCCGCGCTCCGGGCCTCGAGCACGGACTTGAACAGCGTTTCGTAGGCTTCGACCACGCGATCCGAGCCGTATTGCGACAGCGCGCGGATCGCGCCCGTCGCGGCAACGCGGGCCCGTTCCTCGGGATGGGCTATGACGTGGCCGATGACCTCGGCGAGCGCGTCGGGATTGCCGGGCGGCACCAGCCAGCCGTCGACGCCGGAGGTGATCAGGCTGCGAAGCCCATCGACCGGCGAGGTAATCACCGGTTTGCCCATGGCCATGGCCTCGAGGACCGCGAGCGGCAGACCCTCGAAATAAGTCGGATGAACGAAGATATCCATCGCGGCGATCCAGTCGCGAACGTTGCCGCGGTCGCCGGCGAAGACCACGCGATCGGCGATGCCGAGCGCGCGCGCCTGCTCCATGAGTTGCGCGCGATCGGGTCCGTCGCCAACCAGCCAGAGGCGAACGTCCGAACACGCCAGCTTTGCGAACGCCTCGAGGAGATCGGGGTGGGCCTTCTGTGGGTGCAACCGTGCGACCATGCCGAGGATGGTGGTGGCGCCGCCGCCATGGTCCCGGCGCAGGGCGGATGCTGCAACGGAACGGTCACGGTCGTCCGCATCGACCCCGTTCGGAATGACCTGAACCTGGTCGCGCCGGACACCTTCATGCGCGAGCGAGAAGGGAACGATTTCGGCGCTCTGGAAGGCCACGCGGTCGGCCCAGGCCGCGGTCTTGCGATCGAACCACAATTGCAGCCGCGGCTTGTCCGCGTAGCGGGCGGTCACAGTCGAGACAATCGGGGCGATGCCGGCGACGCGGGCGGCGGTACGTCCGATCAAATCGCCCCACGGGAGTTCGGTGTGGACGAGATCCGGCCGGCGCCGCCGCAATTCCGCGGCGAGGTGCCAAAGACCGATCAGGCCGTACAGGCGCGGCCGCCCGATGATCTCGACGCTGGCTCCGGCGGCGCGCATGGTAGCGACGACCTCTTCGTTGAATATCTCGTTGAGGCAAATGATGTGCTGGATGTGGCCGCGCGCCGTGAGGCCGGCCACCACGCTGCGCAGCATGGTTTGAGCTCCGCCGCGGTCGAGATTGTCGAGGATATGAACGATCTTCATCGCAACGGGGCTCCCACGCGCAGTGCCGCGTCCTTCAGGCCGTCGCGATACAATGTCGCGTAGGCATCCGCCATGCCATCCAGTGAGAAATGCTCGCGAACGTGCCGCAAGCCTGCCTGGCCGATGTCGGCTGCCCGGGCGGGATCCGCCAGGATATCCATCATGCAACGTGCAAGGGCGTCGGCGTCGCCCGGCCTGACCATCCAGCCGGTCTTGCCGTGGATCACCAGTTCGCGGATGGCGTCGACATCGGAAGCGACCACCGGCCGGCTCGCGGCCATGGCCTCCATCAGTGCATTGGGCATGCCTTCCCACAACGAGGGAAGCGCGAAGAGATCGATGGCATCGAGGATGTCGCGCACGTCGCGCCGGGTGCCCGCGAAGCGGACGAACGTCGTTATCCCGAGCTCGTCAGCTTCGCGCTCCAAGGCTGCTCGACACTCACCGTCGCCGACGAGCCACAGAACCGCGCCGGGGTAGCGCTCGCGAACGAGACGGAAGGCGCGCAACAGATATTGTTGTCCCTTGGACGGATGGAGGCGGGCGACGGTCGCGAGCACGGTCGCTTCCGCGGACGTCTGTAGTTCCCTGCGCACGTCGCCGGGTGGCCGGCGCGCCGTCGTGATCGAAACGCCATTGGGAATGTAGACGACTTGGCCTGCGCGTATACCCTCGTGGCGGATCGCAAACGGCACCGCCTCGCGGTCATTGAAGACGACCGCTCTGGCCAGATGTGCAGTGCGGCGATCAAGCCACCTCTGCCAGCTTGGTTTGTCGACGTTCCGGCCGCGGATGGTCGAAAAGATCGCCGGTACCCCCGTCAGCCATGCCAGCAAGCGGCCGATCATGTCGGAGGTCGGCAGCGCCGTCTGCACGACCTGTGCCGGCCAGGTCCGGAGTTCCTGCGCCAGCCGCAGCAGTCCGGGTCCTGCCCACAGGCGGCCTTCGCCGATGATTTGAACTTCGGCGTGAGGCGCCAGACGTTCGAGGATCTCGGGATGTGCGATTGCACGCATGCCGTAGACGCGCACTGCGAAACCGCGCGCGGCCAGCGCCGGCACCAGGAGAGTCAGCCAGTTCTGGGTCCCGCCGACACCAAGATCGTCGATGAAAATCGCGAGATTGATGAGCTTCTGCATTGCTGCTCAGTGAGCCTACGCTTCGTGACGACAGTACCGCGTCGGTCGGTTCCGTCGGCGGTTGGTCGGGGCGTCCACACGGCGGGGTCGGATGGCTGTGGACGTGGAAAATTGTCCAAAGACGTCATTGCCGCGAACCATTGACCGTATTCGGCCGCTGCCCGCAAGAGCGGCGCGAAATGTGGACGGCCGGCGGCGTTTTCATGACATGCTCGCCAAGATAGTATAATTTTCGTATGTCTAGTGTCGGCGGTAAGAGACAGTCGCCGGCAATACGGCTTTGGGGGCCGTGGTGGGAACGATTCCTAGGAAGGACCGTCCCCCCGGAGTGGAACTGCTGCCAGGGGCGAAGCGTGCTAGTTGGGGTCATTGACAGATATCTGACACGGCAGATTTTGCTTGCTTCGGCCGTCGCCGTTGCGGCTGTCGTCGCGCCGGTGATTCTGATCTCTCTGATCAGCCATCTGGGCGAAGAGGCGCTCTATACCAGCTTGGTGTGGCCCGCGCTCGCCAGCACTGGGCCGATGATCCTCTTCCATGTTCTCCCGGCGTTGGTTGCGATCGCGATCGTCTGGTCCTACGGCAGGTTTGCAGCAGATGGGATCCTGATCGTGATCTATTCGAGCGGTCGCTCGACCTTCGCTGCGCGGTTGCCGGGTTTTGCCGTCGCGTTCGCCGCGGTGGCGCTCGGCTATTTGCTGACCTGTTGGGTCGTTCCGCTAACCTCAGGGCATCTCCACGACGTGCTGTTCTCGCTGCGGCGCGGGGTAAATCCGGCGTTGCTCAAGGTCGGCGTTTTCAATCAGTTCGATCATGGTCGTCAGGTCTTCTATTTCAGGAACTATATCAAGGGCAACGAGCTTGCCGATGTCTTCATCCGGCAGGAGATGTCCGACGGCGAGGAGCGGGTCTTCAAAGCTCGTTTCGCGGTGTTCGAAAGGCAGGGGGACGAAAGCGGCTTAGTGCTGCTCGACGGGACCGTTCAGAGCTTGCGGAACGGACAGTCGGAGGTCAGGGGCGTCGCCTATGCTCGTATATTCGTACCACTGAACGAATATGGCTTCGGAGGCGTCAAGCGTGACTATACGATCATCGACGAAGTGCCCCTGCGGGACTTCCTCGATGGCCGCTCCAAGGCCATGGCCGCCCCGGGGACGGCGCGCGAATGGATTCATGAGGCTCTCAACCGCCTGGGAATCCCGCTTCTCGCGCTCCTCCACACCTGGCTCGGCCTCGAACTGCTTCCCGTCTGGCGCAGCTTCGGCGACCGCCGAGGTCCGCGTGCCTTGCTCGTCTGCGCCGCGATCGGGGCGCTGCATTTCTTCATGGTGCTCACCATCGAGCAGACGCTGGTGGACTTGCGGACGACATGGGCGGTCGGCGGGCTCTTTCTGGCCGAGTTGGCGCTGGCACTCATCCTCGCCCTCAGGCGCCGCGGCGGGGCGATGGCCGCACCGTCCGCCACGCCCGCCGTTTCGATGCGGCTCGGAATGACCGGCGTGCCGGCGCTGCACGCCGGACTAGCTTTGTGGGACGGGGGCGCCGCCGTTCTTGCCAATGGACCGCACGATCAATTGCCGAACGCGATCGCGCCGCCGTGTCCTTGACAGGTAGTTCGGGCGACTCATCGATTACTTGGACGGATCGGCTTATGGACAACGGCGGAAACGGGATATTGGCGCGTGCAGATCGCCTCGGCAACTCGCTGGAGAGGCTGGCCGATTCGCGAACCAACCCGCTGAGCATCGTCGTCGATGATGTCGTGGACACCGTCACCGCTATGGTCGCAGGCCGCCGAACGTTGATGTTCGGTACCAACAGCTATCTTGGGCTCAACTTCAATCCGGCGTGCATCGAGGCCTCGGTCGAGGCTGCGCGACACTACGGGACGGGCTCCACGGCTTCGCGGGTCGCTGCAGGCAATCACCGTCTCCACGTGATGCTCGAGGAGGACATCGCGACCCTCTATGGTCGGCGCGACGCGGTGATTTTCAGCACGGGATTCATGGCCAATCTGGGCGTGACTTCGGCGCTCGCCCGCAAGGGCGACATGATTTTTGTCGATGCCCATTGCCACGCCAGCATCTTCGATGCCTGTCGGTTGAGTGGCGCCCAGGTGGAGAGCTTCGCTCACAATGACCGCAGCGATCTCGACAGCCGATTTGCACGCAGCAATGTTCCCGGACCGCAGACATTGGTGATCTGCGAGGGGCTCTACAGCGTTCGAGGCGACCTTGGCGAGCTCAAGGGGCTGACGGCCGTCGCGCGGCGCCATGGAGCGGTGGTCATCGTCGACGAGGCCCATTCGCTCGGCATCTACGGGCGCTACGGCCGCGGCATCGCCGAACATCTCGGCGTCGAAGCCAATGTCGATGTGATCGTCGGCACCTTCAGCAAGAGCCTTGGCGGAATCGGTGGCTACGCCGTGAGCGATTCGAGTGCGTTGCGCGCGCTGCGCTTCATGAGCAGGCCGTATCTCTACACCGCATCGCTCCCACCTCCGATCGTGGCGGCGGCGCGGCGGGCGCTTCACCTCATCGGAGGGGAGCCGAAATTGCGGGACGACCTCTGGCGCAACGCGCGAGCCATGCATGACGGCCTCGCCGGGATCGGCGTCCGGCCTTGCGCGGACCCCGGCCCCGTGGGGAGCATCCGGATGCCTGGGTTGGCCGCTGGCTATGAATTCTGGAAGGCACTGCTCGATCGCGGCATCTACGTCAATCTGCTGGTGCCGCCGGCGACACCCGACGGAGACGTGGTGTTGCGCTTCAGCGTCTCCGCTGCCCATACGCCGGATCAGATCCGGGCGGCGGTCGACGCCGTAGCCGAGGTGTCGAAGTTGGTGAAGCTGGCTTGATTGGAAGATGATGCTGGCGCCGCACGGCGTCGCGGCTTCGGATCGGGCTTGATGGGACGACGACGGTCGGGAAGTCATGGCAAAGACGAGCAGTCTGGGGATACTAACTGCGGCGCGCTACGCGCGACGAGTCCTTCCGCATCCATGGATCGCAACCAAGCTGATCCAGATGGAGGCTGACAAGCGGATTTTCAGCAAGTTCCGGATCAGTCGTGCGGAAGGCGAGGCCGGTAGGATTCGCCAAGCGAGCTTCCGTCTGACCGACCGCTGCAATCTGCGCTGCCATACCTGCGGCCAGTGGGGCGACAATGGCTATCTGCTCAACTCCAGCCTCCGGCATCTGAAGGAGCGCGAGATCCCGACCGGTCGCTATCTCGAATTGCTGCACGACCTCGTCGACCATGGTCATGGCCCGCTGGTCTACTTCTGGGGCGGCGAGCCGATGCTCTATGACGGCATCCTCGACCTGATCGAGGGCGCTACCGAACTCGGGCTGCCGGTGAGCATCGCGACCAACGGTACGCGGGTGGCTGCCTCCGCCGAACGGCTGGCCAAGGCGCCGCTCTTTCTGTTGCAGGTGTCGGTCGACGGCCATCGCGCTGACCTGCACAATGCGCTGCGACCGGCCGCGGGGGGCGGCGGCGACAATTTCCACGAGCTTTGCCGCGGGCTGGATGCGGTTGCCGAGGCGCGAGCGAAGCACGGCCGCGGGCTGCCCTTCATCGCCGCCCTGACCGTGATCTCGCAGGCCAACTGCAAGCATCTGGTCGACATCTACGATGCCTTTCGGGACAAGGTCGATCTGTTTGTCTTCTATCTGTCATGGTGGATCGACCAGGGTAACGCGGAGGCGCACGAGAAGGATTTCTTTCGCCGCTTCGGCTTCTATCCGACCCGCCACCACGGCTGGGTCGGAAACTGGAAGCCCAGCAGCACGGAGGCGCTGGACGATCAGCTACGGGCGGTGATGGAACGATCGTCCGGCTGGTCATCGCCTGCGGTCGCGTTGATTCCGCCGATCTCCGGCTCTGACAAGCTGACGACGTATTACACCGATCACCAGGAGCACTTCGGCTATGACGAATGTGCGGCGATCTTCCAGGCGGTCGAGATCAACAGCAACGGCGATGTCTCGCCGTGCCGCGACTACCACGACTACGTCGTCGGCAACGTCAAGACGTCGACGATCACCGAATTATGGAATTCCGAGCCGTACAGGAAGTTCCGGGCGAGCATCGGTCGCGACGGGCTCATGCCGGTCTGCGCCCGCTGTTGCGGTCTGATGGGATACTAGGCGGCTGCGGTCGGCAGGATCTGGAGGGAGTTCATGGCAGCGACACGATGCAACGTCCTCCTCGTTTATCCTCGCTTCGATCTGACGTCGTTCTGGAGCCTGACGACGACGTGCCGGATCGCCGGCAAGCGGCGCATGGAGCCTCCGCTCGGCCTGATCACCGTCGCGGCGATGCTGCCGAAGGAATGGTCGGTCCGCCTCATCGATCGCAATGCGGAGGAGGTCGGCGAATGCGATCTCGCCTGGGCCGACATGGTCATGACCGGCGGCATGATCCCGCAGCGAGCCGACACGCTGCGCCTGATCGAACTCGGTCAATCCCGCGGCAAACCGGTCGTCGTCGGCGGGCCGGACATCACCTCCAGTCCGGATGCCTACAGTCATGCGGACTTTCGCATGCCGGGTGAGGTCGAAGCGACGATGGCCGCCTTCATAGAGTCCTGGGATGCGGGCGAGCGCCGCGGGCTGTTCGAGGCGGAGAAATTCACCGTCGATGTGACCAAGAGTCCGCTCCCGCGTTTCGACCTTCTCAAGCTCGACCATTATCTGGCTTTGTCCGTCCAGTTTTCGCGGGGCTGTCCGTTCATCTGCGAGTTCTGCGACATCATCGAGCTCTACGGACGGGTGCCGCGCGCCAAGACCGTTGAACAGTTGCTCGGCGAGCTGGAGAATCTCTACCGGCTCGGTTATCGCGGCCATGTCGATTTCGTCGACGACAATCTGATCGGCAACAAGAAGGCGGTGAAGCAGTTTCTGCCGCATCTATGCGCCTGGCAAAAGGCGCACGGCTATCCCTTCACGTTCAGCACGCAGGCCTCGATCAACCTCGCCGACGACGACGTCCTCCTGCACTTGATGCGCGACGCGAATTTCGGGGCGGTCTTCATTGGGATCGAAAGCCCCAACGAGGACGCACTGCTGTCCACCCAGAAGAAGCAGAATATGCGGCGCAATCTCGCCGACTGCGTCCACAAGGTCTACCGTGCCGGAATGTTCGTGACCGCAGGTTTCGTGGTTGGATTCGACAACGAACACGAGCGGATCGCCGACGAGATGGTCTCCTGCATCGAAACGGCCGGGCTGCCGATCTGTATGGTCGGCCTGCTGACCGCGCTGCCGCAGACCCAGCTCTCGCGACGACTCGAACGCGAGGGGCGGCTGAACCCTGACGTCGATTTCAGCTTCGTCAGCAGCGCCGATGGCGGCGATCAATGCACCGAGGGCCTCAATTTCCGAACCGCCCGGGCGCGGCGCGACGTGTTGGGCGACTACCGCTCGATATTGGAACGGGTCAATCGGCCTGCGGCCTTCTTCGGCCGGATCCGGGCGGTCGCCCGCCTGCTGGTCCCGGCTCGCATCAATGCCTCGGTGCCCTGGCGGGTGGTTTTGAACGATGCGGCGACGGTCGTGCGCCTGCTCTGGTTCGTGGCCGCGCGGCGGCCGGACCTCCTGAGCGGATTCCTTGCGACCATTGCCGAATGCGCAATCCGCAATCCGAGGGCGCTCAAACAGGTGGTCTCGCTATTTCTACTCTACCTCCATGTTGGGCCGTTCTCCAAAGAGGTGATCGCAAGCCTGAACCGGCAGATCGGATCAATCGATGCCGGCCTTGCGCGGCGGCATGAACCGCCGGCGGCGATCGGTCAGGCGGCGGTCCGATCGGGCCTCTGATCAGCCGGTCTTGGCGGGAACGTCGAACGGCAGTCCGGCCCAGGTCACACGGCGGTCGAGCAGCGCCTTCAGCCACATCACGGGAAGCAGGACTTCCCGGCACAATCCAGAGAGTGGGGACATCCAGGACCAGCCCCAGCCTTTGGCCGCGAAGAAGGTGACGTCGAGCAAGACCCAGCCGAGCAGGGTCCCGCCCGCCATCAGCCACCATGGCATTCCGAAGGCTGCAGCGCCCACGGCGCCGCACAGGGCTGTGAAAGCGCCACTGACCAGCGGCTCGCCGCAGAAGGCCAGCGGCGCCTGGATTCGACGAATGACCATCCAGCGCTGGTGGCGGTCCCAGACTTCGCTGAACGGCCGCCGGCCGATCGCCTGACGGATCTCCTTGGCTGCGAACACCGTTCGCAGGCCGAGGCGTGCCAGCCCTTGCGACAGCGCGTGATCGTCGCCGAAGGCCGAAGCCATCAATCCGATGCCGCCCGCCCGTGCCAGATCTCGCCGGTCGAACAGCATGACCTTGCCGAAGCCGACGTTTGCGCCGGCGGCGGACAGTGCCAGCGTCAGCGGAGCGGCCTGCCCATTGAGGAATGCTCGCTCGAGTTCGGCGGCGAATCCGGTCGGGGCGACGGCAACCGGGATCGCGCAGACGAGGCCGACGCCGGCGGTCAGGTTCGTCATCAGATCGGCGAGTTGGTCGGGGCTCAGGAGAATGTTCGAATCCTTGATCAGGATCAGGTCGTGTTGCGCCGCTGCGATGGCCGGCGCGAGATTGCTGACTTTCGGGTTCGGAGTGATGCGCTTGTTTCCGGTCAGGATCCGCGCGCCGACCGCCGGGAATTGCGCAGCGACCTGCCGGGCGATCTCGATCATCGGCGAGTGGTCTTCCGCGGCGGCGACCAGAATCTCGCTTTGCGGATAGACTTGCGCGAAGGCGGACGTGAAGGCCGCTTCGGCTTCGAACTCCAGCCGGCGGATTGGGATCACGATCGAGACCGGCGGTCGATCATGTCGTGTAGCCAACCTGTGCCGTAAGCGAGGGTGCGCCAATGCGGCCGAGATGGTCGTGATGCGAAGAGCGCAGGAGATCGCCCACCATGCCGCTGCGGCGACCGGGAGCATCGAGAGCGCGTCCATCGCCGGCGCCTGTCACTCGTTGTAGAGTTCGGTGCGCTCGGGCACGTCGACATGGACTGCGGCGAACGCAAGGTCGGTCAAGCGCCGCGGCAACAGGCGGGTCAAATGCAGACCGAAGGCCAGCAGGCGGGGGAATGCGATGACCGCATCGCCGCGCTCCAGCCGCCGCCGTATGATGGCGGCTGCACGGTCGGCGCTCATGATGAGGGGCTTCGGACAGACGGTGTCGCGGTTGAGCGCCGTGTCGACGAATCCAGGCGCAATGGTGCTGATGGTAACGCCCTGGGCGGCAAGAGTGGGACGAAGCGACTCGGCATAGGCGTGAAGGCCGGCCTTGCTGGCGCTGTATGCGGGACAGGAGGGCAGGCCGCGCAAGGCGCCGATCGACCCGATGACGGCGATCGTCCCGCGCCCGCGCATGCACATCCGCTCCGCCAGGGGATCGATGGTGTTGATGGCGCCGATCAGGTTGATTGCGATCACGTTGCGCACGACGGCCGGATCTTCCCGCAGCCGGCCGATGCCGAGCCCAGCGGTGACCCCGGCGCCGGCGATCGCGAGCCCGATCGGGGCGGCGTCGTCGATGGCGCGGATCCATCCCGCCATTCGATCGCGATCCCGGACATCGATTGATGCGGTCGTGACGGCTGCGCCTTTGGCCCGGCATTGTGCTGCCGTTTCTTCCAGGCGGCCCTCGTCCCGACCGGACAGCGCCATGTGGATCCCCGGCGCGGCATAGTTCATCGCGAGCGCGCGGCCGATGCCGCTGCTGGCTCCCGTGATGACGATCGAGCTGGGGGCGGACATGATGTGCGATCCTCAGCCGTCGTGGCGCGCCGCGATTTCAGCGACGCATGCTGCGTACCCCGCATCGGTCGAGACGATGACGCGCAGGATCAACTGCTCGGCGCGACCGCTACTCGGCACGTCCGATGGCATTCGCTTGACAACACGACCGGAGAAGAGGAGGCGGCTGCCAACTGGAACGGGCAACAGGAAATTGCCATGGATGCGATTGATCCGCAGTGCCGGCATCCAGTCGCGGAGCGCGCCTTCGATCTGCCCCATCGCCAGCATGCCGTGGATTATCAGGCCGTCGAGACCCGCGGCGCGAGCCGTCGCGGGATCGCTGTGGAGCGGATTGTCGTCGAGCGATGCCGCCGCGTAGCTCTCGGTCTGCGCGATGTCGATCGGCCCAGTCTCGATCACCGGAAAGCTCGAGTCCGGCATCGGGCGCGAGCGGAGTGCGGCGTCGCGTGCTGCGTCGGGACGAAACGTGCGCAACAGCGTGTCGAGCGTTGCGACGATCCGCCCTTCGGAATCGCACACGGTCCCGCGCAAGAGCGTCCGGTCCGTTGGGGTCCGCTCGCGACGGGCTTCGACTGCGAAGCCGTAGTCGCGATCGGGGCCGAGGCCTTCATGATAGGTGAAGGTCTGCGATTGCTGCACGACGATTTCATCGGTGAGCCCGAGCCTGCCGATCACGGTTGGTCGGATTGCGGGAAGGCTGAGCCAGCGGATCGGAAAGGCAAACGGTACGGGGCCGAAGCGGCGCTGCAGCCCCAGCGCGGACACGAAGGCAGCGACGTCCGCCCTGTCAGCGCGGACCGCAATCGGGCCGATGCTGACCTGATCCTGCGCGCTGTCCGGCCCGCTCACATCAGATCCCTCAGGGTCAATCCGCCCGCGCGACGGCGAGGCATGCGTTGACGCCTCCGAAGGCGAAGGAGTTCGAGATCGCGACGCGGATCGGCATTGCGCGCGCCGCATTGGCGACCGGGTCGATGCCGCATTTCGCATCGGCACCGAGCCAGTTGATGGTCGGCGGCGCAATGTTGTCGCGCATCGCCATGATGGTGATCGCCAGCTCGATCGCCCCGCCGGCGCCCAGTGCGTGGCCGTGGATCGGCTTCGTGGACGACACTGCGAGGCGGGGCAGCCGGTCGCCGAACACGCGCTGCAGCGCCTCGGCCTCGGCGATATCGTTGGCGACGGTGCCGGTGCCATGGGCGTTGACATAGTCGATATCGCCGGGCGTCAGCCCGGCGTCGGCGATGGCCTGTTCGATCGCGGACCGAGCGCCATTGGGGTCAGGACGAACGATGTCGAAAGCATCGCTCGACGTGCCATAGCCGACGATCTCGGCCAGCGGTTCGACGTTGCGTCGGCGCGCGGTCTCGAGTTTTTCGATCACCATGATGGCGGCGCCCTCGCCGAGCACCATGCCGTTGCGGCCGGTGGAGAAGGGCCGACAGGCATCCGGGGTCAGCACCCGCAGCAATTCCCAGGTGCGGATATTCAGCGCGGTCATTGACGATTCGCTGCCGCCAACGATCGCCCGCTCCACCGCGCCGGACCGGACCAGCGAGGTACCTACTCCGATCGCCTGGGCCGATGAGGCGCAGGCGCTCGTGATGGTGAAGGTCGGGCCAGTGCAGCCGTAGCGTATGCTCAGGTGCGAGGTGGCGGCGCTGCTCATGATGCGCGGAATGGCCAGCGGATTGAGACGGGACTTCGTCGCGTAGGCGCTGTAGCACTGCTCGTCGATGGTGGTGATGCCGCCGACGCCGGTTCCGAGAATCACGGCGGTCGTCGGCCCCTGGCGCTCCTCGCGCGCAAGGCCTGCCTGGGACAGGGCTTCGTCCGCAGCGACGATGGCAAGCTGCGCATATCGGTCGCAGAACGGCAGAACCTTGGCCTCGACATAGCTCTCCGGGGCGAAGGATTTGATCTGCGCTGCGAGCTTGATCTGGTTCGAGCCCGGCCGCTCGAACTCGAGCGGTCCCACGGCGCTTTGTCCGTCGCGGGCTGCGCGCCAGAGGGCGTCAATGCCCTTGCCGGTCGCGCAAGCCGCGCCCATGCCAGTGACGACGACGCGAGGGCGCGACACGTCAGCTGCGCTCCACCAGAATGCGGGCTTCGATCTGTTGCACGAATCCGCTCAGGTCCTTGACGTCAGCGATGCCGCCGTCGATCGGCACATAGACGCCGAACTTCTCCTCGATCGCCATCAGGATCATGACGACGTCGATGGATTGGATCTCGAGACTCTCCAGCGTCGCATCGGGGGTCGTCTTGGCCGGGTCGATCTTCCCTTCGCTGACAATGACTTCAAGGATCTGGTCGGCCAGGGAGGCGGCAGGAGCGGCCTTTTCCACATTCGATTGGGTCAATCGTGCCTCCGATTGCGTGCCAAGTTGCGCTGCCTAGTTACGGCAACTTCAAGTCAGTCTACAATGCTCTTCTCGTAGACTCCATAGGTGTGGGACTGTCGCAATCCGATCCGGGTCAGGGATTGCGCCAGGGGGTTGTTGTCGAGAACCCACCCGGCTATTGCCCGGTCGATGCCCAGCGTCGATCCGCGCTTCCAGAGTTCCTCGACCATGACGGCCGCAATTGCTGCGCGGAGAGCGCTGCTGCGGTATTTCGAGGCCATGCCGAGCAGGACAATTCTGAAGGAACGGTACTTCGCGCGTTTGATGCGGATCAACAGCTTGAGCCAGCCGACGAGGCTCGGGACAGGCCCGAGCCCGGCGGCGACATCGAACAAGTTGGGAATCGCCAGCATGAATGCTGCGGGCTCGCCATCGACCTCGATGAAAAATCCAGCGTCCGAAAACAGCATCGGCTTGAATTGGGCCGTCAGTGCACGCACATCGGACTGCGTGGTCGGGGTGAAGCCCCAATTGTCCTGCCAACCATCATTGAAGATCTGCCTCGCCAGCTCCATGTCGGCGTCGAGGGCGTCGAGATGAATGTCGCGCGTGGTGATGCCGGCGTGACGTCGCATGGAGGAGAATCGTTCGAAACGACTCTCGGTGCCGACGTCCATTCTATTGTACTCGAAGCAGAGCAACTCTCGGACGAGCGCGTATCCGGCGTCGCGAACGCGACCATCGAGATAGCCGGGATGCCATGGGAACAGCGTCATCGGCGGCTCCTGTTGCCCTTCCAGGAGGAGGCCAGATTCGCCATTGATCGACAGCAGGAACGGTCCCCGAGCCACCTTGCGCCGCTGCCGACGCAGCCAAGCCTCCGCGGCCACGAACAGCGCGTTGACGACGTCGCCGTCGTCGATCGCGTCGAGACACCCGAACAGTCCGATGTCGGCCGCTTCCGGCCCGGTGGCAGCGTGATCGATCTGGGCCGAGATGCGTCCCTGCGGCCGACCATTCCGCATGGCGATCCAATAGGCTGCCTGCCCATGCGTGAAGAATGAGTTGTGCCGGGGATCAAGCATCTGCCGCCGTTCGTAGTCGAGCGGAGCGACGAAACCCGGCATCCCGTTGTAGATCACTCGCGGCAGGACGATGAAATCGTGTAATTGCGCGCGGGTGTGGACCTGCTCGATCGTCAGCGGCGACGAGGTCGTGCGGCGATGCACCACCGCAGAAGAGGAGCGGCTGTTCTCGCCGGTTGCGGTCATGTGCGGTCTCGGGGCAAGGCAGCGGGATGGGGGCTGCCGTGGCGGTCGGGCCCTTCGGCCCCACCGCCGAGGAACCAAAGCCACTGGGCCGCGGTTCGAGCCGTATTGTAATGCGCGCGCATTTGGGCATGTCCCTGACGCGCAATGCGATCCAGCCGCACATCATCGTTCAAGATTTGCCCAATCGCGTCGCGCCATTGATCCGCGGTCTGCGCCGACGGCATGCCGCAGACCTCGCTGAAGGCGACAACATCCGGCGACCGGGCGTCGCCGATGGCCGGACATCCCCGGGCGAACAGACCACGCATGCGGCCGGCAGACTTGAGATAGGAATCGGGAACTGACGGCCGCGCCGGGACGATGCCCAGCCGGGCCTGGGCTGCCAGCGCGCACAGCGCTTTGGGCGACCAGGGGGTGTAGCGGACCGGCAGAGCGCCCCACCGTTCGCTCCGCTCCGGAAGGTTCGTGAGGATGACGAGTTCGGCATCGGTGTCGCGGCCGAGCGAAGCGAGCGCGTCCTTCAGGGCGACGAGACCATCGAGGCTTTCCCGCGTACCATGCCACAACAAGAGTGGCGGTCGTTGCGAGGGGGCCACAGCGTCGAGCGCGGCGCCGCCGCTTTCGATGAGATCGACCGTTTCGGTCTCTTCGATGAACCAGGTGCGGGAATGGGCAGTCCCTAAGAACGATGCGAATACCGGAGAGGAAACCGAGACGACATGAGCGAAGCGGTCGAGATCCGCCCAGACCCGGTCCGCGTCGTCGGGCTGCAGCAGGACGGTACGATGCGGTGAGCACAGGCCACGCGGCGGAACGGCCTTGAGGCAGAGCAGCCAATCCACCGGCGCGGTGGGGAGGCCTCCGGCATCGATCTGCCAAGGCAGACCGAGAGCTGCGACTTGACGGCGCAACTCCGGTACGACCCGATCGACATGGATGGCGGTGCTGGGCCACGGATTGGGTGTCCAGAAGTGAATGCGGAGTGGCGCGCGGAGCGGGTCGGGCGGCGGTTCCTCCGGGACAGCCACGAACCGGCCCGTTGTCCGTCCGCCGTGATGCGCCGCCAGCATGTGCCGGAAGCGAAGCTTGGCCGGCAGAAGCGGCGCCCAGCGGGGCAATGTGTTGTCCCAGATCAAGAAAGAATACCGGTACGAATTGTATTCAACGATTCTGTCGTTCTTCTCTACCGTTCTTCGCCCCGGATTGATAGATATCGGACATCTTCAAGGTTGCAATTGCCATGGCCTGCTCGTTGATGTTTGATGGCATGGCCTTCGTCCGCAGTCTGCGCAGATGCCATCACTCGCCATCAAAGTCGAGAACGTCTCCAAAGCCTATACGGTTTGGTCGTCGCCGGCGGCGCGCCTACATGGGCCACTGCTCGGGCGACTTGGCCAACTGCCGTTCCTGCCGGCCGCGGTGCGAGACACCTGCGAGCGATTGTCGCATGGCGCCGTTCGCAACTACTACGCCCTGCATGACGTCTCGCTCGAGGTGCGGCGCGGCGCCAGTGTCGGCATCATCGGCCGCAATGGTTCAGGCAAGAGCACGCTCTTGCAGCTGCTCGCTGGGACGCTGACGCCGAGCCAGGGCGAGATCGCCGTCGTCGGCAGCATTGCCGCCATGCTCGAGCTTGGCAGTGGCTTCGATCCGGACTTTTCGGGGCGTGAGAATGTCTATCTGAATGCGGCCATCCGCGGTATGAGCCGGCGGCAAACCGACGCGAAATTCGACGAAATCGCCGCGTTTGCGGACATCGGCGACTTCATCGACCAACCGACCAAGACCTATTCCAGCGGCATGACCGTCCGTCTGGCGTTCGCCACCTCCGCCTGTCTCAAGCCGGAGGTGCTGCTGGTTGATGAGGCGCTGAGCGTCGGCGACATCTTCTTCCAGCAGAAATGCATCCGCCACATGAGGGAGGCGATGGCCGATGTCACCAAGGTCTTCGTCACGCACGACCTCCAGGCGATCCGCAGCGTGACCGAATACGCCTATGTGCTCGACCGTGGCGAAATCGTCTTCGCCGGAAGCTCCAGGGATGCAGTCGATTTCTACATCAGGATGTCGCACCGCGTCTCCGACGGACGCGACCGTTCCGTGGCGGACGCCGGCTCTGCAGCGCTGGGCAGACGCGCCGCGCCGGGCGCGGACATGGACGCGAACAGGTTCGAACGGCTGCCATGGATTGATCTCAAATCGTCGCAATTGAGCGGGGCGGGGGACGTTCTGATCAGGCGGGTCGCCGTCACCAGACCTGATCTTGCTCCGGCCGGTACGGTTCAGGCGGGGGACCGGATCAGCGTCGATCTGTTGCTGGGGTGCGCCGCAACGAAGACGCACGTGATCGTCGGCTATCTGCTCAGCGACCGTCACGGCAATCAAATCTGCGGCGAGAACAGTTGTAGCCTCGCCCGCGGCGTCGTCGCACTCGATCCCGGCGAACACCTGGTGCGGCTCGAATTTGTCTGGCCGGAAATCCAGCCGGGCGACTACACCCTTACGGTCGGCATTGGCGAGGGGACGGATCCGCTGCGGCACGTCGTCCAATGCTGGGCTCATAGCGTCGTCAAGCTCAACGCCATCAGTCCTGGTCGGGCGATCCACGGCATCTTCAACAACCCGATAACGAAGCTCGACATCGTGCCGTTTGGCGATTCCACGGCCTGGCCAGCCCCCGGTTCGGCAGCGCCTCCATCAATCCGGTGTGGCGTATGATCGAGCCCGAGCATTCCGCCGACTTGTCGCAGCAACCAGCCTGGGTCGTCAGCGAACCAGCTTACGAGTCGGATGTCCTGAACCCGCAGCTCGCGATATCCCCCTGGCAGGGGCACCGCGACTTCGCCTATGATCTGGTCGGCTTTTCGCGGCCGCGCCTGATCGTCGAACTCGGCGTTCACTACGGCTGCTCCTATTTTGCCTTCTGCCAGGCGGTCAAAGATCGCGATCTGCCGAGCCGGGTCGTCGGCATCGATACGTGGGAAGGCGACGAGCACTGCGGCCACTACGGCGGCGAAGTGTACGAGACGGCAGCGAAGACGATGGCCGGCTCGTTCGCCGATGATCGCTTTGTGCTGCATCGCGCCCGCTTCGATCAGGCGACGGAAGCGTTCGACGACGATTCGATCGATCTGCTGCATATCGACGGCCTGCACACCTATGATGCGGTTCGCAGCGATTTCACCACCTGGTTGCCAAAGCTTGCCCGGGACGGAATCATCCTGATGCACGACATCGCGCCGTCATCGGGCTACGAGTCCGCCCGTTTCTGGGCAGAGATCAAGCAGCGCCATCCGCACTTCGAATTCCTGAACCGGTGGGGGCTCGGCATCCTCTTTCCCAAGGGCGAACGCTGGTACCGCGCCGGGCTCGCGGAAGGCGTGCCGGACAAGATCCGCGGCTATCTCTACCGCGGCGAATGGCTCGTCGAGCGCTACCGCGCCGCCATCGACTTGCAATGGCAGAGGGAGCAGACCGACCGCTGGTGGCAGGAAAGCGAGAGATTCAAACAGCGCGTCGGCGAACTGGAAAGACGGCAGCCTTCTGGCTGGTTGCGCGCGATCGGCATCGTTCGTCGCTCCGACGGTGATTGACGGGATGGATTGGGGATATCATCAGATGGATGACACTGTTGCGGTGATCACGCGGACCAGGAACCGTCCGTTGCTGTTGCCGCGCGCCCTGGACAGCGTGTTGGGCCAGAGCTTCGAGAATTGGATTCACGTCGTGGTCAACGACGGCGGCGATCCTGCCACGGTCGACGGACTGATCGCCCAGCGCACGGGCCGCTATGCAGGTCGTTGCCACGTCATCCACAATAATACATCGCGCGGCATGGAAGCCGCGTCAAATCAAGGCGTTGAAGCGTCATCCAGCCGCTATATCGTTATTCACGACGATGACGACGCATGGCGACCGGACTTCCTCAGTAAGACTGTGGCCTATATGGAGGCGAATGCGACGTTTCCGAAACTGGCCGGCGTGATCACCCACACGGAGAGAGTCGTCGAGTCCATCAGGGAGGACCGGATCGAGACCGTGCAACGACACGATTTCAATTCCTGGGTGAAGGGGGTGCATTTGTTTCGCATGCTGGCGCAAAACATGTTCCCGCCGATCTCGTTCCTGTTCAGGAGAGATGCGCTGGTGAAGATCGGCCCGTTCCGGGAGGATCTTCCGGTTCTGGGTGACTGGGAATTTAATGTCCGATTCCTGCAATCCTTCGAGATCGGAGTGCTGTGCGAATGCCTGGCCTATTATCACCATCGTTTGCCGGCAGGCGCGGTCGAATACAGCAATTCGGTCGTCGATCAGAGCCACCAGCATGAGAACTACAGCGTCTTCCTCCGCAACGAATGGCTTCGTCAGGAACTGAATAGCGGCCGCACCGGGATCGGCACCCTGGCCAATATTTCGTGGCAGATGTTTCTATTGGAGGCGTGGCTTCGAAAGCGGCGCCAGGACAAGGGCTTTCTTCATCGCGTCTTTCGCCGAAGAAAATTCGATTGAGCATGCAAAGCGACATGGACGCGGAACTCCAATCCAGACTTGATGACGCCGACGTCGTTTCATTCGACGTCTTCGATACGTCGATTCTTCGCGCGTTGGCGGAGCCCGATGATCTCTTTCTGTTGATGGAGCCGGCTGTGCGCCGCAGGCTCGGCGCCGATTCAATTCAGTTCGCGGCGGCGCGGCGCGATGCGGAGCGGTTGGCGCGCGAACGCGCCTGGCAAAGCCATCGTGCCCGGGAAGTCACGTTGGACGAAATCTACGACACCCTTTCCGAGTCCCTGGCTATCGATTCGGAGTTGTCTAAGGCCGTTGCTCAAATGGAGATCGAGGCGGAGCTCGACGTCTGCCGGCGCAATCCGTTCATTCATGATGCCTATCGCTGGTGCCGCGATCGCGGCAAGCGAATCGCCTTCATCTCCGATTCGTACCTTCCGAAGCAGGTGATTGCCGACCTGCTGCGGAATGCCGGCTATGACGGCTATGAAGCCTTACTGGTTTCGTCGGTCTCGAAGAAGACGAAGTCAACCGGCGAGCTCCATGCCGAAGCGCGAGCGCGCCTGCCCGGTGAAGGTCAGCGCTGGCTCCACATCGGCGACAACATCCGCGCGGATATCGAGATGGGACGGAAGCATGGAATGTCGACCTGGCATTACCGGCGCTGCATGGACGCGTATATGAGCTCTCACCGCGCCTCGAAGGTGTGGAAGACATCGGAGCCTGTATCTGCGGCAAGGTCGGTTGCGCAGGGGCTGATCGCCAACCGGATCACCCATGCAAGGCGGGACGCCGTGCCGGTCTCGCGCGAGGAGAGCTTTTGGGAGGATTTCGGCTATGTAACGGCCGGTCCGCTGTTTGTCGGCTTTACGGAATGGTTGATTGAGCAGGCTAAGGCGCGCCGCTTGGACGCCCTGTATTTCCTGGCCCGTGAAGGGCTCGTGATGCAGCAGGTCTATGACAAGCTGGCCGCCGCGACAGATGGAGCGGTCAAAGAGACGCACTATCTTTATGGTTCGAGGCGTGCGCTTAACGTGGCGGCGATCAAGGACCTCAATGAGGATGTCATCCGGTTTCTGTCGGGCGGGACATCGGTGCTTACAGCGGCGCAATTCATCGAGCGCGCTGGCGTCGACTGGCGCAAACATCAGGGAGCTTTCGGTGCGGCTGGATTTAGCGGCCCCGACCACGAGGTCAAGACGGAAGCGGACTATGGACGCCTGCGGCAATTGTTCCTCGGGCTTGCAGGACCGATCTGCGAGAACGCGTGTGAGGAACGTGAGGTTCTGCTGGACTATTTGAGCGCTTCCGGTCTGGTGGGGGGCCGTCGCGTTGGCCTGATCGACGTCGGGTGGCATGGTACGATGCAGCGGTCGATCACCGATATGCTGCGTGAGAGGGGGGATTGCCCGGAGATTACCGGACTCTACCTCGGCACATATGGGTTCGCGCACGAGATCGTTCTGCCCGACGAGAAATATCCCCACGACGCCTATCTTTTCCGGCGGGGCGAACCGGACGACTACCGGCGCTTGATCTGGGAGGGGGTCGAAGTCGTCGAATTGTTGTTTTCGGCGACGGAGGGGACGATCGTTCGTATGGAGCGCGACGCCGACGGCAACTATTTTCCGGTTAGGGCGTCCACCGATCTCGAGCCCTACAGGGTCGAGAGTATCGTGCGCATGCAACAAGGGGCGATGCAATTCGTCGACGACTATCTGGCGCTGAAGGTCCGGTTTCCGGACCTCGCCTTGTCCAAGGACGCGGCGGCGGCGCAATTGAAGCGCTTCCTGCAGTATCCGACCGAAGCCGAGGCGCGTCATGTCGGCGATATTCCGCATGGAGAAGGATTCGGTGCCGTATACGCAAGACGACTGCTGGCCTATCCGCACAGCCTGCGGATGCTGGCGCGACCGCAGTCGTTCCGATGGGTGCTCCGGCACGATTATTGGCATGCCGGCCGCAATCGTCGCGGCTCACCGGTGCAGCGCGCGGTCTATTGGCTTCTGACCCGGTAATCCCGCGGACGTCGCCGCCGGCGCGGCCAGCCCGCCGGCGGCGCCCTCCGCCTTGGTCCCATGGTCATCGCCCACAGTCCGCGCTCGTTCCATCAGTGCGAGATCGCGCGACGTCAACCCAAGGATCAGGAAGAACAGGATCACGCCCGCATATCCGAACCGATAATCCGGTACGACGATGAGGGGAAGCAGCATGACCTGATAGGCGAAAGCCACGACCAGATAGACGATCCACTCCGGTCGACGCCGATGCAGCTTCAGCCGCACTATGGCCGCCAGAAGGACGACGGCTCCGATCATCGGGAGCCAATGGCTGGAGAGCCATTGAGGCGCGGCATCGAGATAGGCATTCACCATTCCGTTCGCCTTCGGCCAAAAGAGGTGAATACGAGGATTTGAATCGATGCCGGGATGGTACGTCCAATGCCCGCGCAGGTACTCGCGCACGATGACGCTGCGGGTGTCGAGATATGCGAGCGGATAGGCCACAACGGCGCTCTCCCAGCGGCGACGCAGTTCTGCCAAGTCGTCGCCGACGACGAACCGCACCATTTCACTTTCGGGATTCGCCCATGCGATCGGAGACAGGCTGTCGCTCCAGTAGTGCCGCTGCAGCACAGCAAGATCGTTGGCGGGAAAGCTCGCGGGAGTCAGCAAGAGCTGATCGGTCCGGATCGAAATGCCGGCGAGGTCGAACAGAAAGATCCCGCCCTCGGCATGCCGGGCTTCAGGCTTGACGACTTTTGCGACGAACAGGCCTAGCGCGGCGGCGGTGAGGAGCAAGACCCCGGCGAAGCGGGCGGCGGGGAGCAATTTTCGTCCGGCCAGGACGTACTCGCCCCAAATGAACAGCGGCAGCAGGAGAACGGTCTCCGGGCGTATCGATGGCGCGAGCGCAATCAGGGCTGCGCGCGTATGGACGAGCCTGGTTGGCGCGGCCGCCGAGGACATCGCGAAGGTCGCGACGAATAGCGCGGCCACCCAGGTGTCCTTCGAGACCGCAACGAGGTGGTTGAGTACGGGTGGGAACAACGCGAATCCGAACGCGGCCAGCAACGCCGCCGGCGACGAAAGGCCATTGGCGCGTAAGGTGAGGACGACCGCATAAACGATCGCGAAGACGATCAGCGTGGTATGCCCCGCGACCAGGGACGGAGAGGCGCCGATCGTTCTCCACAGCCAGGCCACGAGAGGAGCGTGCCAGTCGTGAAAGCGGTCGCCGAGTGCCTGGCCATACAGGTCGAGCGCATCGGCATTCATCCGTCCGGGAAACGAGGGCAACGCGATCAGCGCTGATCCGACGAAGGTCAAGAGCGCCAGAGCCCAAGGCGGAAAGCGATCCTGATGCTCGGTCGTCATGAGCGCTGTGCCTGAGAAGGATACGGAATCGTCGCTGTCGGCTTGCGAAATTCAGCTATTTGCTTGCACTCGTTTGGCGCTACTGTCAAACTTGTTGATACTTATGGTTTCGTAGCGGGGGCGACGTAACATGGCGGCCGTGCAGCAATCGCGAGATCATTTTTCCTGGCCGCAACTGCTGTTGCCGTGGGAAATCGTGCGCAGACTGGTCGCGCACGGCACGCTGCTTCGGCAGTTTACCTTGCGGGATATTCTGGCGCGCTACCGCGGCTCGTATCTGGGCGTTGTCTGGTCGCTGTTGCGGCCGCTGGGGATGCTGACTGTCTATGTGGTCGTCTTCGGCTTCATCCTGCAGCCGCAACTCGGCGGTGGCGCGGGCAAGCTGGACTTCGTGCTCTCGATGTTCTGCGGGCTGATCCTATTCGATTTCTTCGCCGAGGCGGTCGGACGCTCGCCCGCTCTGGTCGTCTCGAAACCTAACTTCGTCACCAAGGTGGTTTTCCCGCTGGAGATTCTGTCGCTGTCGGCCGTGGCGGCCGCGCTCGTGCAGATGATCGTCAGCTTCGTCCCATTCTTCTGTGGCGTCCTGCTGGCGCACGGTACGGTTCCGGCCACGGCGACGCTGCTTCCGCTCGTGGTCGCGCCGTTGATCTGCTTTGCATTGGGCTTGAGCTGGCTGCTGTCCAGTCTCGGCGTGTTTGTCAGGGATCTCAACGCGATGGTGCCATTGTTGCTGACAGTGCTCATGTTTGCCAGCGCGATCTTCTATTCGCTGAGCAGTGTCCCCTCGGAATTCCGATGGTTGTTCGATCTCAATCCGATTGCTGCGCTGGTCGATGATGCGCGCAAGGTCGCCGTGCTGGGGCTTGCGCCGGAATGGGGGAGGCTGGGCGCGATGTTCGCCGCTGGCGTCGTTGTCGCTGTTGCTGGCTATGCTTTCTTCATGCGCACGAAGCGCGGCTTCGCCGACGTGGTCTGACGGTCTGCGGACGCGATGAACAGCACAACGTGCGCTTCGGCCGGGGCGATGAAGGCGCCCACACCGTTCCGATTGGCAATTCTGTTCGACGATGCCGACGCGGCATCGCTGGCGCGAGCCGCCACCTTGTGCGACGGTTTCGATCCCACTTGGTTTGCGCCGGAACTCTGGCCGGCCGGACTCACGCGGTTCTCCGGCCTGATGCGGCTGGCCTGGCAGTTGCGTAGCCGTCGGCCCGCGGCACTCTACGCGCCGTCGTCGCGCGGTGCGAACTGGGGCGCCGTTTTGGGCGTCCTGTTCGGCATTCCCGTCGTGACGGACAGTCCCCAACCCGGCATTGCGCGCCTCGTGCGGCTGGTTCGTGGCCGCTATGCCGCTGTGGGCTTGGATGCAGTGGCGTCTTCAGCCAAAACATCTTCTGCCAAGACGTTGGCGCTGCCAGCCATCGAGGGCGTCGAGCATGTTCTGCGCGGGGTCCTGCAGATGGGATCGTCGTGGACGACGACGGGCGACGGGCGGCTGCCGATCGAGTTGGCGCTGGGCACCAGGAACGGCGGATCGGCGATGGCCGATCGGATCGAAGAGCGTGGCGTCAGTCGTCCCGACCGGTCGGTGCGCGTCGTCGGCCGGCCGACCTTGACGGTGTTCCTCCCCGAGCGGCGGATCGCGACCGGAACGGCGATCGTCATCTGTCCGGGCGGCGGCTATGCCGGCGTCACCATCGACAAGGAAGGTCATGACGTCGCGCGCTGGCTGGCGGCGCGGGGCATCGCCGGCCTTGTCCTGAAATACCGGCTGCCGCAATCGGATCGGGCGGACACCGCCCTGCCGTTGCCGATGGCCGATCTCGACGAAGCGCTGGCAGTGACGCGCGCCCATGCGACGGTGTGGGGGATCCGCTCCGATCGGATCGGCGCCATGGGCTTCTCGGCCGGCGGGCATATGGTGGCATGGGCCTCGCGGTCGGCGGGATCGCCGGCCTTTGCCATCCTGGTCTACCCCGTAATCTCAATGGATCGAGCCATTACCCATGCTGGATCACGCAAGGCCCTGCTCGGGAAGTCTCCATCCGATGCCGTGGCCGGACGTTACTCGTTTGAGCGGGCCGTCACGCCAGGCGTCTGTCCGACATTTGTCGTTCACGCTCGGGACGACACCGTCGCCAAGCCAGAGAATAGCTTCGTCTATCTTGAGGCGCTGCGCGCGGCGGCCGTGCCTGTGGAGGCCATGATCTGTGATCACGGCGGCCATGGCTTTGGCCTCGGAATTCATGGCGGCGAGGTCGCAAACTGGCCGGATCGTTGCCTTGAGTGGATCGCTACGACGACTGCAGCACGTTGGAGGCCGTCACCCGAATGAGCGGGACTCGAGCAAGCCGGTCGACCACAACGATAACCCATGGTATCGATCGAAAGGTGTCGTGTCGATATTTGATCGCATTGGTTGAGGTTGCGAGGCGGGAAGGTTGCGGCTGAAGAAAGCGAGTTCTTGCATGGGTGCTGGGCGGCGGATTCTTGTTACGGGCGGAGCCGGATACATCGGGGCACATTGTTGCAAGGCAGTTAGGGAAGCTGGATTTGAGCCTGTCTGCTACGACAACCTTGCGATCGGCCATCGATCGTTTGTGAACTGGGGACCTCTTGTTACGGGGGACATCCTGGACGAACGGAGCCTCGTTGCAGCGCTGAGGGAGTTTGAGATCCAGGCCGTTATTCATTTGGCGGCATCGAGCCTGGTGGGTGAGTCTGTATCGCATCCTCACATATATTATCGTAACAACGTGGTCGGCACGCTGACGCTGCTCGACTCCATGCGCAAGGCCGGATGCTCCAACATTGTTTTTTCGAGCACCGGCGCAGTCTATGGCGAAGTACCTAGGATGCCCATCAGAGAAGCCCAAGCAGGGCATGCCGTAAATCCATACGGCAGATCGAAATGGATGGCCGAGCAGATCATCGGGGACTTCGAGGCTTCATATGGGTTCAACGCGATTCGGTTGCGCTATTTCAATGCTTGCGGGGCAGATGATTGCGGGCTCATCGGCGAACTTCGGGACCCCGAAACTCATCTGATTCCGCGGGCGCTGATGGTCATTCAGGGACACCTGGATGAGTTCGCCGTCTACGGGGATGATTACGATACTCCCGATGGATCGGCAGTCCGGGACTACATTCATGTCAGCGATTTGGCAGATGCGCATGTGAGGGCGATCCATGCCTTGATGAGAAACGAAAGGAAAATTGTCGGACGAGCGTTCAATCTCGGAACCGGCAAGGGTTATTCGGTCAAAGAGGTGTTGCACGCCATTGAGCGGGAAACCGGTTCTGCGCCGCCCACAACGATGAAGGATCGTCGCCCCGGTGACCCGTCCACGTTGGTGGCGGACCCCACAGCTGCCAACGACGATCTCCAGTTCCGCCCATTGCGATCGGACCTGCATACGATCATCAGGTCAGCCTGGGCATGGCATACGAAGGCGCATCCTCGCCGGGTCCGCGAGCTTTGACCAAGGGGAGCCGCCGTTGCGTCCTTCTTTCCGGCTGCCGGCCATGTCAAAGTCGCGAACGACGCGGCCCACCGGCGAGATCGGCCAGCAGCTCTCGAGCATCCAGTCCGCCCCCCAGCAATCGGTCGGTGCCATCCGCGAGATCGGCATCACAATCGAGAAGCTGCAGGAGATTTCGTCGACGATCGCATCGGCCGTGGAGCAGCAGGGCGCTGTCACGCAGGATATCTCGCGCAATGTCCAGCACGCGGCGGCGGGAATGCAGTTGGTCTCGGCCAACATTGCGGATGGACAGCGTGGCGCAGTCGATGCCGGAACCGCCACATCCCAGGTTCTGTCCGCCGGGTACTAGGGCTAGAATCTGCGCCAAATTCAGAATTGGCGTTGATTTACAGCGGACGCCCGTAGCTTTTGATCCCGCCATTCGGAGGTTCGATCCCTCCCGCCCCAGCCAGGTCGAGCGCCCGACAGGCAGGGCTGGATATCGCCCGTGGGACAATGTCGCCGGTACGTCCGATGTTTCGGGTGCCTGCGACGGCAAAATTCCGGAAGTCCAGACAAACCGCGCGCTGTGCCTTGACCGCCCGCCGCGTGATGGTTCACAAATCGTAGCAAACTGAAGGACATGCAGGCGCCCCATGCTGCGCCGCTCCGCTGGCACGATTGCTGCTTAATGAGCCGCCAAACGAGCGCCAGCTCCAGAACAACAGATGCGAGGGACGTCCGGATGCCAGCCCACAGCCCATCCCTCACCTGAGATCCGGCGACAGGCGATTCCGCCTGCGCAGCTTCGCGGGTCCGCCCCCCGGCCCGGCCCGCGTCCGGACGCATGACGTTGCTCCGGCATGCAATGGAGCCGGCGCGGAAGCGGGTCATAGGCAGACCAGAGAGATAGACCGAGTAAGATCAGGGAGAGAAGATACGATGTCTGCAACCACCACAGCGGCCGCGGCACCACCGCAGAAGCCGTTCTACCGGGTCCTCTATGTGCAGGTCCTGTTCGCGATCGTGCTCGGTGTCATCGTCGGCTGGCTCTGGCCCGAGCTCGGCAAGAACGAATGGATCAAGGCGCTGGGCGACGGCTTCGTCAAGCTGATCAAGATGGTGATCGCGCCGGTCATCTTCTGCACCGTCGTGTCGGGCATCGCGCACGTCTCCGAGGTGAAGAAGGTCGGGCGCGTTGCCGTCAAGGCGCTGATCTATTTCGAGATCGTCTCGACCTTCGCGCTTGCGCTCGGGCTCATCGTCGGCAATTTCATTCAGCCGGGGGCAGGGTTCCAGGGCCAGAGCAACGCCGGCACCGCCGCCGTCGCCAACTACGCCAAGCAGGCGAGCGAGATGAAGTCGGTCGACTTCGTGCTTCACATCATCCCGGACACGGTGGTCGGAGCGTTCGCGCAGGGCGATATCCTGCAGGTGCTGCTGTTCTCGATCCTGTTCGGCATCGCCCTGATGACGCTCGGTGAGCGCGGCCATACGATGCGCGCCTTCATCGACGACGCCGCGCACGCGATCTTCGGCGTCATCGCCCTCGTGGTGAAGGCCGCTCCGATCGGTGCCTTCGGCGCCATGGCCTTCACCATCGGTCGCTACGGGCCGCAGGCGCTCGGCAACCTCGCCGGCCTGATCGCGACCTTCTATCTCACGTCACTCGCTTTCGTCGTGATCGTGCTCGGCATCATCGCCCGCATCGCCGGATTCTCGATCTTCAAGTTCCTCAAATACATCAAGGACGAGCTGCTGATCGTGCTCGGCACCTCGTCATCCGAGAGCGCGCTGCCGCAGATGATGGAGAAGCTGGAGCGGCTCGGCTGTTCCAAGCCGGTCGTCGGCCTGGTGGTTCCGACCGGCTACTCGTTCAATCTCGACGGCACTAACATCTACATGACGCTGGCGACGCTGTTCATCGCGCAGGCGATGAACGTTCACCTCTCCTTCGGCGAGCAGATCACGATCCTGCTGGTCGCGATGCTGACCTCGAAGGGCGCCTCGGGCATCACCGGCGCCGGCTTCATCACCCTGGCCGGAACGCTTGCGGCTGTGCGGCCGGAGCTCGTTCCGGGCATGGCGATCGTGCTCGGCATCGACAAGTTCATGAGCGAGTGCCGCGCACTGACCAATCTGTGCGGCAACGGCGTCGCCTGCGTGATCGTGGCGTGGTGGGAAGGCGAGCTCGATCGCGACAAGCTGCGCATCGCGCTCGATCGCGATATCGATCCCGCCGATGTCGAAGTCGCAGTCACCACGGGATAGGCCTGCGGTCGCGGTGGGCGCTGCTGTCGCATTCCAGCGTCGGTAGCGCCGGCCGCGGCCCTGCCCAATCGCGATGCCGCCAACATCTCGGATAATCTGCTAAGGTGGCGGCGGGCAGGGGTTTACCGTGGAGGCATCCTGCCTGGTGCCGCAAGGCCGGCATGGTCTGACCATCGCGACGATACGGCGTATCGTGAACATGGTCGCGCTGGCTGGGGCGGCGGTGCCGAAGTGATGACGCAGCCGGAGTGACATCGCAGTCATTCCGTCGCGCCGCGGTCACCCTCGGGGAGATTGGATGATGGCCGTTGCGCAGTCTGGTGTTCCTCGCATCGTGATCGTCGGCGGTGGCGCCGGCGGCTTGGAGCTCGCGACCCGGCTCGGAGACAGATACGGCCGCAAGGGCAAGCTCGACGTCACGCTGGTCGAGCGCAACCGTACCCATGTCTGGAAGCCGAAGCTGCACGAGATCGCGGCCGGCAGCATGGACATCTCCGCGCACGAGGTCGACTATCTCGCCCAGGCCTATTGGCACGGCTTTCACTACCGCATCGGCGACATGATCGGCCTCGACCGCGACAAGCGCGAGGTGCTGGTGGCTCCCTACCTCGACGCCGAGGGGCGCGAGGTCACGCCGCAGCGGACCATCCCCTATGACGTGCTCGTCATTTCCATCGGCAGCCAGAACAACGATTTCGGCACGCCCGGCGTCGTCGACCACGCCATCAAGCTGGAATCGCAGCGCGACGCCAGGCGCTTCCACGAGCGCATGGTCAACGCCTGCATCCGCGTCCATTCGCAGTCGTCGCCGATCGCGCCGCACCAGCTGAAGGTCGCGATTATCGGCGCCGGCGCGACCGGTGTCGAATTGGCCGCGGAGCTGCATCGCACGACGCGCGAGGTGGTGGCCTATGGTCTCGACCAGGTCGACGCCGAGAAGGACATCAGGATCACGCTGATCGAGGCCGCGGGCCGGGTGTTGCCGGCATTGCCTGAGCGGGTCTCGCGTGAGACCGAGAAGCTGCTCGCAAAGCTCGGCGTCGAGGTCCTGGTTGGCGCCAAGGTCGCCGAGGTCGGCGCCGACAAGGTCAGCCTTGCCGACGGCCGTGTCATCCCGGCCGAATTGATCGTCTGGGCCGCGGGCGTCAAGGCGCCCGACTTCCTGAAGGACATTGCGGGCCTGGAGACCAACCGCATCAACCAGCTCGTGGTCAGGCAGACCCTGCAGACCACGCGCGACGAGCGCGTCTTCGCGATCGGCGACTGCTCGGCCTGCTCCTGGGGCGAGCGCGGCAACGTGCCGCCGCGGGCGCAGGCGGCGCATCAGCAGGCGTCGCATCTCTACAAGCAGATTCCGCGCTTCGTCAGAGGCGAGCCGCTGGCGGACTACCGCTATCACGATTTCGGCTCGCTGGTGTCACTCGGCGAGTTCAGCACGGTCGGCTCGATGATGGGCGCGCTGGTCGGCGGCAATCTGGTGTTCGAAGGCCTGTTCGCGCGGATGATGTATCTGTCGCTCTACAAGATGCACGAATACGCGCTGCACGGGCTCGCGAAGGTGTCGCTGGACACGCTGGCGCGCCTGATCACCCGCCGCACCGAGCCGCACGTCAAGCTGCACTGACGAGGGCGCCTTGGCGTCGGCCCGGCCGATTTTGTTGTCGCCTATTGCCCGGCAAGACCTTAGACTTGCAGCACAATTACGGATACGGCAGCCGCGGCCCGGTACACGGGCCTGGGAAGTGATGGGCCTGGAACGTGATGGGCCTGGAAAAGGGAATGACGGACCTTCCATTCCGGATCGGCCTCGAGGGACATCCCGACGTCACCGCGGTGGTCGGCAGGCGCGCGGGCTGGGTCGCTCGCGGAGTGATGGCGGCTGCGCTGGTCGGCGTCGCGGCATGGCTCGGCTATGCCATTGCCTTTTCCCGCGGGCTCGATCAGCGGCACGCCGCGGCCCAGCAGCGGCTGGCGGTCGAGGCCGCGCAGCTCGACGGCTACCTCTCGCGCTTCGAATATCTGCCCTCGCTGCTGGAGACCTCGCCCGATGTCTTCCGGCTGCTCGGCACGCCGGACGATCGCGCGCTGCAGCAGAGCGTCAGCCTGCATCTGAAGTCGATCAACCTGCTGGCCGGCGCCGACAACCTCTATGTCCTCACCGTCGCCGGTGATGCGATCGCCGCCGCCGACTTCGATCAGCCGGGAACGCCGGTCGGCAGCAACCTGTCCTACCGCCCCTATATGCGCCAGGCGCTGGCGACCGGTCGCGGCGTGTTCTTCGGCATCGGCATCACCAGCGCGCGCGCCGGCTATTACCTGTCCTATGCCGTCAAGCAAGAGGGACGGACGATCGGTGTCGCCGTCGTCAAGGTCAATCTCGATGCCTTCGAGCGCGAATGGCGCAACCGCGGTGCCGACATGCTGCTGGTCGACGCCCGCGGCGTCACCATTCTCGCCTCGCGCGAGGAATGGCGTTTCCGCCCGTTGACGCCGCTCTCGGCCGACGCGCTCGAGGAGATCGCGACGTCCAAGCCCTATGGCAGCTCCAGCCTCGCGCCGCTCGGCTGGAGCTTCATGGAGAGGACCGATCGCGGCGGCCAGGTCGCGACCGAGCGCGGCGCGGTCTACAGCGTCGACGAGCGTCCGCTCAACGGGCGGCAATGGCAGCTGCTGCTGCTCGACGACGAGGCGCCGATCCGGCGGACGGCCTTGATCATCGGCACGCTCTCGGGTCTCGCCAGCATCGTGGCGCTGCTGGCGTTCGGCCTGCTGGCGCAGCGACGCCGCGAGATCCGGCAGCGGCTGGCGAGCCAGGCCGCGCTGCAGGCCGCCAATGACAGGCTGGAAATGCGGGTGCAGGAGCGCACCGCCGAATTGCGCGCCGCGCAGGACGAACTCGTCCATGCCGGCAAGCTCGCCGTGCTCGGCCAGATGTCGGCCGGCATGGTGCACGAGATCAACCAGCCGCTGGCGGCGCTGCAGACCGCCTCCGACAATGCCGTGCAATTCGTCGATCGCGGCATGATCGGCGAGGCCCGCGGCAATCTCATCCGCATCGGCGAGCTGGTCCGCCGGCTGGCGCGCCTGACCGGCCAGCTGCGCGTGTTCGCCTACAAATCGAACGCGCCGCTCGATGCCGTCTCGGTCGAGCAGGCGCTGTCCGAGACGCTCAAGATCCTCGGCGCGCGGGTGAAGGACGGCAATGTCGACGTCACCATAGATCTCGCGCCCGAGCTTCATGTCAGGGCCGATCAGATCCGGCTCGAGCAACTGCTCTGCAACATCATCGCCAACGCGCTCGATGCCGTCGAGGGCGCCGCGCGGAAGTCCATCCACATCCGCGCCGTGCGTGAGGAGGGCCAGTGCCGCATCACCATCGCCAACAGCGGCCCAGCGATCGCCGCCGATGTCCTGCCGCGCCTGTTCGAGCCCTTCGTGACGACCAAGCCGGCCGGCAAGGGTCTCGGACTTGGGCTCGTGATCGCCAATCACATCGCGCGGTCGTTCGGCGGCGAGCTGCGGGCGCGGAATCTCGAACCGTCCGGCGCCGAGTTCATTGTGCTGCTGCCGCTTGCCGATTGAAGAGGTTCCCGCATGACTCCTGAGCAACCGGTCGGCGTGATCTATGTCGAGGACGACGAGGATGTCCGCATCGGCGCCGTCCAGGCGCTGCAGCTCGCCGGGCTCTCGGTCACGCCGTTCGCCTCCGCCGAAGCCGCAGGCACGACCGTTCGCGCCGACATGCCGTTCGTGGTGGTCTCCGACGTGCGGCTGCGCGGCAAGAGCGGCACCGAGTGGCTGTCCGAGCTGCACCGGCTC
The DNA here is from genome assembly GCF_032489675.1 of Bradyrhizobium sp. SZCCHNR1043. Taxonomy (NCBI): domain Bacteria; kingdom Pseudomonadati; phylum Pseudomonadota; class Alphaproteobacteria; order Hyphomicrobiales; family Nitrobacteraceae; genus Bradyrhizobium; species Bradyrhizobium sp. SZCCHNR1043. Next base: position 240,973 of record NZ_JAUEYN010000004.1, read on the forward strand.
GATCCGGACCTGCCGGTCATCCTGGTCACCGGACACGGCGATATCTCGATGGCCGTGGAAGCGATGCGCAACGGCGCCTATGACTTCATCGAGAAGCCGTGCTCGTCGGAGCAACTCGTCTCCGTCGTGCGCCGCGCGCTCGACAAGCGCCGCCTGACGCTCGAAGTCCGCGCGCTGCGCTCGGCGCTCGCCGACCGCCAGGGCATCGAGGCGAGCCTGCTCGGGCGTTCGCCGCAGATCCAGGAGGTGCGCCGCCTGGTCTCGACCCTGGCCTCGACCAATGTCGACGTGACGATCTATGGCGAGACCGGCACCGGCAAGGACGTCGTCGCCCGCTGCCTGCACGCTCACAGCGCCAGGCGCGGCGGCAACTATGTCGCGGTGAATTGCGGCGGCCTGCCGGAGTCGCTGGTCGAGAGCGAATTGTTCGGCCACGAGGCCGGCGCCTTCACCGGCGCGACCAAGCAGCGGATCGGCAAGATCGAATATGCCCATGGCGGCACGCTGTTCCTCGACGAAATCGAGAGCATGCCGCTCAGCGTGCAGGTGAAGCTGCTGCGGGCGTTGCAGGACCGCTCGGTCGAGCGCGTCGGCTCCAACAAGCCTGTGGCGGTGGATTGCCGCGTGGTGGCGGCCAGCAAGGCCAATCTGTTCGAGCTCAGCGAGCAGAAGCTGTTCCGCGCCGATCTGTATTATCGTCTCGGCGTCGCGTTCATCGAGCTGCCTCCGTTGCGCGAACGCCGCGAGGACATCCCGATCCTGTTCGAGCACTTCACCCTCGAGGCTGCCAAGCGGTTCGAGCGCGACGCGCCGATCGTGAACGAGCAGACCATGTCGCTGCTGCTCGGCTACTCATGGCCGGGCAACGTGCGCGAGCTGCGCAACGTCGCCGACCGCTTCGTGCTCGGTGTGCTCGACCGCAAGGTCCTCGACCGCTCGGGCGCCGCGGCCTCGGAGCTGTCGCTGCCACGGCAGCTGGAGAACATCGAGCGCTCGATCATCGAGGATGCGTTGCGCCGCAAGCTCGGCGACGTGCCGGCGACTGCGGCGCTGCTGAGCATTCCGAAGCAGACGCTTTACGACAAGATCAAACGGCTGGCCGTGAAGGTCGACGGCGTCCGCGAGGGCGCGCCGCTGCGGCCGCAGTCCTGACCGTGGCTGGTCCTGCGGCGGCAGGAGGGCATCTGTTCCATGCCGGCGATCAGGAACGAATGCTGGACACCGCTTGTTGAAAGATCATGACAGGCAGAGACACCCGCGACCTGCGCTCCGGCGCCTACGACCCCGTCAGCAAGGACGGTCTGCCGCAGTCGCACCAGGTCAAGGACAAAACGACGCCCCGCCAGCAGGAGCAGTGGGGCGCCGACGTGCGGGCCGAGCCGTTGCCCGGCACCGAGCCGGTGCTTCCGGAAGGGCTCATGCGCGAGCGGCGTGGTCCGCTCAATCGCAATACTGGTCGCCGCGACACTGACTAGTGCGCGGCGACCCAGCGCGCCTATTTCGCCGCGATCACCATGATCTCGACGGTGTATTGCGGCGCAGCCAGCTTGGCTTCGACCGTGGCGCGCGCCGGGGTATTGCCGGCCGAGACCCAGCCATCCCACACGGCGTTCATTTCGCCGAAGGTCTTGATGTCGGTGAGGTAGATCGTCGCGGACAACAGCTTCGACTTGTCGGTGCCGGCCTTGGCGAGGTGGCCGTCGATGATCGAGAGAATCTCCTCGGTCTGCTTGGTGACGCTTTCACCGGCCGTCTTCTGCGCGACGACTCCCGCGAGATAGACGGTATTGCCGTGAACGACGACCTGGCTCATGCGCGGGCCAATTTCGAAACGCTGGATCGACATCGAAGAACTCCTCAAAAGGTCAATTCGGGGCTTCTCCCTAGCGCGTGCGACGCGGCGACGCCAGTCGGCTGAACGGCCACTTTCGCCACCCTGGAGCGTGCGACCTTGCGTTGTCGACCGCGCCGCGGCACACGGACCGCGGGGCGTTTCACGATGACCCGGCCTTGTCGCGCTGCAAAGCGGGCTTGCCCATGGGGCAGGCAAAGGCGGGGCGTTTTCCGCGCTTGCACAGATATTTGAGACATGAAACATTCTCCGCGAGGTTCCTTTTTGAAAGGGCGGAGGGGCGTGATGCGGAAACGGTTGATGCTGGCGGCACTCGCGGCGATGGCTTTGGTGACGAGCGCGGGGCCGACATTCGCACAGCAGACGATCCGCGTCGGCTGGACCATCCCGGCGGAAGAATCCAAATACTGGATGATGAAGCGGCCGACCGAATTTCCGGATCTCGGCAAGACCTACAACATCGAATGGACCCAGTTCCAGGGAACGGCACCGATGACGCAGGCGCTCGCCGCCGGCGCGCTCGACTGCGCCACGCAGGCGCCGCTGTCACTCGCGAACGGCGTCGTCGGCGGCGGCCTCAAGGCCTACATCGTCGCCCAGCACGTCTATGAGAAGCCGGGCGGCTTCTCGGTCTACTGGGCGGTCAAGGACGATTCCCCGATCAAGACCATCGCCGATCTCAAGGGCAAGACGGTCGGCATTTCCGTGATCGGCGGCGGCACGCAAGGGCCGTTCAACATGCTGCTGAAGCAGGCCGGGCTCGATCCGGCCAAGGACATCAAGCTGGTCGAAGTCGGCTTCGCGGTGTCGGAGGATGCGCTGCGCCAGGGCCGTGTCGACGCCGTCAATATGAATCAACCCTTTGCCGCGCGCGCCGAGGCCAAGGGCGGCACCCGCAAGCTGTTCTCGCTGTCCGAGGCGATGCCGAACATCGTCCACATCCTCGAGGCCTGCCGCGCCGACTTCGTCGACAAGAACCCGGAGCTGGTGAAGGCCTATGTCCGCGACATCACGACCGGCATGAAGAAGGCGCTCGCCAATCGCGACGAGACCTTGAAGGTGGTGTCGGAGGTCATGAAGGCGCCGGTCGCCGTGATCGACACCTATCTGCTGAAGGACAATGATTTTGGCCGCGATCCGGTGGCCGCGCCGAACTTCCCGGCGATCCAGAAGATGCTCGACATCTACGCCGAGACCGGCATGCTGCCGAAGCTCGACGTCGCCCAGTTCAAGCATCCCACGATCGTCGCGCCGATCCAGTAGGCGGCTTCACGCGGAGCCTTGTCGATGAGGAAGCTGCGATCGCGTGTGACGGTGGAAGGGCTCGATCGCGCTCCGCACCGGGCCTTCATGCGCGCGATGGGGCTGGACGATGCCGACATCGCCAAGCCGATGATCGGCGTCGTTAGCCAGAAGGGCGAGCAGACGCCCTGCAACATGACGCACGATTTCCAGGTCGATGCGGCGAAGACGGGCGTCTCCGAAGCCGGCGGCACGCCGCGGGAATTCGCCACCGTCTCGGTCTCCGACGGCATCAGCATGAACCATGAGGGGATGAAGTTCTCTCTGTTCTCGCGCGAGCTGATTGCCGACTCCATCGAGGCCGTGGTCCATGGCCTGGCCTATGACGCGCTGATCGGCTTCGGCGGCTGCGACAAGACCCTGCCCGGCGTCATGATGGGCATGGTCCGCTGCAACGTTCCGTCGATCTTCATCTATGGCGGCAGCGCGCTGCCCGGCAAGTACCGGGGCAGGACGCTCACGGTGCTCGACTCGTATGAAGCGGTCGGCAGCTACATGACCGGCGAGATCGATGCACAGACGCTCGAAGGCATCGAGCGGACCTGCCTGCCGACCATCGGCGCCTGCGCCGGGCAGTTCACCGCCAACACCATGGGCATGCTGTCGGAGGCGATGGGCCTGTCGATGCCCAACGTCTCGATGATCCCCGGAATCTATGCCGAGCGCGCGCACGTCGCGCGGCAGGCCGGACGCCTGATCATGCAGATGCTCGCGCATGGCGGCCCGCTGCCGCGCGACATCGTGACCCGGAAGGCGCTGGAGAACGGGGCGGCCATCGTCGCGGCTACCGGCGGCTCCACCAACGCCGCGCTGCATCTGCCGGCGATCGCCAATGAGGCCGGCATCCGCTTCACCCTCGACGATGTCGGTGAGGTGTTCGCGCGCACGCCGCTGATCGGCAATCTCAGGCCGGGCGGCAAGTACACGGCGAAGGACGTCTACGACGTCGGCGGCGCCGCCGTGGTGATCCGCGCGCTGATCGAGAGCGGCCACATCGACGGCTCCTGCATCACTGTCACGGGCCGCACGCTGGCTGATGAATACGGCTCGGCCAACCCGCCGGACGGCGAGATCGTGTTCAGCCCGGCCAAGCCGATCATGGCGGATGGCGGCGTGGCTGTCCTCAAGGGTAACCTCGCGCCCGACGGCGCCGTCATCAAGATTGCCGGCCTCAAGAACCTCGTGTTCGAGGGCCGCGCGCGGGTGTTCGAGGACGAGGAGGTCTGCGTCGCTGCGGTCCGCGCACGCAACTATCAGGCGGGCGAGGTGCTGATCATCCGCAACGAGGGTCCGGTCGGCGGTCCGGGGATGCGCGAGATGCTCGGCGTCACCGCGCTGATCTATGGCCAGGGCATGGGCGAGAAGGTCGCGCTGATCACCGACGGCCGCTTCTCCGGCGCCACCCGCGGCATGTGCATCGGCTATGTCTCGCCGGAAGCCTTCGTCGGCGGTCCGCTGGCGATGGTGCAAGACGGCGATCCGATCCGCATCGATGCGAAGGCGCGCACGCTCGATGTGCTGCTTGATGACGTTGAGCTGGCTTCGCGCCGCAAGCACTGGACGCAGCGGCCGCCGCGGCACCGCGCGGGAGCGCTGGCGAAGTATGCGAAATTGGTCGGGCAGGCGCCGCTCGGCGCCGTCACGCATGAGGGACCGGCCGAATGGCCCTGGTTCGATCAGGAGCAGCAATGAGCGGCGCGCGTGGGACGATTGGCAGGGTTCTTGCTAATCTTTCCAGGTCCCCGTCATTCCGGGGCAATCGTCGAGGCGCAGCCGCGAAGCGGCTGCGCTTCGAGGATTGAACCCGGAATCTCGAGCTTGTTCAGCATGACGCAAGGCAATCTCGAGATTCCGGGTTCAAGGCCTTTCGGCCTTGCCCCGGAATGACGGTGGATGTGGTTTAAAACGATCGTCTGCGGCAGTCTTCATGCCTGATATCACGGAGCCTCTAAGCGTGCTGCATCGGAAAGAGAAGCCGACATGGGCGTGACCCCGATCCGACCCGGCCAGCTCGCGGGCGCTCCGCTCGGCCGCCGCGCGGCCACGCCGATCATCGAGATCGATCACGTGTCGCAGGTGTTCAAGACGTCGTCGCGCCGCGACCACACCGCGCTGTCGGACATTTCGCTTTCGGTCGGCGAGGGCGCCTTCGTCTCCATCCTCGGGCCCTCCGGCTGCGGCAAGTCGACCTTGCTCTACATCGTCGGTGGCTTCGTCAGCCCCACCAAAGGCACGGCGAAGATGAAGGGCAAGCCGATCAGCGGTCCCGGCACCGATCGCGGCCCGGTGTTCCAGGAGTTCGCGCTGTTTCCCTGGAAGAGCGTGCTCGGCAACGTCATGTATGGTCCGCTGCAGCAGGGCAAGAAGCCGGCGAAGGCCGAGGCGCTCGCGCGGACTTTGCTCGCCATGGTCGGACTTACCGGCTTCGAGAAATTCTATCCCAAGGAGCTCTCCGGCGGCATGAAGCAGCGCGTCGCGCTCGCCCGCACGCTGGCCTACGGGCCGGAGGTGCTGCTGATGGACGAGCCGTTCGGCGCGCTCGACGCGCATACGCGCACGCGGCTGCAGAACGACCTGCTCGACATCTGGGAGCGCGACCGCAAGACGGTGCTGTTCGTGACCCACTCGGTCGAGGAAGCCGTGTTCCTGTCCGACAAGGTCGTGATGATGTCGCGCTCGCCTGGCCGCATCCGCGAGGTGATCGACATCGACCTGCCGCGCCCTCGACGCCGCGAGGAGCTTCTGCTGGACCCGCGCTACCAGAAATACATCGTCGACATCGAGCGCATGTTCGACGATTCCGGTGACAACGAGCTGCCGTCATGAACGGCCTGCTGAAGCCGCTCGCGCCGGTGCTGGCTTGCTGCGGTCTGCTGCTGGCGTGGCAGCTCGCCTCGCTCGGACTGAAGAACGACAGCTTTCCGACCGCGCTGGAATCGCTGCGTGCGATCCCGCCGATCCTCACCGACAAGGACTCCCTGATCAACATCCTGGCCTCGCTGCGGCGGATGGCGATCGGCTTCGCACTGGCGCTTGCGTTCTCGATTCCGCTCGGGTTGCTGATGGGGCGCAGCCGGTCGACCGCCGCCTTCTTCAACCCGCTGCTGATGCTGATCTACCCGGTGCCGAAGGCGGCGCTGATGCCGATCATCATGCTGTGGCTCGGCGTCGGAGACATCTCCAAGACGCTGGTGATCTTCCTCGGCGTCAGCCTTCCGGTGATCTACCACAGTTTCGAGGGCGCCAAGGCGGTCGAGGAGAAGATGCTGTGGTCGGGCGCGGCGATGGGGCTCTCGGCCGGCGAGCGCCTGCTGCGCATTGTCCTGCCCGCGGCGCTTCCGGAGATCCTCACCGGCTGCCGCACTGGAATCGTGCTGGCGCTGATCACGATGGTGACGAGCGAGATGATCGCGCGGCAATCCGGCGCCGGCAACATCCTGTTCAACGCGCTCGACATGGGCCAGTACGACACGGTGTTCGCGATGATCATCATCATCGGCGCCATGGGCATCTGCCTCGATGCGGCGTTCGAGGTCGTCAGGCGCTGGCTGGTGCGCTGGTCCGAGCCGCAGTTCGACATGCCGCTGAGCTTCTCATGACGCGCACCTCCAACGACATCCTCCTTGGCGCCGCGCCGATCGTGCTGGTCCTGCTGCTGTGGCAGGGGCTGGTGTCGTTCGGCTATGCGCCGCCGACCCTGCTGCCGCCGCCGGGGCAGGTGTTTTTGCGGATGGGCCAGCAGCTCACCAGTGTCACGTTTCAGCAGGACATCGCGGCAACGCTGTTCCGGCTGTTCGCCGGCTTTGCGATCGCCGTGGTGCTCGGTGTTTCCCTGGGAATTGCCGCCGCAGTGAGCCCGCCTGTCAATGCCGCCGTCAAGCCGATCGTGCGCGTGCTGGCGCCGCTGCCGAAGGTCGCGCTCTATCCGGCGTTCCTGCTGCTGCTCGGCTTCGGCCACGAATCCAAGATCATGCTGGTGGCCGCGGATGCGCTGTTTCCGATTCTGCTGTCGACCTACTACGGCGCGACGACCGTCGAGCAGAAGCTGATCTGGTCGGCGCTCGCCGCCGGCACGCCGCCGCGCGACGTCTTGTGGAAGGTGGTGCTGCCGGCCGCGATGCCGTCGATCCTGACCGGCTGCCGCATCGGCCTCGTGATCTCCTGCATCGTCGTGTTCCTGGCCGAGATGATCACCTCGACCGACGGGCTCGGTCACGTGCTGGTGACCGCCGCGCGCACCTTCCAGGCTGTCGACATGTTCGTGCCGCTGATCACGATCTCGCTGCTGGGCCTCATTCTCAACGGCCTGTTGCAGGGCCTGCGCGCGTATCTGCTGCGCGGCTTCCCCTCAGTCTGATAACAACACCAACAACAATCGGGAGAACGTACCATGCTGGCGGATCGCATCGAGGCGAAATGGATCGACGCATTCTGCGAGATCTTCGAGCGCTGTGCCGTCAAGGCGGGTGACACCGCCGCGATCCTGTCGGAAACGCAGTCGCGCGCCCTCAACGTCCACCTTGCGGAGTTGGCGCTGTTGCGGATGGGGGCGCGTCCGTTCCATGTCGTTGTGCCGACCCCGCGCAACCGCCATCCGGTGCCGGTGCGCTCGACCGGTGCGTCGGAGGCGATCGGCAAGCTCGGGCCGGTGGTCTCAGCGCTGCAGCAGGCCGGCTTCGTCGTCGACTGCACCATCGAAGGCTTGATGCATGCGGTGGAGACGCCGGAGATCCTGAAAGCCGGCGCGCGCATTCTCGTGATCTCCAACGAGCATCCCGAGGCGCTCGAGCGCATGGTGCCGGACTCGGCGCTCGAGAAGCGGGTGCGCGCCGCCGCCAAGATGCTGCGCGGCACCAAGCGGATGCGCGTGACCTCGAAGGCCGGCACCGATCTCGACGTGATCATGGAGGGCGCCTCCACCGTCGGCGTCTGGGGCTGGACCGACCGTCCCGGCACGCTCGCGCATTGGCCGGGCGGCATCGTCGTCAGCTTCCCCAGGAGCAAATCGGTCAACGGCACCATCGTGATGGCGCCCGGCGACATCAACCTCACCTTCAAGCGCTATCTCACCTCACCGGTGACGATGACCCTCTGCGACGACTACGTCACCGGGCTGGACGGCGAGGGCGCCGATGCCGCGATGATGCGTTCCTATCTCGCCTCCTGGGGCGACCGCGAGGCCTATGCGGTGTCGCATGTCGGCTGGGGCATGAACCCCGGCGCGCGTTACGAGGCGCTGACCATGTACGACCAGCGCGACACCAACGGCACCGAGCTGCGCGCCGTTCCCGGCAATTTCCTGTTCTCCACCGGCGCCAACGAATTCGCCGGCCGCTACACGGCCGGGCATTTTGACCTGCCGATGATGGGCACCACGATCGAACTGGACGGTGTGGCCGTGATCAAGGACGGCGTGCTGCAGGACGTGTTCGGGTAATTCTCCGGGTCGTCGCTCGCGAGTGGGCGCCACGGCGGCAGTCTACTCCCCTCCCCGCAAGGGGGAGGGGAGCGCACCGTCACATGAGGGGCAGGTCGCCCCACAATGGCGAAGCGTCCGCGATGCAGAATTGTGTCGAGCGAGTTCTGAAAAAAATAATTCACTTGCCATTTTCCGGAAATTGTGGTTCTCTCTCGCCATCCCGCCTCACTGCGGAGGGGCGTTGCGCGCGATCGTCACGACACGCGAGGCGGGGAGCGATGGCCGCGAGAGATCGCAGCGTCCTCTCGCGAGGGCGCCGACGAACGATCGATTGCGGACGTGAAGTCGCAGCGTCCTGACACCCCGAAGCTGGTGTCCAGCGCAATGCGCCTAAAGCGCATTGTCGCCATGGTGGCCAACAAGCCCGGCGCACCAGGGAGACTGCGTATAAGCGTGAAGCCCATCGCGCAGGGAATGCCGGAGTGTTCGGCTGCACCTGTGGTACCTGCCGCCTGCATTCTTCTTCGCAGGCGGGCCACGGGTGAGGCCTTCACCCGGCATTCCCTGCGCCCTCTGCATTTGAAGAGGGACGAACTGATCGCAACGCTCGGGCGCAAATGCGCCGCGAGAACGAGACGTCATGCCGCCCGCTGTTTGACCCGTGTATCCGATCCCCCCACCATTGTCGTCCTGGGCAAGCCGTGACGCGCAAAGCGCGTCGCGGCGCCGACCCGGGATCCATACTCCGCGGCAGTCATTGTTTTGCGAGATGATCGACGCGCGTCCCCAAACTCCTCCCTGGGGTTATGGGTCCCGGCGCTCGCCGGGACGACGGCGGAGTTTGTTGATGCAGTTGCAGTTGATACCCGCAAAGGGCCGGCAGCGACACCGCTGTAGGGTGGGCAAAGCAGCCGCCCGCAGGGCGGTTGCGTGCCCACCGTGCATCCAGGCATGCGGAGCGACATGGTGGGCACGGCGCGCGATGGAGCGCAGCATGAGGCGCGCAGTGTCGCCTGCGCGCCTTTGCCCACCCTACGGCTATGCGCCACGCGACGATCAGCCTCGCTGCGTGCTCAATCCACAACCGGCGGCCGGGCGAGCTTGAAATGCCGCAGCATGTCGACCAGCGCGCCGAGCCGCTGCTCGCGATAGGCTGCGACATCCATACCGGAATAATCGAGGAATCCGGCGCCGGTGCGCAGGCCGATGCGGCCCTCTGCCATGTTGCGCTCGATCACGTCGGGCGCGCGATAGCGGTCGCTGTGGAGCGCGCCCTCGAGATAGCGGCTGGCGTAGTAGAGGATGTCGCCGCCGCCCCAGTCGATGAATTCGAGCAGGCCGAGCACGGCGTAGCGGAAGCCGAAGCCGTAGCGGATCGCCTTGTCGATCTCCTCGGCGCTGGCGACCCCTTCGCCGACCATGCGCGCCGCCTCATTCATGGCGAGCGCCTGGATGCGCGGCACGATGAAGCCCGGCGTGGCCGCGCAGACCACCGGCACCTTGCCGATGCCTTCGAGCAGTGCCTTCAGCCGCGCCGTGACATCGGGATCCGTCGCCTGGCCCGGCGAGATCTCGACCAGCGGGATCAGATAGGCCGGGTTGAGCCAGTGCGCATTCAGGAAGCGCTCAGGCCGCTCCACCGCACCGGAGAGATCGTCGACCAGGATCGTCGAGGTCGTCGAGGCGATGATCACGTCGGGCGCGACCGCGCGCGACGCTGCCCCGAGCACCTCGCGCTTGAGGTCCACGATCTCCGGCACGCCCTCGAACACCAGGGTCGTCTGCGCCAGCACATCGCCGCTCGCGCTGGCCGGCGCGACGGTGATTTTGCCCATCAGCTTTTTGGCATCGGCGGCTTGCAGCATCCCGAGCCGCGCCAAGGTCGCGAACGTCGCGCCGACCTCGCCGAGCGCGTCGCGCTCGAGCCCGGCGAACTCCTCCGGCCTGCGCGACTTGATGTCGATCATCGTCACGGGATGGCCGGCATAGGCGAAGGCCACGGCGATGCCGCGGCCCATGCGGCCGGCGCCGAGGCAGGCGATATGACCGCGCGCGCTCATTGAGCAAATCCATCACGCAGCAGCGCCTGCAGCGCGGTCCGGTCGAGACCACCAAGGCCGAGGCGGGCGAGCGTGCGCCCCGTTGCCACGAAATCCTCGCCGCAGATCGCACCGCCGATGGCCAGGAAGGCGCGGGCGAGCGGCGTCGGCGTGCCGCTCAGCTCGGCGGCCGAGATCAGGAACGACAGGCCGAGCCTGAGATCTTCGCGCATGTAGCGGTGCTGCGTCAGCACGAGCTGCTCGCGCCAGTCGCCGGAATCGGTGAGCCGGTCATGCGAGCCGCGGCCATACATCCAGATCTCGCCCTCCCTGGCGTAGTGATGCGCCAGCGGAAAATGTGGCGCGCCGTAGCCGAGCGCTTCGCGCACCGCAATCCGCTCCGCATCGAGCGCATCGGTGACGCGGCGGATCGAAGGTTGCGTGCCCTCCTTGTGGATGTCCCAGCGCTCGAAATGCTCGATCGGACCTGCATTCATCACGATCAGCGGCGGATGGATGATGCAGCCGGCATTCATCAGCGCGCCCGACAGCGCGTCGCCACAGGGCTCGATCACGTCGGGGAAGGCGCGGCCGATCACAGCCAGCGCGTGCTCGGCCGTCTTCGAAGGAAACACGCCGACCGGCAGCCGCTTGGCCCGGATGGTGATCGCGACCTCGAACGGGCCGTGCTTGCGCGTCAGCCAGGGCAGCGTGCCGGTCTCGGCGTAGCTGACGTTGGCTTGATTGCCGGCATCACGCGCGGCCGCCGCGAAGATCATCGTGCCGAAGGTCGCCGGCGGCAGGAACACGACCTGACCGTCGACGAGATGCGGCGCAAGTTGGTGCGCGATGGCTGCCTGCGCGAAGGCCGGTGCCGGGCAGAGGATCAGCTCGGCGCCATAGACGGCCTCGCCGATATCCGTCGTGACCAGCGCCAGCCTGGCCTCATGACGGCCATTGACGTCCTTGACGATGATCGTCGAGCCCGCCGCGCGATGCTGCGCGACAGCGTCCACATCGCGGCGCCACAGCCGGACCTCGTGACCTCCGAGCGCGAAATCGCCTGCCGCTGCAAAGGAGCCGTTGCCGCCGCCAAGCACTGCAATTTTCAAGAGCGCGTCTCCATGCCGATCATTTGGGGCCATCGATCTGGCGCAGCAGATGGTGCTGCACCTTGCCGAGCGCAGTGCGCGGCAGGTCGTCGACGAACACGATGTCGCGCGGCACCTTGAAGCGCGCGAGCTGCGCCTGCAGATGCGCGCGCAAGGTGTCCGCATCGAGCGCGCAGCCCTGGCGCTTGACGACGAACGCTACCGGCACCTCGTCCCAGCGCGGATCGGGCCGGCCGATCACGCCGCATTCGACGACGTCGGGATGCTCGCCGAGCACGCGCTCGATCTCGGCCGGATAGACGTTTTCGCCGCCGGAGATGATCATGTTGTTCTTGCGCTCGAGCACGAAGAAGTTCCCCTCCGCATCGCGCTGGGCGATGTCGCCGGTGCGGTACCAGCCGTCATGGATCGCCTGCTGCGTGACTTTGGCGTTGCCCCAATATTCGAAGAACAGATTGGGCCCGCGCACGGCGATCTCGCCCGCTTTGCCCGCCGAAAGCTCGTCGCCGTCCTTGTCGATGATCTTGGCTTCGCAGCACAGCCCGGGCAGGCCGGTGGAGCCTGCGCGCGAGAGGTCGCCGCCGAGCCGTGTGTAGACCGCGATCGGACAGGTCTCGGTCGAGCCGTAGACCTGCAGCACCGGCACGCCGCGTGCGGTGATGCGTTCGATCAGCGCCGGCGGCACGATGCTCGATCCGGTCGCAACAGCTCTCAGCGAGGACAGGTCCGTCGCGTTCCAATCGGGATGCTCGGTGACGGCCTGAATGGTTGCCGGCACCAGCACGGTCAAAGTCGGCCGTTCGTTGACGATCGCCGCCAGTGTCGAATCCGGCGTGAAGCGGGCGTGCAGCGTAACGGTGGCGCCGTGATGCAGCGCCGGCGTGGTCTGGATGTTGAGGCCGCCGACGTGGAACAGCGGCAGCACCGTCAGCACGTGATCGTCGGAGGTGAGGCCATGCATGTGCTGGCTCATCACCCCGTTCCACAGCAACGCCTCCTGGCGCAGCACCGCGCCCTTCGGCCGGCCCGTGGTGCCCGAGGTGTAGACGATCAGCAGCGGGCAGGAGAGGTCGATGTGCGGGTTGCGATCATCGCCGTGACCGCGGCCCAGCAGATCGTCGATCTGCAATCCGCTCGACGGCGCAAAGTCGATGCCGACCGGCACGGTCTCCGGATGGCTCTCGGCGAGCGCCGGCAGCACCGGCGCAAAGGCCTGCTCCAGCACCAGCACCTTGGCGGCAGCATCCGAGAGAATGAAGACCTGCTCGGCCACCGCCAGCCGCCAGTTCAGCGGCACCAGGATCGCGCCGAGTCGCGCACAGGCATAGAGCAAGACCAGATAGTCCGGCCGGTTGAGGCTCAAAATCGCGACGCGGTCGCCGCGTCCGACGCTGAACTCGGATTTCAGCGCCCGCGCTGTCCGCGCTATGCGCTCGCTGAAATCGGCATAGCTCAGCGTCCTGCCTTCGAAGTGGATCGCCGGCTTGTCCGGCGTGAACGCCGCGTTGCGCTCGATCAGGCTGCAGAGGTCCACGCTCAGTCGTCCGTCTCGCCGGGCTCGTACAGTGCCTCGCGGCCGATGCGGTCGAGGCACAATTCGGCGGTCCAGGGCAGCATCAGGGAGCCGCAACGGCTGTCGCGATAGATGCGCTCCAGCGGCAGCGTCTTCAGCATCGATTGTCCACCGCATGTGCGGATGGCGAGCGCCGCCAGATCATTGGCCCCCTCCATCACCGAGTACTGCGCCGCATAGGCGCGCAGCACCTGCTCCTTGCTCGGATTGGCTCGCGCCTCGGTGACGGCCTGGAACCAGATTCCCTTGATCTGCTCCAGCTTGATCTGCATCTGCGCGACCGCGATCTGCTTGGTCGGGTACATCCGCCGCTTGACCGGCGGCATGCCCGGCACCTCGCCGCGCAGATATCTGACGGTGAAGTCATACGCAGCCTGCGCCAGCCCCATATAGGTCGGCGACAACGTCATGAACATGTGCGGCCAGCGCATCGCCGCCTGGAAATAGACGCCGCGCGGCATCAAGGCGGCGTCCTCCTCGACGAAGACATCCTTGAAAAGCAGCGTGCGTGACACCGTGCCGCGCATGCCCAGCGGATCCCAGTCGCCGACGACTGAGACGCCCTCCGTTTTCGCCGGCACCGCGAGATAGAGCGTGTTGCGGCGGGATGCCTTCTCGCCCTCGCTGACCTCGGTGCATAGCACACCATAATAGTCCGCGTGTCCGGCGAGCGAGGCGAAGATCTTCTTGCCGCTGACCAGCCAGCCGCCCTTGACCGGCTTGGCCTCAGTACCGAACGCGACGCCGCCCGCTGCCGCCGCGCCACCCTCCGAGAAGGGCTGCGAATAGATCGCGCCGTCGTCGACGATGCGCTTGTAGTGGATCGCGCGCCGCCGCTCGTGCTCGGCGCGGACGTCCTCGTCCATGTCGAGATCGTCGGCGAGCGGTCCGGACCATAAGGTCGAGCAAACGTGCATGTTCCAGGTCAGCGCGGTGGCGCCGCAATAGCGGCCGATCTCGGCGGCGGTGAGTGCATAGGTCTGGTAGCCCGCGCCGAGGCCGCCGAGAGCCTTGGGAACGGAGATGCCGAGCAGGCCCGCGCGATGCAGGTCCTTGTAGTTCTCAGTCGGAAAGCTCGCCTCGCGATCCCAGGTCGCGGCGCGGCCCGCCAGCACGCTCTGTCCGAGTTCCCGGGCCCGTGTGATGATGTCGGCCTGCTCGGCCGTGAGCCGATATGGGGCCGGATCGAACATCGGCGCATCGAGGGCTTCGCCGGAGGCCATCGCCGTCTTCTGGACCGGGATCGTCATCATCTCTCCGCTGTCGCTGGTGTTGCATGTGTCGTCAGGAACGTATCGAGTGCGGCGTTGAACTCGCCGGGCCGTTCGAGATTGACGAGATGGCCGGCGCCCTGAAGTTCGACGTAGTCCGACGAGGGAATGAAGCTCGCCATCTTCTCCATCATCGGCGCCGGCGCGTTGCGATCCTTCGAGCCCGAGAGCACCAGCGTCGGCACCTTGATGTCCTTCAAGGCTTGTCGCCGGTCGAAACCGAGCAGGGCCAGCATGCTGGTGCGATAGCTTGCCTCGGGTACACCGGCCATGCAGGAGGCTGCAATTTCAAGGCCGCGCGGATCGGGATCGTCGCCGACCAACTCCTTGACCAGGTCCGGCGCCAGCGACGCCATCGTCGCGCCCCGATCGAGCGGTCCGAGACGCGCCTCGATGAACGACTTCTGCCAGTCGCCGTCGGCCTTGCCGAAGGCCGGGCTGGTCTGAGCCAACACCACGGCCGACGCGGCCTGCGGATGCGTCGTCAACCATTCCTGTACGATCATCCCGCCGATGGAATGACCAACGAGGATCGGCTGCTTGGCGCCGATCTGGCTCAGGAAATCTTGAAGCGCAGCGGCGAGCGTGGTGATGCTGGCCGTCTCGAGCCGGGCGGATTGGCCATAGCCTGGCATGTCCCAGGCCACCGCATGGCGGCGCTCGCCGAAATAGTCGAGCTGACCGCGCCAGGCGCGTGCCGCGCCGCCGATGCCGTGCAGGAACACCACGGTCTGCCGCTCGGGCGCCCCCGATGCCTCGTAGCCGAAGCGGCCGTCCTTCGTGGTGGTGATTTGCGACGCAGGCACGCAGACCTCCGAGATATGCCTGATACCGCTACGCTGCTCGCTCCAGGCCCTTGAACGCTAGTCGCGGCAACCGGGGTGTCAAGGCGCTTCGGGCGTGTTGTTGCAAAAATTTGAAGTTTAAAATAACTTCGAGGCCGCGATCGTATTGCAAGAGATGAGGAGGCGCGCGTGTCGGGATTGCCTGCAGCTGCGCATGCGATGGTGACGGGCGGCGGACGCGGCATCGGCCGCGAGATCGCGCAAGCCCTGAAGCTTGCCGGCGCAACCGTGACGATCGTCGGGCGCAACGGCGCAACGCTCGATGAGGCGATCGCAGCCGGCTGCGCCGATTACGCCGCCATTGCCGATGTTGCCGATCAGGCCGCGCTGAACGCGGCCGTTGCCGCCGCTGTTGCGCGCCAGCCGATCGACATCCTGATTGCCAATGCCGGAAGTGCCGAGTCCGCCCCGTTCCTGAAATCGGATGCCGCGCTGTTCCGTCGCATGATCGACATCAATTTCATGGGTGTCGTGCATGCCGTGCAGGCAGTGCTGCCGGCGATGAGGGCAAAGTCCTATGGCCGCGTCGTTGCGGTCGCGTCCACGGCAGGGCTCAAGGGCTATCCTTACGTCAGCGCCTACACCGCAGCGAAGCATGCTGTCGTCGGCCTGACGCGCTCGCTCGCGCTGGAGCTGGCTGCGACGCGCGTGACAGTCAACGCAGTCTGCCCAGGCTTCACCGATACGGATCTCGTCGCCGACAGCGTGGACAACATCATGAAGAAGACCGGCCGCAGCCGGGAGCAGGCGATCGCCGAGCTTGCCAAGCATAATCCGCAGGGGCGGCTCATCATGCCGCAGGAAGTTGCTGATACCGTGCTGTGGCTGTGCGGCAGCGGTGCCGGTGCGATCACGGGACAGGCGATCGCTGTGGCCGGCGGCGAGGTGTAGACCGTAACGCCCAACGATAAGATTTGAAGGAAGGAAGCTGACATGTCGAGACACGCCAATCCCGTCACCGTGCCGTTGGCGGACTACAAGCCCAGCCATTTCCTGCTCGCGGTCAAGGATCGCGTCGCGACCGTGACGTTGAACCGGCCCGAGCGCAAGAACCCGCTGACCTTCGAGAGTTATCGCGAACTGACCGACTTCTTTCGGGCCTGCGCGTTCGACGACGACGTCAAGGCGATCATCGTGGCCGGTGCAGGCGGCAATTTCTCGTCCGGCGGCGACGTGTTCGAGATCATCGGTCCGCTGGTGAAGATGGACACCAAGGGTCTGACCGCCTTCACCCGGATGACCGGCGATCTCGTCAAGGCGATGCGGGCCTGTCCGCAGCCGATCGTCGCGGCGGTCGAAGGAATCTGTGCAGGCGCTGGCGCGATCGTTGCGATGGCCTCCGATATCAGGCTGGCTGCAACCGGTGCCAAGGTCGCGTTCCTGTTCAACAAGGTCGGCCTTGCCGGTTGCGACATGGGGGCCTGCGCGATCCTGCCGCGCATCATCGGTCAGTCCCGCGCGTCCGAACTGCTCTACACCGGCCGCTTCATGAGTGCCGACGAGGGCGAGCGCTGGGGCTTCTTCAGCCGCATCGTCGCACCCGCCGACGTGCTGGCGCAGGCCGTGGTGTTGGCAACCGAGATCGCGAACGGCCCGACTTTCGCCAACACGATGACCAAGCGCATGCTGGCGATGGAATGGGCGATGTCGGTCGAGGAGGCGATCGAAGCCGAGGCAGTTGCCCAGGCCTTGTGCATGACGACGGAGGATTTCAACCGCGCCTTCGAGGCCTTCGCGGCCAAGTCGAAGCCGGTCTTCCAGGGCAATTGACAAGCGGAGGGAACCGAAGGGGCTTGCCAGGAGATATTTTAGGGTTAAAATAATTTCGGTTGGCTCGGCACTCCAGCGGAGGCGCTCATGAAGATCGCGATCATCGGCGGCGGACCCGCCGGTCTCTATGCGGCGATACTGCTCAAGAAGCAGCGGCTCGGCGCCGACATCGCGGTCTACGAGCGCAACCGCGCCGACGACACGTTCGGTTTCGGCGTGGTGTTCTCCGATGCCACGCTCGACAATTTCGAGAAGCACGATCTGCCGAGCTACCAGCGGATCACCCAGGAGTTCGCCTACTGGGATGATATTGCCGTGCATTTCCGCGGCACGGTCCACCGGGTCGGCGGCAATGGTTTCTGCGGCTGCTCGCGCCGCACGCTGCTGCGAATCCTGCAGGAGCGAGCGCGCGAGCTGGGCGTGACCCTGCAGTTCGAGGTCGACCTCGAGGACGAGTCGCAATTCGCTGATGCGGATCTCCTGATCCTGTCTGACGGCATCAACAGCCGCTTCCGCCAGAAATACGTCGATCACTTCCAGCCCGAGGTCGATCTGCGCGCCAACAAGTTCGCGTGGATGGGATCGACCAAGCCGCTCGACGCCTTCACCTTCATCTTCCAGGAGACGGAGTGGGGCCCGTTCATCGCGCACGCCTATCAGTACGAGACGGGCCATTCGACCTGGATCTTCGAGACCGATCCAGAGACCTTCGAGCGGGCCGGCCTGACCGGGCTCGATGAGCGGCAATCCGCCGACCGCATGAAGGAGATCTTCGGCTGGTTCCTCGGTGATCATCCGCTGCTGATCAACCGCTCGATGTGGCGCAACTTCCCGATGATCCGCAACAAGCGCTGGGTCAAGGACAACATGGTGCTGCTCGGCGACGCCAAGTCGACCGCGCATTTCTCGATCGGCTCGGGCACCAAGCTCGCGATGGAAGACGCGATCGCGTTGGCTGACGCCATGCAGCGCGCGCCCAGTATTCCGGCCGCACTGGATCTTTATGAGCATGGCCGCCGCGAGGAGGTCGAGAAGACGCAGCATGCCGCCGACGTGTCGCTGGTCTGGTTCGAGCACGTCGACCGCTTCTGGGATTTCGATCCAGTTCAGTTCGCGTTCGGCGTGATGACGCGCTCGAAAGCGATCACCTACGACAATCTCACTCTGCGCGCGCCGGACTTCGTGGCCGAGGTTGACAAGGCGTTCGCGCGGCAGGTTCGCGCCAAGGGCTTCGACGTCGACGTCGAGAAGCCGGTCGCGCCGATGTTCCAGCCGCTCAAGCTGCGCGAGATGACGATCGCAAATCGCGCGGTGCTGTCGCCGATGTGCATGTACTCGGCAGATGAAGGCGTACCCAGCGATTTCCACCTCGTGCACTATGGCTCTCGCGCGATCGGCGGTGCCGGTCTGTTGTTTACCGAGATGACCTGCGTCAGCCGCGAGGCCCGCATCACGCCCGGCTGCGCCGGTCTGTGGAACGACGCGCAGGAGGCCGCTTGGAAGCGCATCGTCGATTTCGTTCACGCCAACTCGCAAGCCAAATTCGCGCTGCAACTTGGCCATGCCGGACGCAAGGGCGCGACCAAGCTGATGTGGGACGGCATGGACCGGCCATTGGAGCAGGGCGGCTGGGACATCGTGTCGGCGTCGCCGCTGCCGTACTTCCCTGACAGCCAGGTGCCACGCGAGCTCGACCGCGCGGCGATGGACGCGATCAAGGCCGATTTCGTCGCCGCGGCCGAGCGTGGCGAGCGCTGCGGCTTCGACATGCTCGAGCTGCACTGCGCCCACGGCTATCTGCTGGCGAGCTTCATCTCGCCGTTGACCAACAAGCGGACCGACGCGTATGGCGGCGCGCTGGAGAACCGGCTGCGCTTCCCGCTGGAAGTGTTTGCCGCGATGCGCGCGGCGTGGCCGGCGCACAAGCCGATGTCGGTGCGCATCTCCGCCACCGACTGGGCCGAGGGCGGCGTCGCTGGTGACGACGCGGTGCTGATCGCCCGCGCCTTCGGCGAGGCGGGCGTCGATCTCGTCGACGTCTCGACCGGTCAGACGGTGCGCGAGGCCAAGCCGATCTACGGCCGCATGTTCCAGACGCCATTCTCCGATCAGGTCCGCAACGAGGCCCGCGTCGCCACCATGTGCGTCGGCAACATCACCTCGGCCGATCAGGTCAACACCATCCTTGCCGCCGGCCGCGCCGATCTCGTCGCGCTCGGCCGCCCGCATCTGGTCGACCCCGCCTTCACCATGAAGGCCGCGGCCTGGTATGGCGCCGACATGTTCTGTCCGCCGCAATATCTGCCGGGCAAAGAGCAGATCTTCCGCAACAGCGTGCGGGAGCGGCAGGATTTCGAGGAGCTGAAGATTAAGGCTAAGCCGAAAACGCGGGCGGAGCTGAAGGCCGAGGCTGCGAAGCCGCTTGCGGCGGAGTAAGCCGCTGTGCCACGCTGCGGCCCGGTACGTCCTGAGCGAGTGGAGTAGGGCGCGATGAAGGCGATCATCGTTGGTGGCGGTATCGGTGGATTGACCACGGCTCTGATGCTGCGGGCGCGCGGCATCGATTGCGAGCTGTTCGAGCAGGCGGATGCGATCCGCGAGCTCGGCGTCGGCATCAACACCCTGCCGCATGCGATCCGCGAGCTCGCCCAGCTCGGGCTGCTGGACCGGCTCGACGAAGTCGCCATCCGGACCTATGAGCTGTTCTACCTGACTCGGCGCGGCCAGGAGGTCTGGCACGAGACTCGCGGGCTCGACGCCGGCCATGACGTGCCGCAATTCTCGATCCACCGCGGCCGGCTGCAGAGCGTGATCCACCAGGCCGTGGTGGAGCGGCTCGGGCCGGAGAAGGTCCACACCGGCTGCCGGCTCGGCGCCTTCACCCAGGACGAGGGCGGGGTCACCGCCTATTTCTTCGACCGCACCGGGTCTCATGTTCACACCGCCCGTGGCGACGTGCTGATCGGCGCCGACGGCATCCATTCCAAGGTCCGGCAGACGCTGTTCCCCAACGAGGGCGCGCCGTGCTGGAACGGCCTGATGCTGTGGCGCGGCGCCACCGACTGGCCGGTGTTTTTGACCGGGCGGTCGATGATCATCGCCGGCGGCCTGAACGCCAAGGCGGTGATCTATCCGATCGCCGAGGGCTCGAGCCCCGCGACCCGCCTCACCAACTGGGCCGTGCTGGTGCGCATCGGCGATGCCAACACTGCGCCGCCGCGGCGTGAGGACTGGTCG
Source organism: Bradyrhizobium sp. SZCCHNR1043 (assembly GCF_032489675.1). NCBI lineage: Bacteria > Pseudomonadati > Pseudomonadota > Alphaproteobacteria > Hyphomicrobiales > Nitrobacteraceae > Bradyrhizobium > Bradyrhizobium sp. SZCCHNR1043. The sequence continues at coordinate 261,393 of NZ_JAUEYN010000004.1, forward strand.
CGGCTCGGCAAGACCGACGAGCTGATGCCGCATGTCAACGGTTTCTCCATCCCACAGGTCGATTTCGCCGCCATGGTGCGCGCGACGCCGGAGTTCTGGGAGTATCCCTGCTGCGACCGCGATCCGCTGCCATACTGGTCGAGCGGTCGCGTCACCTTGCTCGGCGATGCCGCGCATCCGATGTACCCGGTCGGTTCCAACGGCGCGTCGCAGGCCATTCTCGATGCCCGCGCGCTCGCCGACGCCTTGGCCCGCTCGGAGCATCCGCGCCAGGCGCTGATGGCCTATGAGCAGAAGCGGCTGCCGATGACCGCCGAGATCGTCGCCTCGAACCGTCGTGGCGGGCCCGAGGGCGTCATCGATGCCGTCGAGCAGCTCGCGCCGCAGGGTTTTACGGACATCAACACCATCCTCAACTACGAGGCCCGCGAGGGCATCGTGCGCGGCTATGCCAGCCGGGCCGGCTTTGCCGCGCGGATGGTCACGCGGCAGGCTTCGTAGGTCAGCTCGCGAGCACCGTTGTTGAGGCTGCCCCTCATCCCCAGTCCTCTCCCCGCAAGGACGGGGAGAGGGCGTGCACCGCATTCTGTGCGACAGCCGATGTCTCGGCCGACTCACGCCCCCGGAGGCGGGGGCAGGAAGTGGATGTTGTGCTCGGCGGCGAGCTTCACGACGTCGTCTGGGTTCTGCTCGCGCATGTTGTGGATCGCCCAGAACAGCTCGTAGAGCCGCCGCGTTGGCGACACCCAGAACAGCGTCTTGGCCGTCTGCTGCGACTTGTTGAAGATGCCGTGCGGCTTGCCCATCGGCAGCCGCACCGTGTCGCCGGCGGTGGCGTATTCCTCGGCGCCGTCGAGGAAGAAGTCGAGCCGGCCTTCGAGGATGTAGAGATATTCGTCCTGGTCGGGATGGATGTGCGGCGGCACGAAGGTGCCGACCGGGAACGTCGCATGCCAGGAGAAGCTGTGCTCGGTGCGGTTCTTCGGCACATAGATCTGGCCGAGGATGTTCCAGGAGATGCCCTGGATGCCCTCATTGGCCCGGGTGATGCCCGCGATTTCCGGATGGCTCATGTTGGTTTTCGCTCCCTGCTTTTACTTGGCCACGCAGTCCTTGGCGTAGCGGTCGGCGTAGTTCTCGAACACCTTCTGCACGATCTCTGTCTGGAACTTGCCGTCCGGGCGCTTGGCGACCTTGGTCAGATAGAAGTCCTGGATCGGGTAGCCGTTGGTGTTGAACTTGAAGTTGCCGCGCAGCGAGGCGAAATCGGCCTTCTTCAGCGCCGCGGCCACGGCGTCCTTGTTACTGAGGTCGCCGCCGACCGCCTTTACGGCGCTGTCGATCAGCAGCGCGGCGTCATAGGCCTGCATGGCGTAGGTGCCGGGCACGCTGTTGTAGGCGGCCTCGTAACCGGCGACGAACTTCTTGCTCTGCGGATTGTCGAAATTCGGTGCCCAGTTGGCGCCGCCGAACATTCCGACCGCGGCATCCTGCTGCGCAGGGAGCGTGGACTCGTCGACGGTGAAGGCGGAGAGCACCGGGACGCTGTCGGCAAGGCCCGCCTGCTTGAATTGCTTGACGAGGTTCACGCCCATGCCGCCCGGCATGAAGGTGAACACGGCGTCCGGCTTTTGCGAGGAGATCTTGGACAGCTCGGGCTGGAAGTCGAGCGTGTTGAGCGGAACGTAGGACTCTTCGACGATCTCGCCCTTGTAGTCGAGCTTGAAGCCGGCGACGCTATCGCGCCCGGCCTGATAGTTCGGCACCAGCAGATACATCTTCTTGTAGCCGCGGTCCTGTGCGACTTTGCCGAGAACCGCGTGCACCTGGTCGTTCTGGTACGACGTCACATAGAAATAGGGACTGCACTCCTTGCCAGCGTAGCTCGACGGACCGGCATTCGGGCTGATCAGGAAGGTCTTGTTCTCCGTGATCGGGCGGTGGATCGCCTGCAGCATGTTGGAGAAGATCGGGCCGACGACGAAGTCGACCTTGTCGCGCTCGAGCAGGCCCTTGGCCTTGGTGATCGCGGCGTCCGGCTTCAGCTCGTCGTCGGCGACGACCACGTCGACCTCCTTGCCGCCCATCTTGCCGCCGAGGTCCTTGATCGCGAGGTTGAAGCCGTCGCGGACCTGCCCGCCGAGCGCGGCGGCCGGCCCCGAGAGGGTGACGATGACGCCGATCTTGATCTTGTCGGCGGCCAGCGTCGGCTGCGCCAGCAGGCACGCGACGACGCCAAGTCCAGCGCCGAGACCGACCAGCTTCGAACTCACTTTCATGACAACTCCCCCGGATGCGGAAATTCACGTTTATGTTTTTTGCACCTGACCAGATGATGCGTCAGACCGCAGCTTGGTCTCAAGCCTAGTCCGACGACGCCCTTACCCGCAAGCGAGCTGCCTGCGGTGAACGGCGGTTTCGGCTGCATGCAAGCAGCGCGCCAATTGCTTGAAGGTTAAAGGAATTACCGTCCTTCCTCCTCTGCCACAGGGGACGGTACGTTTTTCCTTGCTCCCGGAAGGTCCTGAAGGTCAAACTCGCGAGCCTCGCTGGACGAGGCTGAACGTGCCCAAGTGATTCCGTCATGACGCTTGATTCCGAGACCAAGGCCGTCGAGCTGCCCGAGGACCATGCCGAGGAGCTGCGGCTGTGGCTGCGCCTGCTCACCTGCACGACCCTGATCGAGGGCGAGATCCGCAGCCGGCTGCGCGAGCGCTTCGACGTGACCCTGCCGCGTTTCGACCTGATGGCGCAGCTCGACAAGGCGCCTGATGGCATGACCCTGTCCGATGTCTCCAAGCGCATGATGGTTTCGAATGGAAACGTGACCGGGCTGGTCGAGCGCCTGGTCGAATCCGGCCATCTCGATCGCCGCACTTCGGAGACCGATCGTCGGGTTCAGGTGATCCGCCTGACCAAGCTCGGCCGCGCCGAATTCCGCAAGATGGCGGCCGAGCACGAGACCTGGATCGCGGACATCTTCGGCGATCTCACGGAGAAGGACGTGCGTGAGCTGATGCGGCTGCTCGCCAAGACCAAGGGATCGGCGCAGAAAGCCGTGCAGCGCCGGCAGGATTGACGCGAGCCTGACAGGACGTCGCAGGCGACGCTGCTGCGCGCGGCAAACGCTCAAACAATTTGCTGGCAGTGCACAATCTTCGGCTCTTGCGTCCAGATGTTTTAAGTCTAAAATGTTTAGGACTGAAACGTACCGGGCGTCTTTCCTTTCAGACAGGAGCCTGTGATGGCCGCCGCCGCCAAAGCTCAACTTCCGGACAGCGCAAAGGCGCATAGCGCCCATGTCGACACCTTCGCTCAGGACAATCTGCCGCCGCGCGAGCTGTGGCCCGACTTCGTGTTCAGCCGGCCCGAATTCCACTATCCGCCACGGCTGAACTGTGTGACGCATTTCGTCGACCGCTGGGTCGAGGAAGGGCGGGGCGATGCGCCCTGCATCATCAGCACCGAGGTCAGCTACACCTATTCCGAGCTGCAGGCCCTGGTGAACAAGATCGCCAACGTGCTCGTCAGCAAGCTCGGCCTGGTGCCCGGCGGCCGCGTGCTCTTGCGCTCCGCCAACAACCCGATGATGGTTGCCACCTATCTGGCCGTCATCAAGGCCGGCGGCATCGTCGTCGCCACCATGCCGCTGTTGCGCGCAAAGGAGCTGTCCTATCCGATCCAGAAGGCGCAGATCGCGCTGGCGCTGTGCGACGGCAAGCTCGCCGACGAGATGGAAAAGACGCGCGCGGTCGCGCCGGCGCTGAAGCAGGTCGTCTACTGGGGCAATGGAAAGCCCGACTCGCTGGAAGCGCTGATTGCGGATGTCAGCCCTGAGTTCACCGCGGTCGATACCGCCTCCGACGATCTCTGCCTGATCGCGTTCACCTCGGGTACCACCGGGGATCCGAAGGGCACGATGCATTTCCACCGCGACATGCTGGCGGTGTGCGACGGCTACGCCCGCAACGTGCTGCGCGCCAATCAGGGCGACCGCTTCATCGGCACCGCGCCGCTCGCCTTCACCTTCGGCTTCGGCGGCGTGTTGTTTCCGATGCATATCGGCGCCTCCTATGTCGTGCTGGAGAAGACGTCGCCGGACGATCTGTTGTCGGCCATCGAGCGCTACAAGGCGACCGTCTGCTTCACCGCCCCGACGGCGTATCGCGCCATGCTCGGCAAGCTCGAAGGCCGCGACATCTCCTCGTTGCGCAAATGCGTTTCCGCTGGCGAGACGCTGCCCAAGCCGACCTTCGATGCCTGGCTCAAGGCCACCGGTCTGAAGCTGATGGACGGCATCGGCTCCACCGAGATGCTGCACATCTTCATCAGCGCCGTCGAGGACGAGATCCGCCCCGGTGCCACCGGCAAGCCGGTGCCGGGCTACGAGGCCAAGATCGTCGACGACGAGGGCCATGACGTGCCGCCGGGCACGATGGGTCGGCTCGCGGTGCGCGGGCCGACCGGCTGCCGCTATCTCGCCGACGAGCGCCAGCGCAAATACGTCCAGAACGGCTGGAACGTCACCGGCGACACCTACGTCATGGATGCGGACGGCTACTTCTGGTACCAGTCGCGGTCGGACGATATGATCGTGTCGTCCGGCTACAACATCGCCGGCACCGACGTCGAGGCGGCGCTGCTGACGCATCCCGCGGTCGCCGAATGCGGCGTGGTCGGTGCGCCCGACGAGGCCCGCGGCATGGTCGTCAAGGCCTATGTCGTGCTGGCGCCCGGCGCCGAGGGCACCCCGGCGCTGGTGGCCGAGCTGCAGGAGCATGTCAAACGCGAGATCGCGCCCTACAAATATCCGCGCGCGATCGAGTTCGTGACGCAGCTGCCCAAGACCGAGACCGGCAAGCTGAAGCGGTTCGCCCTGCGCGCGATCGCACAGGCCGCCGCTGCGCCATCGTCGGGCACGGGCGCGTAGCAGAGACAGGGAGAGACGTTCGTGAGCACGACCAAAGCGCCCACGCTCGCCGTGGTGAAGCAGGAGGAGGGCGAAGGCCTGCGCGTCCTGCAGCCGAGCGGCTGGCCGATGCCGAAGGGCTATGCCAACGGCATCAGCGCGGACGGACGGATCGTCGTGACCGGCGGCGTCATCGGCTGGGACGCGAACGAGACGCTGGCCGAGGGCTTCGTGGCGCAGGTGCGGCAGGCGCTGCAGAACATTGCCGCCATCCTGGCCGAGGGCAACGCCGGACCGGAGCATCTGGTGCGGCTGACCTGGTACGTCGTCGACATGGACGAGTATCTCGCCAACCTGAAGGATCTCGGCAGGATCTATCGCGAGATCTTTGGCAGCCACTATCCGGCGATGGCGCTGGTGCAGGTGGTGCGGTTGGTCGAGAAGGCCGCGCGCGTCGAGATCGAGGCGACCGCGGTGGTGCCACGCTGAGGGCGACGTTCGAGCGAGAGGCGCGAGACCATGGAGATTTCCGTAAAGTGCTGCGAAGCCGGGCTCCGCCGTGCGCATGCGTTCCTTCCATCGGTCTCGGCTCGGAGATAATTGAAGCAAAATCCGCGACGCGGTTTCGACCTCACCTCGGCGTGCGACATTGCCCTCTCGCGGCGCAGATGCGCCCGAGCTGTGCTGGTCTCGTTCGCCCTCCTGAAATCGAGGGCGCAGGGAAGGCCGGGTGTCCACCACACCCGCGGCCCCCGTGCGAAAAATGTGCACGGGGCAGGAACCACAGGTGGGCCGAACATTCCGGCCTTCCCTGCGCGATGGTCTGACGGCTTATACGTGGTCTCCCTGGTGCACCGGGCTTGTTGGCCACCATGGCGCGCGCAATGCGCTGGGGCATTGTCACGCACGTGATACCAGCATCGGGGTATCAGGACATCACGACTTCACCGTACGCCGCCACATCACTCGTCTGCGCGAGATGCGCATGATGCAACCACGTCCATCGCAGCCTGCCCCACGTATCGTGACGACGCGTACGTCCCTCTTCGCCGAGGCAGGATGGGCGCAACCATCGTCCTGATTTGCCCGACGACACAAGGCTGTGACGCTGCGACATGGTAACGCGACGGGCAGTCACATAGCAGGTCACGGATCTCGTGCGGAGCCATTCGTGGAACGAACAAATGTGGTCGTCAGATGAGAATGTCGCCGAACGACGGACTCCGGATCGCCATGCCGCAGACAAAAACCTGTTCGAGCGTGGCAGCGCAGTGGCGGGTGAGAGCAGGGGGCAGATTTGGACTGGAAATTCTTCGTGACGACGGCGCTGGCTGCCGCCATCGGGGCTGCGGCCGGTGCATTGGCGTTGGCAAGTGCTGGTGGCGGCGGCATAGAACATCAGGCCGACGCCAAGATGCTGGAAATCGGCGTCGCTATCCTGCGCGAGCCGGCGCGGGTGGATGATGATCCGATGCGATCATGGGCGGTGAAAGTGGTGGAGAAGAAGTCCGGCGTGAGTTTTACGGATCAGCAGCGCGCGGCGTTGCTGAAGCGGGCGGCCGGGGGACGGTAGATCAGCGATCCGCTGAATAGCGTGGGCAAAGGCGTGCCTGCGCGATTGCCTGTTTGTCGATGCTGTGTGATAGCAGCCGTGCTGACCATCTTGTGCTGATAGATTTTAGTCGGCGCGCCCCGTGGACTCGGGACCGGTGTCATCAGGTGTCAGAACCAGTTGTGCCTCACGTTCCGGCCGGTGGTTATGGGTCCCGGCGTTCGCCGGGACGACAGTTGTGAGTGGGGCGCACAGCTGTGTAGGACGGCCCCAGTCGAGCGACAACCACCGCTGTCGTCCCGGCGAACGCCGGGACCCATACCGCGGGACTTTCCTTGGGCCCGAATGGGAGAGATATCCAAGGCCCCGACGCGCCGCTCCGTCATGTTGTCATTGGGAGGCGCGCAGCTTCGCTGCGCTCGCAATGACGGAGTGCGAGCGGGGGCTACTGATACGCCGACACGATGTCGCTGACGGCGCGCTCCAGCTGCTGCGCGGTCGCGCACGGGCGGACGACGTTGCAGAAGGTCTGGTAGCGCGGCATCTCGGAATCGCCCCAGCCCCAGGTCACGCGCCCTTCGGGGTTGAGCCAGACCACGCGCTTGGCGCGCTCCGAGATGGCTTTCAGGATGTCGGCGCGTGGGTCGAGCTTGTTGCTGCGGGCGTCGCCGAGCACGATCACGGTGGTCTGCGGCGTGACCGAGGCCATGAACTGCTTCTCGAAATCGACGAGCGAGCTGCCGTAGTCCGACGAGCCGAAGCCGACCTTGTCCATGATCTCGGCCATCGCCTCCTCGGCGGATTTCTGCTCCAGGATCTCGCTGACCTCGATCAGATGGCCGGAAAACGCGAACGAGCGGACGTCGCTGACGACGTCGTGCAGGCTGTGGATCAGCAGCAGGAAGAAGTCGGAGACGCGCGCGACCGAGCCGGAGACGTCGCACAGCGCCACGATCTTCGGGCGGTCGCGATGCCGCCGCTTCCACGCGGTGAGGAAGGGCACACTGCCCCAGGCGGCGTTACGGCGAAGCGTGCGGCGGACGTCGAGATGGCCGCGGCGCTGGCGCTTGCGCGGCTTGCTGTAGCGCTCGCGCAGGCGGCGGGCGATCTGCCGGATCAGCGCCCGCATCGCCGCGACCTGGCGCGGCTCAATGCGCGATAGCTGCGCGTTGCGCAGGATCTCGTGGCGCAAATTCTCGGTTTCTTCGCGGCCGTACAGTGCGAGCGCCTGCGCGACGGCATCACGCACGGTGTCGCGCAGGCCATCGAGCCCGGCCTGCAGCCGTTCGGCCAGCGCGGGATTGCTTTCGGTCAGTGCGTCCAGATCGTCGCGCAGTCGCTGGATGCCCATCGTCTCCAGCATGCGGCTGGAGAACAGGCCGCGCTGGGTGAAGTAGCGGATCTCGGAAAGGCCGACGGCGCTGGAGGCGTTGGCGATCGCAGCCGAGATCTCGGCCGTGCTCTGCGCGAGCAGCATCTGGGCAAGGGGGCCGAGCTCGGTATTCGCTTTGCCGGTCTGCTGCCCCAACGTCGGCGCTGGCTGGGCTTCGGTCTGCGCCGCCTCCTCCGATCCCTCGTTCGTCTCTGCCTGTGCCGGATCGACATGGGCGAAGAACAGGTCGAAGCAGGCGCCGAGCGCCTTCTTCTCGTCCTCGCTCTTGGCCAAGGTCAGCAGCAGGCTGTCGCGCAGCACGGTGCGATCGGACAGGCCCACGCGCGCCACTGCCCGCATCGCGTCGATGCTCTCGGCCGGCGAGACATGCACGCCGGCGCCGCGAGCGGCGCGAAAGAAGCGATGCAGGTTCTCCTGCATGGGCCCTATCCGAAGATGTTCTGGCGCTGCGCCTTGGCGACGAAGGTCGTCACCTGCGGCAGCGCCACCTCGATGTCGGACTCGTATTTCAAGAGCACGTTGAGCGTGTCCTTGACCACCTCATGGCCGAGCTCGGCGGCCTGCAGCAGCACCAGCACGCGCGCCCAGTCGATGGTCTCGCTGACCGACGGCTGCTTCTTCAGGTCGAGCGTGCGGATGTCATGGATGAAAGCCACGAGCTGCCGCCGCAGGGTTTGCGAGATGCCGGGGATGCGGCTCTCGACGATGCGCTCCTCCAGCTTCTGCTCCGGGAAGCCGATGTGCAGATGCAGGCAGCGCCGCTTCAGGGCGTCGCCGAGATTGCGCTCGGAGTTGGAGGTCAGGATCACGGTCGGCGGCTTGGCGGCGGCGATGCTGCCGAGCTCGGGGATCGTGACCTGGAAGTCCGACAGGATCTCCAGCAGCAGCGACTCGAACTCGGCGTCGGACTTGTCGATCTCGTCGATCAGGAGCACGCAGCCATCAGGCTCGAGCAGGGCCTGCAACAGCGGCCGGGGTTCGACGAATTCCTTGGAGAAGAACACGTCGCCGAAATCATGCAGCTGGGCGAGCGCCGCGTGCAGCGTCTGCGCGCCGCCGAGCACCTCGCCGAGCTTGTCCTTCAGGATCTGGGTGTAGAGCAGCTGCTTGGCGTATTTCCACTCATACAGCGCCTTGGCCTCGTCGAGCCCCTCGTAGCATTGCAGCCGGATCATCTTGAGGCCGCGCCAAGCGGCGATGGCCTTGGCGAGCTCGGTCTTGCCGACGCCGGCCGGGCCCTCGACCAGGATCGGCTTGTCGATCGCCTGCGACAGGTAGACGGCGGTGGCGATCTGGCGGCTGGCGATATAGCCCTGGGCGGCGAGGCCGGCTTCGACGGCCGCGATCGAGGCGATGGCTGAAGAGGGGGCCGGGGAATCAGCCACTGATCGAACTCCGTTTCCTTGGGCAGTCGGACCTGGAGCTGACGTGATCGGCGGTCCGGTCCCTGCGATGCCCGTCAGGCGAAACCCCTGACATTTGCTGGCTTTGTGTTATGTCCTGGCTACGCGCCCGGCCCATCCTTGTCCAGTGCGGGCGCGTCGGCAGGGCAGCATGGCTGCCTGTCCCGGATCGACGGACCCCGAAAATCACGCCGAGCGGAATATGAACCGATCCATCCTGCATCTCCTCGTCCTCTTGGTTCTCGTGGTCGGAGGCGGCTGGATCATCGGCGCCTCCAACATGCCCGGCGCCTGGTACGGCTCGCTCAACAAGCCCTGGTTCACCCCGCCGGGCTGGCTGTTTCCGATCGCCTGGACCGTGCTCTACATCATGATCGCGATCGCCGGCTGGCGGACGTATGAGCGCGTCGGCAGCGGTGCGGTGATGCAGGTGTGGTGGGGCCAATTGGTCCTGAACTTCGCGTGGTCGCCGGTGTTCTTCACCGCGCATCTGATGTGGGTCGCGTTCGCGATCATCGCCAGCATGTTCGTGCTGATCGTGACCTTCATCGTGATGCAATGGCGCGAGGACCGGATCGCGGCGCTGCTGTTCGTGCCCTATGCCTGCTGGGTCGCGTTTGCGTCCGCGCTGAATTTTTCGGTGAACGTGCTGAACTGAGATGAGGCGGCTGATGGGGCGAAGCTTAGGACGATTGGCCAGGCTGCCGCGGCATCCTCCGCCGTCGTCCCGGCGAACGCCGGGACCCATACCGCGGATGGCCGATTGTTGGAAACGGCTCTGCGTCATCTTTCTTTCTCGACAGAGGGCCCCGGTGGTTATGGGTCCCTGCTTTCGTAGGGGCGACAGTTGGGGGTGGGGCAGCCGGCTGTGCATACTGAGGCATGATGTTCGAGGCCTCCAGCCATGAACCTCAAGCAGCTCGAATATTTCGTGCAGGTCGCCGAGCTCGGCTCGTTCAGCAAGGCGGCAAGCGTGCTCGACGTGGCGCAGCCGGCGCTGTCGCGGCAGGTGCGGGCGCTGGAATCCGAGCTGAAGCAGCAGCTGTTCGCGCGCAATGGCCGCGGCGTGGCGCTGACGGAAGCCGGCAAGCGGCTGCTCGACCATAGCGTCGGCGTGCTGCAATTGGTGGCGCATGCGCGCGAGGATCTCGGCGCCAGCCGCGACGCGCCGGTCGGCCGCGTCACCATCGGCCTGCCGCCGAGCATCGCGCGGCAATTGACGCTGCCGCTGATCGACCGCTTCCGCAAGGAGTTTCCGGCGGCGCGGCTCGCCGTGGTCGAAGGCCTGTCGACGCATGTGGTGGAGTGGGTGACCACGGGGCGTATCGATGTCGGCATGGTCTACAATCCCGAGGCCCAGGCCGGCATCGAAATTACGCCGGTGCTGCAGGAGCCCTTGGCGCTGGTGAGCCACGCGCCGAAGGGCAAGCGCCGCGTCACCGCGCCGCTGCCGATGGCCGAGCTGTCGCGCTATCAGCTGATCATGCCGGAGCGGGTGCATGCGATGCGGCGTCTGCTGGAGACGCAAGCCGCGCTCGCCGGGATCAAGCTCGACATCGCCTGGGAAGTGTCGAGCGTGCCCTCGATCATCGACCTCGTCTGCGCCGGCTACGGCCACGCCGTGCTGACCCCGAGCGGCGTCGCCGCGTCCGGGCGCGCGAGCGAGCTCGCGATCCGTCCGCTGACCGAGCCGGCGCCGACCAGCGTGCTGTGCCTGGTGACATCAGCGCACAAGCGGCCGACCCCGCTGGCCCAGCACACGATGAAGCTGGCGACGGCCCTGATCAGGAAACTGCCGCGCTGACTGCAGCAATCCGTTTCGGCTCGGCGGGTGCCACCCTCCCCTGGAGGGGGAGGGTCGGTCGCCTGCGAAGCGGGTGAGCGGGGGTGGGGTGAAGCCACGGGCGCCGGAGCATCTGGAGAGATCACCCCACCCCGGCTCACTTGCGCTGCGCTCAAGTGAGCCGACCCTCCCAGGGGCGGGTGGAGCCCGGGGCGTCTACGTGATGCGCAGTCCGCAGCCCAGACCCGTTGAGACCCGTTCTAAAATCAGCATGGCTCACCTGATATCTTATGCCGTTTTGGAATAGCTGATAGACGCAGCCCGGCGCTGGCGCGCCCTGTCGCGCCCGGTCACATATCTCGTCAAGCCGCCGCAGGCGCAGGGCTGATCGCGCACGGACGCGCGCTCCTTGCGGACCTCGGCGAACGAGCAAGAACAGCCCCCCAAGGAAAGCAGAAACGATGCAAACGACCGGCCGCGTCGACGTCCAGGCCTTTCTCGACGATCACAAGTTCTCCGCCTTCCAATGGCTGATCTTCGCGCTCGGCTTCGTCATCGTGCTGCTCGACGGCTTCGACACCGCGGCGATAGGGTTCATCGCGCCGTCGCTCTTGAAGGAATGGGGCATCGAAAAATCGGCGCTCGGCCCGGTGCTGAGCGCTGCGCTGTTCGGGCTTGCCGCCGGCGCGCTGTTCGCCGGTCCCGTGGCTGACCGTCTCGGCCGCAAGCTGGTGCTGGTCGGCTCGGTGCTGATCTTCGGCGTTGCCTGTCTCGCCTCGGCCTTCGCGACCAACCTGACCGAGCTCACCGTGCTCCGCTGCGTCACCGGCATCGGCCTCGGCGCCGCCATGCCGAACGCCGTGACCCTGCTCAGCGAGTATTGTCCGGGCCGGCTGCGCGCCACCATGACCAATTTGATGTTCTGCGGCTTCCCGCTGGGCGCGGCCTGCGGCGGCTTCCTGGCCGCCTGGATGATCCCGCAATGGGGCTGGCGCAGCGTGCTGGTGCTCGGCGGCGTGACGCCGCTGGTGCTGACCGTGCTGCTGATCGCGATCCTGCCGGAGTCCGTGCACTATTTGCTGTCGCGCGGCGCCTCCGTCGAGCGCGTGCGCAAGGTCATGCGCAAGATCTCGGCCAAGGCATCGGACGTCGCCCAGTTCGTGATGCTCGAGCCGGAGCATGCCGAGACCACCCGGCGCGTCAACGCCACCGGCATCGGCATGGTGCTGTCGCCGGTGCTGCGCGTCGGCTCGGTGATGCTGTGGGTCACCTATTTCATGGGGCTCGTGATCTTCTACTCGCTGATCAACTGGATGCCGGTCCTGTTCAAGGATGTCGGGCTCAACCCGCAGACCGCGACCCTGATCTCGGCGCTGTTCCCGCTCGGCGGCGTCGGCGCGGTGTTCTTTGGCCTGCTGATGGACCGCTTCAACGCCAACCGCATCGTCGCGGTCGGCTACGCCCTGACCGCGGTGACGATCTTCCTGATCGGCCAGGCGGTCGGTAACATCGGCTTGCTGGTGGTGATCGTGTTCGTCGCCGGCGTCGTCATGAACACGGCCCAGTCGTCGCTGCCGGCGCTGGCCGCCGCGTTCTATCCGACCCAGGGTCGGGCCACCGGCGTGGCCTGGATGATGGGCATCGGCCGCTTCGGCGGTATTGCCGGCTCCTTCCTGGTCGCCGAGCTCACCGCCCGCCATCTGACCTTCAGCGAGATTTTCACCGTGATCGCAGTTCCCGGCTTGATCGCGGCGCTCGCCCTTGTGGTAAAGCAGGCCGTGGGACCGGGAGGCCGCGCCAGCGGCAAGGATGTCGGCAGCCCTGTGATTGCGCATTGAGCGGCGCCCCGGAAGACAGAGAAGCTTGAGGGAGAGACTGACGTGATCATCGACGTGCACGGCCATTACACGACGGCCCCGAAGGCGCTCGAAGAGTGGCGCAACCGGCAAATCGCGGGCATCAAGGATCCCTCGGTGATGCCGAAGGCCTCCGAGCTTTCGATCAGCGATGACGAGCTGCGCGAGAGCATCGAGAGCAACCAGCTCAAGAAGATGAAGGAGCGCGGCAGCGATCTCACCGTGTTCTCGCCGCGCGCGAGCTTCATGGCCCACCACATCGGCGACTTCCAGGTGTCCTCGACCTGGGCCGCGATCTGCAACGAGCTGTGCTATCGGGTCAGCAAGCTGTTCCCGGACCATTTCATCGGCGTCGCCATGCTGCCGCAGTCGCCGGGCGTCGATCCGAAGACCTGCATTCCCGAGCTGGAGAAGTGCATCAAGGAGTACGGCTTCGTCGGTATCAATTTGAACCCGGACCCGTCCGGCGGCCACTGGACCTCGCCGCCGCTGTCGGACCGGCACTGGTATCCGATCTATGAGAAGATGGTCGAGCTCGACATCCCCGCGATGATCCACGTCTCGACCAGCTGCAACGCCTGCTTCCACACCACGGGCGCGCACTACCTCAACGCCGACACCACGGCGTTCATGCAGTGCCTCACGTCCGACCTGTTCAAGGATTTCCCGACCCTGAAGTTCCTGATCCCGCATGGCGGCGGCGCGGTGCCGTATCACTGGGGCCGGTTCCGCGGCCTTGCCCAGGAGCTGAAGAAGCCGCTGTTGAAGGACCACCTGCTCAACAACATCTTCTTCGACACCTGCGTCTATCATCAGCCGGGCATCGACCTGCTGACCGGCGTGATCCCGACCGACAACATCCTGTTCGCGTCGGAAATGATCGGCGCCGTCCGTGGCATCGACCCGGAGACCGGCTTCTATTACGACGACACCAAGCGCTACATCGAGGCCGCCAAGCTGACGCCCGAGCAGCGCCACCAGATCTACGAAGGCAACGCCCGGCGCGTGTTCCCGCGGCTCGACGCCGCGTTGAAGGCCCAAGGCAAGTGATTTAGGACCAGCGAGATGAGCACCCCCATGAACAATCTCGGCATCGTCAAGAAGAGCATCACCCGCGCCGACAAGGCCGCGGTGGAGAAGCTGTCGAAATTCGGCGTCGCCACCATCCACGAGGCGATGGGCCGGGTCGGGCTGATGCAGTGCTACATGCGTCCGATCTATCCGACGGCGAAGATGTGCGGCACCGCGGTCACCGTGCTGCTGCAGCCGGGCGACAACTGGATGCTGCATGTCGCCGCCGAGCAGATCCAGCCCGGCGACGTTGTCGTCGCCGCCTGCACGGTCGAGAACACCGACGGCTTCTTCGGCGATCTCCTGGCCACCAGTTTTCGCGCCCGCGGCGCCCAGGGCCTCGTGATCGACGGCGGCGTCCGCGACGTCGCTGATCTGACCGAGATGCAATTCCCGGTGTTCTCGCGCGCAATTTCCGCGCGGGGAACGGTGAAGGCTACGCTCGGCTCGGTGAACATCCCGATCGTCTGCGCCGGTGCGGCGGTCAATCCGGGCGACGTGATCGTCGCCGACGTCGACGGCATCGTCGTCGTGCCGGCCGCGGTCGCTCATCAGGCCGCAGATGCCGCCGCCGCGCGCGAGGCCAACGAGGCCGACAAGCGCGAGAAGCTGGCGTCCGGCGTGCTCGGACTCGACATGTACAAGATGCGCGAGCCGCTGGCGAAGGCCGGGCTCAAATACATCGATTGAGCGACAATGACTGTGGCGTCCAACCAGTGGCGTGTCGGGCTGATCGGCTACGGCGAGGTCGGCAAGATCCTCGCCGAGGATCTGCGCAAGGACGGCGTGCGCGTCTGCGCCTACGACGTGAAGTTGGCTGACGCTAGGGGCGACGCGATGCGCAGCCACGCCGCTGAAATCGGCGTGACGCTCGCAGCCTCGCATGCCGAGCTGGCAGCGCAGGCCGACTTCATCGTGTCTGCCGTCACCGCGAGCCAAGACGTGGCGGTGGCGGATGCCTGTGCTGCGACCATCAAGCCGGGCGCCTGGTTCCTCGACTTCAATTCAGCCTCGCCCGGCGCCAAGCAGCGCGCCGCCGCGCTGATCGACGGCGCCGGTGGACGCTATGTCGAAGGCGCCGTCATGACGTCGGTGCCGCCCTATCGCATCAAGGTGCCGCTGCTGCTCGGCGGCGCCGGCGCGCGCGAGCTGGCGCCGCTGCTCAACGACCTCGGCTTTGCCGCGAAGTTCGCCAGCGACAAACTTGGTGTCGCCTCGGCCACCAAGATGTGCCGCAGCATCATGATCAAGGGCCTCGAGGCGATGGTGATCGAGAGCTTCACCACCGCGCGCGCCTATGGCGTCGAGGATGCGGTGCTGGCCTCGCTCAAGGAGACCTTTCCCGGCATCGACTGGGAGAAGCAGGGCGCCTATTTCTTTCAGCGCGTGATCGAGCATGGCCGCCGCCGCGCCGAGGAGGTAAGGGAGGTCGCCGAGACCGTGCGCGACATCGGCCTGACGCCGTGGTCGGCGGAAGGCACGGCCGAGCGCCAAGCCTGGGTCGCCGATCTCGCCGATGACGGCCTGTTCGGAATCCGCGGAACGAAGGACTTCGCGCGCAGCCCCGACTGGCGCACCGAGGCCGATCGCATTCTCAACAAGATCAAGTCCAAGGAGTAGGGAACCTCATGGAGTTCCAGAAGACCCCGGGATGGCTCGACTGGTACGACGGCCCGTCGAAGCCGCGCTTCAAGGTGCCGGCCGGCAGCGTCGATGCGCATTGCCACGTGTTCGGCCCTGGCGCCGAATTCCCTTATGCGCCCGAGCGCAAGTATACCCCCTGCGACGCCTCCAAGCAGCAGCTCTATGCGCTGCGCGACCATCTCGGCTTCGCCCGCAACGTCGTGGTGCAGGCGACCTGCCACGGCGCCGACAACCGCGCCATGATCGATGCGCTCGTGCATTCCAACGGCAAGGCCCGCGGCGTCGCCACGGTGAAGCGCAGCGTCAGCGACGCCGAGCTGCAGGCGATGCATGACGCCGGCGTGCGCGGCGTCCGCTTCAACTTCGTCAAGCGCCTGGTCGACTTCACGCCCAAGGATGAGCTCATCGAGATCGCCAACCGCATCAACAAGCTCGGCTGGCACGTCGTGATCTACTTCGAAGCCGTCGACCTGCCGGAGCTGTGGGACTTCTTCACCTCGCTGCCGACCACCGTCGTCGTCGATCACATGGGGCGTCCCGACGTCACCAAGCCGGTCGACGGTCCGGAGTTCGAGCTGTTCGTGAAGTTCATGCGCGAGCACGGCAACGTCTGGTCCAAGGTGAGCTGCCCTGAGCGTCTCTCGGTCGCGGGACCGCCGGCGCTGAACGGCGAGCAGAACGCCTATCGCGACGTGGTGCCGTTCGCCCGGCGCATCGTCGAGACCTTCCCGGATCGCGTGCTGTGGGGCACCGACTGGCCGCATCCGAACCTGAAGGACCACATGCCCGACGACGGCCTCCTGGTCGATTTCATTCCGCATATCGCTGTCACGCCGGAGCTGCAGCACAAGCTCCTGGTCGACAATCCGATGCGGCTTTACTGGCCGGACGAATCCTGAAGGAGAGAAGCGATGTCGCTCGACAAACCCTATACCGACGTTCCCGGCACGACCATCTTCGACGCGGACATGTCGCGGATGGGTTATCACCTCAACCAGTTCTGCATGTCGCTGATGAAGGCGGAGAACCGCGCCCGCTTCAAGGCCAACGAGCGTGCCTATCTCGACGAATGGCCGATGACCGAGGAGCAGAAGCAGGCCGTGCTCGACCGCGACCTCAACCGCTGCATTTCGCTCGGCGGCAACATCTACTTCCTCGCCAAGATCGGTGCGACCGACGGCAAGAGCTTTCAGCAGATGGCCGGCAGCATGACCGGCATGACCGAAGATCAATATCGCGACATGATGATCAAGGGCGGCCGCTCGGTCGAGGGCAACCGCTACACCGGGGAGAAGAAGTAAATGGCCCATATCTCCGCAAGCGTCTTCACCTCGCACGTGCCGGCAATCGGCGCCGCGCTCGACCTTGGCAAGACCGGCGAGGACTATTGGAAGCCGGTGTTCGCCGGCTACGACTTCGCCAAGCAGTGGGAGAAGGAGCAGAAGCCCGACGTCGTGTTCCTGGTCTTCAACGACCACGCCACCGCCTTCAGCCTGGAGATGATCCCGACCTTCGCGATCGGCACTGCGGCCGAATATCAGCCGGCCGACGAGGGCTGGGGTCCGCGTCCCGTGCCGAAGGTGATCGGCCATCCCCGGCTCGCTGCGCACATCGCGCAGTCGGTGATCCAGGACGACTTCGACCTCACGATCGTCAACAAGATGGACGTCGACCACGGCCTCACCGTGCCGCTGAGCCTGATCTTCGGCCAGGTGGATGCCTGGCCGTGCCCGGTGATCCCGTTCGCGGTCAACGTCGTGCAATATCCGGTGCCGTCGGGCCGCCGCTGCTTCATGCTGGGCAAGGCGATCCGCAAGGCGATCGAGAGCTATGACGAGCCGCTCAACGTGCAGATCTGGGGCACCGGCGGCATGAGCCACCAGTTGCAAGGGCCGCGCGCCGGCTTGATCAACCGCGAGTGGGACAACGCCTTTCTGGACCGACTGATCAACGATCCGGAAGGGCTGTCGAAGGTGCCGCACATCGAATACGTGCGCGAGGCCGGCAGCGAGGGCATCGAGCTCGTGATGTGGCTGATCGCGCGCGGCGCCATGAGCGACGTCAACGAAGCCAAGAAGGGCAACGCGCCGACCGTGCGTCACCGCTTCTACCATGTGCCGGCCAGCAACACCGCCGTCGGCCATCTGATCCTGGAGAACAACTGATATGGCCAAAGACGGTTCTAAGACCATCAAGGTCGCGCTCGCCGGCGCCGGCGCCTTCGGCATCAAGCATCTCGACGGCATCAAGAACATCGACGGTGTCGAGGTGGTGTCGCTGGTCGGGCGCCGCTTCGACCAGACCAAGGAAGTCGCCGACAAATACGGCATCAAGCACGTCTCGACCGAACTCGCCGACAGCCTGAAGCTGCCGGAGGTTGACGCCGTCATTCTCTGCACCCCGACCCAGATGCATGCGGCGCAGGCGATCGACTGCCTCAAGGCCGGCAAGCACGTACAGGTCGAGATCCCGCTGGCGGACTCGCTGAAGGACGCGCAGCAGGTCGTCGAGCTGCAGAAGGAGACTGGGCTGGTCGCGATGTGCGGCCACACCCGGCGCTTCAACCCCAGTCATCAATGGGTGCACAAGAAGATCAAGGCCGGCGAATTCCACATCCAGCAGATGGATGTGCAGACCTACTTCTTCCGCCGCACCAACATGAACGCGCTGGGCCAGCCGCGCAGCTGGACCGATCACCTCTTGTGGCACCACGCCGCGCACACCGTCGACCTGTTCGCCTATCAGGCGGGCTCGCCGATCGTGAAGGCCAATGCTGTGCAGGGACCGATTCATCCCAACCTCGGCATTGCCATGGACATGTCGATCCAGCTCAAGACCGCCAATGGCGCGATCTGCACCTTGTCGCTGTCGTTCAACAATGACGGCCCGCTCGGAACTTTCTTCCGCTACATCGGCGACACCGGCACCTACATCGCCCGCTACGACGATCTGGTGAACGGCAAGGAAGAGAAGATCGACGTCTCCAAGGTCGATGTCTCCATGAACGGCATCGAGCTGCAGGACCGCGAGTTCTTCGCCGCGATCCGCGAGGGCCGCGAGCCCAACGCCTCCGTGGCCCAGGTGCTGCCCTGCTACCAGGTGCTGCACGATCTCGACGAGCAGCTCGCCAAGGGCTGACACTATCCCTCCTCGCGTGGTAGGCGCGGGGAGGGGACTTCCCAGGCGCGGCCCCGTGGCCGCTTATGGCGCCTTGGACGGCTTCAACTTCGGCAGCGTCGCCACGATCTTCTGCTTGCCGTCGACGATCTCGGCCAGGAAGCTCTCCCGGTCGATGTCGCCGTTCTGGTCCCAGCTTGCCTCCATCAGCATGCCAGGTGCCTTGTCCGGCGTCAGCGTCAGCCCTTTCATGGTGGCGCCGAAGGCGTGGCCGTCGAACTTGCCGATCATCTCGGTGACGTATTTGACGAGATAGACCGCGGTATAGCCCTTGATGCCGTTATGGTCGGGCCAGTAGCGGTAGCGCTCGTTGAACTTCTTCGCAAAGGCCTGGATGGCTGGGACCGGCGCATCCGCGCTCAGGCCGACATGGCCGCGCACGCCGTTGGCGGCGGGGCCTGCGAGCTCCACGACCTTCTGACTGAGCAGCGTCGTCTCTCCGAACAGCGGCACCGACAATCCCTGACGTTTGGCCTCGATCAGGAAACGCGCGCTTTCTTCCTCGTTGGTGTAGACGAAGATCGCGTCGGCCTTGACGTTCTTCAGCTTGATCACGTCCGAGCCGAAATCGACCTGGCCCTGCTCGGTCGAAATGTCGGACACGACGTCGATGCCGCGGGTCTTCATCTCCTTGACAAAGCTGTCGCGGCCGCCTTTGCCGAAATCGTTATTCACCCAGACCACGGCGACCGATTTCACCTTCGACTGGTCGTGCAGATAATTGGCGATCTTCGGCATGCTGAACTGTTGGCCGAAGGCGGTGCGGAAGATCCAGGGATTGCCTTGCGTGGTGATGTCGGCCGCCTCGGCGCCGACGATCTGCGGTACCTCCGCCTGCTGCGTCAGCGCCATGTTGACCTTGACCGAGCCGGAGTAGATCGGGCCGAGCACGACGTAAGGCTCGCGGTCGAGCACCTTCTGAACCTGGGCGCGGGAGACGCCGGGATTGCTCTGGGTGTCGAGATGCTCGGTCGTGATCTTGCGGCCGAGAATGCCGCCAGCGGCATTGATTTCGTCGACCGCAAGCGCGACGCCATCGCGCCAGTTCGTCCCCGACACCGCGCCTGGGCCCGACAGCTCGACGACGTCCGGAATGTAGACAGTGTTCTCGGCATGCGCATGAAAGCCCCACAGCGAAGCGGCCAGCGCAACGCCGCTCAGTCGTCCCAGATGTCTCACGATATCCTCCCCCTTGTTTTTGCTTATGGTGACGAACTCATCGGTATCTCTGCAAAGCCCAGCAGCCGCGATGGCGTTCGCCATAGCAGCCGATGCTGGTCGTTGGGATCTGGAAAGATCTCGGTGATGCCGGCCAGCAGCGGCCCGTAGTCGAGCCGTTCAGGCGCACGCAGGAAAGGCCAGTCCGAGCCCCAGACGCAACGATCGAGCGTGAAGGCATCGACGAGCGCGGCGATGAACGGCCACGTATCGGCGTAGGGATAGGGCTGCCGCGCGAACTTGTAGTAGCCGGATAGCTTCACATAGGCATCACGCTCGCGGCCGAGTGCGAGCAGCGCCTGGAAGGCGGCGCGCTTCAGCCCGTGTTCGACGGCAGGCCGGCCGCAGTGATCGAACACGAGACGGACTTTTGACCTTTCAATGAGCGGCAGCAAGTCGAGCAGTTGATCCTGCTCGACCTGGACCTGCAGAAACAGATCGAGGTCGGTCAGCTTGTCCAGCAGCGGCGCGGCGTCACGGTAATAGTCGGTGCCATGAAACGGCACGTTGAAGGCGATGCCGACGACGCCGGCGGCCTTGAGCCGCTGCAGCTCCTTGATCTCGACGTCCTTCTCGACGACAGCGACGCCCTTGAACCGCCCGTTTCCGAGTCCGAGCGTATCGAGCAGGATGCGGCTGTCCGAGCCATAACCCGAATTCGTCGCGACGATCAGCGCATGGCGCACGTCGAAGACATCGAGTACGCGGATCAGATGCGCAGCGGTGGCGATCTCCTGACCGGTTGGACGGTAAGGCGTGTCCGGCGCGTAAGGAAAGCGCGCGGGATCGATGGCGTGGATGTGGCAATCGATCCTGGGGCCTGCCGGAAGTGCCATGGTCGAGCCCTCTCTGACCGACGTTCAGAACGTCGCTTGAATGGCCTTGATCAGCGCGGGCGTCACGTCCGGCAGCACCCCGAACCACGCCTGGAAGGCCAGGCGCGCCTGGTTGAGCAGCAGGCCAAGGCCGTTCACCGTCGTGCAGCCGCGGGCGCGAGCGTCCGCGAGGAAGGGCGTCTCCAGCGGCGTGTAGATCAGGTCTGCCACGAGCGTCTTGGCTGAGAGCCGCCCCAGATCGATCTCCAGCGCCGGCTTACGGATCATGCCGCGATCGGTGCTGTTGATCAGCAGCGCGACGTCGGCCACCGCCGCCGAGCGGTCGTCCCACGCCACCGTGCTGATGGCCGACCCGAACTCGGCCGCAATGGCCTGCGCCTTCTCGGCGGTGCGGTTGCTGATGCGGATGTCGCGGGCGCCGTTCTCCAGCAGCGCCACCACCACCGCGCGCGCAGCGCCGCCGGCGCCGAGCAAGAGAATAGGACCTTCGTCGGCGCGCCAGTCCGGCCTGGCGTCGCGCAGGCTCTGGACAAAGCCGTTGCCGTCATTGTTGAAGCCGCTCAGCGTGCCGTCGGATTCGACGACAATGGTGTTGACGGCGCCGATGCGGCGTGCGGTTTCGTTCACCCGATCGAGCAGCGGCATCGCCGTCTGCTTGTGCGGCATGGTGACGTTGCAGCCGCGAAAGCCGAGTGCCACCAGTCCTGCGAGCGCATCCTTCAGCCGCTCCGGCTGAACCGCGAGCGGCACATAGGCGCCGCGCAGGCCGTGCGCGTTGAGCCAGAAATTGTGGATCGTGGGGGAGCGGGAGTGAGTAACGGGCATGCCGATGACGCCGGCCAATCCGAATCCATTCGCTTGCGACATGCTGCGCGATGACCTCCCTTTTCAGATATCGGCCTGTCCCGGCCAAATGTGAAACCGTCTTATGAGCAATGACGCGCACAGGCAATTGAAACATTCGACCACAGATCCTTGTCGCAATGCAGCGCATCATGGCTCAATGTCCAGTTCATGGGCGTCATCGCGTGACCCGCCCCCTGGGCAAAGCCAGGGGTGATTTCTATGATTGCGCAAGTCTGCCTCGACGACCGTCCGCCGGACCCAAAGGATCGCCATTGACTGTCCAATCTCCGCCACCCGTGGCAACAGAAACCTTCACCGACGCCGCCGCCGCGGTGGCCCGGCTCGAGGAGATCTACGAGCGCAATACCGCTTTCCTGCGCGGCCATTTCGAGGCCTATGCCAACGGCGTCGTGCCGGCGACACGGATCCGCGCCACCTATCCCTTCGTGCGGCTGACCACCGCAAGTCACGCCCGGCTCGACTCGCGTCTCGCCTACGGCTTCGTTGCGGGTCCTGGCGCGCACGAGACCAGCGTCACGCGGCCGGACCTGTTCCGCTCGTACCTGACCCAGCAGATCCGCCTGCTGATCGAAAACCACGGCGTACCGGTCGAGATCGGCGAGTCGGCTGAGCCGATCCCGGTCCATTTCGCCTATCGGCGCGACATCAACATCGAGACGGCGCTGCCGCATCACGAGAGCCCGCTGGTGACGCGCTCCTTGCGCGACGTGTTCGACGTGCCGGATCTGTCGACCATGGACGACGCCATCGCCGACGGCACGCTCGAGCTGACGCCGGGCATGCCGGAGCCGCTGTCGCTGTTTCGCGCCGCGCGCGTCGACTACTCGCTGCGCCGTCTCTATCACTACACCGGGACCGATCCCGACCACTTCCAGAACTTCGTGATCTTCACGAACTACCAGTTTTACGTCGATGCCTTCGCGGATTGGGGCCGTCAGCAGCTCGCGGCGGGGCAGGGCGCCGCCGAGACGTTCGTCGAGCCGGGCAACGTCATCACGCGCAATGCGCGGCTCGGCGGCGGCACCACGGGCGCGGCGCCGTCGCGCACGCCGCAGATGCCGGCCTTTCACCTGGTCGAGCCCGGGCACCAGGGCATTACCCTGATCAACATCGGCACCGGGCCCTCGAACGCACGCAACGTCACCGACCACATCGCGGTGCTGCGGCCGCATGCGTGGCTGATGGTCGGCCATTGTGCGGGTCTTCGCAACACGCAGCGGCTCGGCGACTATGTGCTGGCGCACGGCTATGTCCGAGAGGATCATGTGCTGGACCAGGAGCTGCCACCCTGGGTGCCGATCCCGGCGCTTGCGGAGGTGCAGGTCGCACTGGAAGAGGCCGTCGAGGCGGTCACCGGCTTTTCCGGTTTCGAGCTGAAGCGGCTGATGCGCACCGGCACCGTCGCCAGCGTCGACAATCGCAACTGGGAGATCAGCGGTCCGGCGGTGATCCGGCGGCTGTCGCAATCGCGCGCCATCGCGCTCGACATGGAGTCGGCAACGATCGCGGCCAATGGCTATCGCTTCCGCGTGCCTTACGGCACGTTGCTCTGCGTGTCCGACAAGCCGCTGCATGGCGAGATCAAGCTCGCCGGCATGGCGGGCGACTTCTATCGGCAGCGCGTCGGCCAGCATCTCCAGATCGGGCTGAAGGCGCTGGAGCTCCTGAAGCACCAGGAGTCGGAGCGGCTGCATTCGCGCAAGCTGCGCAGCTTCGCCGAAGTCGCATTTCAATAGCGGCCCGTGGCCGTCTGGGATCAGCGGCCCCGGCGCCCGTCGAACGCCTGACGCGCCTGCTCGACCTCCGGCATCTTGGCGATGGTCCAGGCGTAGAGCGCGCGGAACGGTGGCTGCAGGGTACGGCCGAGCGGCGTGATCTCGTATTGGACCGCGACCGGCGAGTCCGCGATCACCTCGCGGGCGACGAGGCCGTTCCGCTCCAGCCGGCGCAGGCATTGCGTCAGCGCCTTCTGGGTGACGCCCTCGAGCTGCTTTTTGATCGCGTTGAAGCGCAGCGGTCCGGAGTCGAGCACCGCCAGCACCATCATCGACCATTTGTCGGCGATCTGGTCGATCAGCACCCGGCTCGGGCATTCCGACGAGAAGTGCTGCGGCTTGCAGCGGAGCGGGGCGGTCTCTGATGTCGACGTGGCGGTCACGACAGCGGTTTCCTCGGATATACCTGAGCGACTTTGGGTGCCTGATTGACTTCAGGTTTACGAAGTATACTGGAGCGGTTCCGAACGCAATGGAGCCCCCTGAATGTCCGACCTCGATACCAGCGTGCTGTTTCGTCCGTTTCGCCTGAAGTCGCTGGAGCTGAAGAACCGCATCGTCATGGCGCCGATGACCCGCAATGCGGCGCCGAACGGCATTCCCGGCGAGGCCAACGCCGCTTATTACCGCCGCCGCGCCGAAGGTGGCGTGGGGCTGATCCTCACCGAGGGCACGGTCGTCAACCGCCCGGCCTCGCGCAACGAGCCCAATATTCCCTTCTTCCACGGCGATGCCGCGCTGGCCGGCTGGCAGAGCGTCGCCACGGCCGTGCACGCCGCCGGCGGCCGCATCGCGCCACAGATCTGGCACACAGGCTCGACCAGGGGCATGAGCCGCTGGGAGCCCGATGCGCCGGTCGAGAGCCCGTCCGGGCTGGTTGCGCCGGGCAAGCCGCGCGGCAACGCGATGAGCGAGAACGACATTGCCGACACCGTTGCCGCCTTCGCGCAGGCCGCGGCCGATGCCAAGCGGGTCGGCTTCGACACCGTCGAGATCCACGGTGCGCACGGCTATCTGATCGATGAATTCTTCTGGTCCGGCACCAACAAGCGCGAGGACCGCTATGGTGGCGCGACCATCAAGGAGCGCTCGCGCTTCGCTGGCGAGGTCGTCGCCGCGATCCGCAAGGCGGTGGGTCCCGATTTCCCGATCATCCTGCGCGTCAGCCAGTGGAAGCAGCAGGACTATGCGGCGCGCCTCGCCGAGACGCCGGCGCTGATGGCCGACTGGCTGCAGCCGCTGGTCGCGGCCGGCGTCGACATCCTGCACTGCTCGCAGCGCCGTTTCTGGGAGCCGGAATTCCCGGACGTGGACGGCGAGAAGGGCCTGAACTTTGCCGGCTGGGCCAAGAAGATCACGGGGGCTGCGACCATCAGCGTCGGCTCGGTCGGCCTGTCCGATGAATTCTTCTCGGCGTTTGCCGGCAAGCCGTCGACGACGGCCGATCTCGACGCGCTGCTGGAGCGCATGGCCAAGGAGGAGTTCGACCTCATTGCGGTCGGCCGCGCGCTGATCAGCGATGCCGAATGGGTCGCCAAGATCAAGTCCGGCGACAAGGCGGGCCTGAAGGGCTTCAGCGCGGCGGATCTCGGCGCGCTGGTTTGAGCTCTTGTCGACCCGTTGGTGCCCCTCGCCCGGCGCAAGCGGGGCGAGGGGGCGTACCGTCAGCGAGGCGCGAGCTCGAGCCTGCCATCCCGTCCTTGCGACGGACTAATGCACCGTCAGCTCGAGATACATCGGGCTGCGGAAGGTCGAGGACGGCATCCAGGGCAGTTGCTCCTGGGTGCGGCGATAGTCCGGCACGACCTTGTGCAGCTCGTCGAACGCGATCCTGATCGCCATGCGCGCGATCGCCGATCCCAGACAGGCGTGCACGCCGCCGCCGAAACCGAGATGGCCGCGCGGTTTCCGCGCGATGTCGTAGACATCCGGATTGGGAAACTGCCGCTCGTCGCGGTTGGCGGAGCCGTAGGCGAGGCAGACGAAATCGCCCTCGCGCATGGTCTGGCCGTGCAAGGTGACGTCCTTCTGCAGGCAGCGGCGGAAGCGCTGCGCCGAGGTGTTGAAGCGCAGCGACTCTTCCACGGCGTCCGCCATCAGGTCGGGATTGGCGACGACGGCCCGGCGCGCCTCCGCGTGATCGGCGAGATTGTAAGCCAGCATCGTCATGAAACCGCCGAGCGACTCGATGCCGGCCATGATCAGCGTTGTCGTCGTCAGCAGCACCTCGCGCTCGTCGAGCTTGTCGCCGTCGATCTCGGCCATGCTGAAATGCGAGATCAGGTCGTTCTGCGGCCGAGCGCGGCGCTCCGCGATGATGCCGGCCGCATAGTCCTGCATCCAGTTGTAGGCTGCGATGTGCTGCGGTCCCTTGGCGCGGCTCACCGGATCGCTCTGCACCATCAGCACCGCCTTGTCGCGCACGGTCTGCTCGTCGCCGAGCGGCAGGCCGAGCGCGGCGAACAGCACGCGCACGGTGAATTTCGAGGAGAACGCCTCGATGAAGTCGAACCGGTCCTGGCCGCGCAGCGCCTCGGCGCAGTCGCGCGCGATGTCGCGGATCGGGCCTGACAGGCTCTCCAGATTGCGCTTCATGAACGCGTGCTGGACGAGGCCGCGCAGCCGGTCGTGGCGCGGCGGATCGGTGGTGCCGAGCGTCGCGCCGGCGCGGTTCGGCAGCTCGGTCATCAGGTTGCCCTTGGCCGACGAATAGGTCTGCCAGTTCGTTCCGGCCGCCGCCACATCGGCATAGCGCGACAGAATCCACACCTGGGCCTGCGGGCTCCAGAAGCAGGGGTGCTCGTCGCGCAGCGTCTTGTAGAATGGGAACGGGTCGGCATCGACCGCAGGCGAATACGGGTCGAACGCGAACATGTTGGGCCTCCTCTCCATTGAGTGTGGTCGTTGTTGTTCTTTTCACTGATCTAGCCGAGCCGTGGCCGCGGCGTGAGACACGAAAGCCGGCCAAGACTTGTACTTTTCCGACATTCAGGGTTAGCTCTCGCTCATGCCCCGCTTTCGCACCAAGCCGTCGATCCCCGCGTTCGCGCTCTACGGCGAAGCGTCGGCCGCGCAGCCGGACATGCTGCATGTCGAGCCGATCCAGGTGCGCAGCAAGCTCTATCGCTGGGAGATCGAGGCGCATACGCACCAGGGCCTGCACCAGATCCTCTGGGTCGCTGCCGGTCCAGCCGAGATCGCCTTGGACGAAAGCCGCGAGCGCTGTACCGGCCCGGTCGCCGTGATCATTCCGCCCGGCGTGGTCCATGCCTTCCGCTTCTCGCGCGACACCGACGGCTATGTGCTGACGTTCAATCCGCGGGCGGTGGTGGAGGGCGATGTGCCGGCGACCGGCGAGGCGCTGCGCGACCTGTTCGCAACCGCGCAGATCCTGCATCTCGATGCGCAGGCGGTCGCGACGCGGCGCATCGCCGCGCTGTTCGTCGACCTCGCCGACGAGTTCGCCGCGGCCGATTCCGCGGCCTCACCGGTGCCGCATTGGCTCGGTCGCTCGATCGTGTGGCGGCTGGCGCAGCAGAGCGCGCGGCAGTCGCAAGGCGCGCGGCGCGGCAGCGGGCATGCGGCGCTGTTCACCCGCTTCATCGTGCTGGTCGAGGCGCATCACCGCGATCACTGGTCGGTGGCGCGCTACGCCGACGAACTCGGCATGACGCCGGAGCGGCTCAATCGGTTGACGCGGGCTGAGACCGGCCAGTCCGCGCTCGACATCGTGCATGCGCGGCTGGCGCGCGAGGCGTGCCGGCGGCTCACCTATATTGCAGCGCCGGTGTCGAAGCTGGCGTTCGAGCTCGGTTTCAAGGACCCGGCCTATTTCTGCCGCTTCTTCAAGCGGCACACCGGGGCGAGCCCGCGCGACTATCGCCGTGCGATGGGGGTGGGGGACGGCGCGGCGCCGCCGTAAGGGTGATCGGCGCCGCCCGATACCACCTTCGCATTCGTTTTGCATCGCGGCATGGTGTCGGAAAAGTGCAAGAGAATGTCGCGTCCATCCAAGTGATCCCAGCACATTCCTTGCTAAAATCAGCGACTGAAAAGCATACCCAACAAGCCTGCGTCTGCGAATCCGGGAGAACACGCCCATGAAAGTCCAAGTCTGCATCATCGGCGGAGGCCCGTCGGGCCTGATGCTGTCGCAGCTCCTGCACCTGCAGGGCATCGATACGATCATCCTGGAGAAATCCAGCCGCGACTACGTGCTGTCGCGGATCCGCGCTGGCGTGCTCGAGCACGGCTTTGCCGAGCTGATGCGCGAGGCGCAGTGCGGCGAGCGCATGGACCGCGAGGGCGAGATTCATCACGGCTTCTACATCGCCCATGACGGCAAGCTCGACCGCGTCGACCTGCACAAATATTCCGGCGGCAACTCGGTGATGGTCTACGGCCAGACCGAGCTGACGCGCGATCTCTACGAGGCCCGCGACAAGCTCGGCGGCAAGGTCGTGCACAACGCGACCGACGTGACGCCGCACGACATCGCCTCCGACAAGCCTTACGTCACCTACCGTCAGGACGAGGAGGTCGTCCGCATCGACTGCGACTACATCATCGGCGCCGACGGCTTCCACGGCGTCAGCCGCAAATCGATCCCGCACGACAAGCTGACGGAATACGAGCGGGTGTATCCGTTCGGCTGGCTCGGCGTGCTGTCGCGCACCAAGCCCGTGTCGCCGGAATTGATCTATGCCAAGCACGAGCGGGGCTTCGCGCTGTGCTCGCTGCGCTCGCAGGTGCTGAGCCGCTACTATGTCCAGGTGCCGCTCACCGACAAGGTCGAGGACTGGAGCGACGATGCGTTCTGGGAGGAGCTGAAGCGCCGGCTGCCGGCGGAGATCGCGGCCAAGCTGATCACGGGGCCCTCGATCGAGAAGAGCATCGCGCCGCTGCGCAGCTTCGTCGCCGAGCCGATGCGCTACGGCCGGCTGTTCCTCGCCGGCGACGCCGCCCACATCGTGCCGCCGACCGGTGCGCGCGGGCTGAACTCGGCTGCGTCCGACATCTACTATCTCTATCATGCGCTGCTCGATCACTACAAAAAGGGCGACGACCGCGGCATCGACGGCTATTCGCAGCGGGCGCTGGCGCGGATCTGGAAGGCGCAGCGCTTCTCCTGGTGGATGACGACGCTCTTGCATCGTTTCCCCGACCGGTTGTCCTACGACGACAGACTGCAGGACACCGAGCTCGCTTATCTGTTCTCGTCGGAGGCCGCGCAGCGGTCGCTGGCGGAGAACTATGTCGGACTGCCGTTCTAGCGAGGTCAACGCGACGCGTTTCGCCTGCGCTGCTTGATGGCACCACGCATCAGTAGCCTCGCTGTCGTCCCGGCGAACGCCGGGACCCATACCCCCAGGGAGCGGTTTGAGGCAGGCTGGCGATTGGCTTTGTGCCCATCATGACTGCCGCGGAGTGTGGGTCCCGGGTCGGCGCCGTGACGCGCTTCGCGCCTCACGGCTTGCCCGGGACGACGGTTGGGATAGATCGGATTCACGTCTCAAACAGCGCAGGCAGGACGTGGCAACGCGGTCTCGCGGCACATGATGCCCGAGGTCTGCGATCAACTCGCCCCTCCCATAATCGAGAGGGCGCAGGGAATGCCGGGTGAAGGCCTCACCCATGGCCCGCCTGCGTAAGAAAATGCTGGCGGCAGGTACCACAGGTGCAGCCGAACACTCCGGCATTCCCTGCGCGGCAGTCTCACGCTTATACGCAGTCTCCCTGGTGCGCCGGGCTTTCTGGCCACCATGATCCGCGCGGCGCCTCGAGCGCCCTCGCGAACGTAACACCAGCATCGGGGTGTCAGGACGCTGCGACTTCACGTCCGCAAGAGATCGCTCGTCCGCATGCTCTCGCGAGCTTGCTCGAACTCTCGCGGCCACCGCATCCCCGCCTCGCGTGTCGTGACGATCGCGCGCAACGCCCCTCTCGTTGAGGCGGGATGGCCGGAGATAAGCACATTTTCCGATAAGGCGAAAGAAAAATTTTCTGAAAAGCGGAAAATTTTCGAAGGGGGCCGGGCAGATCGCGTTCAATGCCGCGCAGGAACGTCGGCTGCCCGCGAGCCCCATGAGCAGGATGCAGTATGTTGATCGAACACGCGACCGTCAGCCCCGTCACCGCTCCGCGGCCGCTTGGAGGATGACGCCGTGTTTCGCTGGTACAACTTCGCTCAGCTCGAGATCGGCGGACAGATGATCGGGGCGCGCTGTTGGATTAGCGCCAACTGCTAAAGTCTGTCGGCCTCCCCGCGCGCCCCGAAAAATGAGTTGCGCACCTCAAAAACCGCGCTATGGTCCTCAACCCAAAGGGGAGGAGCATGAACGCGCCGCTGACATTGCGGGATATTGCGCGGCAGGCGGGCGTGAGCCTCGCCACCGTCGACCGCGTGCTGCACAACCGGCCGGGCGTGCGCCCGGACACGGTGCGACGCGTCAAGGATGCGATGGCGCGCAGTGCGTTCCAGCCGCATGCGGCGGCCTCCGAACTCGCCCGTGCCCGCTCGCGGCGTTTTGCCTTCGTGATGCCGTCCGGTGCCAATCCCTTCATGCAGCAGATTCAGGCGCATCTCGGCGAGTTGGCGAACTGGATGGCCGCGCGCCGGCTCTCGGTCGATGTCGTCACGACGGACGTGTTCGATCCGGCTGTGCTGGCCGGCAAGCTCGAAGATCTGGTCGGTCGCGTAGACGGTGCGGCGGTGGTGGCGCTCGACCATCCGAGCGTGCGCGCCGCGATCAATGATCTCGTCGAGTCCGGCGCCAAGGTCGTGACTCTGGTCTCCGACGTGCCGTCGTCGCGGCGGCATCATTATGTCGGCATCGACAACATCGCCGCTGGCCGCACCGCGGGTGCGCTGGTCGGACGCTTCGCCGGCGGCAGGGCGGGGCGGGTCGCGATCATGGCCGGCTCGCAAGGCCTGCGCGATCATGCCGAGCGCATCTTCGGCTTCGGCCAGGTTCTCGCGGCGGAGTTTCGGCAACTTGAGGTTTTGCCGGTTGCTGAGGGGCATGATGTGGACGATCGCTCGGAGCACCTCATGCGTGAGCTGCTGACCGAGTATCGCGACATCGTCGGGCTCTACAATGTCGGCGCTGGCACGGCCGGCGTCGCCAAGGCGCTGACCGAGTCGGGGAGGGTCGATGACATCGTGTTCGTCGGCCATGATGTGACGGCGCTGACGCGCAAGCTGCTGTTGAACGGCGTGATGGATGCGGCGATTTCGCAGAACCCGGGACACGAGGCGCGTTCTGCCGTGCGCGTGCTCCTGGCGCTGGCGCGCGGCGAGCCGATCCTGAGCGAACAGGAGACGATCCGCATCGACATCGTGATGCGGGACAATCTGCCGTGAGCGGATGGCCGCGGTGACGCGGTCGGCCCGAACACGGAATGAGAAACGACCGAGGCGCTGGTTTCGAGGCGACGCAGATCGCCGAGGCGCCTGGCGGTCCGTGTGGGAGGAGTGGAGTCGTGTTTCTCGGACTGGATGTCGGCACATCCGGCGTGAAGGCCGTGCTGGAGGACGAGACGGGCGCGCTGATCGCGAACGCCGCGCGTCCGCTGTCGCTGTCGCATCCGCAGCCGCTGTGGTCCGAGCAGAATCCGGATCATTGGGTCGAGGCCGTCATCGGCGCGGTCGATGATCTCGCGCGTGAGCGTCCGCGTGAGACGTCAGCGGTGCGCGGCATCGGCTTGTCCGGCCAGATGCACGGCGCGACCTTGCTTGGTCGCGACGGCCGGCCGCTGCGTCCCGCGATCCTGTGGAATGACGGCCGCTCGCAAGCCGAATGCGCCGAGCTCGAACGCCGCTGCCCCGAATTGCACACGATCGCCGGCAATCTCGCGATGCCCGGCTTCACCGCGCCGAAGCTCGTCTGGGTGGCGAAGCACGAGCCGAAGATCTTTGCAGAGGTCGCGACGGTGCTGCTGCCGAAGGCCTATGTGCGCTATCGGCTGTCCGGCGAGATGGTCGAGGACATGTCGGATGCGGCCGGCACCCTGTGGCTCGACGTCGGCGCGCGGCGCTGGTCGGAGAAATTGCTGGCGGCGACCGGGCTCGGTCTCGATCACATGCCGCACCTGGTCGAGGGCAATGAGCGGAGCGCCGTGTTGTCGCCCGAACTGGCGCGGCGCTGGGGCATGGGCGCTGATGTCGTGATCGCAGGCGGCGCCGGCGACAACGCGGCGAGCGCTATCGGACTCGGCGCCATCCGGCCTGGCGATGCCTTCCTGTCGCTCGGCACATCAGGCGTGCTGTTCCGGGTGACCGACCGCTTCGCGCCGGCGCCGGAAGCGGCCGTGCATGCGTTCTGCCACGCGCTCGGCGGGCTGTGGCATCAGATGGGCGTGATGCTGTCGGCCGCGGCCTCGCTGGCGTGGCTGGCGCGCATTCTCGAGACGCCGGAAGCCGCGCTGCTGGCGCCGCTCGGCACGCGCGTCGAGCGTCCGAGCCCGGTGCAGTTCCTGCCTTATCTCGACGGCGAGCGCACCCCGCACAACGATGCCCATGCCGCCGGCGCCTTCGTCGGCCTGCGCAGCGCCGCTGGCCGCGGTGATCTCGTGCAGGCGGTGCTTGAGGGCGTGGCGTTTGCCTCACGCGACATGTTCGCCGCGCTCGCGCGTAGCGCGCAGCCGATCAAAGAGCTCGATCTGGTCGGCGGCGGCTCGCGCTCCTTGTTGTGGGCACAGATCATGGCCGACGTGCTCGGCGTCACCGTGCACCGGGTCGAGGAGGGCGAGGTCGGCGCCGCCATCGGCGCCGCGCGGCTCGGCCGTCTCGCCGCGACCGGCGCAGCACCGGCCGATGTCTGCCGCAAGCCGCAGCGGCTGCAGAGTTTCGAACCCCGCGCCACGCAGCGCGCGGCATACGACGCCGCCTACGCGCAATGGCGCAAGCTCTATCCCGCTCTCAAGGAGTAAACCCTCGTGAACGTCCAGGCTCCCTTCTTCCAGACCGGCGCAACCGTCACCTATGGCGGGCCCGAGTCGCGCAGCCCGCTGTCGTTCCGCTGGTACGACAAGGATCGCGTCATCCGGGGCAAGCGGATGGAGGATCATCTGCGCTTCGCGGTCTGCTACTGGCATTCGTTCTGCTGGCCGGGCAGCGATCCGTTCGGCGGCGAGACCTTCCTGCGGCCTTGGCAGCACGGCGATGATGCGCTGGCATTGGCGCGCGCCAAGGCCGACGTCGCGTTCGAATTGTTCCGGCTGCTCGACGTGCCGTTCTTCACCTTCCACGACGTCGACGCCGCGCCGGAAGGCGCGACGCTGAAGGAGTCGGTCGCCAATCTCAACGCCATCGCCGACCTGTTCGAGCAGAAGATGGCGAGTGCGAAAGTGCGGCTGCTGTGGGGCACGGCCAACCTGTTCTCGCACCGCCGCTACATGGCGGGCGCCGCGACCAATCCCGATCCGGACGTGTTCACCTACGCGGCGGGACAGGTGCGTGCCGCACTCGAGGTGACGCATCGTCTCGGCGGCGCCAACTACGTGCTGTGGGGCGGCCGCGAGGGCTACGAGACGCTGCTCAACACCGACATGAAGCGCGAGCTCGACCAACTCGGCCGGTTCGTCTCGCTGGTCGTCGAGCACAAGCACAAGATCGGCTTCAAGGGGCCGCTGCTGATCGAGCCGAAGCCGAAGGAGCCGACCAAGCATCAGTACGATTTCGACGTCGCCACCTGCTACGGCTTCCTGCGGCGCTACGATCTGCTCGACGACGTCAAGCTCAACATCGAGCAGAACCACGCCATCCTCGCCGGCCACTCGTTCCAGCACGAAATCGCGCTGGCGCAGGCGCTCGGCGTGTTCGGCTCGCTTGACATCAACCGCGGCGACGATCTGCTGGGCTGGGACACCGACCAGTTCGCGATGAACGTGCCGGAGCTGGCGCTGGTGTTCCACGACATGCTCAAGGGCGGCGGCTTCACCACGGGCGGCCTGAACTTCGATGCCAAGATCCGCCGGCAGTCGATCGATCCGGATGATCTGCTGCACGCCCATGTCGGCTCGATGGACGCCTGCGCGCGTGCGCTGATCGCCGCCGATCAGATGCTCGAGGACGGTGCCCTGACGGCGCCGCTCGCGCAGCGCTACGCCGGCTGGGACGGCGAGGAGGGGCAGGCGATCCTCGCCGGCCGCCGCTCGCTCGCCGAGCTCGCCGACCGCGCCGTCGACACCGGCCTCGATCCGCAGCCGCGCTCCGGCCGGCAGGAATATCTCGAAAGCGTGGTAAATCGCTATGTCTGATGACAGCAGCCTGCGCACGATGACGAATGAGGCTGAGCGAGCCGTGATGAGCACCGCCGCGCAGCCGGTCTTGGAGCTGAAGGGCCTCGGCAAGCAGTTCGGCGCGATCCGCGCGCTGCACGGCGTCGATCTTTCGATCGACGCCGGCGAGGTCGTCGGCCTGATGGGCGACAACGGCGCCGGCAAGTCCACCCTGGTGCGCATCATCGCCGGCAATTTTCCGCCGAGTCAGGGCACCATCCGTTTCGGCGGCCGCGAGGTGCATTTCCATCGTCCGATGGATTCGCGCAGCGTCGGCATCGAGGTCGTCTACCAGGACCTGGCGCTCGCCAACAACCTCACCGCCGCCGCCAACGTGTTTCTCGGTCGCGAGCTGAAGCGCAATTTCGGCCCGCTGGTGCTGCTCGACCACAAGGGCATGGAGGCGCGCGCGCTCGAGCTGTTCCGCGAGCTGCGCTCGGAGACACGCCCGCATGATCTGGTCAAGGACATGTCGGGCGGCCAGCGCCAGGCGGTGGCGATCGCGCGCACGCGGCTGTCCAATGCCAAGCTCGTGATGATGGACGAGCCGACCGCGGCGATCTCGGTGCGCCAGGTCGAGCAGGTGCTGAGCCTGATCCATCGGCTGAAGGAGCAGGGCATCGCCGTCATCCTGATCTCGCACCGCATGCCCGACATCTTCGCGGTGTGCGATCGCGTCGTGGTGATGCGTCGCGGCGAGAAGAAGGCCGACAAGCCGGTCGGCGAGACCAGCCCCGAGGAAGTGACTGCGCTGATCACCGGCGCCAAGGAGGCGGCGTGATGTCCGTTCCATCCGAGACCCGCTCCGCCGGCACCGAAGTCACCTTCACCAATGTCGGCGCCATCAGATGGTGGCACCGCGGCGTGTTCGCCTCGCAGACCGCTTATGTCACGCTGGCGCTCATCGCCCTCATCATCGTGATGAGCTTCGCCAGTCCCTATTTCCTGACCGAGGGCAATCTGCAGAACGTCGCCAAGAACTTTTCCTTCATCGCCATTGCGACGCTCGGCATCACCTTCGTCATCATCACTGGCGGCATCGACCTGTCGGTCGGCTCGATGATGTGCTTCGCGGCGATGATCACCTCGATGGTGATGACGACGCTGTCGACACCGGGGATGCCGCTGTCATCGCTGTTCGTGCATCTCGCCGCGGACGGCAAGACCGTGGTCGCCAACGTGCCCGGCCTGATCCTGATCGTCTCGGTGCTGGCAGGCCTTGCGGTCTCGCTCGTCGTCGGCCTGATCAACGGCGTCTGCATCGCCTTGCTCGGGCTGTCGCCGTTCGTGACCACGCTCGGCATGCTGTCGATCGTGCGCGGTCTCAGCTATGTGATCTCGAACGGCAAGGGCAGCTTCCCCGGCGGCCCCGACGCCGATTATTTCTATGCGCTGACGCAGGGCGATGTCTACGGCGTGCCGGCGCCCTTCATCTATCTGATTGCGTTGGCGCTGGTGATGGCGCTGGTGCTGCACCACACCGCGTTCGGCCGCCACGTGTTCGCGATCGGCGGCAACGAGAAGGCGGCGGAGCTGACCGGCGTCTCGGTGCCCCGCGTGAAGATCGAGGTCTATGTGATCGGCGCGCTCGCCGCCGGCCTGCAGGGAATCATCATCTCCGGCTGGCTCGGCTCCGCGCCCGCCAACATGGCGACGTCCTACGAGCTCAACGTGATCGCGGCGGCCGTGATCGGCGGCGCCAACCTCGCCGGCGGTCTCGGCGGCCCGCTCGGTGCCATCGTCGGCTGCGTGCTGCTCGAGGTGATCAGGAACGGGCTGGTGCTGGCGCAGGTCAACTCCTACTGGCAGCAGACTCTGGTCGGCGTGATCATCATCGCCGCCGTGCTGGTGGATCGTATCCGCGCACGCCTGCTGTGACGAATACTGGCCGGGATGACAAGCGCGTCTATCCTCACCCGGAACAGACAATCATCAGGGATAGACATGGAGGAGGGAAACCCATGAAGAAGCTGCTCTATGCGGTCGCATCGCTCGCGATCATGCTGGCCCCGGCGCAGGCCGAGACCAAATACCGCTTCGCCATCGTGCCGAAGGCGATGAACAATCCGTTCTTCGACGTCGCGCGCGACGGCTGCCTGAAGCGCGCCAAGGAGCTCGGCAACGTCGAGTGCATCTACAAGGGTCCGGTCGAGCACGAGCCGGCCACGCAGGCGCAGATCATCCAGGACTTCGTCACGCAGAAGGTCGACGGCCTGGCGATCTCGGTGGCCGACGTCGCCGCGATGACGAAGTCGATCGAAGCGGCGACCGCCGCCGGCATTCCGGTGATCACCTTCGATGCCGATGCGCCGGGCTCCAAGCGCATCGCCTATATCGGCACCAACAACAAGGATTTCGGGCTGGCGCTCGGCAAGCAGCTGCTGCAGCTCCGACCCGACGGCGGCAAATATGCCGTCGTCTCCGGCGGCCCCGGCGCCAAGAACCTCGCCGAGCGCGTCGATGGCGTGCGTGAGGCGCTGAAGGGCTCGAAGTGGACGGAGGTGGCGGGCTCGCCGACCTTCTGCAACGACGATCCCGCGCTCGCCGTGCAGCAGATGGCCGATCTGCGCACCGCGACGCCGGATCTCGGCGCCATCGTGCCGATCGGCGGCTGGCCGATGTTCGCGCCCGAGGGCTACAAGGCCTTCGTCAACAAGAACCGCAAGGACATCGACGCCGGAAAGCTGACGCTGGTCGTCGCCGACACGCTCAAGATGCAGCTCGAATTGCTGCGTGACGGCTATTCCAACGCGCTGACCGGCCAGCGCCCGTTCGAGATGGGCGAGAAGGCGATGGACACGCTGCTCGCGATCAAGAAGGGCGAGAAGGTGCCGGACGTGATCTACACCGGCCTCGATCTCGTCACCAAGGACAACGTCGCCAAGCTTCTGAACTGAGTT
This sequence comes from Bradyrhizobium sp. SZCCHNR1043, assembly GCF_032489675.1. NCBI lineage: Bacteria > Pseudomonadati > Pseudomonadota > Alphaproteobacteria > Hyphomicrobiales > Nitrobacteraceae > Bradyrhizobium > Bradyrhizobium sp. SZCCHNR1043. The sequence continues at coordinate 298,058 of NZ_JAUEYN010000004.1, forward strand.
CCTCCCGGGGAAAACCTGGCGGTCCGGCATCCGGCTTCGGCCGGCGGCTGGGCCGCCCTTTTTGTTTGGGATGCTTTTGTCGCGTGGAGCGGGCACCAAAGACGGCCTGCGTTTGCGTTGTCTCGCTCCACGAAGACGCTGCTGATCGTCTCCACCACACTGTCATCGTCCGCGACGGCGGACGATCCAGTATTCCAGAGACGGTCGTGGGCAATCGCGACGCCGCTGCGTGCTGGATCATCCGCCGGAGCCTGTCATTGGGCTCGCCGAAGGCGAGACCCGGTGGCGGATGATGACAGTTGGGGAGAGGCAACACGGGCCCGGACGATTGACAGGGGGATATATCTGACTAAAGTCAGACATCATGCTCGACCCCATCTCTCGCGTCCGCCGCTTCAACCGCGCCGTCACCTCGGAGGTTGGCGCGCTCGACACCTCGTTTCTCGGGCGCGGGCGGCCGCTCGGGGCGGCCCGCGTGCTCAATGCGATCGGCCATGGCCGCAGCGACGTCGCCGATCTGCGCGACTATCTCGCGCTCGATTCCGGGCTGATGAGCCGGCTGCTGCGCAGCCTGGAGGAGGAGGGGCTGGTGACGACTAGGCCGCATCCCGACGACGCACGCCGCCGCATCGCCAGGCTCACCGCCGCCGGACGGCGCGAATTCGAGGCCTATGAGACGCTCTCCAACGCCCAGGCCGAGTCGATGCTGGCGCGTCACGCCCAGCCCGAGGCGCTTTTGGCGGCGATGGACCTGGTTGCGGCCGCGCTGGGACGCAGCCGCATCGCCATCGACGAGGTTGATCCGCGCGGCGAGCAGTCGCGCTACTGCCTCGGCGAGTACTACGCCGAGCTGTCACGCCGCTTCGAACGCGGCTACGACGTCGCGCTGTCGCGCGATCCCGACGCCGCCGACATGACGCCCCCGCGCGGGGCTTTCTTCGTGGCGCTGTCCGACGGCCTGCCGCTCGGCTGCGTCGGGCTGAAGGGCAGCGGCGGCGATGTCGCCGAGATCAAGCGGCTGTGGGTCGCGCCCGCGGCGCGCGGGCTTGGCCTCGGCCGGCGGCTGATGGATGCGGCCGAGGACGCCGCGCGAAAGCTGTCGATCACGACGCTCCGTCTCGACAGCAACAGCGCGCTGACCGAGGCCGTCCAGCTCTATCGCCGCACCGGCTGGACCGAGATCGACCGCTTCAACGACGATCCGTATCCGGATCTGTTCTTCGAGAAGCAGGTTTGAGGTCGATCTCCCGTGACGCTCGGCGCTCGTGCATCGGGCTTCAGGAACGCGAGCGCCTTGTGGTCGGCGAATTGCTAGGGGACCTCTGCGACGGACCCCGTCGGCCTGCTCGGCGTTAAGCGATGGGCAACCGGCGGGTGATTGGATGAGGGTCGTTGGGTTCCAGCGATGAGAGGCAGACGGGCGTGCTTTGAGTCTAATTTGTTGCCTGAGCCTGACGCAATTGCGGCGAGGGCCTCGTGACTAGGGGACGCTTCTTCGCCTCACTTCACCCCAAGACTTGATCGAGCGTATAGATCGTCCTGCGCCGATCGCGCCGGCGCGGGCGGAACAGCAATGACGAATCGGGACAAGGCATGGTGACACGATCCACGGCGGCTCAGAACCTTGCAGCGATGCGGCGTCGCGGACCGGTCTTGATGACCCTTGCGGCCTTGGCGGCACTGGCGATGCCCAGCTCCGCGGCCAACGCGCGGCAGGCGCGCCCCGCGCCGGCGACCGAAGCGACGGCGCCGCGCGCGCATGGCGATCCGATCATGGCGATCGTATCGATCAAGGCCCAGAAGGTGACGTTCTACGACGCCGACGGCTGGATCTGGCGGGCGCCAGTGTCGACCGGTGTCTCGGGCCGCGAGACGCCGGCCGGCGTGTTCGCCGTGCTGGAAAAGGACAAGGACCACCGCTCGACGCTCTATGACGACGCCTGGATGCCGAACATGCAGCGCATCACCTGGAACGGGGTGGCGCTGCATGGCGGGCCGCTGCCCGGCTATGCCGCCTCGCATGGCTGCGTCCGCATGCCCTATGGCTTTGCCGAGAAGCTGTTCGACCGGACCTGGATCGGCATGCGGGTGATCATCGCGCCCGGTGATCCCGCGCCGGTCGAGTTCTCCCATCCCGCCTTGTTCGTGCCGACCGCAGAGGCGCTCGCCGCGGTGCCCTCGCGCGCCGCGACGCTCGGCCGCGAAGCCGAGGACGCCGCCAGGCTCGCCGACGAGGCCAAGGCGGCGGCTGTCGCGGCCGAGCGCGAGGCCAAGGCTCTGAAGGCGTCCTTGCGCAAGCTGGAGCAGGCCAAGGTGCGCAGCGAGGCCGAGCTCAAATTCGCCGACAGGAAGCTGGCCGCCGCCAAGACCGATCAAGCCAGGACGCTGGCCGAGGATGCGAAGCAGAAGGCCGCCGCCAAGGCGACCGACGCGGCGGCGCAGCTCGAGGCCGCCAAGTCGGACGCGACCGCGAAGCTCGCTGCGGCGAGCTCGACCAAGGATGCCGCCAAGGCGGCTGCGGCCAGGAAGGCCGATACGAGCAAGGCTGCGACGGACGCCAGGCTCGCGACCGAGCCGGTCTCGGTCTATATCAGCCGTTCCACGCAGATGCTCTATGTCAGGCGCAACACGCACAAGCCGGCCCCCGACGGCGGCGGCGAGGTGTTCGACACCTCGATCGAGGCGCCGGTGACCATCCGCGATCCCGACCGGCCGATCGGAACGCATGTGTTCACCGCGGTGGCGCAGAACGGCGCGGGGCTGCGCTGGACGGCGGTGACCATCGACGACGGCGACACCGCCAAGGACGCGCTCGACCGCATCACCATTCCGAAGGACGTGCTCGCGCGGATCGCGCCGACGGCCGTGCCGCGCTCCTCGATCATCGTCTCGGACGAGCCGCTGTCGAGCGAGACCAATTATCGGACCGAGTTCGTCGCGGTGCTGAGCAACCAGCCGCAGGGCGGCTTCATCACGCGCCGGCCGACGACCAATGTCGACGTTGCCAGCGGCGACGAATATGACGATGGCTTCGGCAGCTTCGTCCAGCGCAGCTGGGATGGCCAGCCCGTCGCGGCGCCGCGCCGTCGCGGTCCGCCTCCGACCTATTACCGGCCGGTGCAGCCGGGCTGGTGGTGACCAGCCGGCCTGATGCCTGACCGCGATTCGCGGGTCAGGCCGGATGGCACTTCAACTCAGTTGCGGCCCGCGGGGATGACGCCGGGCCACTGCATCAGGAAAGGCTGCGGCTCGTGCTGTGCCTCGGTCGCGCGCGCCACGCGCCTGACACGGTGAGGCCTGCGAGAGATCGAGCTGGTCGCCTCGCGAGCGGTCTCGATGCGCGCCAACTGCTGACGCATCTCGCCGGTGGAGGTCCGGAGCTGCTCGATGGTGACGTCGCTGTTCGCGGCCGCGGTGCGCAGCCCGCTCAGCTCGGTCGCCGCATCTTCCTGGGCGCCGCGGAGGCGGACCGTCTGGCGCTTCAGCAGCGCGAGATCGGACTCGATCTTGTCGGCCGTATCGCGGCGGCGCGCCTCGTTCTCGTCGGCGGTGGTGCGCAAGGCGGCCAGGCCCGTTTCGGCCGTGGTGAGGCTGGCGCGCAATTGCAGAAGCTCGCCGGAGGTGTCGCTCTGGCGGTCGCGCAACTGGGCGGTCTCGGCCTTGAGCTGCGCCAGCTCCGATGTCAGGGCGGCGACGCGGGTCTCGAGCGAAGGCGCTCCGGTCCCGAAGGAGAAGCTGTTGGCGCCGCCGCTGCTCCACCACATCGCACCGGCGCTGGCTGCGAGCGCCAGGCTCAGGACAATTCGTAGAGAGGCCGTGCCGCTGCTCGGCGGGGCGTCCGGCGTCTTGGTGGGTCTGCGCATCGACAGGTCTCCGGGATTTGATGGAGACAATTATGATCATATTAAGGTTGCCAATGTTCTAAGCGCGCCGCGCCCGCGGAACATTTCATCCACGTAGTTTTGCGGGAATGCAGGCTCGCAGCCTTGAGTCGTGAGCACGATCGGCGGCGCTCAATCGTGCGGATGCAGGGACGGCGATGATCCGGCCTGGATCGCCGGCACACAATTCGGATCCGTCGGAAAAGGCTTCGTGCGTCCTCGGGATCGTGATCTAAATCGCGCATGTCCAACATTCCGCCCATCGCCACACCGCCGGCATTCGACGAACTCGCCGAGGCCATCAGGCAGCGCCGCTCGGTCTATGGCCATATCAGCGGGCTCAGGATGGACCGGTTCGCGCCCGGCGAGGCCTGGTCGACCTTGCCCTATCGTCCGGTGTTCGTCGGCGACAGCGAGACCGGCGTCATCCATGGCGGCGTCGTCACCGCGATGCTCGACGAGAGCTGTGGCATGGCGGTGCAGCTCGCGCTCGACGGCAGCCGGGCGATCGCCACGCTCGATCTGCGTATCGACTATCAGAAGCCGGCAACCCCCGGTTTCGACATCAAGGCCCATGCGGTATGCTTCCGCGTCACCCGCTCGATCGCGTTCGTGCGCGCCACCGCCTATCAGGAGGAGGAGACCGCACCGGTCGCCACCGCGACCGCCTGCTTCATGATCGGCGCCAACCGCACCAACATGCTGACCGACCGGGCGGCCTTCGACGGCGCGCCACCGCCGCTCGACGCACCGGACGATCCGACGGGGCCGTTTCCCACCAGTCCGTTCGCGCGCTGCCTCGGCATCCGCTTCGCCGAGAACGACACGCTCGTGATGCCGTTCTCGCACCGGATCATCGGCAATCCCGTGCTGCCTGCGATCCATGGCGGCATGACTGGCGCGTTTCTCGAAACCGCGGCGATCGTCACCGTGATGCGCGAGCTCGGCGCCACGGCGCCGCCGAAGCCGGTCGGCCTCACCATCAACTATCTGAGGTCGGGGCGCGCGCTCGACACCGTCGCATCGGCGTCGATCGTCAAGCAGGGCCGCCGCGTCGTCGCCTTCGAGGCCCGCGCCTGGCAGGACGATGCGACGAAGCCGATCGCCACCGCCTTCGGCCATTTCATGCTGCGGCAGGCGCCAGGGCAGGAGCAGGACTGAGGAAGATCGCGTCGCGGGTCGCGATCATGCCTTGCGCAGGATCTTGTCCATTGCCTTTCCCCGCGCCAGCTCATCGACCAGCTTGTCCAGGTAGCGGATCTCCCGCATCGTCGGTTCCTCGACATCCTCCACGCGGACGCCGCAGATCATGCCCTTGATCAAGGTCCGCGCGGGATTCATCGCAGGCGCTTGCGCGAAGAAGGTCTCGAAGTCCGTCTGACGCTCCAACCGGGTCTCAAGCTCGTTTTGGCCAAAGCCCGTCAGCCAGCAGATCACCTGATCGACCTCTGCCTTGGTGCGTCCCTTCTTCTCGGCCTTTGCGACGTACAATCGGTACACGCTCGCGAAGCTCGTCGTGTAGATGCGGTGTTTTGCCATGCTGGCTCCATCGGATCGTAGGCGACGCATGTCGGGTCTGAGAGGGGCGACGGCGCGCCCGAAGCGCGTGCTTCATGTCCGCGTTCAGATCGTAATACAGCACGTTCGTTCGCACACGTCGGAAACGCGCGCTAGCCCGGCAGGAACATTGGAAACGACACCCCGAACGACCACGCCAGGATCAGGCCGAGACCCAAGCCTTCGGCCAGCGGCGAGCACGTCCTGCGACCGACACAGCCGCCGATCACGCCGAACACGATGAGGAACAGCACGATCACGGGGGATGATGATGAGCAGGAAGAACAGCCGCTTGAGGTCGAGCGCGACTGCCCCGCCCAGCGAGGCCAGGAAGGCGGCGCGAATCCACACGGTGCGCCACGGCGCGGCGTGGCCGCCCTGGTTGGCGATGCTGTCGGCCAGCCTGCAGGGCACCGCGCCGTGCCCTGCGCAAACCGATGGCGTCTCGTCTGCGCGGCGCAGCGTCCATGATCGGCTCCGTTTCAATCCCAAAACTAGCGCAGGAACTCGTGCGGTTACAGCGACGGCGCAGGCGAGCGTTGCGGCCGCGATCGAACGAAACGCACGCCGTTTCGTTGACAACGCCGCCGAGGCGATATTCGGTGACCCCGTTCAGCGGCGACAAGGAGGATGCATGAAACCGGAAGTCATCTGCCTGATGGCGTCGAGCGTCGACGGCCGGACATTGCCGAGCCGCTGGCGTCCGAAGGGATCGGGCGATCTGTTCGAGCAGGTGCATGACCAGCTCGGGGGCGATGCCTGGCTGATCGGCCGCGTCACCGGCCAAGAGTTCGCCAAGGGCTCGGCCTATCCGGCCGAGACCACCGAGCGAATCCCGCGTACCCATTGGATCGCACGACGCGGCGCCAAGGCCTACGGCATCGTGCTCGATCCCCATGGCAAGATCTGCTGGGGCCGCGCCGACATCGGCGGCGATCCGATCGTCGTCGTGCTGACCGAGGCCGTGTCGGATGCACATCTCGCGGGCCTGCGCGGCGAGGGTGTCTCCTACGTCTTCGCCGGCCAGTCGAAGCTCGATCTCTCACGCGTGCTGGAGATCGTCGCGCAGGAGCTCGGCGTGAAGCGCCTGCTGCTCGAGGGCGGCGGCGGCGCCAACGGCGCGTTTCTGCGCGCGGGTCTGGTCGACGAGTTCAACCTCGTTCTATGTCCGGCCGTGGACGGCGCCAAGGGGGCACCCAGCGTGTTCGATTCGACCGAAGCCGAGTCCGGCGAGCGCGCGCCGATCACGGCGATGACGCTCGAAAGCAGCACGGCGCTGGAGGGCGGCGCGCTGTGGCTGCGCTACAAGATCACCAACGGCTCGCCCTTGCCGGCCCAGGCAAGTCATGGCTGAGCGGCGAATGCACGTCATCGTCGTCGGGGGCGGTGCCGCGGGCCTGATGGCGGCGCGTGAGCTGGCCCGCGCCGGCAAGCAAGTGACGCTGCTGGAAGCGCGCGACCGCTGCGGGGGGCGCATTCATCCGCTGCCCGCGAGCAGGTTTGGATATCGCGCGGATGCCGGCGCGGAATTCATCCATGGCGAGGCGCCGGTCACCCACGCGCTGATGGCCGAGGCGGGGCTCACCTCGACGCCGGTCGATGGCGCGCGCTGGTACGTGACGGACGGCGCGTTCTCGCGCGAGGATCCTGCCGATCGGCAGATGCGCCAACTGCACCGCGTGGCGCGGCAGCTCGATCAGGATATGACCGTCACGGCGCTGCTCGAGCGTCATTTCGGCGGCGCGGAGTTTGCCGCCCTGCGCAAGTCGGTGCTCGGGATGGTGCAGGGCTATGATGCCGCCGATCCTGGTCGTGCCAGCGTGTTCGCGCTGCGCGACGAGTGGATGGGCGGCGACCGCGGTGCTCAGGCACGCATCGTCGGCGGCTACGCGGCGCTGCTCGATCATCTCTTGGCGGAGTGCCGGGCGCATGGCGTGGCGATGAAGCTCGAGGCGGTGGTCCGCGCGGTGGAGAGCTCCGATGATGGCGTCGTCGTGCGCTGCGCCGACGGCCGCGCGCAGCGCGGCGATATCGTCCTCCTGACCGTGCCGCTGCCGCTGCTGCGGACCATCGCGCTGCCGCCGGCGATGCGCTCGCAACAGGCCGCAGCCGAAGCCATCGGCTTCGGCAACGTCATCAAGCTGCTGCTGCGCTTCGAGCGCCGGTGGTGGCGAGAGGCTCGGACCGAGGACCTCTCCGACATGCTGTTCGTGCTGTCCGATGCCGACGTGCCGGTGTGGTGGACGCAGCATCCGAACGATGATGCGGTGCTGACCGGCTGGCTCGCCGGGCCGCCGGCCGGCGCTTTCGTCGCGCTCGACGATGTCGCCTTGATAGAGTCGGGTCTCTCGGCGCTTGCGAGCATTTTCTCGCAGCCGGTGGACTCGCTGAGGCAGCAGCTCGTCGCGTCGCATGTCACGGATTGGGCGAAGGATCCGTTCGCGCGCGGGGCCTATTCCTATGCGACGCTAGGATCCCGCGAGGCGCAGGATACGCTTTCGCGCTGGGATGACGGTCGTGTCCTGATCTCCGGCGAAGCACTGTATCGCGGGCGCGACATGGGAACGGTCGAGGCGGCGCTGGCCAGCGGGCAACAGACGGCGCGGCGCATCCTCGCGATGTGATCGCGCGCCGCGCGCATGATGTTGCGCCCGTAGGCCCACGGCGCTAGCATTCGTCGATCACCATGGAAAGGATCGTCATGCTCGATCACGTCGGCTTCCCTGTCTCCGACTTTGTCCGCGCCAAGGCTTTCTATGCGGCGGCCCTGGCGCCGTTGGGTTACGTCCTGATGATGGAGATCACCAACGAGCAGACTGGCGGTCACGGTGATCACGCCGGCTTCGGCGACGGTCGTCCGGATTTCTGGATTGGCACCGGCGGGACGGCCGCGACCTCGACGCATGTCGCATTCCACGCCAAGGATCGCGCCACGGTCGATGCGTTCTATCAGGCGGCGATCGCGGCAGGCGGACGGGACAACGGCGCGCCTGGACTGCGGCCGCATTATCACGCGAACTATTACGGCGCGTTCGTGCGCGACGCCGACGGCAACAACATCGAGGCGGTGTGCCACGCGCCGGCGTGAGGGCCGCTCACCCTTCGGGATGAGTCATGCCATCACCGGCATGTGCTCGGCAGCCGCGGCTAAGCTCGGCGCGACCACGATCTCGAGCTGCTGGCGCAGCCAGCGGTGCATCGGATCCTCGTGGTGTCGCAGGTGCCAGACCATGTACATCGGCATCGCCGGGCAGGGGACCGGCACCGGCGCCACCGCCAGGCCGCGCAGCATGTAGGCGCGCAGCAGGCTCGGCAGCGTCGCGATCATGCGGCTGCCGCGCAGGAACGGGCCGATGCCGCCGAAGCCCGGCACCTGCGCCGCGAACCGCCGGACGATGCCGCGCTCGGCCATGACCTCGTCGATGTCGAGCCGGCGCCGCGGCTCGTACAGCACCGTGACGTGGTCGCTGGCGAGATAGTCCTCGAGGCTCTGCGGCGGCTCGCGCTGGCTCGCATCGTAGAACACGCGATAGCTGTCCTCGAACAGCCGCTTCTGCAGGATGTCGCTGCCCTCGGGCGGGCGCGGCGTGATGATGAGCTGACAGTGCTCTTCGCGCAGCATCTCCGGCGTCGGTGCGCCGGAGGGGATGACGCGCAGGCTGAGGCCCGGCGCCTGCGCGCGGGCGTAGCGGAGCAGGGACGGCAGCAGCAGGTCGCGCTGCAGATCATTGGCAGCGATCGTCACTTGCGCGGAGATTTTCGCCGGCTCGAACGCAGCGGTGTGCGAGAAGCTCCGGAGGTCGTCGAGCAGAGCGCGGGCGCGCAGCGCCAAGAGCTGCGCATGCGCGGTCGGCACGATGCCACGGCCGGACTTCACGAACAGCGGATCGCCGGTGATCGCGCGCAGCTTGTCGAGCAGATGGCTGACGGCCGACTGCGTGACGCCGAGCCGCTGCGCAGCGCGGGTGACCGAGCCCTCCTCGATGACGGCGAGCAGGAGCTGCAGCAGATGGCCGTCGAGGTCCAAATGATCGAATTGGCTCATGGATCGGATCGGTCGCGCGGCCTTTATTGACGGTGTCTGCCAGTGATACTGGCGGGCACGAACGGCGCCGCGTTTGATCCAGATCAAGCGCGGCCGTCCGAAACACGACCAGGGGAGGCTCAGATGTCCACCACGTCAGCCCGGCAGCCCGTGCCCGGCACCACCATCTTCGACGGCGAGCAGGCCCGCAAAGGCTACGCCCTCAACAAGATGTGCTACTCGTTCAACGATGCCGCCAACCGCAAGGCCTTCGTCGCCGACGAGGATGGCTATTGCGCCAAATACGGCCTCAATGCACAGCAGTGCGCGGCGATCAGGAACCGCAACGTGCTGGAACTGATCGAGGCCGGCGGCAACGCCTATTACCTCGCCAAGTTCGCCGGCATCTTCGGGCTCGACATGCAGGACATCGGCGCGCAGCAGACCGGGCTGACGAAAGAGCAGTTCAAGGCCAAGCTTCTGGCGGCAAGGGGTTGATCATGGCGAAGATCGTAGGTTGCATCACCACGTCCCACGTTCCGGCCATCGGCGGCGCGATTGCCAAGGGGTTGCAGCAGGACCCGTATTGGAAGCCGTTCTTCGACGGTTTCCCGCATGTGCGCGAATGGCTCGCCAAGGCCCAACCCGATGTGGTCGTGCTCGTCTATAACGACCACGGCCTCAACTTCTTCCTCGACAAGATGCCGACCTTCGCCGTCGGCGCGGCCGACAGCTATAGCAATGCCGACGAAGGCTGGGGCATTCCGCAGACCGCGCCGTTCAAGGGTGACAGCGAATTGTCCTGGCATTTGATCGAGCATCTGGTGAAGGAGGATTTCGACCTCACCACCTGCCAGGAGATGGTGGTCGATCACGCCTTCACGCTGCCGATGGCGCTGTGCTGGCCCGATCAGAAATGGCCGGTGCGGGTGGTGCCCGTGGTCGTCAACACGGTGCAGGCGCCGCTGCCGTCGGCCGCGCGCTGCTACAGGCTCGGCCAGGCGCTGGCGCGGGCGATTCAATCCTGGCCGAAGGACGAACGCGTCGTCGTCATGGGCACCGGCGGCCTGTCGCATCAGCTCGACGGCGAGCGCGCCGGCTTCATCAACAAGGATTTCGACGAGAAGTTCATGGCCAGCATGGTCGACGATCCCGCCTGGGCGACGAAGTATTCGACCACCGAGCTGGTCGAGCTGTCGGGCACCCAGGGTGTCGAATTGCTGAACTGGATGGTCGCGCGCGGCACCCTGCCGGAGAAGGTCCGCAAGGAGCATTCCAACTATCACATCCCGATCTCCAACACGGCGACCGGGCTGATGGTGCTGGAGCCGGTGTAGCGGCTCCAGCGGGATTTTTGGTGCGGAAGGTGATGACCGAGAGCTATTCCGCCAACGACCATCACGCGGTATGGGTCCCGGCTCAAGGCCGGGACGACAGCAGTGTGTTTGGTACGACCGCGCCACATCACCGGTGTCGTCCCGGCGAACGCCGGGACCCATACCGCGGATGCTATCGAGGGACGTTGCTGTCCGTCACCCGCATCGATGACGGTCGATGTGACTTCCAATATCTCCGACTAACTCACACATCTCATCTGCATCTCAACGCACGGCCGCCGCCTCGCCGCCATGAACCGTCATGTCGTGCGCCGTGCCGCGATGGGCAATCAGCGCATAGGCGACGGGGACCACGAACAGCGTGAACAGGGTGCCGATCGCGAGCCCGGTGGCGATCACCAGCCCCATGTTGAAGCGCGACACCGCGCCGGCGCCGCTCGCGGTGATCAGCGGGATCACGCCGAGCACCATCGCCGCCGTGGTCATCAGGATCGGACGCAGGCGGACGGTGGCCGCCGCGATGATCGCCTCGGTGCGGTCCTTGCCCTGTTCGCGCAGCTCGTTCGCGACCTCGACCATCAGGATGCCGTGCTTGCTGACGAGGCCCATCAGGGTGACCAAGCCGACCTGGGTGTAGATGTTGATGCTGGCGCCGCCGATGCCGAGGCTGATGAAGATCAGCGCGCCCGCCAGCGACATCGGCACCGACACCAGGATGATGATCGGATCGACGAAGCTGTTGAACAAGGCGGCGAGCGCCAGGAAGATGATGATCAGCGCGAACACGAAGGTGGTGACGAAGCCGCCGGATTCCTGTTCGAGCTGTCGCGACGCGCCGCCATAGTCGATCGAGTAACCCGATGGCAGCGACTTCGCGATCTCCTTCAAGGTGGCGAGCGCGTCGCCCATCGCGATGCCCGGCATCGCCACGCCGGAGATGGTTGCCGCATTGATCTGCTGGAAGTGATTGAGCGACTCGGGGATCGTCTTGCGCTCGAGCCGGGCCACGGTCGACAGCGGCACCATGGCATTGCCGCTGGTGCGGATCGAATAGTCGAGCAACTGACTGTCGGTGAGGCGGTCGTTCTGCCGGACCTGGGGGATCACCTTGTAGGAGCGGCCCTCCAGGCTGAAATAGTCGAGATAATTGCCGCCCAGCATGGTCGCGAGCGCGCCGCCGAGATCGCTCATCTTGAGGCCGAGATCGGCGGCCTTGTCGCGATCGAACACCACGGTGGTCTGCGGCTTGTCGATCTTCAGATCGCTGTCGAGGAAGATGAATCGGCCGCTCGCCAGCGCCTTGGCCATGAAATCGCGCGACACGTCGTTGAGCTCGCCGAACGCGCCGGTGGTGCCGATCACGAACTGGACCGGCAGGCCGTTGCTGCCCGGCAGCGGCGAGGGCTGGAACGCCACCGAGCGGGCGCCGGCGATGCCGTTCAGGAGCTGCTGGAATTCCGGCTGCAGGGTCTTGGTCGTCGCCTTGCGCTGATCCCAGGGCTTGAGAACCCAGCCGCCGATCACCTGTGTCGAGGTATCGATCTGGAACACGGTACGCGTCTCCGGGCGCTGGGCGATCAAGCCATACAGCTGCTGGCCGTAAAACTGGCGCTGCTCGAGCGTGGCCGAGGGCGCCGAATTCGTCAGCGATAGCACGATGCCCTGGTCCTCGTCCGGCGCAAGCTCGCTGGTGGAACTGACATAGAGCCAGGGAATCATCGCGAGCAGCAGCAGCGCGAACACCACCACCACCGGCTTGGTCGCGAACACGCTTTCGAGCCAGCGGCGATAGAAGTGGGCGAGCCGTTCGAGCACATGGTCGATCGTCCTCACCAAACGCGTCTCGAACGTGGTGGCGTCGCGCTCGGTCCGGCGCAGCAGCCAGGCGCAGTTCATCGGCGAGAGCGTCAGCGCGATTACCGCCGAGACGGTGACGGCGCCGGCGAGCGTGAAGGCGAACTCAGTGAACAGGGCCCCGGTCAGGCCGCCCTGGAAGCCGACGGGCACGTAGACCGCGATCAGGACCACGGTCATCGCGATGATCGGGCTCGCCAGCGCCCGCGCCGACTGGATCGCGGCCTCGACCGGCGGCACGCCCTCGTCGATCAGGCGGTGGACGCTTTCCACCACGATGATGGCGTCGTCGACGACCAGGCCGATCGCGAGCACCAGCGCCAGCAAGGTCAGCAGGTTGATGGAGAAGCCCATCAGCAGCATCAGCCCGAAGGTGCCGATCAGCGACAGCGGAATGGCGATCACCGGGATCAGCACCGAGCGCCACGATCCCAGGAACATGAAGACGACGACAATTACGATCCCGATCGCCTCCACTAGCGTATGGATCACCTCGTCGATGGACGAGTTCACGAAATCGGTGGAGTCGTACAGGATCTCGCTGGTGATGCCGTTCGGCAGCTGTCGCTGCAGCTCCGGATAAACAGCCTTCACGCCGTTGATGACGTCGAGCAGGTTCGCCGTTGGCGCCACCTGGATGCCGATGTAGACCGCGGTCTTGCCGTTGAAGCGCGTCGCGCTGTCGTAGTCGTCATTGCCGAGCGTGACATTGGCGACATCGCGCAGGCGGATGATGGCGCCATTGACCTGCTTGACGACGAGATTGCGGTATTGCTCCAGCGAATGCAGATTTGTCGCGGCGGCGAGGTCGACCTGCACGAGGCGGCCCTTAGTGGTGCCGAGCCCGGAGATGTAGTCGTTGCCCGACAGTGCCGTCGACACGTCGGTCGCGGTCAGGCCATAGGCCGCGAGCTTGTCGGGGTCGAGCCAGGCGCGCAGGGCGAATTTCTTGGCGCCGAGCAATTCGGCGGTCTGCACGCCGGAGACCGCCTGCAGCTTCGGCTGCACCACGCGGGTGAGGTAGTCGGTGATCTGGTTCGGCGCCAGCACGTCGCTGGCGAAGCCGATATACATCGAATCGATGGTCTGCCCGACCTTCAAGGTCAGGGTCGGCTGTTGCGTGCCGGTCGGTAGCTGGTTGAGCACCGAGTTCACCTTGGCGTTGATCTCGGTCATCGCCTTGCCGGAATCGTAGTTGAGCCGCAGGTTCACGGTGATGGTGCTGCTGCCGGTGACGCTGGTCGACGTCATGTAGTCGATGCCGTTGGCCTGGGCGATCGCGTTCTCCAGCGGCGTCGTGATGAAGCCGGCGATGATGTCGCTATCGGCACCGGCATAGGCCGTGCTCACCGTGACGATGGCGTTCTGCGTGCGCGGATATTGCAGGATGGCGAGCGTCGTCATCGAGCGCAGGCCGAGCACCAGGATGAGGGCGCTGACCACGAGCGCCAGCACCGGCCGGCGGATGAAGATGTCTGTGAAACGCATGGTGATGACTCTGGTGGGCGCGGGCTGGCCGGATTATTGATCGACGACGTTCGGCGCGGCTTCCGCGACCGGTACGTGTGAGTTGTCGACTCTCACCGGGCTGCCGTTGCGCAGCTTGATCTGTCCCGCGATCACGACCGCCTCGCCCGGCTTGACGCCGTCGGTGATCGCGATCCGGTCGCCCTTGGCCGGCTTGCTCTTGACGAACATCTGCCGCGCCTTGCCCTGGCCGTCCTTGAGATCGTCGACGACGTAGACGAGATCGCCGTAGGGGTTGCTGACGATTGCCGTCAGCGGCAGCGTGACGAGCTGCTCCGGGCTGCCGGTCGCGATCTCGACCTTGGCGAACATGCCAGGCAACAGCCGGGCGGCCTCGTTGTGCAGGGTGGCGCGGACCTGGACGTTGCGGCTGGTGGAATCGACCTTGGCGTTGATCGCCGAGATCTGGCCGGTGAAGCGCTCGGATGGGAAGGCATCCACCGTGATGGCGACGTCCTGGCCGATCCGAATGTCGGCGAGCGACTGCTGCGGCAGATAGAAGTCGACGAAGATGGGATCGAGGCTCTGCAGGGTGACAATGGTGGTGCCGGCGCCGAGATACTGCCCGAGATCGACGGCGCGGATGCCGAGCCGGCCGGCGAAGGGCGCCTTCAGGGTCTTCTGCTCGACGATCGCCTTCTGCTGCGTCACCAGGGCCTGCGCGTTCTTCAGATTGGCGCGGTCGCTGTCGAGCGTGGCCTGGCTGACCGCGTTGAACTTGATCTGCTCCTCGTCGCGCTTGACGACGATGGCATAGTTCTCGGCAGTCGCCTGCAGCGACTGCAGCTTGGCGACGTCGTCGGTCGCGACCAGCTGCAGCAATTGCTGGCCGGCTTCGACGGTGTCGCCCGAATTGAACTGGATGCCCTGCACGATGCCTGCGGCCTGCAGCGCCAGATCGGCGCCGTTGACGGCGCGCAGCGAGCCGACCGCGGTGAGGTTGGAGCGCCATGGTGCGGTCGCCGCAACGACCGTCGAGATCGTCTGCGGCGGGTTGGCCATGGCGCCGATCGCCTTGGCGATCATGATGCCCTTGAATGTCTGAAAGCCGTAGAGGCCGCCGAACAGCACCGCCATGGCGGCCAGCATGATCGTCATGCGTTTCTTCATTACATTGCTTCCTGGGTCGTGCGATTGGGACCGGCGAAGTAGCCGGGATTGACGCGGGGCAGCGCCGCCGGGGTCTCGTCCTGGCGATTCCACCAGCCGCCGCCGAGCGCCTGGAACAGCGCCGCGGTGTCGGTGAAGCGCGTGGCCTGCGACTTGATGCGGGAGACGCGCGCGTTGAGATAGGATTGCTGCGCGTTGATGACGTTGGCGTAGGGCACCGCGCCGCTCTTGAACTGCTCGACCGCCATGGCGAGACTGTCGGCGGTGGCCTTCTCGGCGGCGGCCTGGGCCTTCAGCGCCTCGGCGTCGTACTGGATGGCGCGCAGCGAATCCGCAACGTTCTGGAACGCGGTGATGACCGTGCTCTTGTAGAGCGACAAGTCCTGCTCGAAGGTGGCGACGTCAGCCTCCTTGGTGTGATACAGCGTGCCGCCGTCGATCAGCTTCTGGCTGACGCTCGAGGCCGCATCCCACACGATGGTCGTCGGCGAGAACAGCCGGCCCGGTCCGCTTGCGCCGTAGCTGCCCGACAGCGTCACCTGCGGCAGCAGATTGGCGACGCCGACGCCGACCGTCGCTGTGGCCTGGTGCAACGTAGCCTCGGCCTGCCGGATGTCCGGACGCTGCCGGACGAGCGAGGAGGGCAGTGACACCGGCAGCTTGCGCGGCAGCCGCAGCTCCGCGAGGGTCACATGCTCGCCGCGGTCCTGGCTCGGCAGCCGGCCGAGATAGGCCATCAGTTGATTGCGTTGCTGCGCGAGTTGCTTCTGCAGCGGCGCCAAGGTCGCCTTGGCCTGCGCCAGCGTCGCCTCCTGCGCCAGCACGTCGGATTTGGAGATGGCGCCGACATCAAACTGGTGTTGGATCCGGCCAAGCTGGTCGGTCTCGGCCTTGATGATCTCCTCGGTCGCTGCGATCTGATCGCGCAGCGAGGCGTCGCTGATCGCGGCGGTGACGACATTGGCGGTCAGCGCGAGATGCGTCGCCTCCAGCTTGAACGCCTGGTAGTCGGCCTGCGCCTGCAGCGCCTCGACCTGGCGTCGCGTGCCGCCCCACAGATCGAGCGCGTAGCTGACGCTTACCGACGTGCCATAGAGCGTGTAGAGCGAGGTCTGGCCGGGCCATTGCCCGTTCTGTGTGGTGGAGCCCTGGGTGCGTTCGGCGGATCCGCTCGCGCTCAGCTGCGGAAACAGCGCGCCCTGTTGCGACAGCGCGTTCTCGCGCGCAGCACGCAGCGCCAATTGCGCGGCTTCGATGTCCGGGTGGTTGCGAATCGCTTCCTCGACGAAGGCGTTGATCTGCCGGGAATGAAACAGCGCCCACCAGGTGCCGGGCAGATCGCCTCCGGGTGCGAAGCTCTGCACATTGCCGCCCGGCGTCGAGGCGCTGGCGGTCGCGGCGAGGCGTCGCTCGGCGACGTAACCGGTCGCGACCGGCGCCTCGGGGGAGATGAAGTCCGGGCCGACGGCGCAGGATGCGAGCAGCACGCTGCAGCCAAAAAGGCCGAGCGGGACGGACATCGCGCGGCCTGTCGGGACCCCCCTCAAACGCGCGGGAAACATTCGGACATGATCTGACATAAAACTAAACCGTTTCGTTTTCTATCCGGACCATGCGGGGCAGCACAGACGTAGTCAAGTCACGTTGATGACAGGGCGGTGATGCGCACAGCTTCGTCCTGCGCGGCGCCGGTGCTCGCTTGCACCGGACGGGCGCATCATTTTTGAGGTGAGAGTAGACAACGCGCCGCTTCCATTTCCGCAGCGGTCGGGCAGCGACGTCGTTCTTGTCACAATGATCGAAAAAGGTCTGCCGCCGAGCTCGCGCGGCGCGGGCCGGCCTTTGGCGAAGCAGCGCGCGAGACGGAGTTGGAGGCCGGCTCGCAGCGTCGAGCCGGCTCCGTGGGGCGGTCGCCGCGCGTCAGGACGGCATCGAGGATGCGACCACCGGCTTTGCCGGCACGGTGCGCGCGCGATTCGGGCGCCGCAGCCGGCGCTGCGCCCAGATCAGCACGCCTGTGATCAGCAGTGCGAACAGCGCGATCGAGATCAGCACGTTGGCCGCGCTGCCGATCAGCGACCAGTTGCCTTCGTGCAGCAGGCGCGGCCAGTTGCGCGGCAACGCGGAGAGCCCGTCGGACGTCACAGCATAGGCCCTGAGCTCATCGTCCTCGATGATCCTCGCCATCATCCGCCCGCCGCGATTGCCGATCGAGTTGACCGCCGAAAGGTCGTGGTCCCTGGCGACGATGCTGACGGCGTCAGGCAGCGAGATGCGCTTGGCTGCGGTGGGCGGAGCGCTGCCTGCGAAGGTCAGGCCGAGCTCGAGACAGAGTCCGGTGAGCGGGCTGAGCAGAATCAGAGGCAGCGTGAACCAGGCCGTGCCCTTGTGCCAGCCGGACAGCGTGTTGCGCAGCCGCGGCAGTCCCATCAGGATGCCGATGATCATGATGGTGACCATTGCGATGGTCGAGATCAAGGTGAGGCCGGGGATTCCGATCAGATGCTCGTGGGTCCTGCGCGCCCACAGGAAGACGCTCGCCATCGCGGGCTTCTCGACCGCGGCGCCGGTCGTGATGTCGACCTCGGCGCCCGGCGTACCCTGCAAGGTGAGGTGCTGTGTGGACGCATCGATCGACAGGCCGCGTGCCTTGCCGTCGGGATCATGCTGCTTGATCAGCGCGATCACGCGCGCCGGATCGACGCTCTGCGGCTTGACGGCAGCGACCTGCGCCATCGGCTCGAAGGAGAGGATCAGTCCGGTCACGATGATGACAAGCAGCGGCAGCGCGAAGACGAGGCTGATCCAGCGGTGAAGTTTGAGCAGAAGCTGCTTGTTCATGATCGTCTCCAAGTATTCGCCAAGTGATCGTCGAGTGATCGTCACACACACGAACGACGCGGCGTGACTGTTGTCCGCAGGCGCTCACTCCGTAGTTTCAGATCGTTTCTTGCTGGACGACGCTGCGAGATCAGTCCGCCGCCGTTGCGCTTTCATTAGCCGAGCGCACCACTCATACGAAAGGAGATAACTATTAATTTTAGGTCATGCGCCGTTTGATCGGCGTCAATGCGGCGAAAGCAAATCGGTGTCTATGCAAATGATGTCAATTCACGACTGACGTTTCTCGGTGACCGGCTGAAACGAGATAGCGGCGGCATCTCAGGATGACGCGCTCATCTCGGACTTCAGCGCGTCATTGTGAGAGGCCCTTGGCGATGCGCTTCGCTTCTCACGTCGGTGTCGCACTGATCCGCAGTCTGTCGCTGTCCGATGCGGAGAACACCGCGATCCCCGGCGGCACTGCGCGCCGACGCGTCAGGGCGATTTCCCTGGCGACACAATGCCCTTCAGTCCGGCGCGCTCAGCAGCGGCGCTGACGAGGCCAGACGACTGGATCTCGGCCGTGAAGCTGCGCAGGAAGTCGAGCCCGGCGTCGCGGCCCCTGGGGATCGCGATGGCGTGGCGCTCCTCGCCCCAGCGCCCGTCGAGCACGCGCGATCCTGGCACCTGCTCGGCGATCTCGAACAGCGTCGCCTTGTTGGTGGCGAAGGCATCGATCTGGCGGCTCGTCAGCATGGCGACCGCATCCTTCAAGGTCGGCGCCCGGACCAGCGTCGCGTTCTTCAGCTCGCGCCCGAGCGTCGCATCCGACGTGCTGCCGGTCGTGACGCCGATCTTGCGGCCGCTCGCGTCGACATCGCCGGCGTCGGAAAGCGGGGAGCCGTCGGGCACGAGATACCCAAGCTCGATCTCGAGATAGACAGGACCGAAATCCATCTCCTTTGCGCGCGCCGGCGAAGCATTGGTGAAGGCGACGTCGACCGCGCCGGTCTTGACGGCCTCGAGCACCTCGGCGTTCTTGGCGAACACGACCGGCTCGTAGTCGACATGGAGCTGGCGCGCCATTTCCTTGCCGATGGTGTAGCCGACGCCGCGGGGATTCTCGGTCCCGTCGGGCAGGATCGATGTCGGCGTGCCCGGATAGAGTCCCGCGCGCAGATGTCCGGTCGGCGCGAGAGTGCGTGCCACGTCGACATCAGCGGAATAGCTTCGAACCGGAGCGAGCGTCGCGCACGCGACGAAAGCGACAATGACGGCCTGCCTCAGGATGGTAGCTGCGCAGTCCATCGGTCGCCTCGCTGATATCAGACTGATTCGGTCAGTTCGCTGCCGGCTTCGCCATCGAGCACCTGCTGGAGACGCGTCTTGTCCAGCGCGTTTTCCCACCTTGCGATGACGATGGTGGCGACCGCGTTGCCGATCAAATTCGTCGGCGTCAGCCCCTGCGACATCAACCGGTGAATGCCGAGCACCAGTGCGACGCTGGCGACCGGAATCGTTCCGGTCGCGGCGAGCGTCGCGGCCAGCACGACGAAAGCGGCGCCGGCGATGCCGGCTGCGCCCTTCGACGTCACCAGCAGGATCAGCAGCAGCCCGATCTGGTGGCTGATGTCGAGATGAGTGTTGGTCGCCTGCGCCAGGAACACCGCGGCGGTGGCGAGGTAGAGGCAGGTGCCGTCGAGATTGAACGAGTAGCCGGTGGGGATGACCAGGCCGACGATGCCGCGCTCGCATCCGGCGGCTTCGAGCTTCGCCAGCATGCGCGGCAGCACGGTCTCCGATGACGTGGTGGCGATGCAGACCAGCACCTCATCGCGAATGTAGCGGATCAGCTTCCACAGGCTGAAGCCGGTGAGGGCGGCAATGGGGCCGAGCACGGCGGCGATGAAGATCAGGCAGGTGAGATAGAAGCTGCCGAGCAGCAGGCCGAGCTTGGCCAGCGAGCCCAGGCCGAACTTGCCGACGGTGAAGGCGATGGCGCCGAAGGCGCCGAGCGGGGCCGCCCACATCACGATCCGAACGACACCGAAGATCATCTTGCCGCCGACATCGATCACATCCGTCACCGCCTTGGCGCGGTCGCCGAGCCAGATCAGCGAGAACCCGCACATCACCGAGATGAACAGCACCTGCAGGATGTTGCCTTCCGCAAACGCGCCGACGAAGGTCTGCGGGATGATGTTGAGCAGGAACGGCACGAAGCCGACCGCAGCGGTCTGCTTGACATAGGGCTCGATGGTCGCGGAGTTGATGGTCGCCGGGTCGATGTTCATGCCGACGCCGGGCTGAAACAGGTTCACCGCGGTCAAGCCGATGATCAGCGCCAGCGTCGTGATCGCCTCGAAATAGATCAGCGCCTTGATCGCGACGCGGCCGACCTTGGCCATGTCGGCCATGTGGGCGATGCCGTTGACCACCGTGCAGAAGATGATCGGCGCGATCAGCATCCGGATCGCCTTGATGAAGGCGTCGCCGAGCGGCTGCATCTGGGCGCCGAGATCCGGCTTGACGGCACCGAGCAGGATGCCCGCTGCCATCGCGATCATGACCTGGACCCAAAGCTCCTTCCACCAGCCGCGGCGGGCGCCTGCCTTGCTGTCGGCGGTGAGGGTCGTGGCAGTCATGATCGGTCCTGTCGCTGAAGGGCTCGAAGTTGCAGCTGGCGGTGACTCAGCTCTTGGGCTCGAACTTGAACAGCCGTTCGGGATTGCTGACAAGCAGCTTTCGCTGCATGGCCGGATCCGGGGCGTAGAGCGGGATCAGATCGACCAGATCACCATCATTGGGCATGATCTTGACGTTCGGATGCGGCCAGTCCGTGCCCCAGATGACGCGATCGGGCGCATTCTCGATCAGTTTCCGGGCGAACGGCACGGCGTCGTGGAACGGTGGTCCGGAGGCCGAGGCGCGCTCGGGACCGGTGATCTTGATCCAGCACTTGCCGTCGCTGGCCTGCAGGTCGAGCAGCGCCTTGAACTCGGCGTCATCGATGCCCTTGGCGGCGCTGATCGTGCCCATGTGGTCGATCACATAGGTGACCGGCAGCGCCTTCAGGATCGGCACGAATTCCTGGATTGTCCCGGCCTCGAGATAAATGTCGACGTGCCAGCCGATCGCCGCGACGCGGTCCACCAGGGTGCGGAAGACGTTCATGTCGCCGACGCCGCCGAGGCGGCGGAGGAAGGCGAACCGGCAGGCGCAGATGCCGGCCTTCCCGAGCGCCGTGAGGTCGGCGTCGGACATCGCCGCGTTGATGTTGGCGACGCCTTTGTAGTTGCCGTTGCTCTGCGCGATGGCGTCCGTGACGACGCGATTGTCCGTGCCATGGACGGTGGCGTTGACGATGACGGCGCGTTCGACACCGATTTTGGCGTGCAGCGCCCGGAACATCTCCAGTGACGCATCGGGCGGCGTGTAGGGGCGGGTGGGCGAGAACGGATAGGTCGAGGCCGGCCCGAAGATGTGCGTGTGGGTATCGACGCTGCCGAGCGGCGGCCGGAAGCTCGGGGTCTTCGTCGCCGGATCCGGGCCGGCGATGCTGGGGATCTTGACCTCTTCGGCGGAGAGTTGCGCAGGGACAGCGCCGAGCACGCTCGCCGCTCCCAGTCCGGCCATGGTGGCCAGCAGATCTCGTCTCAACATCAGAGCGTCCTCCTCGGAATGGCCGCGGTCACAGGCAGGCGTTGCCTGCCAGGCTCCGGCATCGTTCGTGTTTGCTATCGTCACGCCACGATGGAGAGATCAGGCGACCTCTCAACATGGCGTCGTGATCATGGCGTGCTTCGGATCCGGAGCCGGCGGACCGCTGTGATCCCAGTTGTTCCTGATCGAGGATCTTGCAGCCTCTGCAGCATGACAAGAAGCATTGGGTGAACGGTCAGTTCGCTTGGTTGGACAATGCTCTGCAGTCCTACTGCCAACGTTGCTGAGACCCTCCGTTCGAGCTGCGTTGCAGCGCGACTGGGCGAGATGGGCTGCTCTTCAACCAGTCTGCGAGAAGGCAGCCCGAGCGCGCCGATCCGCGGAATTGTTCGTGCGACGGAAAGGTGAGTTGCGTCAACGCCATGGCGTGCGTTTTGGTCATGCGCCGGCGGCTTCGAGCGCCGTTGTGGAGACCGCATGCGCAATGCTATGCGACAGCAAAGAGGGGCGCGCGGGGCACCGAGACGCTGCGCGGCTGTCAGTTCACAACGGTATCGGGCAAAGGAAACACCATGGTCGACGCGCTCATCATCGATGCCTGCAGAACGCCGCGCGGTATTGGCAAGGCCGGCAAGGGCGCGCTCGCAGGACTGCACCCGCAGCATCTCGGCGCCACCGTGCTGCGCGCGCTGGCCGATCGCACCGGCATCAACACCGGCGACGTCGAGGACGTCATCTGGGGCTGCTCGTCGCAGCGCGGGCCGCAGAGCGGTGATCTCGGCCGCATGTCGGCGCTCGACGCCGGCTACGACATCCGCGCCTCGGGCGTCACGCTCGATCGCTTCTGCGGCTCCGGCATCACCAGCGTCAACATCGCAGCAAGCTCGATCATGGCCGGGCAGGAGGACCTCGTCGTCGCCGGCGGCTGCGAGATGATGTCGATGGACGGCCGGCGCGGCGAGGGGCCGCTGATGATGGACGCCGGCAATCTGCATCTGCGCGCGCTGCATCCGCAGTCGCACCAGGGCGTCTGTGCCGACGCCATTGCCACCATGGAAGGCATCACCCGCGCCGACGTCGACGCGCTCGGGCTGGAGAGCCAGAAGCGCGCGGCGGCTGCGATCGCTGCCGGCCATTTCAAGAAGAGCCTGGTGCCGGTGCATCGCGAGGACGGCAGCCTCGCGCTCGACCACGAGGAATACCCCCGGCCGCAGACCACGGCCGAGGCGCTGGCCGGGCTGAAGCCGGCGTTTCCGGCGATCGCCGACTACGCGCTGGACGAGAAGGGCACGACCTATCGCAACCTGATCCTGCAGCGCTATCCCGGCCTCGAGATCGATTTCATGCATCACGCCGGCAATTCCTCCGGCGTCGTCGACGGTGCGGCGGCGATCCTGCTGGCGTCGCCGTCCTATGCCAAGGCCCATGGCCTGAAGCCGCGGGCACGCGTCGTGGCGATGGCCAATATGGGCGATGACCCGACCCTGATGCTGAACGCCCCGGTGCCGGCGACGCGCAAGGTGCTGGCCAAGGCCGGGCTCAAGCTTGATGACATCGACCTGTTCGAGATCAACGAGGCGTTCGCCGTCGTCGCCGAGAAGTACATCCGCGACCTCGAGCTCGACCGCGCCAAGGTCAATGTGAACGGCGGCTCGATCGCGCTGGGACATCCGATCGGCGCCACCGGTTCCATCCTGATCGGGACGCTGCTCGACGAGCTCGAGCGGCGCGATCTCAAGCGCGGCCTGGTCACCATGTGCGCGGCCGGTGGCATGGCACCCGCGATCATCATCGAGCGGGTCTGAACGGTACATCTCCTCGATTTGAGGTGCGCGCCCGTTGCGGAGATTCCCGCGGCGGGCGCCGTCGTCTTTACTCCGGCAATTTGTGATTTTGGCGGTGGCGCAGTTGAGGCGCAGGATCGCGCGAGCCGCGGCGGTTCCACTTTCCGGACCAGTCAACCACGTTTCGACCGGAAAGGAATTCGCGCTTGTTCCGCTAGTTGCGACGGGTTATTGCCACGGCGAGGCCTCATCTTAGAAGAAACGGCTCTCCGTGCTGTCGACGCTGTCGCATATCATCGATCGCAAGGCTTCGAACCGGGTGGTCACGCGGCTGCGGGCACTGCTGCGCAGCAATGAGTTCTACCTGATACCGCTGGCCCTGGTGATCGGCGTTGCGACGGGTGCGATCGTGACGGTGATGAGCCTGATCGCGCAAGTCGCGCATGTGGTCATTTACGGCATCCCGATCGATGTCCGGCTCAGCGCTCATACCTGGGTCAACCCGGTGGTCGCCCTGATCGCACCCGCCTGCGGCGGCCTTGCGCTCGGCATCATGGAATGGCTGCGGCGGCGCTGGAAGATCGCGGCCGCGGTCGACCCCGTCGAGGCCAATGCGCTGCGCGGCGGACGGCTGTCGATGCGTGACAGCATCGTGGTGAGCGGCCAGACCCTGGTCTCCAACGGCTCCGGCGCGTCGGTCGGGCTCGAGGCCGGCTACACCCAGATCGGCGCCGGCGTCGCCTCGCTGCTTGGGCAGTATCTCACGCTCCGCCGCAACGATATGCGCCTCATTCTCGGCTGCGGTGCGGCCGCCGCCATTGCGGCCGCCTTCGGCGCGCCGATCACGGGGGCGTTCTATGCCTGTGAGCTGATCGTCGGCGTCTACTCCGTCGGCAGCGCGGCGCCGATCCTGGCGGCCTCGCTGGCGGGTGCGCTGACCTCGCAATATCTCGCCGGCGCGCCGTATTCGCTGGAGGTCGCCAAGGTCGGCGCGGTCGGCTTCGAGCAATACATCGCGTTGTTCGTCCTGGCGCTGCTCGTCGCCGGCATCGGCATCCTGGTGATGCGTGCCTCGCCGACGGTCGAGCGGCTGTTCGTCCGCATTCCGGTGTGGCTGCGCCCGGTGATCGGCGGGGTCTGTGTCGGCGCCATGGCGATCGTGACGCCGCAGGTGCTGGCGGCAGGCCACGGCGCAATGCTGCTCGACCTGCATCGCGAGATGGCGGTCGGCATGATCGCCACCATCATCGTGCTCAAGCTCGCCGCCTGCCTGATCTCGCTGGCCTCGGGCTTCCGCGGCGGTCTGTTCTTCGCCTCGCTGTTCGTCGGCAGTCTGCTCGGCAAGCTGTTTGCGGGCCTGCTCGCGCTGGCCGGCCTCGGGCTCGCGATCGACCCGCTGGTGGCGATGCTCACCGGCATGGCGACGCTCGGTGTCGCCATCGTCGGCGGACCGCTGACGATGTCGTTCCTGGTGCTGGAAATGACCCGCAGCGTCGACGTTACCGCCGTCGTGCTGGCCGCCTGCATCGTGACCTCGGTATGCGTCCGCGTCCTGTTCGGCCACTCGTTCTCGACCTGGCGCCTGCATCTGCGCGGCGAGACCATCCGCAGCGCCAACGATGTCGGCTGGCTGCGCAACCTCACGGTCGAGCGGCTGATGCGCTCCGACGTCGGGAAGGTGCCGACCACGACGAGCATCGCGGCCTGCCGGCGCGAGTTCGCGCTGGGCACGCGCCAGGCCGTGGTGGTGGTGAACAACAGCGACGATTATTGCGGGCTGGTCTCCTTGCCCGATCTGTTCTCGGGCGAATTGGATTCCATTGCCGACGAGATCCAGGTGGTCGAGCTCGCCAAATATTTCGACGTCGCGCTGTTGCCCGAAATGAACGTCAAGACGGCGATGAAGATCTTCGACGATTCCGGCGCCGAGGTGCTGGCCGTGCTGGAGTCAGAGAACAGCCGGAAGGTGATCGGCTTCCTGACCGAGTCCTTCGCGCGCCGCCGCTATGTCGAGGAGATCGACCAGGCGACGCGCGGCGTGCTCGGGGCGCTGTCGTGAACGCGTCCCATCGCCGCGACGCGTGATCCCTGGGCCGGCACCAGGGCAGGCTGACGGCCGATCGAGACGCGTGAGGACTGCATGACGAGACGGATGAGCACGGCTATCGTGGCCGCCTTGAGCGCGCTGGTGACGGCTGCGGCGACAGCACAGCCCGCGGTGCTCAAAGGCAAGGACGCGTTCGGCAGCTGGCAGGGCGATGCACCGGGCACGATCAGGCTGATCCGTCCCGAAGACCTGCCCAAACCGGGTGCGACGGCGTCCGCAGCCAACGTCTCCCGCGTGGTGCAACGACCGGCCTCCGCCGTGCCGAAGGTCATCGACGGTTTCAAGATCGCGCTGTTCGCCGAGGGGCTGAGCGGGCCGCGCATCATTCGCACCGCGCCGAATGGTGACATCCTCGTCGCCGAGACCCGGGCAGGGCGCGTCCGCGTGCTGCGCCCAAGCGAGGACGGCAGCAAGGTCGCGTCGAGCGAGATCTTCGCCGACCGGCTCGGCCATCCCTTCGGCATTGCGTTCTATCCGAGTGCCGATCCGCAATGGGTCTATGTCGCGAGCACCGAGCGCGTCATGCGCTTTCCCTATCGTGCCGGCGACATGAAGGCGCAGGGGCCGCTGCAGGTCGTCGTGCCCGATCTGCCGGCCGGCTACGGCCATTCGACCCGCGATGTCGTCTTCACCAGGGACGACAAGCGCATGCTGGTGTCGGTCGGCTCCGTCGGCAATGTCGGCGAAGCGCTGGGAGAGCCTGCCGGCGGAATCAGTGCCTGGATCAAGGCGCACCCGCTCGGCGCGGCCTGGGGTGGGGAGGCCGACCGTGCCGGCGTGCTCGCGTTCGATCCCGACGGCAACAACCGCAGCCTGTTCGCCACCGGCATCCGCAACTGCGTCGGCCTCGCCATCCAGCCCACGACCGGAACGCCGTGGTGCTCGACCAACGAACGCGACGGGCTCGGCGACGATCTGGTCCCGGACTACGTCACGCGGGTGAAGGAGGGCGGCTTCTATGGCTGGCCCTGGTACTACATCGGCGAAAACCCCGACCCGCGCCATGCCGGCGAGCGCCCGGACCTCAAGGGCAAGATCACCGTGCCCGACGTGCTGCTGCAGCCGCATTCGGCCTCGCTCGGTCTGACGTTCTACGACGGAAATCTGTTCCCGCCGGAGTATCGCGGCGACGCCTTCGCGGCGGAGCACGGCTCGTGGAACCGCTCCAAGCGCACCGGCTACAAGGTGATCCGGGTCAGGCTCAAGGACGGCGTGCCCACCGGCGAATACGAGGATTTCGTCACCGGCTTCGTCCTCAATGACCGCGAGGTCTGGGGTCGGCCGGTCGGCGTCACCGTGGCGCGCGACGGCAGCCTTCTCATTTCCGAGGACGGCAATGGCACGATCTGGCGCGTGAGCCGCTGAGCGCCGCACCACCACCTGTGACTCACTTCTTCGGCGCGCGGCAGTTGAAGGCGCGGCGGAAGCCGGCGGCGCGGGCGTCGTCCTCGGAGCAGAACCAGCGATCGGGCTCGGTGGTCGCGGGATAGCTCGGGCAGCCCTGCAGATGATAGATGCCGATGTTGCCGGTGACGCGCGCGCGCACCGCGAACTTGCCCTTGATGCTGCAGCCCGGCGGCGCGCTCGGCGCGTCCGGGAACAGCACGGCACGGATCTCGCGGTCGCGGTCGGTGCGGCAGGCGGCGCCGAGCAGGGCGCCGTCCTTCTTGTCGGTGCGGAACTCGGCCGGCGCGACGAAGCAGCCCTTCCAGAGTCCGCGCAGCGCCTCCTTGGCCGCGGCGACATCGTCCTTGACCCGCGCCTTCGCGGCCGGGTCGGCGCCGACGGCGAAACCTGCGCGCGCCATTTGCTGGTTGAGGCTGACCCTGTCGCCGTCGACGGTGCAGAGGCCGATCCTGCGGGTCTTGAGCGGCTTGTCCGGACCGAGATCGTCGCAGCGCACCGCGCGGCCGCCGATCAGCTTGCCGAGCTGCTCGCGCGCCTCGACGCCACAGCTCCAGGAATCGGCGTGATCGTCGATGCAGAGCTGGTCGACCTCCGGCGCATCGATGCCGTCGAGCCGGAACACCGTGTCGCCGAGCTGGATCGTGTCGCCGCTGCGCACCGTGGCGCTTGCGGCCAGCGACGCGCCGGTCATGCCGGCTCCCAGCACCATGGCCCCACACAACGACAACAGCCGGTCTCGCAGCCGCATGCTTCCTCCCGCAATCACATTCATCAAATACCCGGCCGAAGTCCTATCACAGCGCGCGTGAGTCTCGCCAAGGGCGGCGCGGAACGGTGCCGCCGGACGGCCACCTTGCGCGGGGGGCGGCTGCTACCCATCTGACCGGGCGAAGGAAATCTTGCCATGTTGGACTTTACCTCCGATCTCGCCGGCGATGCGCTGTCGCCGGCGCGTGCGTCTGACCCTGCGCCGGCCGATGACCGCGCGCTGCTCGACGCCTATTCCAATGCCGTCATCGATGTCACCGAGCGCGTCGGTCCTGCGGTCGTGCGTGTCGAAACCGGACCCAAGGCTGGGGCGACCGCCGGCTCCCGCGGCGGGCTCGGCTCGGGCATCGTGATCTCGCCCGACGGCCTCGTGCTGACCAATAGCCATGTGGTCGGCTCCTCCAAGAGCATCCGGCTGCGCGACGTCGAGGGCATCGTCACCGATGCGCAGGTGCTCGGCGTCGATCCCGACACCGATCTGGCGCTGCTGCGCGCCAATCACGCGCGCGACCTGCGCTACGCCGCGCTCGGCAATTCCAAGAGCCTGCGCCGCGGCCAGCTCGTGGTCGCGATCGGCAACCCGCTCGGGTTCGAATCGACGGTCACCGCCGGCGTCGTCTCGGCGCTGGGGCGCTCGATCCGCTCGGTGTCGGGCCGCATGATCGAGGATGTCATCCAGACCGATGCGGCGCTCAACCCCGGCAATTCCGGCGGCGCACTGGTGTCGTCGGCCGCCGAGGTGATCGGCATCAACACCGCCATCATCCAGGGTGCGCAGGGCATCTGCTTTGCGGTCGCGAGCAACACCGCGCAGTTCGTGCTGTCGGAGATCATCCGCCACGGCTATGTCCGCCGCGCCTATATCGGCGTGTCCGGGCAGACCGCGCCGGTGCCGCGGCGACATGCGTTGCTCGCCGGTGTCGAGAACAAGATGGGCGCGCTGCTGATGCAGATCGAGCCGGACGGGCCCGCGGCCCGCGCCGGCCTGCTGCCTGGCGACGTCGTGATCAGGCTCGACGGGGTCGAGATCAACGGCGTCGACGACCTGATCCGCGTGCTCGACCGCGACCGCATCGGCCGTACCATCGCGATGGACGTGCTGCGGCTGGGACGGCTGCGCGGCATCGACATCGATCCGGTGGAGCGCAAGCCGGCGGCAAGGCAGGCGTCTTAGCATTGCATTCGTGAGATGCTGAGCTGCAGCCACGACCACAGCTGTCGCCCCGGCGAACGCCGGGACACATAACCCCAGGGAGCAGTTTGAGGCAGGTGCGTCGTGAGCACCTCGCGCCACACGTCCGCCGCGGCGTATGGGTCCCGGGTCGGCGCCGCGCCGTGCTGTCGCGCGTCACGGCTTGCCCGGGACGACAGCGGTGGGTGGGTCGGATATACGCTTCAAACAGCGATTGGTATAAGGTCTCGTTCCCGCGGCGCGTCGCGCCCGAGTTCTGCGATCAGTTCGGTCCCTCCTGATAGTGCAGAGGGCGCAGGGAATGCCGGGTGAAGGCCTCACCCATGGCCCGCCTGCTGAAAAAATGCAGGCGGCAGGTACCACAGGCAAAGCCGATTCAACCGGCATTCCCTGCGCGACGGTCTTCACGCTTATACGCAGTCTCCCTGGTGCGCCGGGCTTGTTGGCCACCATTCGCGACAATGCTTGCGCATTGCGCGGGACACCAGCATCGGGGTGTCAGGACGCTGCGACTTCACGTCCGCAAGCGATCGTTCGTCCGCGCATCCGAAGACACACTGCGATCTCTCGCGGCCATCGCTCCCCGCCTCGCGTGTCGTGACGATCGCGCGCAACGCGCCTCCGCAGTGAGGCGGGATGCGCGCAGACAACCGCGATTTCTGGAAATACGCAGCATGTTTCTACCCGAAGTTCAAGGTGGCCATGGACCTTGCGGGACGCTGTCCGGAACGTCGGCTGGAGCCCAAATTCGGGACCGATGCACCGCTGGGCCCAAGACGGCTTGCTACACAGGATGGCCAGAGGGCGGCTGGTCAACGGTTAGCATCCACGATGATCTTAGCAAGCAACCACACTCCGAGACCAATGATCAGGATCGGAGCCAGTGGCCAAGGCAAGTTGAGAAGCGCCCAAAGCCCCCCTGCGAAGCACACGACCCCGCAAGCGACCCAGAAGCCTTCGATCCTGATGTCCATCTGCCAGCGGGCATACTCCGCCGCGAGGATGAGGATGCCAACACCCATGAGAAACCATTCCCAGGGCACCGGCACCAGCATGGCGATGCCGACCCAGATGAAGAACACGGCCCAGGCAACGGCGTCGATCTGCCCGGCGATTTCGGTGGACGATCCGCGATTGAACGCTGGCTGGCTGTTCATGCCTTTCTCCATTTCGTCGTTCGAAGGAACGAGCAACCGAAGACCTAGAGCTTGGGTTGCATGGACCGGATCATGGCCTGCGCTGGAACAAGGGCGGCAACTCTCCCCGACCCGGGGGGCGCAAGCGACCGATAGGCGGAGCTACTCCGACCACAGGATGTCGAAGCGGTTGAAGCCAATTGACTTCGTTACGAACTTGGGGGTCTTGCCGGACAGGCCTGCCAACGCGCCCGACGTGAACTTGATGAGGGCCTTGCCGGACCCGGCTAAGCCAACTGCCCTTCCGTCCTTCATCTCGATCGTTGCGGTTCCTTCCTGCATTTTGGTTAGGGCGAGACCCCCGGGCGTCCTGTGGACGCCGCCGACGAGGACCAGCTTTCCAGTTGGACCATCTCCGATCAAACTGAGCACAGAACACGCCACCATTGTAACTAATCGCTTGATCATGGAGTGTCCTACTGCGAAGTTGCGCGACCTTGATCTCAATACGAGCCCGCCCATTGACCGAGATCAACAGGGCAATCATGTGCGTCGGATGCGCACTCTCTAAGCTGGAAGGCGATGGGCCGCCCCCGGACCGCGCCGCCCGGGTCAATCCATCAACAATGAGGCCCGGTCAGGTCAGGCAAGCAGACGCATTTGGACCTCGGTCGACAAGTCGGGAAAGGGCACGTGCCGACATCGGCGGGGTGACCTTAATCTCTCATGCCATCAGAAACCTTGCACGACTTGAGACCGCGAAACCAGCCTTCGATCTCCTCGGACTTCATAGGATCTTTGTGAGCGCCCACTGAAGGGTGAGACGACACGGCATTCGTACACCCGACACACACCGGCGACTCAAAGGCGCACCAATTCTCTGCGGGGGATTTAGATGAATGCCTGAAGCAGTTAAGCCAAGGTGGCTCGGATGCGCCCATATGTCTGTCACTCCACGTAACAGGCTGCGACCGGAAATCTACAGTTTTTCGTGCGAGCGACCGCTGTTGTGGGCTGCTTGCAAGCCATGGCATGCGCGGCAGTCAGGACAAGATTCCTGCACCTTCTCGATGGCGCGGCGACATAGATCGACCGGCTTCTCTTGGCCGTCAGCCGCCGAGGCCAAGATCTTCTCGGCGAGGCATGCCATCAAGGAAGGTGTCCGCTTTGCTTCGGGTATCGTTCTTGCAGCGTCCGCCAGAACACCCCGCAATGCGGCGCGAGGATACGTTTGCGACCACTCGCTCTGCGTCAGCGCCATCAGTTCCCCCACAGACAGACAACTCACACTACTTACAAACGAAAATCGGCTGTTGAGCTTTGCTCGGCGCCTCGCGTTCGAAAATTGGGCCGTCGAATGTGACATTCGACGGCCCAATT
Source organism: Bradyrhizobium sp. SZCCHNR1043 (assembly GCF_032489675.1). Classification (NCBI taxonomy): domain Bacteria; kingdom Pseudomonadati; phylum Pseudomonadota; class Alphaproteobacteria; order Hyphomicrobiales; family Nitrobacteraceae; genus Bradyrhizobium; species Bradyrhizobium sp. SZCCHNR1043. Next base: position 329,608 of record NZ_JAUEYN010000004.1, read on the forward strand.
CGTTCGGTGTCACTGGTGAACGATCCAGGGGCGGTCACACCGAGGAGACGAAAGTATAATTAGGTCATTGAAAGCCGGACATCTTGGCTATCTCGACTTAGGTATCTCGATGCGCTTCGCGGAGGCGGGTAGTTTCCCCATTTCATTCTCGATCAGCCGGAGCAATATGCGGCTCTTATGCGGATCCGTCTCCTCTCGCAGGAGCGCTTTGTAGTGAACCAGGTTCTGGTTGACGATGAAGCTTTCCAAGTCAGTCATTCGAGCCTCGCCTTCCCACGCATCATTTATAAGGTATGCGGTGCGCGAGGCAGAACCATTTTCAGTGCCCAAATCCTGCAGACATTGCTCAATGCGCGCCGGGGGGCGTCCCCAACCGCCCTTGGCGTGCTCAATCTCGGTAGTCCGCATTGGGGCGCAAGCCGCTGCTTGGCGTTGGACTGCGGTAGATCGGCTCTGGCCTGAAGAACGGACATCGCGTTCGGGGCCGGGCGGCGCCTTGGGCCAGACGGAACCCGACAAGCGCTGCTCCATCGCCCTCCAGGGTCCCTCGCATTGTCCGATGTCAATGCTGCCGGGACCAGAGGATTAAGCTCCCGACCCGAAAGTCGTGCCGAGAGGAGGCCGCCATGTTGTTTGGTCCGTGTGGTTGATGACTCGATCGCCGTCGTTGTCGCGACGCCACCTGCTTTGCGCCGGCGGCGCGGGCTTTGTGTCCGCGATGGTGGGCACGCTGGTCGGGAGCGGGCGGAGCGCAAGGGCTCAGGCACTCGGCGGAGCCGTGCCGCAGGTCGATCGCTTGAAGGTTCGCATGGTCAGCGACATCATTGTCCGTCGCTTCGGGATATCGCAAAAGCTCGGTGACCTCTCGATCGCGCGCATGCAGGGCAATGAAACACCGGATGCGCCGCCCCGCGCCACCCTGGTCGGGGAATGGGGCCTCTCGATGCACGCTGAATCCCAGCGTGACAATGAGGTCCGCAATATCCTCGTCGATTTCGGATACAATCCGGTCACGCTGCTGACCAACATGGAGATCCTGAAGATCCAGCCCGAGGAGTTCGACGCGCTCGTCCTCAGCCATGGCCATTACGATCACTTCGGCGGCATGGTGGGGTTTCTCTCCGCGACAAAGGGCAAGCTCAAGAAGGATCTGCCCTTCTTTGTCGGCGGTGAGGACTGTTTCTGCACGCGGACCGTCGGGAATGGTGGTCAGTTCGGGGCGCTCGATCGCCAGGCCATCAAGGAGTCGAACCTCATCCTGATGATGGCGGACGGGCCGGCCGTCGTTGCCGATCATGCGTTCACGACGGGCAAGATCGCGCAAAGCAGCTTTGAAAAGCCGCTCAGTCCCAGTCGCGAGAAGGTCGGCATCGCCAATGGATTCGGCTGCTTCCCGGACAAGGTCTCGCCGGCGAAAAACGCCGGCGAGTTCGTCGTGGACGACTTCGAGCACGAGATCGGGACCAATTTCCTGCTGAAGGGAAAAGGTCTGGTGATTCTGACCTCGTGCAGCCATCGTGGCGTCATCAACACCATCAGGCAGGCCCAGCGCGCATCGGGAGTTGACAAGGTTCACGCGGTGATTGGTGGCTTCCACCTCGTGCCGCCGCTCGACGATGCCTACTTCAAGCAGGTCATCGCGGAGTTGAAGGACATCAACCCTGATTACCTCATGCCGGCCCATTGTACGGGCGAGCCGTTCTACGACATGCTCCGGCGCGAAATGCCGGGGAAAGTGTTCCAGTCGAACGTCGGAACGCTCTATACGTTTACGACCTAGGTGGTTGCCCCACCTTCGCGACGGGCTGACCATCGGGACCATGCGCCGCGTGCAGCGGCCGCCCAAGAAATAAGCTGAGGCGTCGGCGAGGGCGGCTGCCCGGCAATCGAGCAGCTTCAGGTCCTTTTCTCAAGTCATTGAAACGGTTGTCTCTTCCAAATCCGCGGCAAGCGCGAGCCGATTGTACACAATGGCACAGCGCTTGCTTCGTTACTTGCGAGCCATTCTCGCGGGGAGGCAATGGTCGCCATGGCGGACTCAATTGCATCGGGTGGAGTGAGCATCGCCGCCGAGCCCGAGCCGATCGCGCTCGACTGGGACGAGACGGCGCTGCTCATCATCGACATGCAGCGCGACTTCATGGAGCCGGGCGGTTTTGGCGAGACGCTGGGCAACGACGTCTCGCAGCTCGCGCGCGCCGTGACGCCGATCGCGAACGTCCTGGCGGCGGCGCGCAAGATGGGCATGCTCGTCATTCACACCCGCGAGGGCCACAAGCCGGATCTGTCCGATGCGCCGCCGGCCAAGGTCGAGCGCGGCGCGCCATCCCTTCGCATCGGTGATCCCGGCCCGATGGGGCGCATCCTCATTCGCGGCGAGGCCGGGCACGACATCATTCCCGCGCTCTATCCCGTCGACGGCGAGGTCGTGATCGACAAGCCGGGCAAGGGCGCATTCTACGCCACCGAACTCGGTGAGGTGCTGAAGCATCACGGCATCGAAAACCTGCTGGTGTGCGGCGTCACCACCGAGGTCTGCGTCAACACCACCGTGCGCGAGGCCAATGACCGCGGCTATCGCTGCGTCGTCGTCTCCGACGGCTGTGCGTCCTACTTTCCTGAATTCCACGAGATGGGCCTGAGGATGATCAAGGCCCAGGGCGGCATCTTCGGCTGGGTCGCTGACTCCGCCGCGGTTCTGAAGGCGATGAACTGAGAGATGAGCCGAGAGACGAGTTGAGACGGATGAGTTCGACGATGTAGGCGCTGACAGCAACAGGGGAGCAAGGCGATGAGCGGAAGCGGGACGGCAAGCGCGGTCAAGGCGGATTTCAAGCCGGTGCTGTGGACACCCGGCGATTGGAACGCATTCTTCGGTTTCGGCACCAACATCCTCGTCAACATGCTCGTGCTCACCGGGCTCTTGCGCTTCGTGCTGAAGATGCCGGACAGCCTGGTGTTCGGTCGCATCCTGCCGGCGCTCGGCCTGATGATGTGCCTGTCGACGTTCTACTACGCGTTCCTCGCCTACCGCCTCGCGCAGAGGACCGGACGCAGCGACGTCTGTGCGCTACCCTCGGGGGTCAGCGTGCCGCACATGTTCATCGTCACCTTCGTGATCATGCTGCCGATCACCTTGAAGACCGGTGATCCGCTGAAGGGTTGGTCGGCCGGCCTCGTCTGGGTGTTCTTCCAGAGCTTCATCCTGATGATCGGCGGCTTCATCGCGCCGTATATCCGCAAGATCACGCCGCGCGCCGCGCTGCTCGGCACGCTCGCCGGCGTCTCCGTCACCTTCATCTCGATGCGCCCGGCGCTCGAGATGTATATGACGCCGCAGATCGGCCTGGTGTGCTTCGCCATCATTCTGGTGAGCTGGTTCGGCGGCGTGAAATATCCGAAGGGATTGCCGGCCGGGCTCGTCGCCATCGCGGTCGGCATGATCATCGCCTGGGGCTCGAACCTGTTCGGCCTCGGTCTCGGCGGCCTCAGCGTCAAGGGCCTCAGTGACGCCTTTGCGAGCTTCGGCTTCTCGGTGCCGCTGCCAGCGTTCGGCACGGTGTTCTCAGGCTTCGAATATCTCGGCGTTATCCTGGTCACCGCGATCCCGTTCGGTATCTACGACCTCGTCGAGGCCATGGACAACGTCGAGAGCGCGGAAGCCGCGGGCGACGAATATCCGACCACGCGCGTGCTGACCGCCGACGGCATCGTCAGCCTGATCGGCTGCATGATGGGCAATCCTTTTATCAACGCGGTCTATATCGGCCATCCCGGCTGGAAGGCGATGGGCGGCCGCATCGGCTACTCCGCGGCGACCGGGCTGATGGTGATCGTGCTGTCCTGGCTCGGCATCATCTCGGTGCTGCTGGCACTCGTGCCGGTGGTCGCGATCTCGCCGATCCTGCTCTACATCGGCATGCTGATCGGTGCGCAGGCGTTCCAGACCACGCCGGTCAAGCATGCGCCCGCGATCGTGCTCGCCTTCACGCCGCATCTCGCCGCCTGGGCCAAGCTGCAGATCGACACCATGCTGGCCTCGACGGTGACGGCGGCACAAACCGTAGGCGGCCTCGCCGCCGACAAGGTCGATGCGGTCAAGACCGCTGCGATCGCCGCGCTGCCGCAGCAGGGCGTGCTCTATCATGGGTTGGAGGTGATGGGCGGCGGCTCGATTCTCGCCGGGCTCGTGCTCGGCGCGATCGGCGTGTTCGTGATCGAGCGCGACTTCACCAAGGCGGCGGCGTTCGCGCTCGCCGGTGCCGTCATGACCTATTTCGGCTTCATGCACGGTGAAGCGGTCGGCATCGGCGGCGGCCTCGGCGTGACGCCCGCGGTGGCGCTGGCCTATGTCGTGGTCGCCGGCGGATTGTTCGCGCTGGGCCGGCTCGGCATGTCCGAGAGCTACGTTCCGCATGCGGAGATGCAGGCGGCGCCCGCGGAGTAGTCCGATGACGTCACGACCACCGTCATTCCGGGATCGATCGTCAACGCGCAGCCGCTTTGCGCCTTCGCGTTGCCGATCGCCCCGGAATGACGGTGGAACGCCGGCAGGGCGAACAGCGACGCATCCGGGTCGGTCCGATGCGTCCCTGCGCATGCGGATCGGTGAAGGAGAGGCGGGGCATCGCGGCTCCGTTGCCCCATCAATCCGATCTTGGTTGGTTGCGTCGTGGTTTGGTTCGACGCACTCATGGCCGCACCGCCGGCGCGTCCATCGGCATGCCACGCGCGCGCGACATCAGGTAGAGCTCGAGCGCGATCATGTCGGGCGCGTCGAAGTCGAAGGCTTGCGCGCGGATGCCGGTCATGCAGCCGCGGAGGCGGCGCTGCAGCGAGCCCATGCCTTGCCATTCCAGCCGGTAGATCGGATAGCCTGTCGGCTGTCCCTGCGTGATCGCGGAGCCGGCAAGATGCTTGTCCCAATTGTCGTTGTGGCAGTTGCTGCAGGCGAGGTTGAGCTGACCCTGCCGCTGCATGAACAGCTCGCGCCCGCGCGCAACTGACGGCTCCAGCCGCGGATCGTCGCCGGCCGTGATCGGCATGCCGCGCGATTGCCGGGCGATCAGCGCCGTCAGTGCGAGCAACTCCCGGCTCTCAGGGGCGAACGGTTCAGCTTCCTGATGCTGCCTGCGGCAGAGATTGACGCGCTGGCCGAGATCGACCGAAGCAGCGCTGGCGGCATTGAAGGCCGGATAGCGCGCGGCGACGCCCTTCATGCTGACGTCGACCTCGCCATGGCAATCGTTGCAGGACTTGTTCGCCGTGCCCGCCTTCGTCGTCCACAGCGTCTCAGCATCGAGCACCGACAGCATCGCGGGATTGGCGGTGTCGTCGTCCTGCATAGCCCTGGTGTCGGAGGACATGAAGTCATAGCCGGAGCGGCGCGCGGATTCCGCAATCTCACCCGCGACGACGGGCAACGCTGCGCCCAGCAAAGCTGCGACCGCGAGAAGCGCGCTCCGCATCATTCGACCGTGATCGTCGCCGAGGCGCTGGCAACGAAGCCGTTGTCGCCGATCCATTCGAACTCGAAGCGGCCGCTCTCGCTCGCGGTGGTGAAGAACGACAGGAATGGATTGGCGGCGATGGCGGGAAACAGATCGGCCCGAAAGATCTCGGTGCCGTTGAAGCGGCAGGTGAAGCTGGTGATGATGTCGCGCGGGACGGCTTCGCCTGCGGCCGTATGGCGATAGCCCGGCTCCATGACGTGGCTCATCAGCGTCTTGATCTCGATGACGGCGCCGCGCTGGGCCTTGGCGGGAACGTTGACGAGGGCGGCAGGCATCACGGCATCTCCTCGGTGCAGGCGGCGAGCGTCACGATGACATCGACGCTCGCCGACCAGAACGAGCCGTCGGAGAGTCTTGCGATCGCCACGACCTTCTGCGTATCGGCGAGCCGGATGCGGGTCGTCACCTGGGCGCGGCCGGCGCTCGCTGTCAGGTGAAAGTTGGCGACGTTGGGCTGCGGATTCTTCTCGTTGAAGACGTGGATGCTCTTGACGTAGCTGTCAGGCGTCATCGGATGATCGACGCTGACGGTCATCGGCACGGTGTTGCCGTTCTCGACCAGCGGCGGGATGTCGAGCCGGACCTTGCCGACCGTCACATTGGCCTCGCCGACGAGATTGCGGATCGCCGACGCGAGCATCGCCGGCGTCGCCTGCGCAGGCCGGACCGTGATCAGCGGCAGCGCGCCGGCGGCGGTCAGCGTTCCCGCCAGTTGCAGCAGGTGGCGGCGCGAGATGTGGGACGATTCGAACATGCCAATCATATGGGCTCACTCGCGCAAGGTCGCGAGATAGGCGACGATGTCTTCGATCTGCTCCGCCGACAGGATCGGCTTGTCGCGCCAGGCGGAACCGACGCGCGTCAGCCCATCCACGCGGTAGTAGGACGGCATGATCGTTTCCGGATTGAGCCTGGAGGCATCGACCAGCCGCAGGCGGAGCTGCGGGACCGTCGAACGGCTGCCGGCCCCGGCAAGGCTGGGCGCGAGATCGCCCTGGAAGCGCACCTCCGCAAACGGGCCGGAGTGACAGAGGATGCAGGTCGAACTGCGTGCGAGGACGAGCGCGCGGCCGCGCTCGGCGTTGCCGGACTGGCCGGTGAGGGAGGAGGCGATGCCGTCGCCGGTGATCGTAGTGGGCGCGAGTGCCTGCGCCGTGATAGCGGCGGGCAGGGCGGCGACGATCGCGGCGATCAGAACGCTAGCCGAAGGCATCATGGGTCAGCGCCTTGAACCAGGCCGTCGCCGCGTCGGCCTCACGCGCGCGCGTCTCGCGCGGGGCGTCGACCGGGCTGCTCCGGCCGCCCTCGACCTCGGCGAAGATGTCTCCCTTGGGCTGATAAACGCCTGCCAGCGAGAACGCGTAGTCCGGCGCGACGATGCTGTAACAGATGCCGGTCAGCGGCGGCGGCTCCGACGGCCGTCCCGTCAGATCGCGCACGATCACGGCCGCACACGCCTTGCCCTGCGCCTGCGCGGCGCCGGCCGATTTCGGGATGCCGCCGCCGAGACAGGCGTCGCCGATGACGTGGACATCCGGGACGAGCTTCGAGGCGAAGGTCGCGGCATCGATCGGACACCAGCCGGTGCGGTCGGCCGCGCCGGCGAGCGAGGCAATGCGGCCGGCCTTCTGCGGCGGGATGATGTTGGTCACATCGGGATTGTAGTTGCCGAACTCGGTGACGACGGAGCGCGTGGCAACGTCGACGCCGGTGACGCGGCCGCCCTGCGACAGCGGGATACGCTCGATCATTCCGGCATAGAGCTGCTGCCACGCCTGCTCGAACAGCTTCTGCTGCGAGAAGCTGTCCTTGGCATCGAGGATCAGCACCTTCGACTTCGGTTTGTGCGTTTTCAGGTAATGCGCGATCAGGCTGGCGCGCTCGTAAGGCGCCGGCGGGCAGCGCGACGGATTGGCCGGCACCGCGATGGCGACGGTGCCGCCATCCGGCATCGCCTCGATCTGCTTCCGCAGCAGCAGCGTCTGCTCGCCGGCCTTGTAGGCGTGCGGCATCGCTTCTGATGCAGCTTCGTCGTAGCCCTGCAGGGCCGTGAAATCGAGATCGATGCCGGGCGCCAGCACGAGCCGGTCATAGGCCAACGTGGTGCCGTCGGCGAACGTGACCTTGTGGGCCGGCGCATCGATCGCCGTGGCCGTCTGCAGCACGACGCTCACGCCTTCGGCTGCGATCTTGTCATAGCCGAACTGCTGGGCACTGATATCGCGCAGGCCGGCGATGACCTCGTTGCTGAGCGGACACGCCGTGAAGGTCTTGTTGGCCTCGACCAGGGTGACGTCGAGCTTCGCATCCGCCTGGCGCAGCGCGCGGGCGCAACTGGCGCCGCCGAAGCCGCCGCCGATCACGACCACGCGCGCCATCGCTTGTGCGCGCAGCACGGCAGGGGCGGCGATCATGGCAACGCTTGCCGCGATCAGGCCGCCGACCTCTCTGCGCGTGCGCTGCCGGGACATCGTCATCATCTTGCAATAGCACGGCGGCGGCCATTGTTCCCAACGGCTGCCGCCACGTGGGTCATGCGAAGGTGATGTTCTGGGCGCGCAGCGGCACCGAGCGGATGCGCTTGCCGGTGGCAGCGAAATACGCGTTCAGCACGGCGGGCGCGGCGACGCCGATGGTCGGCTCGCCGACGCCGCCCCAGAAGCCGCCGCTCGGGATCATGATCGCTTCCACCTTCGGCATCTCGCTGATCCGCATCGAGTTGTAGCTGTCGAAGTTGGTCTGCTCGATGCGGCCGTCCTTGACCGTGCAGCCGCCGTAGAACAGCGCCGACAGGCCGTAGACGAACGAGCCCGCGATCTGCCGCTCCACCTGCGCCGGATTGACCACGTAGCCGGGATCGGTCGAGGCGACGATGCGGTGGATCTTGATCTTGGTGCCGTCGATCACGGAGATCTCGGCGGCGCCCGCGACATAGCTGCCATAGCCATGGAGCTGCGCCAGCCCGCGATGAACGCCGTCCGGCGCCGGCGTGTCCCAGCCGATCTTCTCGGCCACGGCGTTCAGCACCGCGAGGTGCTTGGGATGATCGGCCATCAGCTTGCGGCGGAATTCCAGCGGATCCTGGCCGGCCGCATTGGCGAGCTCATCCATGAAGCATTCGAGATAGATCGCGTTCTGGTTCACGTTGACGCCGCGCCAGAAGCCCGGATTGATGTGCGGGTTGCGCATCGCGTGTTCGATCAGGAGGTTCGGCACGGAGTAGCCGATCGTGGCTTCGCCCGATGGCGCGAGCCCCTGGAAGGTCGCGGGGTCTTTGCCGTTGACCAGCGCGTCGGGCCGCAGGCTGAACAGGATCGACTGGCCGGAGATGCGCATGTGCAGCGCGGTCAGATTGTTGTCGGCGTCGAAGCCGCCGGTCAGCTTGCACTGCGTGATCGGGTGATAGCGGCCATGCGTCATGTCCTCCTCGCGCGACCACAGCAGCTTGACCGGCGTGCCCGGCATCTCCTTGGCGATCTTCACCGCCTGGCGGACATAGTCGGTCTGGCCGCGCCGGCCGAAGCCGCCGCCGAGAATCAACTTGTGCACCTCGCACTTGTCCGCCGGAAGCCCTGAGGCTTCCAGCACCGCGGCGAACGCCGCCTCGCCGTTCTGCGTGCCGCACCACACCTCGCAGCGATCGGCCGTGTAGAGCGCGGTCGCGTTCATCGGCTCCATCGTGGCGTGGTTCTGGTAGGGATAGTCGTAGACCGCCTCGACCTTCTTCACCGCGTTCGCCAGCGCGGCCTTGGCATCGCCGTTCTCGTTGCCGACGAAGGCCGGCCCGGAGTCCAATCCTTCCGCGAGCCATTTGGCGATCGACGCCGAGGAGACCTTGGTGTTCTCTCCTTCCTCCCACACGATCGGCAGCGCATCGAGCGCCGTCTTCGCGTGCCACCAGGTGTCGGCGACCACGGCCACGGCGGTGCCGTCGATCGCCACCACCTTCTTGACGCCCTTCATGCCGGCGATCTTGGCCTCGTCATAGCTCTTCAGCTTGCCGCCGGTGACCGGACAGTCCTTGATCGCGGCGTTGAGCATGTTCGGCAGCTTCATATCGGCGCCGTAGATCATCGCGCCGGTGACCTTGTCGGCGGTGTCGAGCCGTCTCACGCCCTTGCCGATCAGGGTCCAGTCCTTCGGATCCTTCAGCTTGACGTCGGCAGGCGGCGTCAGCTTCGCGGCGGCTTCCGCCACCTTGCCGTAGGTCGTCGTGCGGCCCGAGGCCTTGTGGGTGATGACGCTGTTGGCGGCGGTGCATTCGGCCACCGGAACCTTCCATTCGTCGGCGGCCGCCTGGATCAGCATCATGCGCGCGGCGGCGCCGCCCTTGCGGACGTAGTCCTGCGAAGAGCGGATGCCGCGGCTGCCGCCGGTGGAGAAATCGCCCCACACGCGCTTGCGGGCGACGTTCTGGCCGGGCGTCGGATATTCGGTCGTCACCTTGCTCCAGTCGCAGGCAAGTTCTTCCGCGACGAGCTGAGCGAGACCGGTGAGCGAGCCCTGGCCCATCTCCGAGCGGGCGATGCGGATCACCACGGTGTCGTCGGGCCGGACTACGACCCAGGCATTGACCTCGGGCGAGCCATCCGCGGCGCGCACGATTTGCGGGCCGCCGAACGGGATGTCGAGGCCGAGCGCGAGGCCACCGCCGAGCGCGGCGGTGCCGATGACGAAGGACCGGCGGTTGAGGCGCGGCGTCACATGCTGGTTCATGCCGTCCTCCTCAGGCGTTGGCAGCGGCGTGGATCGCCTCGCGCACCTGCGCGAAGGTTCCACAGCGGCAGATGTTGGTGATGGCGTCGTTGATGTCCTGGTCGCTCGGCTTCGGATTGTCCTTGAGCAGCGCGACGACGGCCATGATCATGCCGCTCTGGCAGTAGCCGCATTGGGGAACGTCGTTCTCCAGCCACGCCTGTTGCACCTTGTGCAGGCCGCCGTCGCTGGCGAGTCCCTCGATGGTCGTGATCTGCTTGCCCTGGGCCTCGGAGACGGTGACGCCGCAGGAACGCACGGCGGTGCCGTCGAGATGCACGGTGCAGGCGCCGCATTGTGCGATGCCGCAGCCATATTTGGTGCCGGTCAGTCCGGCGTTCTCGCGGATCGCCCACAGCAGCGGCGTGTCGGGCTCGACGTCCAGAGCATAGGATTGTCCGTTGATCGTCAGGTTTGCCATCGCAGATCCCTTTCGTTCAACTCGCCAGTTGAACAGAGGGCGGCAATGTGGCGCGAACGTTTGCATCCTTCAAATCAAGAATATGCGTTTGCCGCGCGGGAAGATTTGTGATGAGCCGGGGTTGTAGTTGCTTCGGCTCATGGGCCGCGCGGCGGAGCTACGGCAAGCCGCAGGAAGCTCATCACGCTGCCCAGCGCGGCGAAACCTGCGCCGAGGGCCAAGGCAAGGGTGGCACCTTCGCGCCCCGCAAGGCTGAAGCACAGGGCGGCCAGCGCCGCGCCCGTGGTCTGGCCGGTCAATCGGGCCGTTGCGACGATGCCGCTGGCGCCGCCGCTGCGATGGGGCGGGGCGCTCGACATGATGGCCTTCATGTTCGGCGCCTGGAAGAAGCCGAACCCGATGCCGCAGATCAGCATGCGCCAGACGATGTTCGCGATGCTCGGGTTCTCCGGCAGCATGGCCAGCAGCGCCATGCCGGATCCGAGCATCACCAGGCCGATGCCGCCGAGCAGGCCGGCGGGAAAGCGGTCCGACAGCCGGCCGGCGATCGGCGCCATGATCGTCACGGCGAGCGGCCAGGGCGTCATGAAGAACCCGGTCTCGACCTGCGAGCGTTGGAGAATGTCCTCGAAGTAGAACGGCAGCGACACGAAGCCGAGGCCCTGGACCGAGAAGGAGCATACGGCGGTCGCCGCCGAGAGCGCGAACACGCCGCGGCGGAACAGGTCGATCGGCAGCATCGGCGCGGGATGATCGGCCTGGCGGCGGGCCAGGATGACGCCGAGCACGAGCGCTGCGACCAGCTCGGCCACCACCATGGCCGGCGTCGCGCCATGCGCGGCGCTGCCGATGCCGGTGATGAACAGGCCGAGGCAGAGCGCAGCGAGCCCGGCGCCGAGGAAGTCGAAGCCGTGGTCGGCGCGCGGCGTGCGCGGCAGCATCTTCAGGCCGATGGCAATCGCGATCAGGCCGAACGGCAGGTTGATCGCGAACAGCCAAGGCCACGAGCCGAGCGAGAGAATGGCGGAGGCGATGGTCGGTCCGAAGGTGAAGGAGATGCCGACGACGAGCGCGTTGTGGCCGAGACCGCGGCCGAGCATCTTGCCGGGATAGACGTAGCGCACCAGCGCGGTGTTGACGCTCATGATGCCGCTGGCGCCCAGGCCCTGCAACGCGCGGGCGACGACCAGGGTCGGTAGCGACCACGCCAGCGCGCAGCCGACCGAGGCCAGCGTGAACAGCAGGAGGCCGCCGAGATAGATGCGCTGATGGCCGACGATCTCGCCGAGCGCGCCGAGCGGCAATAGCGTCGCCACCAACGCGATCTGGTAGATGTTGACCACCCAGACCACCTCGGCCGGGGAGACGTGGAGATCGGCCGAGATCGACGGCAGCGCGATGTTGGCGATGGCGACGTCGAGCGAGGCCATCGACAGCGCCGTGAAGATCGCGGCGATCGCCCAGGGCCGCTTGCCAGGCGGCAGGCCGTCGGCCGTGCCGTTGCCGGCGAGCTTCGAAGCGTGGTGGCGGTTGGACATGGAGACCTTTGGGGACCTTCGGCTCGCGGGGCGCGTCCGGATCAGCATGTACACTCGAACAGACGGGCGCCCCAGCCGTCGCGGGCGCATGGCGGTATGCGCCCGGTCGCAAGGAACGGGTTGAAGCCGGCTACACGCCCGGCCGCGCCAACCGCTCGATCGTCTGGTTGTGCCGCGTCAACAGCTCGCAGGCGTGGCCGATCTGGCGGGCGCGCAGGGCCTGCAGGATCAGGCGGTGATCCTGGTTGGTGCGCGGACGCCAGCCGGCATTGCGCGCCATCGCCAGCACCAGCCGCGAATTCGCGAGGCGTAGTCCGTCGAGGCTCGCCAGCAGCCGCGGCATCGCGCAGGGCGTGACCAGCGCGCGGTGGAAGGCGCGGTTCGCTGTCTCGAACTCCTGAATGGTCTCGGCATTGTCGGCTTCGATCAGCGCGAGCTCGATCGCGGCGAGATGCGTCGGCGTATAGCGCGGCGCGGCATTGCGCAGCGCGATCACCTCGAGCGCTGTGCGCATCTCGACGATCTCCCTGGTCGACTTCGCATCCAGCGGCGCCACCCGCACGCCGCGTCGCGGTGCCGCGACCACCAGATAGAGCGCTTCGAGCTGCCGAAATGCCTCGCGCACCGGCACGTGGCTGGAGTTGAACTCGCGCGCGACGTGGTCCTGCCGCAACGGCGCGTCGGGCGGCAGCGCACCGCTGACGATGCGATCGGTGATGGCTTCGGCGATCCGCTGAGCGGTGGTGAGATTCTCGTCCGGCATAGTCATAGATTATCTATCGAAAAAACCAATGCAGCGGAAGCTCTCGTCCGATACGGTGCTCAAATACAGAGAAATCATAGATAATATCTATTATAATCTATAATTTGGTGTGGAGCGAGCATGATAGATCGAAGCGGTGCGGGCCCTGATCGAATGGTGGTTGGCAATGCCATCCGTCATGACTGGACCAGAGACGAGGCCGAGGCGCTCTACCGCCTGCCATTTCCGGACCTGATGTTCCTGGCGCAGTCGGCGCATCGTCGGCAGTTCGATCCCACCCGCGTCGAGACGGCGAGCCTGCTCAGCATCAAGACCGGCGGCTGCCCGGAGGATTGCGGCTACTGCTCGCAGAGCGCGCACTACGACACCGGGCTCAAGGCGACGAAGCTGCTGGATCGCGACGAGGTGGTCGCCACCGCGCGGCGTGCCAAGGCAGCGGGAGCCGAGCGCTTCTGCATGGCCGCGGCCTGGCGCAGTCCGAAGGACCGTGACCTCGATCAGGTCTGCGACATGGTCAGCGCAGTGAAGGGTCTCGGCATGGAGACCTGCGTCACGCTGGGCATGCTGACCCCGCCGCAGGCGGAGCGGCTCAAAGCGGCCGGGCTCGACTTCTACAATCACAATGTCGACACCTCGCCCGAATTCTACGACCGCATCATCACCACGCGCACGCTGCAGGACCGCATCGACACGCTCGCGCATGTGCGCCAGGCCGGCATCAAGGTGTGCTGCGGCGGCATCATCGGCATGGGCGAGGAGGTCGACGACCGTCTCGGCATGCTGGTGTTGCTGGCCAATCTCGATGAGCATCCCGACAGCGTACCGATCAACATGTGGAACGAGGTGAAGGGCGTGCCGGTCAACGACACGGCCGCGCGCCCCGATCCGATTGCGCTCGTGCGATTGATCGCGGTCGCGCGGATCCTGATGCCGGCCAGCGTGGTGCGGCTGTCCGCGGGCCGGCAATATATGAGCGACGAGCTGCAGAGCCTGTGCCTGCTCGCCGGCGCCAATTCCATCTTCATCGGCGACGTGCTGCTGACCACGGCCAATCCGCAAGCCGACCGCGACGCCGATCTGCTCGCGCGTCTCGGCATGACCTCGTCGCTGTCGGCGCGCCCGGCCGTGCCGGCCGCCGCCAGAGAGAGCGCGGACGCGCCGTCCCCAGCCTGATTCGAGCCTGATCGCGATCTCGGGGCGACCGCGCCCACGGAACTGCCTTGTCGTGCCCGGTCCACGCCTGCGGCTGACCGAAACAGAGCGGAGCCATGTCCATGCCGTCCGACAGATTGGCGATCTATTCCGACGGTCTGCAGAGACTCGCGGCCGATGACCGGTTGCGGCGCCTCAGTCCACGGGCCGGTCTCGATTTCTCCTCCAACGACTATCTCGGTCTCGCACAGGCTCCGCGGATGAAGCGCGCGGTCGCCGCGGCCATGGAGGCCGGCACGCCGGTCGGTGCCGGCGGCTCGCGCCTGCTGCGGGGCAATTGCGAGGAGCACGAACGGCTCGAGGCGGAAGCGGCGCGCTTCTTCGGTGCCGAGAGCGCGCTGTTCTTCGGCTCCGGCTACATGGCGAACTTCGCCGTGCTCACCACGCTGCCGCAGCGCGACGACCTGCTGGTGCTGGATGCGCTGGTTCATGCCAGCACCCATGAAGGCGCGCGCGCCGGCCGTGCCGAGACGTGCCAGTTCAGCCACAACAACGCCCAGTCGGCCGAGGACGCGATCCTGATCTGGCGCAGGGGCGGCGGGGTGGGCCGGCCCTGGATCATCGTCGAAAGCCTCTACAGCATGGATGGCGATCTCGCGCCGCTGGCGGATTTGATCGCGATCGCCGAGCGCCACGATGCCTTTCTGCTGATCGACGAGGCCCATGCGACCGGGGTCCATGGCGCGCAGGGCCGCGGTCTTGCCGCAGCCTACGAGGGACGCGAGAGCATCGTGACCGTTCACACCTGCGGCAAGGCGTTGGGCGTCGCCGGCGCGCTGGTCACCGCAAGCCGCGTGCTGTGCGACACGCTGATCAATCGCTGCCGCCCCTTCGTCTTCAGCACGGCGCCGTCGCCGCTGATGGCGGTGGCGGTGATGGAAGCGCTTGCGATCCTGCGCGAAGAGCCGGAGCGGCAGCGGAGGCTGGCGCAGCTCGTCGCCTTCGCCCATGGCGCGATCGCCGCGCGCTTCGGTGAAAGCTGGTCGCCGTCGCAGATCATTCCCTGCATCGTCGGTAACAATGCGCGCGCGATGAACCTGGCTGCAGCGCTGCAGGCGCGGGGCTTCGACGTCCGCGGCATCCGCCCGCCGACGGTGCCGCCGGGCACGGCGCGGCTCAGGCTGTCGCTGACCTTGAATATCGACGAGGCGGCCATCGCGGCGCTGCTCGATGCGCTCTCCGACGAGATCGGAGGGCTGCGGCCATGACGCTGCGCATCGTGGTCACCGGGACCGACACCGGGATCGGCAAGACGGTGTTCGCCGCCGGCCTCACGGCGCTGCTCGGTGCCTGCTATTGGAAGCCGGTCCAGGCCGGCCTTGCCGAGGAGACGGATGCCCGCCGTGTCCAGCGGCTCGCCGAACTCGCCGACGACCGCGTGTTGCCTGAAGCCTATCGGCTGGCCGAGCCGGCCTCGCCGCATCGCGCGGCGCGCCTCGCAGGCATCAGCATCGATCCGCTCCGCCTCCGTCCTCCGCAGGCCGTCGGCCAGCCTGTCGTGATCGAGGGGGCCGGCGGGGTCATGGTGCCGCTCGATTCCGGAACGCTCTATCTCGATGTCTTCGCGCGCTGGCAGCTCCCGGTCGTGCTCTGCGCGCGCACCAGTCTCGGCACGATCAATCACTCGCTGCTGTCGCTGGCGGCGCTGCGCAGTCGCGGCATCGACGTGCTCGGCATCGCCTTCATCGGCGACGGCCACGACGACAACGAAGATACGATCTGCCGGTTCGGCGAGGTGAGGCGCCTCGGCCGGTTGCCCTGGGTCACGCCGCTGACGGCGCGATCGCTGCAGCACGTGTTCGGTACTCAATTCCAGCGCACGGATTTCGAAGGATGACGCGCAACGCAGCCTCGCCGATCTGGCATCCCTTCACGCAGCATGCCCTCCAGCCCGAGATGACACCGGTCGTGCGCGGCGAGGGCGCCTATCTCTTCACCGCCGACGGCAGGCGGATCATCGATGCGATCGCGTCGTGGTGGGTGGTCACGCACGGCCATTGCCATCCGCATATCGTGCGCGCGATCCAGGATCAGGCCGAGCGGCTGGATCAGGTCATCTTCGCCGGTCATACCCATGAGCCGGCCGAGCAGGTTGCCGCCGGGCTGCTCGCGCTGGTGCCGCCGAGCCTCACGCACGTGTTCTTCTCCGACAGCGGCGCCACCAGCGTCGAGGTCGCGCTGAAGATGGCGCTCGGCTATTTCAGGAACATCGGCGAGTCGCGCACGCGCATCGTGGTAATGCAGCATTCCTATCACGGCGACACCATCGGCGCGATGTCGGTCGGCGCGCGCGGCGTGTTCAATGCGGCCTATGAGCCGCTGCTGTTCGACGTCGCCGTCGTCCCGTTTCCAGCGCAAGGCAGGGAACAGGCGACTCTGGATGCGCTCTCTACATTTTGCGAGAAGGACCGGCCGGCCGCCTTCATCGTCGAGCCCTTGGTGCTCGGCGCCGGCGGCATGCTGATGTATCCGGCCGCGGTGCTGCGCGAGATGCACCGGATCTGCAAGGCGTTCGGCGTGCTATTCATCGCCGACGAGGTGATGACCGGCTGGGGCCGCACCGGCACGTTGTTCGCCTGCGAGCAGGCGGACATCGCCCCCGATATCGCCTGCTACGCTAAAGGACTGACTGGAGGCGCGATGCCGCTTGCGGTTACGCTGTGCAGTCCCGCCATCTTCGAGGCGCACTATTCGACCGACCGCGCCTGCACGTTCTTTCACTCCAGCTCCTACACCGCCAATCCGATCGCCTGCGCGGCGGCGAGCGCCAATCTCGAACTGTTGCGGCAGCCGCAGACGCGCGCCCGGATCGCCGCCGTCGCGGCCGCGCAGGAGCGCTGCCTCGACCGCTTGCGTTACGACGAGCGATTTGCCGACCTGCGGCGCTGTGGCACCATCACCGCGCTCGATCTCCACGCCGACGAGCCCGGCTACCTCGCCGAGGTCGGCCCCAAGCTGCAAGCCTTCTTTCGCGACCGCGACGTCCTGCTGCGTCCGCTTGGCCACACGATCTACGTCATGCCGCCTTACTGCGTCACCGCCGGGGATGTCGAGACGGTCTATGCCGCCATCGACGAGGCCGTCGATCACGTGCTCTGAGGGGCTGTTCTGCGGACCGCGATTTGCGCTCCGCGATCCCGCGCACTAGCATCGTGCCAACGTCGTTGCGGAGGAAGCGGTCATGAACGCGCCGGTCAGCGGAGATGGCACCAAGGAGTGCAAGGAGGCCAGCGCAGCCGTGGGCGCGGCGCAGCAGGCTCTGCTGGAGGCGCTGCCGTTCGGCGACACCGCCGATTTCGATGATGCCGCCCGCGGCTTTCTCGGCACGATCGATCAGGCCAAGGTGGCGACGGCGCAGGGGCGCACCGTCTGGAGCCTCGCGCCTTACGGCTTCCTCGACGCGGAGCAGGCGCCGCCGACCGTCAATCCCAGTCTGTGGCGGCAGGCAAAGCTCAACATGCATCACGGCCTGTTCGAGGTCGTGCCCGGCGTGTACCAGGTGCGTGGGCTCGACATAGCCAACATGACGCTGATCGAGGGGGACACCGGCGTGATCGTGGTCGACACGCTGACCTCGATCGAGGGCGCGCAGGCTGCATTGGAACTGTACTACCAGCACCGCGGCGTCAGGCCGGTCACGGCGGTGATGTTCACGCATACCCACACCGATCATTGGGGCGGCGCGCGCGGCGTGGTCGACGACGATGCCCTGACCAGCGGCCGCGTGCCGCTGATCGCGCCGAACCTGTTCATCGAGCATGCGGTCTCCGAGAACATCATCGCCGGTCCTGCGATGCTGCGCCGGGCGCAATATCAGTTCGGGCCGCTGCTCGCGAAGGGTCCGAAGGGCCATGTCGATTGTGGGCTCGGCAAGACCATGGCGGCGGGGGCCGTTGCGCTGTTGCGGCCGACCGACCTGATCATGGCAACCGGTGACACCAGGACCATCGACGGTCTCACCTTCGAATTCCAGATGGCGCCGAACAGCGAGGCGCCGGCGGAGATGCATTTCTTCGTGCCGCGCTATCGCCTGTTGAACCTCGCG
The DNA here is from genome assembly GCF_032489675.1 of Bradyrhizobium sp. SZCCHNR1043. Taxonomy (NCBI): domain Bacteria; kingdom Pseudomonadati; phylum Pseudomonadota; class Alphaproteobacteria; order Hyphomicrobiales; family Nitrobacteraceae; genus Bradyrhizobium; species Bradyrhizobium sp. SZCCHNR1043. The sequence goes on from NZ_JAUEYN010000004.1 coordinate 347,855, forward strand.
GAGAACTGCACGCACAACTTCCACAACCTGCTGCCGTTTCGCGGCGCCGACGTGCGCGACGCGCTGGCGTGGTCGAAATATCTCGGCGAGGCGCTGCAACTGTGGGGCGGCAAGGCGGAGGTGATGTGCGGCCAGCATCATTGGCCGATATGGGGCGCGAGCCGTGTCGACGGCATGATCCGCGAGCAGCGCGACCTCTACAAGTTTGCCCACGACCAGACGGTGCGGCTGATGAATCATGGCCTGACCGCAAGCGAGATCGCCGAGCAGATCAGGCTGCCCCGGAGCCTCGAAGGGGCATGGCATGCGCGCGGCTATTACGGCCACATCCGCCACAACGTGAAGGCGATCTACCAGAAATATCTCGGCTGGTATGATGCCAATCCGGTCAATCTCGATCCGCTGCCGCCGGTCGAGGCCGGCCGGAAATACGTCTCCTATATGGGCGGGGCCGAGGCGCTGCTGGCGCGGGCGAGCGCGGACTTTGCCAACGGCGAATTCCGCTTCGTCGCGCAGGCCGTGGGTCATCTCGTCTTCGCCGAGCCGGACAATGCCGAGGCGCGCGCGCTGCTGGCCGACACGCTGGAGCAGCTCGGCTATGCCGCCGAGAGTGCGACCTGGCGCAATGCCTATCTGTTCGGCGCGCAGGAGCTGCGCCAGGGTATGCCGGAGGTTCCGGCCCGGCCCGGCCTGCCGCGCGAGACGCTGGCGGCGCTGCGCACCGAGCAGCTATGGGACGTGCTCGGGGTCAGGCTGAACGGGCCCAAGGCGGAGGGCAAGCACATCGTGCTGAACTGGACGTTCACCGACACCGGCGAGCGCTTCGTGCTCACCTTGCAGAATTGTGCGCTGACCTATGCGGTCGGCGTGCAGGCGTCGACCGCCGATGCGGGGTTCACGCTGGCGCGTTCGACGCTTGATGCGGTCATTGCCAAGGCCACGAGCTTTCCGGAAGCGGTCGCCGCCGGAAAGATCAGCTTCGCGGGCAATCCGATGCGGCTGGCCGAGCTGATGTCGCTGATGGATGAGTTCCCGCGCATGTTCGAGATCGTCGAGCCGAAGCGAGGCGCCGTGACCTGAGTTGAGGCGGAGGCCGGGCTGCCGACTTGCCCGGCCTCCTCGTGCTATTCGGCGCTGCTGACCAGCCGGATGCGCGGCTTCGCGATGTCGATCAGGCTGCGATACGCGGCGAGATAATCGAGCGCCATGCGGCGCGCGGTGAAGCGGCGCTCGAACTGCTCGCGCACGCGGGCGCGGCTCAGGTCGGGCAGGCGATTGACGGCCGCGACCGCGCTGAGCTCGTCCTCGACGATGAAGCCGGTCACGCCGTCGTCGATCACTTCTGGAACCGAGCCGCGGTTGTAGGCGATCACGGGCGTGCCGCAGGCCATCGATTCGATCATCACGAGGCCGAACGGCTCCGGCCAATCGATCGGCAACAGCAGTCCGAGCGCGCCAGACAGGAACTCCGGCTTCTCACGATCGCCGATCTCGCCAATGAACTCGACGAGCGGATTGTCGTGGATCAAGGGACGGATCGTCTGCTCGTAATAGTCTTGGTCAGCGCGATCGACCTTGGCCGCGATCTTCAGCGGAATCCCGCAGCGCATGGCGATCTTGATGGCACGGTCGACACCCTTTTCCGGGGCGATGCGTCCGAGCACGGCGAGATAGCTCGGCGTCACCGGCTTGGGCATCAGGAGCGTTGCGGGCAGTCCATGCAGCACGGTGCGCACCCAGTTCGCATTCGGCACTGGCCGGCGCTGTGAGTCCGAGATCGAGACGACGGGAACATCCTTGAAGACCGAGAACACCGGCTGGTGCTCCGGAAGATCGAGCCTGCCGTGCAAGGTGGTCAGGAACGGTGTGGGTTGCCGGTGGAACAGGGAGAACGGGTAGTAGTCGAGGTGGAAGTGCAGAATGTCGAACTGTTCGTCGTCGCATTGCTGCCGGACGTTTTCGAGCATCACCATGTGCAGCGCGTTCGGATCCCTCACCGATCCGTCGAGGCGCAGAGCTTTCGGCCATGTCGGAGAGAGCTTCGCCGAGGTCTGAGAATCGCCGCTGGCGAATAGGGTGACGTCGTGTCCGAGGGCAACGAGCTCTTCGGTCAACCAATGAACGACCCGCTCAGTGCCGCCGTAGAGCTTCGGAGGCACGGCCTCCGTCAATGGAGCTATTTGCGCAATGCGCATCTCGTCGTCTCCTGTTCGTGACCGATCATGGATGAATCCCCAATGGCGCCGGCACTGCCACAGCGGGAACGTTGTCGCATGTGCGAAGTTCCATTCACGCGATCACTCTTTCTTCGACACAACGTGTTCCGCGCCGTCTTATTGATGCCATCCCCGCTCTCCAACGCTGCCCGCCGCGGCATCACCGGAGGGCAGGGTTGCGCTGCGAAGGCGCACGGAACCGGAGAAATGGTTCATCGTTCATCTGGCCCCATCAGGTGTCGCCACGACCTCGCTCATCAAGGGGAAGACCATGGATCAGCTTTCAGGCTACGCGCACCGACCCTTTCCCTTCGTGATGCGCTATCTGCGCAAGCGTCCCACCGCCCATCTCGTTATCCTGATGGCCGTCATCGGTGCGGTTGCCTGTTCGGTAGGCACGCAATATGGCGTGAAATCCCTCGTCGACAGCCTCTCCGCCGGGCCTGCGGGGGGCGGCAACGTCTGGGCCGCGTTCGTGCTGCTGATGGCGCTGATCGCGACCGACAACATTCTGTGGCGCGTCGCCAGCTGGATCGCGAGCTTCACCTTCGTCCGTGTCACCGGAGATCTCCGGCGCGACATCTTCCGTCATCTCACCGGGCATTCGCCGAGCTATTTCGGCGACCGTTTGCCCGGCATGTTGTCGAGCCGCATCACGGCGACGTCGAACGCCGTGTTCACCGTCGAGAACATGTTCGTCTGGAACGTCTTGCCGCCATGCCTCGCCACCGTCGCGGCGATCTGTCTGATCGGAACCGTGAGCGGCCCGATGGCCATCGGCCTGCTGCTGATCGCGGCGATGATGGTGGCGGCGATGTTCCGTCTGGCGGCAGCCGGCAAGCCGCTGCATGACGATTTCGCCGACAAGGCGGCCATGGTCGACGGCGAGATGGTCGACGTGATCTCGAACATGCCGCTGGTGCGCGCGTTCTGCGGCCTGCGCCACGAGCATGACCGATTCGATGCGACGGTCGACAGGGAGCTGGAGGCGCGCGGGCGCAGTCTTCGCTACCTCGAGAAGCTGCGCATTCTGCACGCGACGGTCACGATCGTGCTGACGGTCGCGCTGATGGCTTGGGCGATCTCGCTGTGGCAGCGGGGCGGGGCGACGACGGGCGACGTCGTGCTGGTCTGCACGCTCGGCCTCTGCATTCTCAACGCGACGCGCGATCTGGCGGTGGCGCTGGTCGACGTCACCCAGCACGTGGCGCGCATGAGCGAGGCGATCGCGACCCTGCTGCAGCCGCACGAGCTGCGCGATCACCCCGAGGCCGAGCCGCTGGTCAAGAGCGGTGCGGCCATCGCCTTCGACAACATCACCTTCCACTATCCAGGCGGCCACAAGCTGTTCGACAATTTCACGCTGCGCCTGCAGCCGGGCCAGCGCGTGGGCCTGGTCGGACAGTCCGGCGGCGGCAAGTCGAGCCTGTTCACGCTGCTGCAACGGTTCTATGATCCGCAAGCCGGGCACATCAGGATCGATGGTCAGGACATCGCCAAGGTCACCCAGCAGAGCCTGCGTGAGGCGATCTCGGTGGTTCCGCAGGACATCTCGCTGTTCCATCGCTCCATTCTGGAGAACATTCGCTACGGACGTCCGAGTGCGACCGACGACGAGGTGTTGCGGGCGGCGATCGCGGCGCGCTGCGACTTCGTCGAGACACTGCCGGAAGGACTGCAGACGATGGTCGGGGATCGCGGCGTCAAGCTGTCGGGCGGGCAGCGCCAGCGCATCGCGATCGCGCGGGCGTTCCTCAAGGACGCGCCGATCCTGCTGCTCGACGAAGCCACGGCTGCGCTCGACAGCGAGTCCGAGGAGGCCATCCGCGAGGCGTTGAGTCGGCTGATGCGCGGCCGCACCGTCATCGCGATCGCGCATCGGCTCGCGACCTTGCGGAATTTTGACCGCGTGGTGGTGCTGAAATCGGGCAGGATCATCGAGGACGGCGCACCCGACCGGCTGATGCAGGACGAGGGCCCGTATCGGGATCTCGTGACCCAGGAGATGAACCGGCTCGCCAAGTTCGCCGCCTGATCGTAGCGTCGGGTCGCGTCGAGAACGTGCACTCTCGGTTGTCTGGGCACTTCAACATCGCATGAGGCCAACATGTCCGCCGAAGTCGCAAGCACACTGTCGTCGATCACCCAGACGGACGAGCCCGCGGAGCAGCCGTTCTATATTCCCATGACGGGGCCGGCGTCCCGGCCGCGGCGCTCGCTCAAGCACGACGATACGTTCATCGTCCTCGACGGCCACGGCGACATCGGCGCCTCGGCCGGCGGACCGGACGGTCTCTTCAACGCTGATACGCGCTATCTCGCGCGGCTCGAATTGACGTTGGACGACGTTCAGCCCCTGCTGCTCGGCTCGAGCCTGCGCGACGACAACTCCGCGCTGACCGTCGATCTCACCAATCCCGACATCTACAGCCAGGGCCGCCTGGTGCTGCCGAAGGATATGCTGCACATCGTGCGCACGATCTTTCTGTGGCATGGCACGGCCTATCAGCGCATCGGGCTGCAGAACCATGGCGATCGCCAGGCCAGCTTCGATCTCAAGCTGACATTCGACAATGATTTTGCCGACCTTTTCGAGGTGCGAGGCACCGTGCGGCCGCGGCGCGGCATCAGCGCGAGCCGGCTGGTGGACCCGTCCGAGGTCGTCCTGCGCTATCGCGGCCTGGACAACGTCCTGCGCACCACCGACGTGAGCTTCGATCCGCGTCCGACGCATCTCACCGTCAATGCCGCAACCTATCATTTCGATCTTGCCCCGCAGGAATCGGCCTCGCTGTTCGTGGCCGTGATGTGCAACGCCAAGGCCGGCGAGCGGCCCCGGCGCTTCTTCCGCAGCCTGCTCGCCCATCGCCGCGAGATGCGCCGATGCACCGTAGGCGCCGCCAGCATCGAGACCTCCAACGACATCCTCAACGAGGTGCTGTGCCAGGCAGCGGCCGATCTGAACATCCTGATGACGGATACGCCGGAGGGGCGTTATCCCTATGCCGGCATTCCCTGGTATTCGACGACATTCGGTCGCGACGGGCTGATCACCGCGCTGCAGATGCTGTGGGTCGATCCGCGCATTGCCCGCGGCGTCCTGCGCCGGCTCGCCGTGCATCAGGCGCGCACGACCGATCCGCTGTCCGATGCCGAGCCCGGCAAGATCCTGCACGAGATGCGCGGCGGCGAGATGGCGGCGCTGCGTGAGGTGCCGTTCGGCTGCTATTATGGCAGCGTCGATTCCACGCCGCTGTTCGTGCTGCTCGCCGGCCTCTATATCGAGCGCACCGGCGACATCGACACCCTGAGGGAGCTATGGCCGGCGATCGAGCTGGCGTTGCGCTGGATCGACGGCCCCGGCGATCCCGATCGCGATGGCTTCGTGGAATATCAGCGCGCCTCCGAGCAGGGTCTCGCCAACCAGGGCTGGAAGGACTCCTACGACGCGGTGTTCCATGCCGATGGACGTCTCGCGGAAGGTTACATCGCGCTTGCGGAGGTGCAGGGCTATGTCTTTGCCGGCAAGCAGCTGGCGGCGCGTTGCGCCCGTCGGCTCGGCAAGGCCGAGATGGCGGACCGGCTCCAGGCCGAGGCCGCTGATCTCGCGGAACGGTTCGAGGACGCCTTCTGGTGCGAGGATCTGAACACCTATGCGCTCGCGCTCGACGGCCACAAGCAGCCCTGCCGCGTCCGGACGTCCAACGCCGGGCAGCTGCTGTTCAGCGGCATGGTGCGCGAGGATCGCGCCCGCAAGCTTGCCGCCGAACTGCTGCGGCCGCATTTCTTCTCGGGCTGGGGCATCCGCACCGTCGCCTGCGGCGAGCCGCGCTACAATCCGATGTCCTATCACGACGGATCGATCTGGCCGCACGACAATGCGCTGATCGCGCTCGGCCTGTCGCGCTATGGCCTGAAGCATGCGGTCGAGCAGGTGTTCGGCGGCCTGTTCGAAGCAGCGTCCTACATGGATCTGCGCCGGCTGCCGGAGCTGTTCTGCGGCTTCCGGCGCGAGAAGCATCGGGGCCCGACGCTCTATCCGGTGGCCTGCGCGCCGCAGGCCTGGGCCAGCGCAACCCCATTCACCTTGCTCGAAGCGGCGCTCGGGCTCGAGTTCGACGCCGCGCGCGGCGAGATCCGCCTGCGCAATCCGCGGCTGCCGGCGTTCCTGGACTGGGTGGTGCTGCGCGATCTCAGGCTCGGCAACTCGACGATCGACCTGCGGATTCGCCGCCATGGCGAGGACATCTCCATGGAGGTGCTGCGGCGGCGCGGTCAGATCCAGGTCTCGCTGGTGCTGGCGCAATGATGACGCTGAAACGCGCCCTCCGCCGAGCTGCTCGCAGCTGCCTCCTCATGCTGCCGCTGCTGATCGGTCTGCATGCGACTCATGGGCATGCGCAGCAGCCGTCGCCGACACCGCCTGCCAAGGATGCGGCGGCGCCCGCGAAAGAGCCGGCACCACCCCCTTCGGTCACGATCCTCGGCGCGCGCGATGCGCATGGCGTGCTCGGTCGCGACGTGCGCAGCTCGACCGGCGAGGACATGGGCCACATCGTCGACGTCATCGTCGATCTCACCGGCACGGTGCGCGCCGCGGTGATCGATTTCGGCGGCTTCCTCGGCGTCGGCAGCCGCAAGATCGTGGTCGACTGGACCGCGCTCGATTTCAAGCACATCGCCGAGAAGAGCGACCAGGTCACGCTCGACCTCACCAAGGAGCAGGTGAAGGCCGCGCCCGAATACAAGGAGGACAAGCCCGTCGTGGTGCTCGGCGCGTCCGGCAAGCTGTCTCCCTGGGATTTCGATCATTGAGTTGATGCGTGAGATTGCCGGTCCGGCCTGCGCGTGCAGCGGAACACGGTGGGGATGTTCTGTCCCGTCAGCCTCATGAGTTGAGATGAGTTGAGATGTGAGAGCCATGCCGATTGCACGGCCGTCGAGATCGCCTGACCGGGAGTCCGAGCCTGACGGCGCGGCAGAGGCGGGCGCGCGTCCGGATACCGGGGAGGATCATGGCCAGACTTCAAGACCAGCGCCGTCGCGGCAGAGCCTGCGCGGGCTGGACTGGTTCATCTTCTTCCTGGCCGACGTGCAGACCGGCTTCGGTCCCTTCATCGCGGTCTATCTGACGACGCAGAAATGGACGCAGGCGCAGATCGGCCTGGTGCTGTCGATCGGCGGCATCGTCGGGCTGATCGGGCAGATGCCGGGCGGCGCGATCATCGATGCGGCCAGATCCGAGCGCCGCGTCGCCGGCCTTGCCATCGCGGCCATCGGCGGCTGCGCGCTGGCCTATGCGGCTTGGCCGATCTTTCCCGTGGTCGCGGCTGCCGCAACGTTGCATGCGGCGGCGAGCTGCGTGCTGGGACCCGCGATCGCGGCGATCAGCCTCGGCCTGGTCGGGCCGCGCGGCATGGCGGAGCGGCTCGGCCGCAATGCGCGGTTCGCGTCGCTCGGCAATGGCGTGGCCGCGGCCGTGATGGGCACCTGCGGCTATCTGCTGTCCAGCCGCGCCGTGTTCCTGGTCACCTTCATTCTCGCCTTTCCGACGCTGATCGCGTTGTCGCGAGTCCGCGAGCGCGAGATCGACGTCGCGCGGGCGCACGGCCGGGCCGATCACGAGGACAAGGAGGTCGCGCGGCTGTCGAATCTGCTCGGCCTGTTGCGTCAGCGCGCGCTGCTCGTCTTCGCGCTCGGCGTGTTCCTGCTGCAACTCGCCAATGCGGCGATGCTGCCGCTGATGGCCGGCGTGGTGACGACGAAATCGAGCGAATGGGCGCCGATGCTGATCGCGTTCTGCATCGTGGTGCCGCAGGCGATCGTGGCGCTGACCTCGCCCTCGGTCGGCGCGGTGGCGCAGCAATGGGGCCGCAGGCCGCTGCTGATGCTGGGGTTTGCCGCGCTCGCGATGCGCGGCGCGCTGTTCGCGGTCGTGCACGATCCCTACGTGCTGGTGGCGGTGCAGATCTTCGACGGCGTCACCGCGGCCGTCTTCGCCGTCATGATTCCACTGACGGTGGCCGACGTCGCCTTCGGCAGCGGGCATTTCAATCTGGCGCAGGGAATTGTCGGGACAGCGTCGGGGATCGGCGGATCGCTGTCCACCGTCGTCGCCGGCTTCGCCAGCGACCGCTACGGCAGCGCCACCGCCTTCATGGGTCTGTCGGGCGCGGCGCTGACAGGTCTTCTTCTGATCGCGCTGCTGATGCCCGAGACCGGGCACCGCCGGCGCAGGGCGTGAACGGGCAGAACGCCTCAGGCGTCCATGCTGCGCAGGCGCTGGCGGTTGCGCAGCACGATCTGGCGGGCACCGGAGAAGCCGAGAACGCCCTGGCTGTGCAACTGCGACAGCGCGCGCGATACGGTCTCCAGGGTCAGGCCGAGATAGTCGCCGATATCGCGGCGGCACATCGGCAGCGCCATCATGCCAGCGACGGCGAGGCGGCGGTCCATCTCGAGCAGGAAGGTGGCGACGCGCTCCATCGCGGTCTTGCGGCCCAGCAGCAGCATGTGGTCCTCGGCATGGCGAAGATCGCCGGCCGTCATGGTCCAGAGCTTGCGGGCGACCGTGACGTCGACGCCTGCGGCCTGTTCGAGGCTGCGGCGTTTCACCAGGCGCACGGTGGTGTCGATGATGGCTTCGGCGGCGAGACGGTGCATGGAGCCGAATTCGAGGCCGAAAACGTCCCCTGGAAGATGGAAGGCGCCGATCTGGCGGCGGCCGTCGGAGAGCAGCTTGTAGCTGCGAACCGCGCCGGAGATCACCTGGTAGACGTACTCGGCCGGCTCATCCTCGCCATAGATCTCCTCGTCCTTCTTGTACGAGAACTCGCTGGCGATCAGCCCGGTGTGGCCGGTGATCTCGGCAAAGGGATTGGCCGCAGGAGAGGGGACGGTGTGGGGAACGTTGGTGCTGACGACCGAATTGATAATCGACTGATTGAGCATGACCATCTCCTTGCGGCGGATGGCGATGTGGTACACGGCGGCTCCCGTTAAGGACATTTCGCGCGATATCTTAAGGGGGGCCCCTTACGTAGATATACGTAGGCCGGCCGGGTCAGGAGACGCGCTGTGCGGTACCCGAATGGTCGTTGGCGATCGCTTTGCGGATCCGCTTCACCAGATTGTCGTCGAGCAGCGGCTTGAGCAGGAAATCCTGGATCCCGACGGCCGCCGCGCGCGCCGCAAGCCTGTCATCGTAATGGCCGGTGATCAGCACCACCGGAGCGGTGGCGCCCTGCTTACGCAACCGTTCGGCGAGCTCGACCCCGTTGATCTCCGGCATCTTGTAGTCGACCACGAAGCAGTCGACGGGCGCGTGGTCGGAGGCCTTGAGCAGCGCGGTGCCGCTGCGAAACGTGCGCACGTCGAAGCCGTCAGCCTCCAGCAGGAAGCGCAACGAGCCGAGGACGTCAGCATCGTCGTCGGCTACGTAGACCGTAAGTTTTGTGTGAGCCGACATCGCACGTGCCGCGAGAATGTGATGTTGAACCGAGGCACAACATAACACTCGATTCTGTCAAGGTATCTTGATCTAGCTCAATCCTTCAGCGCGCCTGCGCGCATCGCCAGGCGCACCAGCTCGGAGAGGCTGTTCGCTCCCATCTTGGTCATCACGTTGGCCCTGTAGACCTCGATGGTGCGCGGACTGATGTCGTATTCGCGCGCGATCAGCTTGTTGGAGAGCCCGGCCATCAGTCCATCCATCACCTGTCGCTCCCGGGGGCTCAGGCTGGCGACGCGTGCCAGGACATCCTGCGTGACCGATTCGTTCTTCGCGGCCGGCTCTGCCTGCTGGATGGCCGTTTCGATCATGGCAACCAATCGCTCGTCCTCGAACGGCTTCTCCAGAAAATCGACCGCGCCGAGCTTCATCGCCTCGACCGCGAGCGGCACGTCGCCATGGCCGGTCATCACCAGGATCGGAAAGCTGCTGCCGGCGGCCTTCATGCGCTTGAGCAGCTCGATGCCGTCGATGCCGGGCATCCGCACGTCCGAGACGACGCAGCCGAAAGGGAGCGTCGGCAGTCGGCCGAGGAAGACCTCCGCGTTCTCGAACAGCGTGACGTCGAAGCCTGATGAATCGAGCAGGAAGTTGAGCGAATCCCGCATCGCCTCGTCGTCGTCGATCACATAGACCTTGGCCCGTTCAGCCATCGTGCTCAACCCTGGTCGAGGCCGCCGGCAGGGTGAAGCGGAACGTCGCTCCGCCCGCCTCGTTGTTCTCGGCCCACATGCGCCCCCCGTGGGCCTCGATGATGGACCGGCTGATCGAGAGGCCGACTCCCATTCCAGTGTCCTTGGTGGTGAAGAAGGTCTTGAAGAGGTTGGGCATGACGTCGTCGTGGAATCCCGTTCCGGTATCGGAGACCGAGACCTCGATCAAGTCGTCGCCGAGTCTGCGATTTGTCGCACTGAGCTCGCGGCGGGCGGAATGAGACATCGCCTCGAGCGCATTGCGGAACAGATTGACCAGGACCTGCTGGATCTGGACCCGGTCGGCCAGCACGAGGTCGGCCTCCGGATTGAGCTGGAAGCGCAACTGGACGTTCTGCTCGCGGGCGCCGGAAAGGCCGAGCGCGCCGGCTTCCTCGATCAGCTTCGACAGGCTCTCGACCCGCTTCTCCGATTCGCCGCGCGAGACGAAGTCGCGCAGACGGCGGATGATCTGGCCGGCGCGAATCGCCTGCTCGGCGGCGCGGTCCATCGCGCTCTCGATCTTGGGCGTGTTCGGATCGCCGCTGCCGGCCAGCAGCCGGCGCGAGCCTTTCATGTAATTGCTGATCGCGGCGAGCGGCTGGTTCAGCTCATGCGCCAGCGCCGAGGCCATCTCGCCCATGGCGCTGAGGCGCGACACGTGGACCAGCTCCGACTGCAATTCGCGCAGCCGCGCCTGGGTCTGCTGATGCTCGGTGAGATCATGGGCGAAGCCGGTGAAATAGGGCTTGCCGCCGGACTGCATCTCGCCGATCGACAGATGCATCGGGAATGTCGTGCCGTCGCGGCGGCGGCCGGTCACGATACGGCCGATGCCGATGATACGGCGCTCGCGGCTGGCGTGGTAGCGGGTGAGGTAGCCGGCATGGCGGGAGCGGTCCGGCTCGGGCATCAATTCGCTGACGTCGAGGCCGACCGCCTCCGCCTCGGTGAGGCCGAACATGCGCTCCGCCGCGGAGCTGAAGAACTGGATCGTACCGCTGCCGTCGATCACGATCATCGCGTCCGGCACGGTGTCCAGGATCGAGCGGAAATGCTGCTCGCGCAGCCGCAGCGTCTCCTCCAGCCGCTTCTCCTGGTCGATGTCGAGGGCGATGCCGCGCAGACGGTGCGGTGTGCCGGCCTCGTCGGGGACCACGCCGGCAAGCACGCGAATCCAGTGGCCGCTGCCGGACATCTTGAACGACATGTCGAACCCGGTGCTCTGACGGCGCGAATCCTCGATCGCGGCCTCAACCGGCGCGCGATCCTCGGGCGCCAGCAGCGCCAGGAAGGAGCCGTAGGTCACCGGCTCGTCGGCCGCCACGCCGAACAGCTTCCGCGTCGTCACCGACCAGTAGAACTCGCCCGAGGCCAGATCGAGATCCCACGCGCCGAAGCCCAGCGTCCGAGCGTCGTCGGGTCTGGCGGATGCATCCGGGAAGGGTTGGGTGAAGCCGCGCAATTCGAAGCCTTTGATCGATTCGCCGTTGTTCGATTCGCCGTTATCGCCGCAGCCGGGAGGCCGACCACCGCGGTATCCTATACCAGATTGCGCCCCTGCAACCCGGCCCGACTTAAACTTTGGTTCGACAATTCAAGGCTTTCTCCGATCGTGGGCCGGGTTCCAACGGTGTCCTGCCGCCCGTGCTTTACCGCCGCACCTTGATCTATCTCATCACGGCAGGTGATTTCACCTCTAAGAGCTGCATGGAAGCAATGTTTGGAGAGACGGGATGACGTTCGCGACTGTGATGGTGAGCCTTGCGCTCAGTCAGCCGAATGAGGCCCGCCTTCAGGTCGCGGCCGACCTTGCGGCGCGCTTTGACGCGGGTGTCATCGGCGTGGCGGCTGCGGAATTCGCGCCGCCGCTCTACTTCACGACCGGCGAGCAGGCGCAGGATCTGATCGAGCAGGGCGAGGCCGCGCTGCGGAATCGACTGGCCGAGCTCGAACAGCAGTTCCGCACCGCCGTTGGTGACCGGGCTGCGTCGTTGAGCTGGCGCGGCGCTGTAGATTTTCCCGCGCGCCATGTGCTGGCGCAGGCCCGTGCCGCCGACATTCTCGTCACCGGCAGCGTGCCGCCCGGGATGTCCGATGCGTTCGCGGTCGCCAATCCCAAGGATCTCGTCATGCAGGCCGGGCGCCCGCTGCTCGTGGTGCCGGACAACGCCAGTTCGCTCGATCTTGGGACCGTGCTGGTGGCCTGGAAGGAGACATCGGAGGCGCGCCGGGCCCTGACCGATGCCCTGCCGCTGCTCGCCAAGGCGAGCGGCGTCGTGGTCGTCGAGATCCTGGAGAACACCTCGGAATATGACGCCTGCACAGCGCGTCTTGCGGACGTGGTCGCATGGCTCGGCCGTCACAAGATCGCCGCATCGGCGCGCGTCGCGGAGCCGGGGCAGGGACGGAACGTTGTGGCCACGCTCGACGCCGTCGCTGCCGATCTTTCGGCAGGCCTCGTGGTGGCCGGCGCCTATGGCCATTCCCGGTTCCGCGAGCTCGTGCTCGGCGGGGTTACCGAGCATCTGATGACGCGCAGTGAGCGTTGCGTTCTGCTGTCGCACTGAAATTCGACCCGCTCCATCCGAGAACAGGATTGCCGCCTTGTACAGATTTCTCGAGGAAACCGCCGGCAACTACATGACGCGCAACGTCACGACCGTGAGCCGGGAGACGACGATCCGCGAGCTCGGCGAGATGTTCGACCGCGACGATTTCAACACCTACCCCGTCGTCGAGAACGACGAGGTGATCGGCATCGTCACCAAGTTCGACGTGCTGAAATGCTTTGCCTTCACGCCGAATCAGATGCTGCCGCGCTACAGCGACCTGATGAACCGGACGGTCGCCGACGTGATGACGTCCGAGTTCATCTACGTCAGGCCGGATACGAAGCTGACGCGCGTGCTGCAGCTGATGGTCGAGCATCGCATCCGCAGCCTTCCCGTGACCGATGCCGACAACCGCGTGGTCGGGATCGTCGCCCGCGAGGACATCGTGCGAGCGCTGGCGGCTGCCGCCAAGGATTGAGCGCGGCGCGCTGAGTCCGAAGCCTGCTACGAACGTCTAATGACGGCCGGCATGCATTGCTGCATGCCGGCCGTCGCCGTGTCTGCGACCGAAACCGCGTCGTCGTGCAACACTCCGCCTGTTTACCGGCGAACCGGTCGCAAAGTTGATTTCGATCAATTCCACGTGTGAACGATTGTGGTTGCTGGGCTCGTGTTCTTTCAGCGAGATTCCGCATGAGCGCGTCCTCATCCACAAAATCCATGACCATCGGCGAAAGTGGCTTGTCGCTCACTTTTGCCGTCACCGCCTTCCTGTGCGTCTTCGCTGCGGCGAAGGCACTGGATACGGCCTTCGCGTTCCACGCCTCGCTCGCGGCTGCCGCCAGCGCGGCGTCCGTCTTCTTCATCCTCAACCGCTACTTCGAGCGCGGCGAGCTGCCTCCGCAGGAGATCAATGGTCGGCCGAACTACAATCTCGGTCCGATCAAGTTCGCCTCGTTCATGTCGATGTTCTGGGGCATCGCCGGCTTCACGGTCGGCCTCATCATCGCCTCGCAACTGGCCTGGCCCGCGCTGAACTTCGACCTGCCATGGACCAGCTTCGGCCGCCTGCGGCCGCTGCATACCTCGGCGGTGATCTTCGCCTTCGGCGGCAACGTGCTGCTGGCGACGTCGTTCTACGTCGTGCAGCGGACCTGCCGCGTGCGCCTCGCCGGCGATCTCGCGCCCTGGTTCGTGGTGATCGGCTACAACTTCTTCATCCTGATCGCGGGCACGGGCTATCTGCTCGGTGTCACCGAGGGCAAGGAGTACGCCGAGCCCGAATGGTACTCGGATCTTTGGCTGACGATCGTCTGGGTGGTCTACCTGCTGGTCTTCCTGACGACGATCATCAAGCGCAAGGAGCCGCACATCTTCGTGGCGAACTGGTTCTACCTTGCCTTCATCGTCACGATCGCGGTTCTGCACCTCGGCAACAACCCGGCGCTTCCGGTGTCGCTGTTCGGCTCCAAGTCCTACATCGCCTGGGGTGGCGTGCAGGATGCGATGTTCCAGTGGTGGTATGGCCACAACGCGGTCGGCTTCTTCCTGACCGCCGGCTTCCTCGCCATCATGTACTACTTCATCCCGAAGCGGGCGGAACGGCCGGTCTATTCCTACCGGCTGTCGATCATCCACTTCTGGGCGCTGATCTTCCTCTACATCTGGGCCGGCCCGCACCATCTGCATTATACGGCGCTGCCGGACTGGACGCAGACCCTGGGCATGACCTTCTCGATCATGCTGTGGATGCCCTCCTGGGGCGGCATGATCAACGGCCTGATGACCCTGTCGGGAGCGTGGGACAAGCTGCGGACGGACCCCGTGCTGCGCATGCTGGTCGTCTCGGTCGCCTTCTACGGCATGTCGACCTTCGAAGGTCCGATGATGTCGATCAAGGTGGTCAACTCGCTCAGCCATTACACCGACTGGACCATCGGTCACGTGCACTCCGGTGCGCTCGGCTGGGTCGGCTTCGTCTCCTTCGGCGCGCTGTACTGCCTGGTGCCGTGGATCTGGAACCGCAAGGGTCTCTATAGCCTCAAGCTCGTGAACTGGCACTTCTGGACGGCCACGCTGGGCATCGTGCTCTACATCTCCGCGATGTGGGTCTCGGGCATCCTGCAGGGTCTGATGTGGCGGTCCTACACGGCGCTCGGCTTCCTCGAATACTCGTTCATCGAGACCGTCGAGGCGATGCACCCCTTCTACATCATCCGTGCCGCTGGTGGCGCACTGTTCCTGATCGGCTCACTCATCATGGCCTACAATCTCTGGATGACGGTCCGTGTCGGTGAGGAAGAAGTTCAGTCGCCCGTCGCCCTTCAGCCGGCGGAGTGAGGTATCAACCATGTCTTTCTGGCAACGACACCAAGTCTTCGAGAAGAACTCGATCATCCTGGTCATCGGCATCCTGCTGGTGATCGCGATCGGCGGCCTCGTCGAGATCACTCCGCTCTTCTACCTGAAGAGCACGATCGAGGCGGTCGACGGCGTGCGTCCCTATACGCCGCTCGAGCTGGCCGGCCGCAACATCTACGTCCGCGAGGGCTGCTATCTCTGCCATTCGCAGATGGTTCGTCCGCTGCGCGACGAAGTGGAACGCTACGGCCACTTCTCGCTCGCCGCGGAGAGCATGTACGACCATCCGTTCCAGTGGGGCTCCAAGCGCACGGGTCCTGACCTTGCCCGCGTCGGCAACAAGTACTCCGACGACTGGCATGTCACCCACCTGACCAACCCGCGCGCCATCGTCCCGCAATCGATCATGCCCGGCTATCCCTTCCTGAAGGAGACCGAGCTGAACGCCGACAACGTCGCCGATCACCTGAAGACGCTGCGGGCGGTGGGTGTGCCCTACACCGACGACCAGATCGCCAACGCCGCCGCCGACCTCAAGGCGCAGGTCGATCCGGACGGTGCCGGTGCCGAGGCGCTCACCAAACGCTATCCGAAGGCGGTGGTGCGCAACTTCGACGGCAAGGCGGGTGCTCCGACCGAGATGGATGCGCTGGTTGCGTACCTGCAAATGCTCGGCACCTTGGTCGACTTCAAGATCTACAACGAAAAAGCCAATCTGCGCTGAGATCAGAGGCGAACATCATGAAGCCCATCATTGCAGTCGAAAACATCGCGTCGTCACTCGTGACGACGCTGTGGACCCCGATCTTCGTCGCGATCTTCATCGCGATCGTGACCTATGCCCTCTGGCCTCGCAACAAGGCCGCTTTCGACGAGGCGGCGAGCATGCCGTTGCGGGAGGATTAATTCATCATGGCTGACCATACCGAAGTCGACAGTGTCTCCGGCACCCCCACCACCGGCCACGCCTGGGACGGCATCAAGGAGCTCAACACCCCGCTGCCGCGGTGGTGGGTGATCACCTTCTACATCACCATCGTCTGGGCGATCGGCTACTGGATCGTGTATCCGGCCTGGCCGACCATCTCCAGCAACACTCAGGGCCTGTTCGGCTACTCGTCCCGTGCGGACGTGGCGGTCGAGCTTGCCAATCTCGAGAAGATCCGCGGCGCCAAGATGGCGGCGCTCGCGACCGCCTCGCTCGCCGACATCGAGAAGGATCCGGCGATGCTGGCCCTGGCGCGTGCCAAGGGCAAGACCGTGTTCGGCGACAACTGCGCCGCCTGCCACGGGACCGGCGCGGCCGGCGCCAAGGGCTTCCCGAACCTGAACGACGACGACTGGCTGTGGGGCGGCTCGCTGGAGCAGATCCAGCAGACCCTGCTGTACGGCGTGCGCTCGGGTCACCCGAAGACGCGTGAGGGCCAGATGCTCGCCTTCGGCAAGGACGGTGTCCTGAAGCCGGCTGAGATCGTCACGGTCGCCAACTACGTTCGGGAGCTGGCGGGCCTGCCGACCCGGCCGGGTTATGACGCCAAGGCCGGCGCCAAGGTCTTCGCCGAGAACTGCGCGGCCTGCCATGGCGACAACGCCAAGGGCAATCCGGACCTCGGGGCGCCGAACCTGACCGACAAGATCTGGCTCTACGGTTCCGACGAGGCGACCCTGATCGAGACCATCACCAACGGTCGCGCCGGTGTCATGCCGGCCTGGGAGGGCCGTCTCGACCCGACCACGATCAAGGCGATGGCCGTCTACGTCCACTCGCTGGGCGGAGGAAAGTAACGGAAATCCAACGGAACCTTTCCTTCAATTGAGCTGAATCAACTGCGCGGCCGGAGGTGGGAATACCTTCGGCCGCAACTGCGAGAAGACCCCCCAGCCATGACCCGCCAGCCATGAACCAGACGGTAAGACCGGACGACCTGAAGCCTCAGGACCTGCAGCCGGTGGACGATTACGGTCCGCTCTATGCCGCGCACAGGAAGGTCTATCCGCAGAGCGTCTCAGGAACCTTCCGCCGGATCAAATGGGGCCTGATGGGCTTCTGTCTCGGTGTCTATTATTTCCTGCCGTTCGTGCGCTGGAATCGCGGCTTCGGCGCGCCCGACCAGGCGGTGCTGATCGACTTCCCGAACCACCGCTTCTATTTCTTCTTCATCGAGCTATGGCCGCAGGAGGTGTACTACTTCACCGGCCTCCTGATCATCGCCGCCATCGGCCTGTTCCTGATGAACGCGATCGGCGGCCGCATCTGGTGCGGCTATCTGTGCCCACAGACAGTGTGGACCGACCTGTTCTACGCGGTGGAGCGCCTGATCGAGGGCGACCGCCGCGAGCGCATGAAGAAGGATGCCTCCAGCGACCCGATGAAGCTGGAGCGGATCTCGGAGCTCTTGCTCAAGCATTCGATCTGGCTGATGATCGCGTGGTGGACCGGCGGCGCCTGGGTGCTGTATTTCAGCGATGCGCCGACGCTCGTGAAGGATCTCATCACCTTCCAGGGGCCGATGCTCGCCTATGTCTGGATCGCGATCCTGACCGCGACGACCTACACGCTCGCCGGTTTCATGCGCGAGCAGGTCTGCGTGTATATGTGCCCGTGGCCGCGCATCCAGGCGGCACTGACCGATGAATGGGCGCTCAACGTCACCTACCGCTACGACCGCGGCGAGAGCCGCATGTCGGTCAAGAAGGCCGCCGAATTGCGCGCGCTCGGCCAGCCGGCCGGCGACTGTATCGATTGCAAGCAATGCGTGGCGGTGTGCCCGACCGGCATCGACATCCGCGACGGCGCCCAGATGGACTGCATCCAGTGCGGCCTCTGTATCGACGCCTGCGACACCGTCATGACCAAGATCGGCCGCCCGACGCGGCTGATCGGCTATGACAACGACATCAACATCCATCGCCGGCAGGAAGGCAAGCCGCCGATCTACAAGCTCGTGCGCCCGCGGACCATCGTCTATGCCGCGATCATCGCCGCGGTCGGCGGCGCCATGGCCTACAAGCTCGCGACCCGGTCGCTGCTCGAGGTCAACGTGCTGCACGATCGCAATCCGATTGCGATCAAGCTGTCCGACGGCTCGATCCGCAATGCCTATACGGTGCGCGTCCTCAATAAGCACGGCTTCGATCGCGTCATCGCCATCGACATCGAGGGGCCCGTCAATTCGACCGTTCACGTCGTCGGCGCCGACTCCGTCACGCCGGATCGACCGATGATCGTGGTCGGCCGCGACCAGACCGAGGAGCTGCGCCTCCTGGTGACTGCGCCCGAGGAGAGCAATCCTGCGAAGTCCATCCCGGTGAAGTTCCACGTGACGGATATCGGTCTTGGCGTCGTCGCCTCCGCCACCGACAATTTCGTCAGCCCGTAAGCTAGGAGCCTGTCAATGGCCAGCCGTTCCAATCCTTCTTTCCAGCTGACCGGAGGCATGGTGCTCGCGATGCTCCTTGCCTTCTTCGGGACCGTGATCGGCGTCAACGTCTACATGATGAAGATGGCGATCTCGACCTTGCCGGGCACCGAGGTCGACAGCGCCTACAGCGCGAGCCTCGGCTACGAAAAGGAGATCGCGGCGGCGCGCGCCCAGGAGGCGCGGCGCTGGCAGGTCGAGGCGCATATCGAGCGTGGCGCCGGAGGCGCCGCCATTCTGCAGGTCAACGCGCGCGACGCGAGCGGCAATCCCGTCTCGGGCCTGACCTTCCAGGGCCGGCTCGAGCGTCCCGCCGACAAGCGCGCGGATCAGGAGGTCGCGCTCGCCGAGGTCGGCATCGGCATCTATCGCGGCACGGCGGAGGCGATCGCGCCGGGCCAGTGGGACCTCGTGCTCGAAGGCGATTCCAGCGGCCGACGCCTGTTCATGTCGAAGAACCGCGTGCTGCTGAACTGAAGGGATTTCGATCATGCATGCGACGCGTGACTTCTCTCACTACGTCAAGGATCTCGGGGCAGGGCTGAAGCATATCGACCTCGCGGTCGAAGGCGTCAGCTGCGCCGGCTGCATGGCCAAGATCGAGCGCGGCCTCTCCGCGCTGCCCGACGTGACGCTGGCGCGCGTCAATCTCACCGACCGCCGCGTTGCGCTGGAATGGAAGCAGGGCACGCTCGATCCGGCCAAGTTCATCGATCGGCTCGCCGAGCTCGGCTACAAGGCCTATCCGTTCGAGAAGGCGAGTGCAGAAGCCACCGAGGCCGAGGAGTCGCGCTTCCTGCTGCGCTGCCTTGGCGTCGCGGCGTTCGCGACCATGAACGTGATGATGCTGTCGATCCCGGTCTGGTCCGGCAATGTCAGCGACATGCTGCCCGAGCAGCGCGACTTCTTCCACTGGTTGTCGGCCGTGATCGCGCTGCCGGCTGCGGCCTATGCCGGCCAGCCGTTCTTCCGCTCCGCCTGGCGTGCCTTGAAGACCGGTAACGTCAACATGGACGTGCCGATCTGCATCGGGGTGATCCTGGCCTTGGGCATGTCGATCGTCGAGACGTTTCATCACGCCGAGCACGCCTATTTCGACGCCGCGATCATGCTGCTGACCTTCCTGCTGGTCGGCCGCTATCTCGACCAGAACATGCGGCGGAAGACCCGCGCCGTCGCCGGCAATCTGGCCGCGCTGAAGGCGGAGACCGCGACCAAGTTCATCGGCCCCGACGAGATTTCGGAGGTGCCGGTCGCCGCCGTTCGCGCCGGCGATCTGGTGCTGCTGCGTCCCGGCGAGCGCTGCGCGGTCGACGGCGTGGTCGTCGAGGGCCGCTCCGAGATCGACCAGAGCCTGATCACCGGCGAGACGCTCTACGTGCCGGCCGAGCAGGGCACCGCGGTCTATGCGGGTTCGCTCAACATTTCCGGCACGCTGCGCGTCCGGGTCTCGGCCGCCGCCGAGGGCACCTTGCTCGCCGAGATCACGCGCCTGCTCGACAACGCGCTGCAGGCCCGCTCGCGCTACATGCGGCTGGCCGACCGCGCCTCGCGGCTGTATGCGCCGGTGGTGCATGCGACCGCAGCGCTCACCGTGCTCGGCTGGGTGCTGATGGGGGCGAGCTGGCACGACGCCATCGTCACCGGCATCGCCGTGCTGATCATCACCTGTCCCTGCGCCCTCGGGCTCGCGATTCCGACGGTGCAGACCGTGGCTTCTGGCGCGATGTTCAAGTCCGGCGTGCTGCTCAATGCGGGCGATGCGATCGAGCGCCTCGCCGAGGCCGATCACGTCATCTTCGACAAGACCGGCACCTTGACGCTGCCGGAGCTCGAGGTCGTCAACGCCGCCGACATTCCTGCAGACGTGTTCGCACTGGCCGGCCAGCTCGCGCTGTCGAGCCATCATCCGGTGGCGGCGGCGGTGGCCCAGGCTGCCAATGCGCGTTCGCCGCTGATGGGCGCGGTCGAGGAGCCGGGGCAGGGTGTCCGCGCCGTCGTCGACGGCGTCGAAATCAGGCTGGGGCGTCCGGCTTTCTGCGGCGCGGAGGCGCTGGTTGCGCAGACCAGCAGCGTCGATCCCGAGGCTTCGGTGGTTGCCTTCAGCCGCGGCGATAGCAAGTACCTGTTCTCGGTGCGCCAGGGCCTGCGCCCTGACGCCGCCAAGATCGTCGCCGGCCTGCAGCGGCGCGGCATCAAGGTCGAGATCCTCTCGGGCGATCGCGAGGCGGCGGTGGCCGCCGCCGCCATGGCGCTCGGCATCAACGAGTGGCGCGCGGGCGTGACGCCGGCCGACAAGATCGCGCGCATCGAGGAGCTGAAGCGGGCCGGGGTCAAGGTCATGATGGTCGGCGACGGCATGAACGATGCGCCGTCGCTCGCCGCCGCGCACGTTTCGATGTCGCCGATTTCGGCCGCGCATCTCAGCCAAGCCACCGCCGATCTCGTCTTTCTCGGTCGTCCCCTGGCGCCGGTGCTGGCTGCGATCGACTACGCGCGCAAGGCGCTGCATCTGATGCGGCAGAATCTATGGCTCGCGGTCGGCTATAACGTCCTGGCGGTGCCGCTTGCGATCAGCGGCGTCGTCACCCCGCTGATCGCGGCAGCCGCGATGTCCGGCTCATCGATCATCGTCATGCTGAATGCGCTGCGTGCCCGCAAGGTGGCTGGGGAGGCCGTGTCATGGAAGTGATGATCATTCTCGTTCCGCTCGCTTTGGCGCTCGGCCTTGCCGGTCTGGTCGGCTTTCTCTGGTCGCTGAAGAGCGGCCAGTACGACGATCTCGAAGGGGCGGCTTGGCGCGCGATCGCCGACGACGATGAGCAGGCCCCGCCGGCTCAATCCGAGCCCGCGCCGAGCCGGTCCTGAACGCCCGGCAGCGTCAGCCAACGCGCCAGACATCCCACGACCGCGAGCGCGGCGGCGATGCCTGCTCGGCGCACTTGCTGGCATATTCGATGGTCTCGCCCTGCTGAACGAGGATCAGCGTCGCTATCGATAGGCAGGCGCTATCACCGCGATTGGACAACGGCATTTCTCAAGCAGCGCAGGCCGCGCGTGCAATGCGAACGCCCGATGACGGGCGACGGCATTCATGAGGACGAGAGCCACGACCCGCCCGTGCAACATCCTGGAGCGCAGGCCCTGGTCGGGCGAGCACGATCCGCTCTCCGGCGAGGTGTTACGCGATTCGTCGGTGACGCTCGCAGCGGCTGCGGAGTAGAGGGGCCGATGAGCTGAGTCGATCCGATTAGTGCGGCATCTCGGCATTCCGATACCGCTCGGATCAACTCAGTTTAAGGGATTAGTCGCCATTCGTTCTTAATCATTATGGCGCGGCGGCGTCGCCGCGATCCTTGTTTGCCGACCGTGCGAAGACGTCGCCGGAGGGCCGCTGCGCAAGCGCGTATCGGCCGATGCGAGCGTGACCGGCCGGGCAGCGGTATTTGATTGGGATTGGCCAATGTCCGAACGCGCGGTGCTGCAGAATGAGACGGTTGAGCCGGAGACCGGTGCGGTCAGCCTCAAATGGAAGATTCTCGCCGGCAATCTGCTGACCGGCTTCTTCGCGATGGCCTTCGCCTTTGCGCTCGCATGGAGCGGGTGGGGCGACTTGCGCAAGCGCGAGCAGGCGGCACGGGTTCTGGACGCCTTCGAGCTGGCACTGAAGGTCAATGCGCAGATCCCGCTCGAGCGCGGCCAGTGGAATCTGCTCGCGGCGGCCGGGTCCGCCTCGGCGGATGATGTCGCCAAGCTCGACAAGGCCATCGCCACGACGGACGAGTCGCTGGTCCAGGCCAAGACCGCCGCGCAAGTAGCGGGACTGCCGACCACCAATCTCGATGCCGCAGCGACGACATTGCGCGGCGTCCGTTCCGCGGCGCGCAGCGCGGCACCGCTTCCGGCCGCGCAGCGTCCGGCGAACATCCAGGCGACGACCACGGATGGCCTCGGTCGCGCGGCCGAGTCTCTGAATGCCGCCATCGACGAGTCCGCGATCGAGCTGTCGCGGGCCGGCGGCGAGATCGAGAACCTGTTGCCGTCGGCCCAGCTTGCGCAATTGGCGCAATCGATGCGCACGATCAACGGCGCGCGCTCCGCCGTGTTGCGCTTCTTCATCCAGAACACCAGCTGGACCCCGGCGCGTCTTGCCGAGGTGACCGAGCAGAGCGGCCAGGTGACCCTGCTGTGGCAGCAGATCGAGCTCGCGGCGCGCAGCGTTCGCAATACGCCGGAAGTGTCCGCAGCGCTCGAGCACGTTCGCACGACCCTGATGGGCGCGGGCGAACAGCGCTACCGTCAGATCGTCACCGCGGGGCGCGACGGACAGCCGTCGCCGGTCACGGCGGAGGAGTGGGGCCGCTGGACGACGCCGATGCTGAACAACGTCATCGTGCTGCGCGATGCGGCGCTCAAGTCCGCGCATCAGGCTATCGATCAGGCCATTGGCGCGGCGCGGCTGCGGCTGTTCATCGCGCTCGGCGTTCTGCTGCTGGTGGCGATCGTGTCAGTCGCCGTGGTCATCGGCATCGTCCGTGGCGTCGTCGGCCCGCTGGTCGGACTGACCGGCGTGACCCTGCGGCTCGCCAATGGCGAGCTGAGCGCCGACATTCCGAACGAGTCCCGCAAGGACGAGATCGGCGCGATGGCGCGCGCCCTGAAGATCTTCAAGGACGCGCTGATCGCCAAAAAGGCCTCGGACGAGGCCGCGCAGCGCGACGCGCAGGCGCAGATCGATCGGGCCCGGCGGCTGGATGCGCTGACGCGCAACTTCGAGTCGACGATCGCCGACATCGTCAACACCGTGTCGTCGGCGGCCTCGGGCCTCGAAACGTCGGCGGATATGCTGACAAACACCGCCAACCGCTCGCAAGAGCTCAGCACGGTGGTGGCGGCTGCGTCGGAGGAAGCTTCCGCCAACGTTCAGTCGGTCGCCTCCGCCACCGAGGAGCTCTCCTCGTCGGTGACCGAGATCAGCCGTCAGGTCCAGGCGTCGGCGCGCATGGCCGGCGACGCCGTGCAGCAGGTGCGCCAGACCAATGGGCGCGTCGCAGAATTGTCGCAGGCCGCAGCCCGCATCGGCGACGTCGTCGAGCTCATCAACAGCATTGCCGGACAGACCAATCTCCTCGCACTCAACGCCACCATCGAGGCGGCGCGCGCGGGCGACGCCGGGCGCGGTTTCGCGGTGGTCGCGACCGAGGTCAAGGCGCTGGCCGAGCAGACGGCGAAGGCGACCGAGGAGATCTCGCAGCAGATCTCAGGCGTGCAGGCCGCGACGCAGGAATCGGTGAATTCGATCCAGGCGATCAGCTCGACGATCGAGCGGCTTGCCGAGATCGGCGCGGCCATTGCGGCGGCGGTCGAAGAGCAGGGGGCTGCGACGCAGGAAATCTCCCGCAACGTGCAGCAGGCCGCCCACGGCACCCAGCAGGTCTCGTCCAACATCACGGACGTGCAGCGCGGCGCCTCGCAGACCGGCTCGGCCTCCGCCGAGGTGCTGTCATCGGCCAAGTCGCTCGCCGGAGATTCCAACCGGCTCAAGCGCGAGGTCGGCAGCTTCCTGGAAGCGGTCCGCGCAGCGTAAGAAGCCCGCCTTTCAAGCGCACAAGAAAAAGCCCGGACGACGTCCGGGCTTTTGTTGTTTGACCGTAGCCCGGATGAGCGAAGCGATATCCGGGGCCTGTTCGACAGGACGAGATGAACCTGGATGTCGCTTCGCTCATCCGGGCTACGGGAGCGGGCTACGACGCCAGCATCTTCCGGTACAGCGCGTTGTAGCAGGCGGCCGACAGGTTCCAGCTGAAGGAGCGTGCCATCGCTGACAGCCGCATCTCGTTCAGCCGTTCGGTGCTGGTGAACGCCGAAAACGCGCGCTTCACCCCGCCGAGGAAGGATTCCGCCGACGGCTTCTCGAACAGGAATCCGGTCTCGCCATCGGTGATGGTCTCGGCGAGGCCGCCGGTCTGGTGGCCGATCGGCAGCGAGCCGAAGCGCTGGGCATACATCTGGCTCAGGCCGCAGGGCTCGAAGCGCGACGGCATCAGGGTGAAGTCGCTGCCGGCGAAGATGCGCCGCGCCTGCGCATCGTTGAAGCCAATGGCGACCCCGATCGCGTCCGGCCGGCGGCGGTGAGCCTCCAACAGCGCGCGCTCGATGGCGGGCTCGCCGGTGCCGGTGACCACGATCTGGCCGCCGGCGCCGACGATCTCGTCGGCGGCTTCCAGCACCAAGTCGATGCCCTTCTGATGGACGAGGCGCGCGACGATGCCGAACATCGGACCGCGCGACACGGCGAGGCCGAACTGTTTGCGGACGTAGTCGGCGTTGGCCTTCTTGCCCTTCCAGTCGCCGGCGGCGAAGGGCTGCGCCAGCTGCTGGCAGTAACGGGGATCCCAGCTCTCGTCGATGCCGTTGAGAATGCCGGTCAGCTCATGGGCATTGGAGCGCTGCCGGAGCAGGCCCTCCAGCCCGCAGCCGAGCTCGGGCGTCGTGATCTCCTGCGCATAGGTCGAGCTGACCGTGGTGAGATGCGACGCATAGACCAGGCCGCCCTTGAGAAAGGACAGCTTGTCGTAGAACTCCAGACCGTCGATGTGGAACGAGGATTCGGGGGCGCCGATCCGGCGCAGCGACTCGCGCGGGAACAGGCCCTGATAGGCGAGGTTGTGGATGGTCAGGATCGAGGGAACCTCGACCCCGCGCCATGCCAGATAGGCCGGCACCAATGCGGCCTGCCAATCGTTGGCGTGCACGAGATCAGCTGCCCAGTTCTCATCCAGCGTGCCCGCCGCCAGCTCGGCGGCGGCGGCGGCGAGACGGCCGAAGCGGATGTCGTTGTCCGCCCAGTCCTGCCCGTTCTCGTCGCCGTAAGGATTGCCCGGACGGTCATAGAGCTCGTCGCAGAGCAGGACGTAGACCGGCAGGCCGTCGCGGGTCGAAGACCGTCCCAGCGCGCAGGCTGGCATCTCTGCCAGAGGAGCGCATTGGCCGACGATCTCGATGTGAGTGAGTTGCTCGATCACGTCCCGGTAGCCGGGCAGCATGATCCTGACGTCGGTGTGTGAGCGTAGTGCCCGGGGAAGTGCCGCCGAAACGGCAGCCAGTCCGCCCACCCGGACGAAATCGTCCATTTCGGTCGTAACGAACAGAACCCGCAAGAGATGTCCTCGATCAAGCCCCATGTTCGTCCTATGCAAGAAAAGGTCCAAATTCAGTCGTGAAGAAAAGCGTCGCCCCACCGCGGCGGAAGGCCAAACGCTTTCGACATCGAATGGTTCGAACTAGACTCCCCGCGCACCGCATCCGATGGCTTACGCTTCGTGAATCGGCGAAGAGGAAGTGGATCATGCCGGCATCGGCGTGCGGAAAAGAGAACTCCACCAGGGAGCTGCGCTCGTGAGTCTAGTTGGAAACGATGAGAGCCGTTTGACAGGAT
The DNA here is from genome assembly GCF_032489675.1 of Bradyrhizobium sp. SZCCHNR1043. Classification (NCBI taxonomy): domain Bacteria; kingdom Pseudomonadati; phylum Pseudomonadota; class Alphaproteobacteria; order Hyphomicrobiales; family Nitrobacteraceae; genus Bradyrhizobium; species Bradyrhizobium sp. SZCCHNR1043. Next base: position 374,046 of record NZ_JAUEYN010000004.1, read on the forward strand.
GCTTCGCGGGGCTGCGCGTCCTGGATTTTTCGACCACGATCGCCGGCCCGCATTGTGCACGCATGCTTGCAGACATGGGTGCGGAGGTGATCAAGATCGAGTCAGCTGAAGGTGAAACGATGCGCATCCGGCCTCCGATGCGCGGCGGCTGCTCCACCGCCTTCGGTCAGCTCAACGTCGGCAAGAAGAGTGTCGTGCTCGATCTGAAATCGCGCGATGGCGGCGACGCGGTGCGTCGGCTCGTCACAGGTGCCGACATCCTGGTCGAGAATTTCCGCCCCGGCGTGATGCAGCGGCTCGGGCTCGACGATGCGACCTTGCGCAAATTGAACCCGCGGCTGATCTACTGTTCGATCTCCGGCTACGGCCAGACCGGCCCCTCGGCGGAACTCCCGGCCTATGCGCCGGTGATCCACGCGGCCTCGGGCTATTACATGGCGCATCTCGCCTACCAGCCCGGGCGCAGCCGGCCTGACTATTGCGGCATCTATCACGCCGACGTGGTGACGGGGACCTATGCCTTCGGCGCCATCGCCTCCGCCCTGTATCAGCGCGAGCGCACCGGCCGCGGCCAGCACATCGACTGCTCGATGCTGGAATCGATGCTGAGCCTGACCTTGAACGAGATCCAATGGTCGCAATTTCCCGTCGCGCAGCCGTCGCGGCCGACCTTTGGCCCGGCGGAGTGTCGCGACGGCTTCGTGATGATCGCCATCGCCAGCGAGAAGACGTTCCAGAACCTGATGACGGTGATCGGACATCCGGACTGGGTCGATGATCCCAGATTCGCAAAATATTCCGACCGGCGGGCAAACTGGGGCGCGCTGATGGATGGCGTCGAGGCTTGGTCGCGCCGGCTCAACGTCGCCCAATGCCTGGAGGCATTGAACGCGGGCGGCGTGCCCAGCTCGGCCTACCGCAGCGTGGCCGATGCGCTGGCTGATCCGCAGATCGCGCATCGTGGCGCGCTGGCCGACGTGGAGGATGCCGCCGGGACCTTCAAGGTCGTCAACCTGCCGTTCCGGATGTCGGAGGCAAAGGTTGCGGCGGGCCCGCGGGCTGCAAGCCTCGGAGAGCACACCGTGGAAATCCTGCGGGGGGCTGGCGTAAGCGACGCTGCAAAACCTTGAGCTCGTGAGCCAAACCGCTGCAGGGCTGCCATGACCGCACATGCTGCGCGCAGCCTTGCCGCTCCACGTGTTTCCAGCCAATGTCGCGATATCGCAAGAACAGTCCGGACCAGCCGGACGCGCTCATGCCGGGAGGAGGTCCAAGGCGACGTTGCCGCGCGCAGCCTCGCCGCTCGTCCCGTCGATGCGCCGTCCGGGCCCGCCCGCATCGGACTACGGGAGTGAAAGCATGAAGAGCTTCAAGGTCACCGATTTCAATGCACCGCTGACCGAGGTCGACGAGCCGACACCGCAGCCCTTCGGCAAACAGGTGCTGATCAAGGTGAAGGCGGCCGGCGTCTGCCATAGCGATCTGCACATCTGGGAAGGCGGCTATGATCTCGGCCACGGCCGCAAGCCGCTGTCCCTCAAGGATCGCGGCGTGTCGCTGCCGCGGACCATGGGCCATGAGAGCGCCGGTGAGATCGTGGCGTTCGGGCCCGAGGTCACCGAAGCCGAGAAGGGCGGGCTGAAGGTCGGCGACGTCGTGCTGGTCTATCCCTGGATCGGCTGCGGCAAATGCGCCACGTGCCTGGCCGGCGACGAGAACATGTGCCTGAAGCCGGCCTCGCTCGGCGTCTATTGCGACGGCGGCTATGCCGACCACATGACCGTGCCGCATCCGCGCCACCTGATCGACCTCAAGGGCCTCAATCCGGTGACGACCGCGCCCTACGCCTGCTCGGGCGTGACGACCTACAGCGCGCTCAAGAAGGTCGAGAAGGATTTCGACACGCCGATCGTGATCTTCGGCGCCGGCGGGCTCGGGCTGATGGCGCTGTCGCTGTTGAAGGCCATGGGCGGCAAGGGCGCGATCGTGGTCGATATCGACGCGCGCAAGCGCGAGGCCGCGTTGGCGGCCGGCGCGCTGGCGGCGGTCGACGGCAAGGCGCCGGATGCGCTCGAGCAATTGAACAAGGCCGCAGGCGAGCCGATCCGGGCCGTCATCGACCTGGTCGGCAATGCCGCCACCGCGCAGCTCGGCTTCGACTGCCTGACAAAGGGCGGCAAGCTGGTCATCGTCGGCCTGTTCGGCGGCGGTGCGCCGTGGGCGCTGCCGCTCATTCCGATCAAGGCGGTCACCATCCAGGGCAGCTATGTCGGCAATCTCCGCGAGACGAAGGAGCTGCTCGACCTGGTCCGCGCCAAGAACATCGCGCCGATCCCGGTGACGCCGATGCCGCTTGCCAAGGCCAACGATGCCCTGCGCGAGCTGCAGAAGGGCCAACTCGTCGGCCGCGCCGTGCTGACGCCGTAACTCCCAGCCACTTCCGTCATTGCGAGGAGCGAAGCGACGAAGCAATCCAGAGTCTCAACCTGAGCCCTGGATTGCGTCGCTTCGCTCGCAATGACCGAGCTAACTCACTCGTATTGTGAAGAAAACATGCCCTCCACCAACGCACTCCACATCGCAGTCCTTCCCGGCGACGGCATCGGGCCGGAGGTCATGGCGCCAGCGCTCGAGGTGCTGCGCAAGGTCGAGGAGAGGGCCGGCCTGTCGTTCCGTTTCACCGAGGCCCAGGCCGGCGCCACCAACTATCTTGCGACCGGGGTCTCGATCGCCGACGCCACGATCCGGCTGTGCGAGCAGGCCGACGCGATCCTGCTCGGCGCCTGCGGCCTGCCGTCGGTGCGCTATCCCGACAACACCGAGATCGCGCCGCAGATCGAGCTGCGCTTCCATTTCGATCTCTATGCCGGCGTGCGGCCGGCGCGGCTGATTCCGGGCGTGCCGAGCCCGATCGTCGGCGCCGCCGAGCACGGCATCGACTTCGTCGTCATCCGCGAGTCGACCGAGGGCCTGTTCGCCTCGATGGGCAAAGGTGTGGTGACACATGAGGAGGCGCGCGAGACGCTCGTTATCACCCGCAGGACGTCCGAGCGGCTCTTCAACTTCTCCTTCAAGCTCGCCGCCCGCCGCAAGGATCGCGGCCGCTCGGGGACATTAGCCTGCGTCGACAAGGCCAACGTCTTCAAGGCCTTCGCCTACTTCCGCAAGATTTTCGACGAGGTCGCTCAGCTTCATCCGGATGTGAAGGCAGATCATCTCTACGTCGATGCGTGCGCGTTGATGCTGGTGAAGCGCCCCTGGGATTTCGACGTCCTGGTCACCGAGAACATGTTCGGCGACATCCTCTCCGATCTCGCCGCCGGCCTCGTCGGCGGCATGGGCATGGCGCCCTCGGCCGACATCGGCGACCGCCATGCGGTGTTCCAGCCCTGCCACGGCACCGCGCCCGACATCATGGGGCAGGGCAAGGCCAACCCGACCGCGATGATCCTGTCGGCCGCGATGATGCTGGACTGGCTGGCGGACACCCATGGCATCGAGGGCGCAGCCGAAGCGGCCCAGCGGATCGAGCAGGCCGTCGACCAGGTCTATGCATCCGGCCTCAAGCCGTTCGAGTTCGGTGGCAATGCCGGCACGATCGACGTGACCAAGGCGGTGCTGGAGGCGCTTTAGAGCATGATCCGGAAAAGTGGGAACCGGTTTTCCGAAACGATCATGCTCAAACAATGAGAGATAGGATCATGATGCGTTTTCTTGGAAACGCATCATGATTTAATTAGCGTCCCTTGAAGGCCGGCTTGCGCTTCTCCATGAAGGCGCGGCGGCCCTCGCGGAAATCCTCCGAATCCATGCAGGCATCGCCAATCCGCTTGATCGCGGCTGTGTCGCGGCGGCTTTCGTCCTTCAGCACTTCGGCGATGGTGATCTTGGCGGCCTTAACCGCCAGCGGCGCATTGCCGGCAATGGTGCGGGCGATCTCCAGCGTGGCCGGCAGCAGCTCGTCGATGCTCATCATCCGATCGACGAGGCCGATCCGCAGCGCCTCCGCGGCATCGATCCGCAGGCCCGTATAGAGCAGCAGCCGCGCCTGCGACGGGCCGACCAGGGACACCAGATTGCGGAGACCGTCGTAACCGTAGGCGATGCCGAGCCTGGCGGCGGGGATGCCGAACTGGCTGTCCGCGGCGGCGAAGCGCATGTCGGTCAGCATCGCGATCTGCAGGCCGCCGCCGAGGCAGAAGCCGCGGATGCAGGCGATCGTCGGCTTCGGGTAGCCGGCGAGCAGCGCCCGCTGGGCGGCGCTTCGCTCGGCATAGGCCTCGGAGGCTGCGGCATTGTGGCGGCTCTGCTCGAACTGGCTGATGTCGGCGCCGGACACGAAGGCCTTGTCGCCGGCGCCGGTCAGCACCACGACCCGGATCGCCTCGTCGTCGCGCAGCGCCACCAGCGCCTGGCCGAGCCCCTCCCACATCTCCAGCGACATCGCATTGCGTTTGTCCGGGTTGTTGAAGGTGATGATGCCGACGCCATCGCCCGCTCTGGTCATGAGGATCTTGTCCCCGGCGAAGGTGGTGGGGAGCTCGGAGATGATCGGCATGGAGGGTCCGTCGGCAGGAGGGCAGGCGGCCGGCATCGTTCACCGCGCCGGTGACGGCGTCAATGTGGGTTCAGGACATGATGGGCAGGCAAGGGACGTCCGGGCCGATGCTCTCGACCTGTGCACGGATCGTCCAGGAGAGAACGCGAGCCCTTCACGATCAGCGTCGGCCGGACGGGACCGAAACGCCGGCATGCCGCCACTTCCTATGACGGCAGGGGAGCACGAAAAAATAAAGGCGACGAAGCCTCAGACCGCGCAGCGATCGCTGGGCGGACGAGAAGGGCCGGTGTGTCGGCCACGCCGATCGCTCGGCCTTGAGCCGAGGCAGTGAACTCGCCCGAGCTGGCAGATCGCCTGGCGCCCCCAAGTTGCGCCCTCGAGCGAAGATGGCCCATAACCATCACGGGCAGACCTGTCTGACGGATCAGACAGCCTTGCCTATTCTTCGTTCGCTGCGATCGATTCCATCAAGGATACCAGCTGACGTTGTACCGTCTGGTCCTTGATCTTGCTGTAGGCGCGCAGCAACCGCAGGCTGAAGGCGCTGTCCAGGAACAGGAGGCTCTCGACCTCACGGGCCTTGCTGTCGCCGTCGTAGAAGAACGTCACGGGCACGTCGAGCGCGGTGGCGATCTGCTGCAGACGCGCAGCGCCGACCCGGTTGACGCCCTTCTCGTACTTCTGGACCTGCTGGAAGCTCACGCCGAGCTTCTCGCCGAGCTCAGCCTGCGAGATCTTCTGCTCTACACGCCGCAGGCGAATCCGCTTGCCGAGCTCGATGTCGGGCTTGCCCGCACTGCGCTGCTTCATTTTCTTTGCCGCTGATTTGTTCATACTGATTTTACCGTCCTTCCATCGGAAAGCCCCCGAAAAGATGGGTCAGGGGTTCACCCATATATACTGTTTTAAGTTGCTGTGGATGGATGAATTCGTCCTTAAACCACGGGTATTTGCCAGGGTTAAAGGCCTCCACCAGCCAGTCGATCATGTGACGCACCCTAGGGATGCGTCCAGTGGTGGCATGGTAAGACAGCCAGATGTCGTAGGACCACTTGAGATCAACCTCAAGCGGTATGATCTTCCCGCCCAGGGCACTCGCGTAGGTTGGGAAGACTCCAATACCGGCGCCGTGCGCCACCGCCCAGTAATTGGCGCTCGAGACATTGGTGGTCATCGCGATCAGGTCCCGCTGCTCAAAACCGGGAAAGATGGTGGCGAAGGCGGCGTTGGCGGCGGCTTCGTCCGCCACCTGCAGAACCAAGCGATGTTTGACGAGATCGTCAATCGTCTTTGGGATGCCAAATATCTCCAGATATTTCTCGCTCGCAAAGCACATCAGGTGCATGCGGCCGAGCCGGACCAGCTTGACGTCGAGCGCCGCCGGCCGGGTGAGGTGGATGGCGACATCGGCCTCGTGACGCGACACATCGGCCGAGCGCATCGCGCAATAGAGGTCGACCATGACGTTGGGGAAGCTCTGCTGAAATTCGACCAGCCGGGGCGCCAGCCAGAACGTGCCGAGCCCCTCGGTCACCGCGACCCGGACCTCGCCCGACGCAGCGCCGGCGAGACCATCGCCCGCGCGCAGCAGCTCGAATGACGCGGCCTCCATGTGCTCGACGGCGGAGACCACCAGCGCGCCTTCGTCGGTCAGCCGAGCGCCGTGGACATCGCGCGTGAACAGCGTCGCGCCGATCTGCCGCTCGAAATCATCGATGCGCCGCCGTACGGCATTGATCGAGAGCGTCAGCCGCTCGGCCGCGGAGCGGAAGCTGCCGGCCCTGACAACCTCGAGGAAGATCCGCGCTGCATCCCAGTCGGTGAGACTTGCCAGCGCCGATTTGCTCACGGTTGACTTGGCCGGGGCGGTCCGGCCCGTCACAGTTCTTGCCGGCTTGCTCGCCGCTGCGCCCCTGGCGCCGCCACTCTCTCGGCTCAGTTCGATGCTCGATCCTGCCGCAGCAGACGAGTCGCCGTGCTCCCCTGGCGCCAGCGTCGCAGGGGTCTCGGCTAGGTCCTGGCGTTCCTTCTGAGGAACGCCCCGTTCCGCCGCAACGCGCATACAAGCTCTCTCCGCCTGCTAGAGTGATTCCGATAAATTACGGGCAAGACACGTTCGTGCCATGATTTGGTTGAGCGATCGAGGGTCGATGAGTCTGCTACCTTCAGTTCTCTGCAGCATGGTCTTACCGCCAGCAGACGCGCGGTCTGACACATCATGTAGGACAAGGACACGCTTAGCGCGAGTCGAATCTAAGATCGACGGTTTTTGCCTCGACCGCAATGAAATGGTATTCGAAGATGGTCCGTTGTCATGCTATCTTGATGAACGGATCGTGGCGCTGACTCATCGAATGCCGGGAAGCGGTGGCGTGTCTTCACCCTGCGTCATGCCAGGACTGAGCCGCATGGGCAAAGCGCAGGGGAGCAAGGACATGACGTATTTGGAAGCCATCCGCGAGTCGGGAGTTGCTCGGCTCCATCTCGTCGCACGCTAGAACGGAAACGACGCCTGTGGCCAATTCAGACGAACAAATGCTTGCAGTGCTTGCATCCCTGGAGCAGTGCCGCGCCATGCTCGCGGCAACGGGCAATCGCGAATCGGCACATTTGGTCTCGGTTGCCATCCTCGACCTGCGTATGAAGCTGAACCGTCTGAGCGAAGACGATCTGAAATCGCTCTGCGATGAGATGGTTCAAGCTGACAATCCCGACAAGCTGCGCGATGCGAAGCTGCAGCCGGGTCAGCGCCGGCCACCGTTGCTTCGAGTGGTGAAATAGCACAGTTCGATGTGCGCACAAGGGTGCATTTAGCGCATTTGTGATATGTCGTGATCCCACAGTGAGCGCGCACCGGCTCGCAGACGAGCCGGTTGGAACGAGGCGGACACTCCCATCGGGGCGGGGGACTTCGCCAATGAGGCCCCCGATCCGGGGATGTCGGGCTCTGTCCTCGCGAAAGCCCGCAGGCGGTGATCACCGGTGACCGCCGTAACTTCGGCACGTCTGTTGCGTATTCCCGGCATCGGCGGCAAGAAGCGTCGTGCCCCGGCTTGCGCCTGGAGGGGCGTATCGCGGGACTCGCATGATCCAGAACGTATCGATTCCGGCCGCGTTCATTGCTGGCCTGGTCAGTTTTCTTTCGCCCTGCGTGCTACCGCTGGTTCCGCCTTATCTGGTCTATCTCACCGGTGCCACGATCGAGCACATCGAGAGCGAGGAGCCTCCGGCCGCGTCGCGCCGCGCCGTGATGATCTCGGCTGCACTGTTCGTGCTGGGCTTCTCGACCGTGTTCGTGATGTTGGGGGCGAGCGCTTCGCTGATCGGCGGCCTTATCCGGGCCTGGTCGGAGCAGTTGTCCATTCTCGCCGGCATCGTCATCATCGTGATGGGCCTGCACTTCCTCGGCCTGACCCGGATCTCGTTCCTGATGCGCGAAGGTCGGCTGCCGATCCCCAAGCCGGTCGGCCTGTGGGGCGCCTACGTCATGGGGCTCGCCTTCGCCTTCGGCTGGACGCCGTGCATCGGGCCGATCCTGGCGGCGATCCTCTCGATCGCAGCCGCGGAGACGACAGTCGCCAAGGGGGCCGGGCTTCTTGCCGTCTATTCCGCCGGCCTCGGCATTCCGTTCCTGGTCGCGGCGTTCATGATCGAACAGTTCTCGGCGCTGTTCATCCGCATGCGTGGCCATCTCGTGAACATCGAGCGCGCGATGGGCGTGCTGATGATCGCCACCGGCATCGGCTTTCTCACCGGCGCGGTCTCGACCTTCAGCATCTGGCTGCTCGAGACGTTCCCGGCGCTGCAGAGGTTCGGCTGACGCGGCTCAATCGTCGAGCTTGCAGGTGATGGTGTAGACCACGCCCGGCGGCAGGAAGTCGACCGTGGCCTCGCCGCCGAGCTGATCGCGCGCGCTGCGCTCGATCAGGCGGGAGCCGAAGCCGCGCTGGATCGGCGCCGAGACCACCGGGCCGCCGGTTTCCTGCCACACCAGCCGCAGCCGTGCCGGCAGCTTCTTCGCCGCGTCGGCCGCGCTCGCCAGCTCCCAGGACAGATCGACCGTGCCGGTGTCGTCGGAGAGCGCACCATACTTGGCGGCGTTGGTTGCGATCTCGTGCACGATCATCGACAGCACCACGGCGAGCCGCGGCGACAGCGCCACCTTCGGGCCGGAGATCCTGATGCGGTCGGGCGTGTTGAGGCGGTAGGGCTTGAGCACGCGCTCGATCACGTCCTGCAGCTCAGAACCCTGCCATTTCTCCTTGCTGAGCAGATTGTGCGCCTCGGCGAGCGCGCCGAGCCGGCCCTCGAACTTCTCACGCTCATGGCGGCTGGCGCTGCGGAAGGTCTGCACCGCGATCGCCTGCAGGATCGCCAGCGTGTTCTTGACCCGGTGATTGAGCTCCTCGATCAGCAGGTCGTGCAGCATCTCGGCGCGCGCGATCGTCGTCGCCATCCGCACCGCGAAGGCCAGACCGATCGCCAGCATGATGCCGCCGAGCAGGCTGGTGACGGCGAGGTTGCGCCACAGCGGCGCCACAAGCGAATCCTCGGCGATGCCGGCGCCGATGGTCCATCCGGTGAGGGTGGAATGGGTGAAGCTCGACAGCAGCGGCACGCCCTCGAGCGATACGCTCGACAGCGTCGCCTCCTGCTCGCTGCGCATGCGATCAAACACCGAGGGCGAGGCCTGCTTGCCTATCGTGTCCGCCGGATTTGGCACGCGTGCGAATACGGTCGCCTTGCGGTCGAGCAGCGACAAGGTCCAGTCCGGGTTCGGCCGCTGCTTTTCCAGGATGGTCTGGAACATCTCGATCGGCGGGCTGAACGAGATGTCATAGACGACCTCGCCGTCGCGAAAGACGGGCACCTCGACGGTGACGATCAGGCTCTTCTTCACGACGCCGTAGAAAAGGTCGGAATATTGCGGCTGCCGGGTCTCGAACACGCGGCGGGTGATCTCGCGGTTGTTGCGCGTCGGCAGGTGAGCCGTATCCGTCGTCGCCGACGAGAACAGCTGGCGTCCGTTGCGGTCGGCGACCACGATCGTGCCGTTCTTGCCGTACTGCTCGAGGAAGCCCATCGCGATCGGCCGGAAGCGTTCGAAATCGCCGGTGGTCAGGGCATCGGTCAGCGCCAGCACCTGGACGCCGCCAGTCATGCGCTGCATTTCCGCATCGAGCGTCAGCCGGATGCTGCGCACCGTCTCCAGCACGCGCTGACGGGCGTCGCTGCGGTCCTGCATGTAGTTGTGCAAGACGATCCCGCCTGCGAACAGGATGAGCGGCAGCGTGGTCCCTGCGACCAGAAGAGCAAGCCGGATCGGCAGGGAGAGTTTTGGCACGGATGCCCCGTTTGAGCTGGCGCTGCTGATCGCCGTTGGGACTGACGCAGGCGGAGGTGCGTCGGGCGGAGGCGAACTTGTGCAGCGAGCGCATTTCAGGCTGGAGCGGCTGCCTCCGCAAGGGCTCGGCGGTTGCAACCGTTCACATGACTGTCAGCATAGGAGAGCGCGGCGTGCACGCCAAGCGCAACGCGCGGCGATCGCCGGTTCCCTGAGCGGCTCTACCGCCACAGCGCCTCTCCTAGACGTTGCTCTCGCTGATGGCCGCATACACCATCGTGCGTAGTTCGCGGCGGATCGGATAGGCGCTCGACGGCAGCACCTGGGTCATGAAGATCGTGATCAGCTCCTCGGCTGGATCGATCCAGAACGCGGTGGAGGCCGCACCGCCCCAGGCATATTCTCCGGCGCTGCCTGGAATGAGCGTCTTGGCCGTATCCATCGTCACCGAGAAGCCGAGACCGAAGCCGATGCCGTTATAGGCTGCTTCCGCGAACATCGAGCGCGACAGCGCCGGCAGGTCGACGCCGCCCGGCAGATGGTTCGAGGTCATCAGCTTCAGCGTCTTCGGGCCGAGCAGCCTGACCCCGCCGAGCTCGCCGCCATTGACCAGCGCGCGGCAGAACGTCAGATAGTCCGCCGTGGTCGAGCACAGACCGCCGCCGCCTGAGATGAAGTCGGGCGGGCTCAAGAAAGAGCTGGTGGCGGGATCGTCCTGCAAGGTCAGGCCGCCCTTGCGATCGGCGGCGTGGAACGACAAGGCGCCGCCGGCATCGGCCGAGTAGCACGCCGCCAGCCGGTGCGCCTTCGCGGCGGGGACGTGGAAGTCGGTGTCGTTCATGCCGAGCGGATCGAAGATGCGCTCTTTCAGCACTTGCTCGAACGGCTTGTCGGCGATCTTGCCGACGAGATAGCCGACCACGTCGGTGGAGACCGAGTAGTTCCAGGCTTCCCCCGGCGAGAACTCCAGCGGAATGCGCGACAGGTCGTCGATCATCGACTGCAACGTTCCTGCCTTTTCGACCGCGCCGATCTTCGCGTCGCGATACGCGGCATCGACGTTCGAGCGCTGCTGGAAGCCGTAGGTGAGGCCGGAGGTGTGGCGCAAGAGGTCGACGATCAGCATCGGCCGCGCCGGCGGCCGGCTGACAAAGGCCGGCGCGGTGCCGGCGACGAACACGCCCAGATTCTTCCACTCCGGAATGTATTTTGCGACCGGCTCGTCGAGCGCGACCTTGCCTTCCTCGACCAGCATCATGAAGGCGACCGAGGTGATCGGCTTGGTCATCGAATAGATGCGGTAGATCGTGTCGTCCCTGACCGGGACCTTGCGCTCGACGTCGGCATAGCCGAGCGAGCTCGCATGCACGATCTTGCCGCGGCGATAGACCATCAACTGCGTCCCGGGAAAGCGGCCGGCCTCGATATAGCGCTGCCGCAGATGGGCATCGATGCGATCGAGCGCGGCTTTCGACATGCCGACGGTTTCGGGCGAGGCGGGTGTCGGGGCGAGCATCGGGCGTCTCCGCTATGATCGGTTTCTGGCGGCCTGCGCGAGGATCGGCCGCACATGCCGTTTGTTCCGGGTGATAGCCGAAAAACGCGCCGCGTCCAATGGCAGGCCAGGGATGCGTCGTGTACCCTTTGCGCCGGGAGGAATTGGCAATGACACAATTCAACGAGGCCGAGCTCACGGAGGCCGTCGTCGCGAGCTTCGAAGGGACACCCGATCCGCGCGCGAAATTCCTGCTGCAGGAATTGGTGAAATCGCTGCACGATTACGTGCGCCGGACGGAGCTCACTTTCGACGAGTGGGCCGCCGCCATCGACTTTCTCACCCGCACCGGACAGACCTGCACCGCGAGCCGGCAGGAGTTCATCCTGCTGTCCGACGTGCTCGGCGTGTCGATGCTGGTCGACGCCATCAATCATCGCGACCGGGCAGGGGCGACGGAGACGACCGTGCTCGGCCCGTTCTACGTCGGCGAGCACAAGGTGACGCCCCACGGCACCGACATCTCGGCGGATCTCAAGGGCGAGAAGATGTTCGTCCAGGGACGGGTCACCGATCTGTCGGGTGCCCCGCTGGCAGGCGCCACGGTCGATGTCTGGCATGCCGACGACGAGGGCTTCTACGATTCGCAGCGGCCGTCCTACGCGAGCGATGGTCCGTCGTCGCGGGCGCGCTTCATCACCGATGCGGACGGTCGCTTTTTCTTCCGCACCATCCTGCCCTGCAGCTATCCGATCCCGACCGACGGTCCGGTGGGACAGATGATCCTGAGCACCAAACGCCATCCGATGCGGCCGGCTCATGTGCATTTCCTGGTGGACGCCAAGGGCTACGAGCCGCTGATCACCCACGTCTTCGTCGGCGGTGACGAATATCTCGACAGCGATGTCGTGTTTGGCGTCAAGAACGACCTCGTCGCCCAAGTGGAGCGGCGCAGCGACGCGGTGATGCCGGACGGCAAGCTGGCCGTCGGGCCATGGCACTTCATGACCTATGATTTCCGCATGAAGCCGGGAGCGGGCGCGGCGCCGAGACCGCTCGGCGCGATCGCGCCTGAACCCGCCTGAGCTGTGGCGGCCGGCAGGCCCGCCTACCAGCCGCCGTGGCGAGCCGCGAGCAGGATGACGACTGCGATCGCGAGCAGCGCAGTCGTTGCTTTCCAGAACAGCAGCGGATTGCGCTCGATCAGGGGCGTCCGGTTGCCGCCGATATAGGCGGGATTGGGGTGCCGAAGGTCGAAGACGAATTCGGAGAGGCTCTCGTAACGTTTGGCGGCGACGGGATGGACGGCGCGTCGAAGTGCGCCGTCGATCCAGAGGGGGACGGCCTGGTCATCGCCGGAGGCCGGCAGATAGCGGACCTTGCGAAACTGTGCCCGGGTTCTTGCGCGCGCCATCTGCGCGCCGTAGGGCAATCGCCCCGTCAGCATCTGGTAAGCGATGACCCCGAGTGAGAACTGATCGGACCATTCGGAGCCGCCCTCGCCGAGAAAATATTCCGGCGCCGTATACTGTTGGGTGCCGAGGATGCTGTCGTGGTCGGCAGCCGGGTCGGCCTCGACCACGCCGCTGACGCGCACCGATCCGAAATCGATGATCTTCACCGTTCGGGTCCGGTCGATCATGATGTTCTGCGGCCGCAGATCCTGGTGCAGCATTTCCTTTCGATGCAGCGCCTGCAGCCCCTTGGCGATCTGCTCGATGATGTCTCTGATGGCATCGAGATCGGCTTTGGGATGGTCGATCATCCATTGCGCCAAGGTCTGGCCTTCGACGAATTCGGTGACGACGTAGAGATGATCGCGGCGCCGCGTCGATGGGAAGGCCTTCAGCACATGCGGGTTATCGATCCGCCGCGCGATCCAGTCTTCCATCAGGAACCGTTTGAGATAGGCGCCGTCGCCGCGCAGGTCGATCGAAGGCACCTTGAGGGCGACGGCGAGCTCCGTCTCGACGTCGATGGCCAGATAGATGTGGCTGCGGCTGCTGGCATGGATCTCGCGCACGATCCGGTAGCCCTCGAAGATCGTCCGCGCGTCCAGCAGCGGCGCCGGCGGCAGCTGCTCGGCCTGGACCGGGATCTCGGCGGCATCGCCGGCGCCGAGTTCGTCGATCCGCACGATCTGGATCGTGAGATTGTCCGCACTGCCCTGCGCCAGTGCCTCAGCGACGATGATGCGGGCCGCCTGATCGAGGTCGTGGGAATTCTCCTTCAACACGTTGGCGACAAAACGCTTGCCCACGTGCTCGTGAACGCCGTCCGTCGCGAGCACGAAGATGTCGCCGCGCTCGATCCGAATGGCCTGATAGTCGATTTCGACCTCGGGATTGACCCCGAGCGCACGCCCCAGATAGCTCTGCTGCGACGAGATGATGACGCGATGATCGTCGGTGAGTTGCTCGAGCGAATGGCCTGCGGGGCGATAGATGCGACAATCGCCGATATGGAAGAGATGCGCCGTGGCCGCCTTGATCACGATCGCGCTGAGCGTGCAGACATAACCTTTGTCGCGATCATAGGCGTATTGGCTGGCTCTGGTCTGGGCGTAGAGCCAGGAGTTGGCCGCGGCGATCACGCGTCGCACCGAGGTCTTCACCGACCAGGCATCCGGCGTGCAGTAATAGTCGGTCAGGAAGCTCTTGACCGCCGACTCGCTCGCAATGTGGCTGACCTCGCTGCTGCTGATCCCGTCCGCGATCGCGATCGCGATGCCCTTCAGGCTGAGCGCCGGCTCATCGGGAATCAGAGCGCCGTGGAAGTCCTGGTTGCCCGGCTTCTGCCCTTTGTCGGAATGCGCTCCGATTGTGATCCGCAATGGCATTTGGGCTGTCGGGCGAAATGAAGGGAGCCCGACCTTACCGGGGCCGGGCTCTCCGAGGGAAACGGAATCAGGCCGCGGCGCGAGCTGCGATCTTGGCATCACGCTTCGGCTGCGTCCTGATGTGGGTGGCATAGAGCGTCAGGCCGGTGAACGAGAGGCCGCCGACGAGATTGCCGAGCACGGTCGGGATCTCGTTCCAGACCAGGTAGTCCATGATCGAGAACTTCGCATGGAGCATCAGCCCCGACGGGAACAGGAACATGTTCACCACCGAATGCTCGAACACCATGTAGAAGAAGACCAGGATCGGCATCCACATCGCCAGCACCTTGCCCGGGACCGTCGTCGAGATCATCGCGCCGACCACGCCGGTGGAGACCATCCAGTTGCACAGCATGCCGCGGATGAACAGCGTCGCCATTCCGGCCGCGCCATGCGCCGCGTAGCCGAGCGTCCGGCCTTCACCGATATTGCCGATCACAGCGCCGATCTTGTCCGGCTCCTGCGTGAAGCCGAACGTGGTCACGAATGCCATCATGAAGGCAACGGTCAGTGCTCCGGCGAAATTGCCGATGAAGACAAGTCCCCAGTTGCGCAGCACGCCTGCGATGGTCACGCCCGGACGTTTGTCGATCACGGCCAGCGGCGACAGCACGAACACACCCGTTAGCAGATCGAAGCCCAACAAATAGAGCATGCAGAAGCCGACCGGAAACAACAGGGCGCCGATGATCGGCTGGCCGGTGTTCACATTGATGGTGACGGCAAACCAGGCCGCGAGCGCCAGGATCGCGCCAGCCATGTAGGCGCGGATCACGGTGTCCCGGGTCGACATGAAGATCTTGGACTCGCCTGCGTCCACCATCTTGGTGACGAATTCTGAAGGCGCGAGATACGACATTCAAACGTCCTTTGCTTGCTCTCGGGAGTCGATTGCGCGCTGCCTTGCGAGAGGTTCTGGCTCTCGAGGGACATCGCCACGGGCAGGCGGATCGGATGTCGAATGCGGGAAGGGCGTCACGACGACCGCGCCGAGGAGACCTCGGTCGCGTGCGCGCATCCGTCCCGGAGATCAGCGCCATAGGCGTCGACAGTCCGGCGAACCGCAGTCATCGTTGACTTGCAGAACCAGAAGCAATGCGTGTGCCAAATTTGACGCCACCGAGAAAGTCAGTGATTTCAAGCGACTGCGCTGGAGTTTCTCTGCTGCAGCTGCCTGAAAGGGCTCTTTTGGTGCCCTGATGCTCACGGAACAATCTCTCCATGCTTATTTTGTGTGCGCCGCACACAAAGTGTGCGAATCGCAAATTTTGGATGCGGCCCGCTGCCTCTGATGGATTGTTGTGCAACGCTAAAGGGTTGAATTTGCCTGACAAATCCAAATCGGCGTGTTGGCACGAAGCTTGAAAGAGCGTGTCCGACGCCATCGATGCCGTCCGCGCAACCCTCATCCGAATCGTGACGCTGCCCCTTCCGAGGCCTCCTCGGAACGCGCCTTTGTGCGTGGTGCAGCGACCCGCAACGGACGGCCATTCACCATCGAGCGCTCTTCAGCCAAAGGACGACAGCACTCATGACGAAGACTGCCAATCCTGCTCGCCGCAACGGCCTCAGCCGTCGTCAGCTTCTCAAGGCCGGCGCAGGGACGGCTGCGCTGCTTGCAGCCGCGAAGCTGAACTTGCCGGGCGGAGCTTTCGCCCAAGGGGCGGGGCCGGAAGTCACCAGCGCCAAGCTCGGCTTCATCGCGCTCAGCGATGCCGGCCCGCTGTTCGTCGCCAAGGACAAGGGCCTGTTTGCGAAATACGGCATGCCTGATGTCGATGTGCAGAAGCAGGCCTCATGGGGCACGACCCGCGACAACCTCGTGCTCGGCTCCGAGGGCAACGGGATCGACGGCGCGCACATCCTCACGCCGATGCCGTATCTGATCTCGTCCGGCAAGGTGACGCAGAACAATCAGCCGACCCCGATGTACATCCTGGCGCGGCTCAATCTCGATGCGCAGTGCATCTCGGTCGGCAAGGAGTACGCCGACCTGAAGCTCGGTCTCGATACCGCGCCGTTCAAGGCCGCGCTGGAGAAGAAGAAGGCCTCCGGCAAGTCCGTGAAGGCAGCGATGACCTTCCCGGGCGGCACCCACGATCTCTGGATCCGCTATTGGCTCGCCGCCGGCGGCATCGATCCCGACAAGGACATCGAGACCATCGTGGTGCCGCCGCCGCAGATGGTGGCCAACATGAAGGTCGGCACCATGGACTGCTTCTGCGTCGGCGAGCCGTGGAATGCGCAGCTCGTCAACCAGGGCATCGGCTACACCGCCGTCACGACGGGCGAGATCTGGAACAAGCATCCCGAAAAATCCTTCGCGATGCGCGCCGCCTTTGTCGACAAATATCCGAAGGCCGCGAAGGCGTTGACGATGGCGGTGATGGAAGCCCAGCAGTGGGCCGACAAGATGGAGAACAAGCAGGAGCTCGCGACCATCATGGCCAAGCGGCAGTGGATCAACTGCCCGGTCGAGGACGTCGCCGGGCGCTCGGCCGGCAAGTTCGACTACGGCACCGGCAAGGTCGTCGAGAACTCGCCGCACATCATGAAGTACTGGAGCGACTTCGCATCCTATCCATTCCAGAGCCACGATCTCTGGTTCATCACCGAGGACATCCGGTGGGGCAAGTATGAGGCCGGCTTCGACGCCAAGTCGCTGATCGCCAAGGTCAACCGCGAGGACATCTGGCGCGAGGCCGCCAAGGAGATGAACGTCGCCGCCGCCGAGATTCCGACCTCCAAGTCGCGCGGCAAGGAGACCTTCTTCGATGGCAAGGTGTTCGATCCGGAAGATCCCACCGCCTACCTGAAGTCGCTGTCGATCAAGCGCGTCGACGCCTGATCAGGACTCTCGCCGCGCGCGGAAAGCGCGCGGCCCCTCTCATTGCACGGAGAAAGGTTTCCGATGTCCATGCCAGCGTTGAGCAACGATAGTGCTCCCCAGGTCGTGCCGACCGCGGCGGCGTCCACCTCGGCGTCCATCGTAACGATGACGCCCAAACAGCCGCCGAAGGCCGAGCGCTATGTAAAGATGGCACGTGAGGCCGCGGTGCGCGTGGTGCCGCCGCTGATCGTGCTGGCGCTGTTCCTGCTGATTTGGGAGCTGGTCTGCCGCCGGGCCGGCTCGGCGCTGCCGCCGCCCTCCCGGGTCTTCAGCGACACCCGGGAGCTGATCTTCGATCCGTTCTTCGATCATGGCGGCATCGACAAGGGCTTGTTCTGGCATCTCGAAGCCAGCCTCCGGCGCGTCGCCTTCGGCTACGCGATTGCCGTCGTCGTCGGCGTCGGTGTCGGCACGCTGATCGGCCAGTCGGTGTGGGCCATGCGCGGCCTCGATCCGATCTTCCAGGTGCTGCGCACGATCCCGCCGCTCGCCTGGCTGCCGCTGTCGCTGGCGGCCTTCCGCGACGGCCAGCCGTCGGCGATCTTCGTCATCTTCATCACCTCGGTGTGGCCGATCATCATCAACACCGCGGTCGGCATCCGCAACATTCCGCAGGACTACCGCAACGTCGCCGCGGTGGTGCAGCTCAATCCGCTGGAGTTCTTCGCCAAGATCATGATCCCGGCGGCCGCGCCCTACATCTTCACCGGCCTGCGCATCGGCATCGGCCTGTCGTGGCTCGCGATCGTCGCGGCCGAGATGCTGATCGGCGGCGTCGGCATCGGCTTCTTCATCTGGGACGCGTGGAACTCCTCGCATATCAGCGAGATCATTCTCGCGCTGTTCTATGTCGGCATCATCGGCTTCGTGCTCGACCGCATGATCGCGGTGGTCGGCAAGATCGTCACCCGCGGCACTGCGACGAATTGAGAGGTAGAGATCATGGCCTATCTGAAGCTCGACCACGTCGACAAGACCTTCACCCGCGGCACCGCTACCACCGAAGTGCTGAAGGACATCAACCTCTCGATCGAGAAGGGCGAGTACGTCTCGATCATCGGCCATTCCGGCTGCGGCAAGTCGACGATGCTCAACATCGTGGCGGGGCTCACCACGGCCACGACCGGCGGCGTGCTGCTGGAGGAGCGCGAGGTCAATTCGCCGGGACCTGACCGCGCGGTGGTGTTCCAGAACCACAGCCTGCTGCCCTGGCTCACGGTCTATGAGAACGTGCGGCTCGGCGTCGACAAGGTGTTCGCCAAGACCAAGACCCGGGCCGAGCGCGATGCCTGGACCATGCACAATCTGAACCTCGTGCAGATGGCCCATGCCAAGGACAAGCGTCCGAACGAGATCTCCGGCGGCATGAAGCAGCGCGTCGGCATTGCCCGTGCGCTCGCCATGGAGCCGAAGGTGCTGCTGCTCGACGAGCCGTTCGGCGCGCTCGATGCGCTGACCCGGGCGCATCTGCAGGATTCCGTGATGGCCCTGCATCAGAAGCTCGGCAACACCATCCTGATGATCACGCACGATGTCGACGAGGCCGTGTTGCTGTCCGACCGTATCGTGATGATGACCAACGGTCCGAGCGCACGGATCGGCGAGGTGCTCGAGGTCGCGCTGCCGCGTCCGCGCAAGCGGCTCGAGCTCGCGACCAACGCGACCTACGTGAAGTGCCGCCAGCGCGTGCTGGAATTCCTCTATGAGCGCCATCGCTACGTCGAGGCGGCGTGACGATTCGAACGCGGAGGACGGATCGAACCGCCCTCCGCCTCGGGCGACTAACGGGTTCTCGTCTCCATCATCGAAGGATTTCCCATGACGCCGTCTCAGATCGCATTGGTTCAGGACAGCTTTGCCAAGGTCGCGCCGATCTCCGACCAGGCCGCGGGCATCTTCTACGATCGCTTGTTCGAGGTCGCGCCGCAGGTGCGGCCGATGTTTCCAGACGATCTCACCGAGCAGCGCAAGAAGCTGATGGCGACGCTGGCGGTCGTCGTCAATGGATTGGCGAACTTGCCTGCGATCCTGCCAGCGGCAAGCGCGCTGGCCAAGCGCCACGTCGATTATGGTGCCAAGCCCGAGCACTATCCGGTGGTCGGCTCTGCGCTGCTGTGGACCCTGGAGAAGGGACTGGGCGAGGCCTGGACGCCCGAGGTCGCCGAGGCCTGGACCGCGGCCTATGGCACGCTGTCCGGCTTCATGATCGCGGAAGCCTACGGCAAGGCGCAGGCTGCGGAGTAGCATCGTTGAGTGAACCGCTCGTCATCGTCGGCAATGGCATGGCCGCTGCAAAGCTGGCCGAGGAGCTGTCGCAGACCGCGCTCGGCCGCTACGCGATCGCCGTCATCGGCGAGGAGCCGCGTCTGGCGTACAACCGCGTGCTGCTGTCGTCGGTGCTGGCCGGCGAGGCCGCGTCCCACGAGATCGAGCTCAAGCCAGCCACCTGGTGGCGCGAGCGCGGCGTGACGCTGAAATACGGTGCGCGCGCGACCGCCATCGATGTCGGCCGCCGCGAGCTCCAGATCGAGAACGATGAGAACGTGGCGTTCTCGCGCCTGGTCCTGGCCACCGGCTCGCTGCCGCTGCGGCTTCCCGTGCCCGGCGCCGATCTGCCGGGCGTGCATACGTTCCGTGACAGCCGCGATACCGACGTGCTGTTGGCGCTCGCGGCGAAGAAGGGGCGCGTGGTGGTCGTCGGCGGCGGCCTGCTCGGGCTGGAAGCGGCCTATGGCCTGGCGCGTGCCGGCGCCAGGGTGACGCTGTTGCATCTGATGGACCGGCTGATGGAGCGGCAGCTCGATGCGCCGGCGGCCGCGTTGCTGAAGGCGCTGGTGGCGCGCAAGGGGATCGAGGTTCTGCTCAATGCCAGCACCGCGGCCATCCATGGGGACGGGCGGGTCGAAGGAGTCGAACTGGCCGATGGACGGCGCCTCGCCACCGACGCCGTGATCTTCGCGGCCGGAATCCGGCCGAACGTTGCGCTGGCGAAAGAGGCGGGGCTCGCCGTCAACCGCGGCATCGTCGTCGATGACGCCATGCAGACCTCGGCCCCCGGCATCTTCGCGCTCGGCGAATGCGCCGAGCATCGCGGCACCTGTTATGGGCTGGTCGAGCCTGCCTACGAGCAGGCGCGGGTGCTGGCGCGACATCTGGCCGGCCGCCAGGCGGCCTATGGCGGCAGCGTCGTGTCGACCAACTTGAAAGTGTCCGGCGTATCCGTGTTCTCGGCGGGCGACTTCATCGGCGCCGAGGGCAGCGAGGCGATCGTGCTCAACGATGCCAAACGCGGCATCTACAAGAAGCTCGTCATCACGGAGGGGCGCCTCACCGGCGCCGTGCTGATCGGTGAGACTCAGGACGCGTTGTGGTATCGCGAGCTGATCCGGAGCCGCGAGCCGGTTGCAGCGATTCGGACGGCGATGATGTTCGGCCGCGCGGGCGCGCGGCCGCAGGCAGCGTGAGAAGGGGCCACGCACGACGATGACGACGGTCGATCCGAAGCTGCTGACGGTGCGCACTGCGTGTCCTTACTGTGGTGTCGGTTGTGGCGTGCTCGCCACGCCCGACGGCCGCGGCGGCGCTGCCATCTCCGGCGATCCGATGCACCCCGCCAATCTCGGCCGGCTTTGCTCCAAGGGCTCGGCGCTCGGCGAGACGCTCGGGCTCGAGAGCCGGCTGCTGTACCCGATGATCCGCTGCAAGGGCGGCATGCAGCGGGTGGCGTGGAGCGATGCGCTCGATCACGTCGCGACCCGCCTGAAGCACATCGTCGCCCGCGACGGCGAGGATGCGGTGGCGTTCTATCTCTCCGGCCAGATGCTGACCGAGGACTATTACGTCGCCAACAAGCTGATGAAAGGCTTTCTCGGCTCGGCCAATGTCGACACCAACTCGCGGCTGTGCATGGCCTCGTCGGTCGCCGGCCACCGCCGCGCCTTCGGCGCCGACACCGTGCCCGGCACCTATGAGGATCTCGATCAGGCCGATCTGCTGGTCTTCGTGGGCAGCAATGCCGCCTGGTGCCATCCGGTGCTGTATCAGCGCATGCTGGCCAACAAGCAGACGCGCGGCGCCAGGTTCGTGGTCATCGATCCACGTCGCACCGACACGTCGAGCGACGCCGATCTGTTCCTGGGATTGAAGCCTGGCACTGATGCGGCGCTGTTCTCCGGCCTGCTGGTGCATCTCGCCGACAGCGGTGCGCTCGATCACGACTACATCAACGCTCACACCAGCGGCTTCGACGAGACCCTGGCTCGCGCCCGCAGCCTCGCCGGCAGCGCCGCGGCGACCGCGCTCGCCACCGGCCTGTCCGAGGTCGACGTCGTCGCCTTCTTCAAGCTGTTCCGCGATACTCCCAAGGTCGTCACCCTCTATTCGCAGGGCGTCAACCAGTCGGCGCAGGGCACCGACAAGGTCAACGCGATCCTCAACTGCCATCTCGCGACGGCGCGCATCGGCAAGCCGGGCATGGGGCCGTTCTCGCTGACCGGCCAACCCAATGCGATGGGCGGCCGCGAGGTCGGCGGGCTCGCCAACCAGCTCGCGGCCCACATGGGCTTCACGCCGCCAGACATCGACCGCGTCCGCCGCTTCTGGAAGGCCAAGGACATCGCCACCCATGAGGGTCTCAAGGCGGTGCAGATGTTCGAGGCGATCGCGCGCGGCGAGATCAAGGCGTTGTGGGTGATCGGCACCAACCCCGCGGTGTCGCTGCCGGACGCCGATCTGGTCCGCGCCGCGCTCAAGAAGCTCGAGCTGTTCGTCGTGTCCGAGAACGTCCGCTCCAACGACACCGTCGATGCCGGCGTCCACGTGCTGCTGCCGGCGCAGGCCTGGGGCGAGAAGTCGGGCACGGTCACCAATTCCGAGCGCCGCATCTCGCGCCAGCGCGCCTTCCTTGCGCCGGCCGGCGAGGCCATGCCGGACTGGTGGATCCTGAGCGAGGTCGGCAAACGGCTCGGCCACGCGGGCGCCTTCAACTACAACTCTGCGGCCGACGTGTTCCGCGAGCATGCGGCATTGTCGGCGTTCGAGAACGACGGCACGCGCGATTTCGACATCGGCGCGCTGGCCTCGCTCACTGACGACGAATACGAGACGATGGCGCCGGTGCAATGGCCGGCGCGCGCGGGCAAGCCGCCCGAGCCGCGCTTTTTCGCCGACGGCGCCTTCTTCACCAACGACAGCAAAGCGCGCTTCGTCGCGCCGGAAGTGCCGGCGCTGCGCGGTGAGACCACCGCCGCCCGCCCGCTGCGCCTGAACACCGGGCGCATCCGCGACCAGTGGCACACGATGACGCGCACGGGCTTGAGCCCGCGGCTATCAGCGCATCTGCCGGAGCCGTTCGTCGAGGTGCATCCGGACGACGCGCTGAAATACGGCCTGATGCATGACGGCTTCGCCAAGGTGACGACCGAGCACGGCCAGTGCATCCTCAAGGTCGTGGTCAGCGAGCGCCAGCAGCGCGGCATGCTGTTCGCGCCGATCCATTGGAACGCCACCAACGCCTCGCATGGCCGCGTCGGCGCGCTGGTCGCCTCCCACACCGATCCGTTCTCCGGCCAGCCCGAGGCCAAGGCGACCCCGGCTGCGATCAGTTCTTATGAGTACGTATTCCGCGGCTTCATCCTGTCGCGCAACGAGCTCACGCTGCCGTCCAACCTGTGGTGGGCACGCGCGACGGTGCAGGGCGGCTTGGGCTATCTGTTCGCCGATAACGGCGATCTGTCGCGCTGGCCGGCCTGGTTCAAGGCGCGCGCCACCGACGACGTCACGGACTACATGGATGTCGGCGGCGGCGTCTATCGCGCCGCGTCGTTCGCCGGCGATCGCATCGAAACCTGTCTCTTCGTCGGCCCCGGCCATGATGCCGGCGACTGGAACGTCGTGAAGACGATGTTCGCCGCCGATCGCCTCGACGACGACCAGCGCCGCGTGCTGCTGTCCGGCCGCGCGCCCGACGGCGTCGGCGGCGGCCCGATCGTCTGCGCCTGCTTCGGCGTCGGCCGCGATACCATCTGCGACGCCATCGCCGGCGGCGCGCGCACGCCCGCCGCCATCGGTGCGCAGCTCAAGGCCGGCACCAATTGCGGCTCGTGCATTCCGGAGATGAAGCGGCTGATCGCGCAGACGGCCACGGACGCCCCGCCCATCGCGGCGGCGAGCTAGCCGAGAACACTGTCATTCCGGGGCGAGGCCAACGGCCTCGAACCCGGAATCTCGACATGGTGGAAATGAAACAGCGCAAGACGAGCTCGGGATTCCGGGTTCGACGCTGACGCGTCGAACCGGAATGACGTGGGTGTGGAGGCGCGTCAGATGCCTTGAGCAGGGAGGCACCCAATCGACGTCGTGCGCCTCATCCACTATGCTCCCGCGCATGAAGCACAAGACATTCGGAACCGGCGGAGCCAGCGTCTCCGTCATCGGGCAGGGCACCTGGTATCTCGACCACGCCGATCGCAGCCGCGCCATCGCCACGTTGCGGCGCGGCCTGGATCTCGGCATGAGCCACATCGATACCGCGGAGATGTATGGCGATGCCGAGCTGGTCATCGCCGAGGCCATCGCCGGCCGGCGTGACGACGTATTCCTGGTCTCGAAGGTGCTGCCAAGCAACGCCTCGCGCAAGGGCACCATCACCGCCTGCGAGCGCTCGCTGAAGCGGCTGAAGACCGACCGGCTCGACTGCTATCTCCTGCACTGGCCGGGCTCCTATCCGCTCGCGGAAACGGTGGCGGCGTTCGAGGAGCTCAAGGCCGCCGGCAAGATCGGGTCCTGGGGCGTCAGCAATTTCGACGTCGACGATCTCGATGAACTGCTGAAGGTCGCAGGCGAGGGCAAGATCGCCTGCAACCAGGTGCTCTACCATCTGCAGGAGCGCGCCATCGAGCACGCGGTGATCCCGTGGTGCGGCCAGCATGGCGTCGCCGTCGTCGCCTACTCGCCGTTCGGCCATGACGACTTTCCGGAACGCCGCAGCGCCGGCGGCGAGGTGCTGCAGCGCATCGCGGAGCAGCATGGCGCAACGCCGCGCCAGATCGCGCTCGCCTTCCTGACGCGGGCGTCGTCGCTGCTCGCGATCCCCAAGGCGTCGCGGCCCGAGCATGCCGAGCAGAATGCCGCGGCCGGCGACATCGAGCTGACCGCAGCCGAGATCGCCGCAATCGATCGCGCCTTTCCGCGCGGGCCGAAGCCGCGCGGGCTGCCCATGCTGTAATGCAGCATCACGGAAAATTACGGATGTTTGCTACTCCGGCGCGTGGCAACGCATAAGTGCTGCCCGCTTCGATGGGTTGTCGCGGCGTCGCGATTGGCGTTTTGTCGCCACTCACCGAATCGTCCCCGTTCCAAAACTCCCGAGTTCGACCGTGACCCCGCCACCGAGTGCGGCCGCAGCCGCGCGCCTCGACGACGTGCCGACCTCCGTGCAGGAGAAGCCGCAGGCCACGCGCAAGCGCGCGCCCGCGCGGGCCGACCGGCCGTTCCGCGGCATCGCGCTGATCCTGCTGTCGACCGTGTTCCTCGGCACCTCGGACGTCACAGCGAAATATCTCTCGAAGACGCTGCCCTCGATCGAGATCACCTGGATCCGCTTCGTCATATTCGCAGCGATCATGGTGCCGGCGATGATCCCGGGCTCGCCGCTGTTCGCGATGCGCACCGAGCGGCTCAAGTTCCAACTGCTGCGCGGCGTTGCGCTGCTCGGCTCGTCGCTGATGTTCATCACCGGTTTACGCTATCTGCCGATCGCCGAGGCTTCCGCCACCGGCTTCGTCGCGCCGCTGTTCGTCACCGCGTTGTCGATCGTGTTCCTCAGCGAGAAGGTCGGCCTGCGCCGCTGGATCGCGACCGCGGTCGGGTTGTTTGGCGTGCTGATCATTCTCCGCCCCGGCACCGGCGCGTTCCATCTCGCCGCCTTGTTCCCGATCGCCTCGGCCTTCGCCTGGGCCTGCACGCTGATCATGACGCGGATGATGAGCGGGCGTGAGCACGCCATCACGATCATGACCTATTCGTCGATCGCCGGCCTCTGCGTGCTCACGGCAATCGTGCCGTTCGTCTGGACCACGCCGTCCTGGCAGGACATCGGCTTCGGCGTGCTGGTCGGCGTCGCCTCGACCATGGGGCAGTGGATCGTCGTGCTGGCGTTCCGCTATGCCGACGCCTCGGTGCTGGCGCCGTTCTCCTACACCCAGCTCCTGTGGGTCAGCATCCTCGGCTTCCTGGTGTTCGGCGAGGTGCCGGACGTCTGGACCATTGTCGGCGCCGCCTTCATCGTCTCCAGCGGCCTCTACACCGCCCATCGCGAGCGCGTCCGCCGCTCGCAACTGCTGCAGGTCGCCGGCGAGAGCTCGCCGAATCCGTGAGCCCTCGCTCGCGCATCCCTGGCGAATACGGGGGTGTGAATTTTTGGGCGGATGCGTTGCGCGATCGCCACAACCGGTGCGAAACGCGTAATGATCTGAAATCATTGGAAAAACGCATTCGCATCCCGTCCCGACCACCAAGTCTGAGCTGCTAGGTCTTGGACTGCACGAGAACGTGCAGAGCAGGGCTTGGGAGTGTCGGAGTGGGGATGTCGGGCGACAACACGGCTGTCCGCTGGCGGGTTGGCGGATTGGTGCTCGTGGTCGGGCTCGGGCTGACGACGGCCGCGCAGGCGCAAACCGACTACACCTGGGGCGGTCCCGGCGCCACGACGACGACCTCCGACTACAATCTCTCGACCAACTGGGAGACCCCGCCGGCCGGCGCGCCGCCGGCATCGGGCGGCCAGGAGGCGCTGTTCGGGGCCACCGGCGCATCGACCATCACGGTCACCGCGCCGATCAATCCGGATTCCTGGATCTTCCTCAGCAACGCCCAGTCCTATTCGATCGGCGGCGCCGACGTGAATTTCGGCGTCGCCGGCTCCGGCTGGGGCTTCATCAACAACGCCAATTCCGGCCAGACCATCACCATCGGCAACAACCTCGGCGAGACCGTTGCCGGCGTGCGCGCCGAATTGCTCGGCAACAGCACCACCATCCTGCTCGGCACCAATTCCTACTCCGGCGGCACCTTCATCGGCAGCGTCGCGACCCTGCAGCTCGGCGATGCCACCCACACCGCCCGGATCGTCGGCGACGTGTCGAATTTCGGCATCTTCAACATCGTTAGGGCCGACACGTCCGGCATCGTCTCGCTCACCAATGATGGCGGCACCACCAACTTCCTCGGTGCGAGCTCCGCCGGCACGATGACGATCGTGAACCAGTCGATCGCCACGACCGCGTTCGGTGTCGCCGGCGGCACGGACACGGCCACGGCCGGCAGCGCCGTGATCACCAACCATCAGGGCCGTACGCTGTTCAACGCCAGTACCAGCGCCGGCAACGCGACGATCACGAACGACACGTTCAGCATGCTGGCGTTCGTCAATGCCGCCACGGCCGCCAATGCGGTCATCACCAATGGCGGCAATTCCTACGTGATGTTCGGGATCGGCTTCGGCAGCGACACCCCGTCGGCCGGCAATGCCACCATCACCAACAACATGAACGGCCAGGTCCAGTTCAACGCCCATTCCACCGCGGCGAACGCGACCGTCACCACCAATGACGGCGGCTCGACGCTGTTCTTCGATCACGCCAGCGCCGGCTCCGCCACGATCATCACCAATGATGGCGGCCGCACCCGCTTCCTCGACAATACGACCGGCGGCACCGCCCAGTTCGTCACCAATGGCACCGGCGTGGTCGATTTCTCCGGTAGCACGGGTGTCAATGGCGACGGCCGCATCACCGCCGGCTCGCTGGCGGGCTCCGGCAACTACTACATCGGCGCCTTCAACACGCTGGTGGTCGGCGGCAACAATCTCTCCACCGAGGTCTCCGGCGTGATCGGCGACACCGATCCTTGCGGGTGCGGCACCATCGGCCCAGGCTCGCTGACCAAGGTCGGCAGCGGCAAGCTGACATTGTCCGGCGTCAATACCTATACCGGCACGACCACGATCGACGGCGGCATCCTCGCCGTGAACGGCTCGATCGCCGGCAGCAATGTCGTGGTGAATTCCGGCGGCGCGCTCGGCGGCAACGGCATCGTCGGTAGCACGCTGGTCAATGGCGGCGCACTCGCGCCGGGCAATTCGATCGGGCTGCTCACCGTGCAGGGCAACCTCGTGTTCACGACGGCTGCGAGCTACATGGTCGAGGTATCCCCGGCCAATGCCGATCGGGTCAACGTGACGGGAACGGCGACGCTCGGCGGCGCCACCGTGCAGGCGAGTTTCGCGCCCGGCAGCTACGTCAACAAGCAGTACACGATCGTCAATGCGACCGGCGGCGTCAGCGGCACCTTCAATGCGCTGGTCAACACCAACCTGCCGGCCAATTTCACTTCTCGTCTGAGCTACGACGCCAACAACGTCTATCTGAACCTGACGCTTGGCTCGACCGGCACCAACAACACCAACCAGCAGAACGTCACGGACACCACGACCGGCTATTTCAATCGCACCGGCGGCATTCCGCTCGCCTTCGGCGCGCTGACCCCGGCCGGCCTGACGCAGGTCTCCGGCGAGATCGCCACCGCTCCGCAGCAGGCGATGTTCGACTCGATGAAGATCTTTCTTGGCCTGATGACCGATCCTTTCGTCGCCGGTCGCAGCGCGAACGCATCTAGTCCGGCTGCAGCGTTCGCCGACGCAGGGAAGGGCGCCGCGCCGCGCGATGCCTTCGCGCGCATGCAGGTGAAGGCCACACCGGCCCAGCGCTTCGATGAGCGCTGGAGCACCTGGGCCGCGCCGTTCGGCGGCGGCTCGTTCACCGATGGCAACGCCGCGCTCGGCTCGAACAACGCCACGATCCGCGAGGTCGGCTTGGCCGCCGGCGCCGATTACATCGTGTCGCCGAGCTGGCTGGCCGGCTTCGCGCTGTCCGGCGGCGGCACCAGCTTCGGCGTCAATGGCGGCGGCAGCGGCCGCTCCGACCTGTTCCAGGCTGGCGCCTTCGCCCGCTATCGCAACGGCCCGAATTATCTTGCCGCCGCGCTCGCCTATGGCTGGCACGACGTGACCACCGACCGCACCGTGACCGTCGCCGGCGTCGACCAGCTCCGCGCCCGCTTCAATGCGTCGGCCTATTCGGCCCGCCTCGAGGCCGGCCGCCGCTATGCCACGCCGTGGGGCGGGATCACGCCCTATCTCGGCGGCCAGGCGACGGCTTACGTGCTGCCGTCCTATGCCGAGCAGGTGCTCTCCGGCGCCGGGACCTTCGCGCTGACCTATGCCGGCAAGACCGTGACCGATGCGCGCATCGAGATCGGCGCGCGTTTCGACCGGGCTTTCGTGCTCGCCGATGGCGTGTTGTCGCTGCGCGGCCGCGCCGCCTGGGCGCACAATTTCAACCCGGATCGCACCATGACCGCCGGCTTCCAGCTGCTCCCGGGCACGAGTTTCGTCGTCAACGGCGCTGCGCAGTCGCGCGACCTTGCGCTGACCACGGCCTCGGCCGAAATGGCCTGGCGCAACGGCTGGTCGGCGGCTGTGACCTTCGAGGGCGAGTTCTCGTCCATCAGCCGCTCCTACGCCGGCAAGGGCGTGCTGCGCTACAGTTGGTGATTGCGCGACGTCGTGTGGCTTGGAGCCGGCGTGCACCGATGCTAGGGGTGCGCTGAGCAACAAGAACAACAGGGAGCACGACGCCATGATCAACCTGACGCCCGAGACCGTCCTGCCCGACGACGGCACCAGCGGGACGCTGGTCGGCCGGGTCTGGCGCCCCGACGTGGACGGACCGGCCGTGGTCGCGGTGCGCGATGACGGCGTTTATGACGTCACCTCGGCTTTCCCCACCGTCAGCGCCCTCTGCGAGCACGACGATCCGGCGGCGGCCCTGCGCGCGATGAAAGGCGAGCGCATCGGCGATCTCGCCGCCATCCTCGCCAACACGCCGCCGGATCGCCGCAATCCGGCCAAGCCGTGGCTGCTGGCGCCGGTCGATCTGCAGGTGCTGAAGGCCGCGGGTGTCACCTTCGCGATCTCGATGCTGGAGCGTGTCATCGAGGAGCGCGCGCGCGGCAACCCGGCCTCCGCCGAGGCGATCCGCAAGGAGGTGGTGCGTCTCGTCGGCGACGATTTCTCCAAGCTCAAGCCGGGCTCGGACCAGGCGATGCACCTGAAGCAGGTGCTGATCGAGCAGAACGCCTGGAGCCAGTATCTCGAGGTCGGCATCGGGCCCGAT
This sequence comes from Bradyrhizobium sp. SZCCHNR1043, assembly GCF_032489675.1. NCBI lineage: Bacteria > Pseudomonadati > Pseudomonadota > Alphaproteobacteria > Hyphomicrobiales > Nitrobacteraceae > Bradyrhizobium > Bradyrhizobium sp. SZCCHNR1043. The sequence continues at coordinate 403,450 of NZ_JAUEYN010000004.1, forward strand.
GCCGAGGTCTTCACCAAGGCGCCGACCTTGTCATCTGTCGGCACCGGCATGGATGCCGGGCTGCATCCGAAATCGACCTGGAACAATCCGGAGCCGGAGGTGGTGCTGGCGGTGTCGAGCCGCGGCCGCATCGTCGGCGCGATGCTCGGCAATGACGTCAACCTGCGCGACTTCGAGGGCCGCTCGGCGCTGCTGCTGTCAAAGGCCAAGGACAACAACGCCTCCTGTGCCATCGGCCCGCTGCTGCGGCTGTTCGACAAGAGCTTTTCGCTCGACGACGTCAGGCAAATGGATGTCGCGCTGACCGTGACCGGCAGCGACGGCTTCGTGCTCGACGGTCATTCCTCCATCAGCAAGATCAGCCGCGATCCGACCGATCTCGTCGCCCAGACCATCGGCGCCGTGCATCAATATCCCGACGGCTTCGCGCTGTTCCTCGGCACGATGTTCGCGCCCGTCAAGGACCGCGACGCGCCGGGCCAGGGTTTTACGCACAAGCGCGACGACATCGTCACCATTTCAGCGCCGCAGCTCGGCCGCCTCGTCAACCGCATGCGCAACAGCGACGAATGCGAGCCGTGGACTTTCGGCGTCGGTGCCTTGATGCGGAGTTTGGCGCGGCGCAAGCTGATCTGAGGCTTGCTTAGTCGTTATTCCGTCATGCCCGGGCTTGTCCCGGGCATCCACGTCCTCCCACGTATGCCGAATGACGTGGATGGCCGGGACAAGCCCGGCCATGACGACATGGAGATAGACGAGGACGGCGCTCTGGTCCTCGTATGCGGTCGCCCTGTTGCGGATACCCGGCCGCAGTCCTCACACGTGCCCCGACGCCATCTGCCCGGCGGCGCGGCGGGCGCGCTCCTGCAACTGCGTGGGATCGCCCAGCGCGGCACGCTCTCGCACCACCGACAATGCATGGTCGCGCTCGGCCGCCGCGCTGCGGCGCGGCTCGGGGCGGCGCAGGCCGAGATCATCCTCGATCGGATCCTTCGGCACCAGCGATAGCGCCCGCTCGAACGGATCGAGCGAAGCCTCACGGCCCTTGCCGCTGTCGCGGCTCGGCTCGGGCTCCGGCGGCCGCCGCGCCACCAGCGTCTTGATGCGTCCGATCAGGCCGGACGGCGCTTCCGGCGGAGCTGGGTCGAACGGATCGGCATAGAAGGTCGCGCCGGCCTTCTCGACCATGCCGGCGAGCGCGCTGACCATGCGCGGCGAGCCGCAGGCATAGACGACGTCGGAGGCGGTCAAGGTCGGCATGTGCGGCTCGATCCGTCCGGTGCGGATCGAGGGATGATTGATCGGGCCTTCCTCGACGGTCGGGATGATCGTGACGTTGGGCAGCCGCGCGAGCTGTGCCAGGATCGGCGTCATGTAGAGCTGCGGCAGCTTCTTGGCGCCGGCGATGATCACCATCGGCCGGCCGCGCTGCTCGCGCAGCGCCATCGCCGCGATCGCCCAGATCGGCGCAAAGCCGGTGCCGCTGCCGACGAGGATCAGCCGGCCGGTCCCGCCGGGGCGCAGGAACGCATGGCCGTAGGGCCCCTGGATGCGCAAGCGATGGCCGGGACGGATGCCGCTGCCGAGCGCCGTCGTCACGCGGCCGCCGCGCACGCGCTTGATGTTGAGATGGATGACGCGGCCGCCGATGCGGCCGTCGAACGAGGCGGTGGGGCTGTAGGCGCGCGCCGGATAGCCGTTGAAGGTGAACTTGAAGTACTGCCCCGGCAGATAGCTGATGCTCTTCTCCGGGGCGATCATCAGCTCCATGATGTCGGGCGCGACCTCGCGCAGGCCGACCAGGCGCGCCTTGCTGGTGTCGATCTCGGGCACGTCCTCCATCTCGACGTCGAGGTCGGACACGACGCGCGCCTGGCAGGCGTAGATCATGCCCTGCGTATGCGTCTCGCCGCACACCGTCTGGCCCTTGGAGACATGAACCATGCAGGTGCCGCAGGTGCCGGCGCGGCAGTCGAACGGAATCTCGACGCCGTTGGCCAGCGCGCCATCGAGCAGCACGTCACCCGCGCGGACGCGGAACTGGCGGCCCTTGACGGTGACGGTCCTGAAGTTCGACATGGTTCACTCCTCGATCGAATACGCTGTGACAATGTGGGCTGAAGGACGCCGCGGGATCACGCCCTGTCGGGTGAGACGCGGATGAGGTTCTTGTTGGCCGTGCTCTCGAACCGGCTCGACCAGTAGTTCGAGGCCATCACCGGCCGCTTCAGCCAGCTCACCTTCGGCGAGCGCAGCACCAGGAACCAGAAGAAGAACGGCGTCGTGACGAGGTGCGAGACCAGCGGAAACCAGTCCGGCAGCAGCGACGCCGGACCGGGCAGGCGATACCAATAGTAGGTGCTGACCGCCGTCGCGGCGAAGATGCGGTGCATCCGGGTGCGGGTGGCCGGCTTGTAGCGCAGCATGTGCTCGCCGATCCTGAACACGATGTAGCTGATGACGGCCGCGCCGAACGGCCAGACATAGGCAGTGATGATCTCGGCACTCCCGACCTGCTGCGGCGGATAATCCGGCACCTGGAACCAGCCCCAGACGAAGCCGGGAAAGCTGCCGATCAGGAAGTTGCCGAGGAACTGCTGCACCTTCGTCGGCACGCCCGCGGTCGGCGTCAGCTCCGGCGTCGAGTCCGGGCACGGATTGCTGCAGGCCTCGCAGATATTGCAGCGGGCGTTCTTGAAGGTGAGAGCGGGGTTGGTGCCGTACAGACGCTCGACGGGGTGGATCGGGCACAGCGAGGTGCACCAGCCCGAGCGCATCTCGAACACCGAGCCCATCGCGAACGCCATGACCGCAGCCGACAGCAGCATGAGCGCCGTCAACGGCCCGTCAACATTGAGTCCGATGCGCCGCATCGGCACGACGATGAAGAGCGAGGTTACGCTGATCACCGCTAAGGTCGCCGCGCCCCATTCCGGCATCCGGATGTTCTGCGAGATGCCCATCTTGTTCGGCAAGAGATGAAAGGTCGCCATCGGACAGATGTTGCGCCACAGGCCGGGCGAGATCGTCACCAGCGCCGGCGCGACCGGAATCAGCAGATTCCACATCAGGGCGATGCCGAGCGCAGGGAAGAACAGCAGCAGATTCACCAGCAGCACGCCGACGACCAGCATGACCGTCTGCATGGTCAGCCAGAATCGCCGCTCGGCCCGGCCGGTGCTGCGGCTGCCCGGCTGCGCGGCCGGCTGATACCTGGCGGGAGCCACCTGCACGGCCACGTGTGTGAGCGGCCGGGCCTCTCGACGGTGCGAAGCGTAGTCGTATTGGGACGAACGTTGAGCGCTGTTGTTTCGCATTGCTTTCCAGGACGCTGGTTACTTGGCACGGCGCGCTGGTGTGACGAGGCCGGGCCAGACGTGCTCGTCCGCCAGGCCTGTTAGTTCGCGTCATCAGCGCATGCTGTGCCGCGGAATCTGCCGACGAGATGTGGCGCTTTTTGACGGCCAATATGGACGTGTCTGGGCCATGCTGCGGTGGGCCTGCGGCCGTTTGATCTGGATCAAATCGAGGAGCATCAAGCATTTGATCTGGATCGAGGTTTGTTTTCGAGTGCGTTTGATCTGGATCAATGACGGCCTTCACCGTGACAGATCGCAGGCGCAATGAAGGCGCGTGTGCGTGGGATGCGGCATGCGAAAGCTGCCCGTCGGGCAAATCGGGGCGTGCGCGAGAAATCCTGTCCAGCCCTGTGCGGAAAAATAAATCGCTTGTCTATTTCGTAAAATCAGCATTAGAGTCCCGCCCGTTCCGTTGCGTCGGAGGGGACGTATCGCGGTCGTCATGGACGTCGGCAGCGGAATGCGATGGGCGTGTGTCGTTGCAGCGTGATCATTCGCGCGGACGAACAGCGATGCACGCACGGTCAAGTCGCGCGGTCCTGGCACCCCGATGCTGGTGTCCCGCGGCGGAGCGCGCAAAGCGCATCGTCGCGCACGGTGGCCAAAAGCCGGCGCACCGGGGAGAACGCGAAGCAGCCGTCAAAACCATCGCGCAGGGAGGGCCGGGCGTGTTCGGCCAGACCTGTGGTACCTGCCGCCTGCATTTTTTTTTCGCAGGCGGGCCACGGGCGCGGCCAGCGCCCGGCCTTCCCTGCGCCCTCTGTTGTCGAGGAGGGTGAAGCGATCAGCATAGCTCGGGCGCAACCCGCCGCGGGACTGCGAACGCATGTGGCGATAGATCGCCGGCGTTGGGGGACGAGCGCTCTCGCCCAGGATTCCAGTGTCGTCCCGGCGAACGCCGGGACACATAACCCCAGGGAGATGTTGTTGCGCACGATGTCGACCCAGTCTTTCTTCACAATAACTGCCGCGGAGTATGGGTCCCGGCGTTCGCCGGGACGACAGCTGAGATTGCTGAGGCAGCTGGCCTCACACCGGCAGCGCGATCGAATACTTCACCTGGCTCAGCGCAAAGCTACTTTCGATCGAGGCGATGCCGTCGAGACGAGTCAGCTTGGTTTTCAGGAACGCTTCATAGGAGGAGAGATCAGCCGCGACCACGCGCAGCAGGTAGTCGCGATTCCCCGTCATCAGATAGCACTCCAGCACCTCGGGCCAGGCCGAGATCGCCTTCTCGAACCGCTTCAGATCCTCCTCCTTCTGCCGCGCCAGCTTGATGGAGATGAAAACGGAGACGTGCAGCCCCAGCGCCTTCTGGTCGACGGTGGCGATGTAGCGGGTGATGACGCCGCGCTCCTCCAGCAGCTTGACGCGGCGGTGGCAGGGCGACACCGACAGTCCGACCTTGTCGGCGAGCTCCTGCATGGTGATGCGGCCGTCGGCCTGGAGATGGGCGAGGATCTTGCGGTCGATGGCGTCGAGGTCGGGCATTGGGATGGCATCCCTAGAAGTGGTGATCGGATGGAAAAATATCCCAATAATGGCCCATGATGCGCGAAAATTTGAGAATTATGGTCTCGTCGACAGGATTAGGCTTGCAGAATCCAAACAATCCCCCGGGAGCCGCGCCATGGCCACGCCATCCGCACCGTCAGACCGTCTCGACATGCTGAACGCGCTGGCCCGCAAGGCGCTGTGGCTGTCGTCCTGGACCATTCATCACGCCAACCACATCCGGCCGAATATTGACGGCCTCAAGGTCGGCGGCCACCAGGCCTCCTCGGCCTCGCTCGCGACCATCATGTCGGCGCTGTACTTCTCGGTGCTGCGCCCGGAGGACCGCGTCGCGGTGAAGCCGCATGCCAGCCCGGTGTTTCACGCCATCCAGTATCTGTTCGGCCGGCAGACCCGCGAGAAGCTGGAGAATTTCCGCGGCTTCAAGGGCGCGCAGTCCTATCCCTCGCGCACCAAGGACATCGACGACGTCGATTTCTCGACCGGCTCGGTCGGCCTCGGCGTCGCTCAGACGCTGTTCTCGTCGCTGGTGCAGGACTACGTCAAGGCGCATGGCTGGATGAAGGACCGCCGCGAAGGCCGCATGATCGCGCTGGTCGGCGATGCCGAGATGGACGAGGGCAACATCTTCGAGGCGCTGGCGGAGGGCTGGAAGCACGGCCTGCGCAACACCTGGTGGATCGTGGACTACAACCGCCAGAGCCTGGACGCCGTCGTGCGCGAAGGCCTGTGGGAGAAGTTCGAGACCATGTTCCGCAATTTCGGCTGGGACGTGGTGATCGTGAAATACGGCAAGCTGATGCGCGAGGCGTTCGCCGAGCCCGGCGGCGAGGCCTTGCGGCGCTGGATCGACAACTGCCCGAACGCGCTCTATGCGGCGCTGTGCTTCCAGGGCGGCGCCGCCTTCCGCAAGCACATCCAGGACGACATCGGCGATCAGGGCGACGTCACGCGGCTGCTCGACAAGCGCAGCGACGACGAGCTGCTGGCGCTGATGTCCAATCTCGGCGGCCACGACATGGCGAGCATGCTGGAGGCGTTCGAGTCCATCGATCACGACCGCCCGGTCTGCTTCATCGCCTACACGATCAAGGGTGTTGGCCTGCCGTTCCAGGGCCACAAGGACAATCACGCCGGCCTGATGACCGTCGCGCAGATGGAGAAATGGCGCGCCCAGCAGAACATCCGCCCCGGCCATGAGTGGGACAAGTTCGAAGGCCTGAAGCAGGACCCGGCAAAGCTGGAGGCGTTTCTCGCCGCCGTGCCGTTCAATCGCGACGGCCGCCGGCTTGACGATGCCGTGTTCGACGTGCCGGAGCGGCTGACCTTTACGGCCGCGGCGCAGATGTCGACGCAGCAGGGCTTTGGCCTGATCCTCAACGATCTCGCGCGCAGCGACACCGCGATGGCCTCGCGCATCGTGACGTCGTCGCCCGACGTCACCGTGTCGACCAATCTCGGCGCCTGGGTCAACCGCCGCGGCCTGTTCGCGCGCGCCGAGAAGGCCGACCTGTTCCGTAGCGAGAAGATCCCGTCGACCTTCAACTGGGCGGCATCGCCGAAGGGCCAGCACATCGAGCTCGGCATCGCCGAGATGAACCTGTTCATCATGGCCTCCGCGCTCGGCCTGTCGCACGCCATCAATGGCGCCCGGCTGCTGCCCGTGGTGACCTTGTACGATCCCTTCATCGAGCGCGGCCTCGATGCGCTGAACTACGCCTGCTATCAGGATGCGCGCTTCATGGTGGCGGCAACGCCGTCGGGCGTGACGCTGGCACCGGAAGGCGGCGCGCATCAGTCGATCGCAACGCCGCTGATCGGCATGGCGCAGGACGGGCTGTCGTCGTTCGAGCCGGCCTTCGTCGATGAGCTCGCCGCGATCATGAAATGGGGCTTTGCCCACATGCAGCGCGAGGCAGGCGAGGGCGGCTCGCTCTATCTGCGGCTATCGACGCGCACCATCGATCAGCCGCAGCGGATCATGACGCCGGAGCTGGAATCCGACATCGCCGCCGGCGCCTATTGGCTGCGCAAGCCGGGGCCGAATGCGGAGGTGATCGTCGCCTATACCGGCGCCCTTGCTCCAGAGGCGATCGAGGCGACCGGCCTGATCGGCGAATCCCGGCGCGACGTCGGCCTGCTCGCGATCACCTCGGCGGACCGGCTGCATGCGGGATGGACGGCGGCGCGCAGCCTGCGCCGGCATCGCCGCGGCGTGCAGCATCTCAGCCATATCGAGCAGTTGCTGGCGCCGCTGCCGCGCGACTGCGGCATCGTCACCGTGATCGACGGCCACCCGGCGACGCTCGGCTGGCTCGGGTCGGTGCGCGGCCATCGTGTCGAGGCGCTCGGCGTCGAAAAGTTCGGCCAGACCGGCACGATCGACGATCTCTATCGCCACAACGGCATGGATGCCAACGCGATCATCGATGCGGCCGAGAGCCTCACCGGCGCTCCGGTGCGGCATCGCAAGATGGCGGTGTGAGGGCGGGGGGAAGAGGGAGCTGAAAACAGCTGCGCCGTCTCCCCCACCTGGATGAAGGAGACGGCGTCGCAACTTGGAGCAAAAGGGCTAGGTGCTGAAAAGCTACGCAATAAAAACTGGCGAAGTCATTCGTTGTGAAATGTTTTCCAGCGTCCTTTCGAGATGCTGGGCTGTCTATGAAGGAGAGAGTAATCGGCACGACCGGGCCACGATGTGAAGCAGTTCACATGTTGAAAATGAATCTGCAGGACTGGGAATTCTGCCATCCGGAATGATCGCCGCAATCGCATTTGCTGCGATGCAAAATGGAGCGGCGACGAAACGCAGGTCCGTCGGCTTGCGCCGGTCGCGGCCTTGCTCCTATATCCGCGGGACGCAACCCCGGTCCCCGCATGTGGCGGGTTCATCCCGCGGATCGCGCGTGCCAGGATGCCGGCCGCGTGCTGCCGCCCCCTCCAGATGCTTCCACGTGAAGAGGTTTTCCGATGGTCAATCGCCTGCAATTCTACATCGACGGCGCCTGGGTCGATCCGGTCGTCAAGAAGTCCACGCCGGTCGTGAATCCGGCGACTGAAGAGGCGATGTACGAGGTTGCGCTGGGCTCCAAGGCCGATGTCGACAAGGCGGTCGCCGCCGCCAAGCGCGCCTTCGAGACGTTCTCGCAGACCTCGCGCGAGGAGCGCGTCGCGCTGTTCGAGAAGATCATCGCCGTCTACAAGGGCCGCATGAAGGAAATCGGTGCTGCCGTCTCCGACGAGATGGGCGCGCCGCTGCCGATGGCGGAGAAGCTGCAGGCGGGCGCCGGTCTCGGCCATCTGATGTCGACGCTCGATGTGCTGAAGAAATACGAGTTCGAGGAGACGCTGCCGGCGTCCGTGGTGGTGCGCGAGCCGGTCGGCGTTGTCGGCATGATCACGCCGTGGAACTGGCCGCTCAACCAGATCGCCTGCAAGGTCGCCCCGGCGCTGGCCGCGGGCTGCACCATGATCCTGAAGCCGTCGGAGTTCACCCCGACCTCGGCGCTGATCTTCGCCGAGATCCTGCACGAGGCCGGCGTGCCGAAGGGCGTGTTCAACCTGATCAACGGCCTCGGGCCGGAGGTCGGTGCCGCCATGAGCGAGCATCCGGACATCGACATGATCTCGTTCACCGGCTCGACCCGCGCCGGCATCGACGTCGCCAAGCGCGCCGCGCCGACCGTGAAGCGCGTCAGCCAGGAGCTCGGCGGCAAGTCGCCGAACGTGATCCTGGAGGGGGCCGATCTGGTCAAGGCGGTGACCGGCGGCGTCATGCACATGTTCAACAATTCCGGCCAGTCCTGCAACGCGCCGTCGCGCATGATCGTGCCCGCCGCGCGGATGAAGGAAGTGGCTGCCATCGCGAAGGGCGTTGCCGACAAGACCAAGGCCGGCGATCCCCGCGGCGAAGGCACCACGATCGGCCCGGTCGTCAATCGCGGCCAGTGGGACAAGATCCAGGCGCTGATCAACAAGGGCATCGAGGAGGGCGCGACCCTGGTCGCCGGCGGTCCCGGCCTGCCCGAGGGCGTCAACAAGGGCTTCTACGTGCGGCCGACGATCTTCGCCGACGTCAAGCCCGAGATGACGATCTCGCGCGAGGAGATCTTCGGGCCGGTGCTGGTCATCATCCCCGCCAAGGACGAGGCCGAGGCGGTCAAGATCGCCAACGACACGCCCTATGGTCTCGCCGGCTACGTCACCGCGCCGACGATCGAGAAGGCCCGCGAGGTCGGCCGCAAGATCCGCGCCGGCAACGTCAATCTGCAGGGCGTGCCCAACGACCGCACCGCGCCGTTCGGCGGCTACAAGCAGTCCGGCAACGGCCGCGAATGGGGCAAGTTCGGTCTCGAGGAATACCTCGAGGTCAAGGCGGTCGCAGGCTACAACGCGGCTTGATCGCGTGAGGGCGCGTAGGGTGGGCAAAGCGCAGCGTGCCCACCACTCACGCCGACAACGAAGCTGGTGGGCACGGCGCTCCGCGCCTTTGCCCACCCTACCAATTGGACACTCAGCCGCCCAGCGCGCCCTGCGTGTTGACGTAGAGCGCGTAGATCGACTGGCTGGCGGCCATGAACAGGCGGTTGCGCTTGAGGCCGCCAAAGCAGACGTTGGCGCAGCGCTCGGGCAGGGCGATGCGGCCGATCGGAGCTCCGTCAGGCGCGAACACCATGACGCCGTCGAGCTCAGGGCTGCCCATGCCCCAGCCGCACCAGAGATTGCCGTCGACGTCGCAGCGCATGCCGTCCGGCGTGCCCGGGCCGGCATCGATGTGGATGCGCTTGTTGGTAAGCTTGGTACCGTCGCCGGAGACGTCGTAGGCGAGGATCTTGCGGGTCGGCGCGCCGCGGGATTCGACGACGTAGAGGATGCTCTCGTCGGGCGAGAAGCACAGCCCGTTCGGTCCCAGCACGCCCTCGGCGACGATGGTCGCCCGGCCGGTGGTGCCGTCGATCCGGTACACGTTGGCGTCGATCTCGGGCTCGGCCTTGTAGCCCTCGTAATTGCCGAGCAGTCCGAAGGTCGGATCGGTGAACCAGATCGAGCCGTCGGATTTGACCACGACGTCGTTCGGCGAATTCAACCGCTTGCCGTCGAAGCTGTCGATCAGCACCGTGATCGAGCCGTCATATTCGGTGCGGGTGACGCGGCGGCCGCCATGCTCGCAGGTGACCAGCCGGCCCTGCCGGTCGCGGGTGTTGCCGTTGGCGAAGTTGGAGGGCTTGCGGAACACCGAGACCCCCCCGGTCTCCTCCTCCCATTTGAGGATGCGCTGGTTGGGAATGTCGCTGCACAAGAGATAGCGGCCGTCGCCGAACCACACCGGCCCTTCGGCCCAGCGCAGGCCCGTCGCCAGCCGCTCGACGGCCGACAATTTGAGCCAGTATTTCTCGAAGCGCGGATCGAGCGTCTGGATCGCCGGATCGGGATAGAAGGTGGCAGGGCGAAAGCCCTGGGCGTGAGCGTTTCCGTCGGACATCTGGCCGGTCCTGTTATTGCACCGTTACGATCTCTGCTATCATCCGCAAGCAATGACCGCAAACCTGCGGGCCGAACACGAGGGATGAAATGCCACATATCTTGATGACCGGAGCGAGCGGTGGAATCGGCACTTCCTTGCGGAAGCTGCTCCCGCCGATCTATCCGGACCTTCTGCTCAGCGATCTCCGACCGCCTGCCGATCTCTCCAGCCAGGAGACGTTCAAGGCGGCCGATCTTGCCGACCTCTCCCAGGTCGAAGCACTGTGCGATGGCATCGACGGCATCATCCATTTCGGCGGCTATTCGGTCGAAGGTCCATGGAATGACATCCTGCAGGCCAACATCATCGGCGGCTACAACCTGTTCGAGGCGGCTCGCCGCAAGGGCGTCAAGCGCGTGGTGTTCGCGTCGTCAAACCACGCGGTTGGTTTCTATCCGCGCCATCGCAAGATCGACAACGACGTGCAACCGCGTCCCGACGGCCGCTACGGCGTCAGCAAGGTGTTCGGCGAAGCGCTCGGCTCGCTCTATGCCGACAAGCACGGGCTGAAGGTGACGTGCATCCGCATCGGCAATTTCGGCGACAAGCCGCTCGACCGGCGCCGGCTGTCGATCTGGCTGAAGCCGGAGGATCTGGTCGAGCTCTGCCGCATCGGCCTCGAGCATCCGGACATTCATTTCGATGTGCTCTATGGCGCCTCGTTGAACGAGCGCGCCTGGTGGGACAATCAGCGCGCCTACGATCTCGGCTATCGCCCGACCGGCCGCGCCGAGGATTTCCGCGAGCATGCTTTTGCGGAGCAAGCCAAGCTGCCCGCCGATCCGATCGGCGACTACTTCCAGGGCGGCGCTTTCTGCACCACCGAGTTCGATGGCGACACCAGCCGGATCATCGACTGGGGGTAATTGGGCGTCGTCATTCCGGGGCGCGTCCGCAGGACGCGAACCCGGAATCTCGATGTGAGAGCGCAAGACAACTTCTGGATTCCTGGTTCGCGCTTCGCGCGCCCCGGAATGACGTTGAGAATGAAAGAAGAGAAGACCATGACCGATGGCCTGCGCAAGGGACTGACTGCCTACGGCGATGCCGGCTTCTCGCTGTTCCTGCGCAAGGCCTTCATCAAGGCCGCCGGCTATTCGGACGACGCGCTCGACCGGCCCATCGTCGGCATCACCAACACCTACAGCGACTACAACCCCTGCCATGGCAACGTGCCGCAGATCCTAGAAGCGGTGAAGCGCGGGGTCATGCTGTCCGGCGCGATGCCGTTCGTGTTTCCGACGATCTCGATCGCCGAGAGCTTCGCGCATCCGACCTCGATGTATCTGCGCAACCTGATGGCGATGGAAACCGAGGAGATGATCCGTGCCCAGCCGATGGATGCGGTTGTCGTCATCGGCGGCTGCGACAAGACCTTGCCGGCGCAGATCATGGCGGCGGTGTCGGCCGACCTGCCGACGGTGGTCATCCCCGTTGGTCCGATGGTGGTCGGTCATCACAAGGGCGAGGTGCTCGGCGCCTGCACCGATTGCCGCAGGCTGTGGGCGAAGTATCGCGCCGGCGAGATGGACGGCAGCGAGATCGAGGCGGTCAACGGCCGGCTGGCGCCGTCGGTCGGCACCTGCATGGTGATGGGAACGGCCTCGACGATGGCCTGCATCACCGAGGCCCTCGGATTGTCGCTGCCGATGAGCGCAACGATTCCGGCGCCGCATGCCGAGCGCTTCCGTTCGGCCGAAGCCAGCGGACGCGTCGCGGCCGAGATGGCCAAGGCCAAGGGGCCGAAACCGAGCGAGCTGCTGACGCCGGCCGCCTTCAAGAATGCGCAGGTGGTGCTGCAGGCAATCGGCGGCTCGACCAATGGCCTGGTGCATCTCACCGCGATCGCTGGCCGGACCCCGCACACAATCGATCTCGATGCATTCGACCGCATCGGCCGCGAGGTGCCGGTGCTGGTCGATCTCAAGCCATCCGGCGATCACTACATGGAGCATTTCCACCACGCCGGCGGCGTGCCGAAGCTGATGAAGCAGCTCGGTGATCTCATCGATCTCGATTGCCGCTCGATCACCGGCCAGTCGCTGCGCGACATCGTGGCCGCCGCCGAGGACGTGCCGGGGCAGGACGTGATCCGCTCGCGCGGTGACGCGATCAAGCCGGAGGGCGGGCTCGCGGTGCTGCGCGGCAATCTCGCGCCGCGCGGCGCGGTCATCAAGCATTCGGCGGCAAGCCCCAAGCTGCTGCAGCACACCGGGCGCGCCGTCGTGTTCGAGTCGATCGAGGACATGACCCTGCGGGTCGATGATCCCGATCTCGACGTCTCGGCGGACGACGTGCTGGTGCTGCGCAACGCCGGACCCAAAGGCGCGCCGGGCATGCCGGAGGCCGGCTATCTGCCGATCCCGAAGAAGCTCGCGCGCGGCGGCACCAAGGACATGGTGCGCATCTCCGATGCGCGCATGAGCGGCACCGCCTTTGGCACCATCGTCCTTCACATCACGCCGGAGTCCGCCGTCGGCGGGCCGCTGGCGCTGGTGCGGACCGACGACATGATCCGGCTCGACGTCGCCAAGCGCAGCATTGACCTGCTGGTCGACGACGCCGAGCTGGACCGGCGCCGAGCTGCGCTGAAGCAAGCCCCGACGCCGGAATGGGCGGAGCGCGGCTATGCGCACCTCTTTCATGAGACGATCCTGCAGGCCGACGACGGCTGCGATTTCGACTTCATGCGCCGGAAAGGGAAGGGGTGAGCGCAGTCCTACTTTCCTTTGCTGGTGAACCGCTTCACGGCGGCGCGGAATTCATCCGTGTGCATGCAGTTGATGATTGCGTCGCGCTCGGCGGCGAGCTGATCCTCGACCGCGCTGGTCGGTGCGCGATGGATCAGCGCCTTGGTCGCCGCGAGCCCAGCTGGCATGTTCTGCGCCAGCCGCGCAGCCAGCGCGTCGGTAGCTGCGACGAGCTCGGAGGCCGGGACGATTTTCGCGACCAGTCCCCATTCGTATGCCTGCGCCGCCGTGAAGCTGTCCTCGGCCAGGAATATCTGCAGCGCGCGCCGCACACCGACGGTCGTAATGACACCGACCGTGCCGCCGCCGTCGGGCGAGACGCCGAGCTTGGCATAGGCCGGCGTGAAGCGCGCATCCTCGGCCGCAATGCAGAGATCGGCCGCGAAGGCCAGCGACATCCCAGCACCGGCGGCGGAGCCGTGAACGCTGGCGAGCACGATCTTGTGCATGCGCCGCAGGCTCGCGATGAAGGCGTGGTAGTGGTGCAGCAGCTCGCTCACGACAGGCGTGATGGTGTCGGCCTCGGCGGCAGCGCCGATCGTCTGCAGGTCGCCGCCGGCGCAGAAGGCGCGGCCTTCGCCCTTGAGGACGAGCACCCGGATGGTCGGGTCCGCCTCGACCTGCGCCGCGAGCTGTTCCAGGCGCTGCGCGATGGCGAGGTTGATGGCGTTGAACGCTGCCGGTCGGTCCAGCGTGATGGTCGCGATCGGGCCGTCAATGCTCAGGCGAGCGGGGTCCGCGGCTGCGTCCGACATTCAATCCTCCCTTGCATGGTCGTTGCCGCATTTAAAGCGCACAGCAGGCCGGTGACAATGCCGGGGAAGTCTGCGACAACCCGGCTCGGCTGGCATGACGGGAGGTAAACCCGCAGCAGACATGGCGTGCAAACACGGGATATGGACAGAATGGGGCAGGACGCAGTGACGAAGGGACCGGTTGTGATCGTGGGTGCGGGGCATGCGGGTTTCCAGCTCGCGACCTCGCTGCGTCAGGCAGGCTTTGCCGATCCCATTCACCTGATCAACGACGAGCCGCATCTGCCGTATCAGCGCCCGCCGCTGTCGAAGGCGTATCTGAAGGGCACCGGCGGTCCCGAAACCTTGATGTTTCGGCCGCAGAAGTTCTATGCGGACCAGACCATCGATCTCGTCTATGATCGTGCCGTCTCTGTTCAGCGCGATCAGCGCAAGGTGTTGCTCGCCTCCGGCAGGACGCTCGACTATGGGCACCTCGTGTTCGCGACCGGTGCGCGCAACCGCCTGCTCGACATTCCCAATGCCAGCCTCCCGGCGGTCCGTTACTTGCGCATCCTCGACGACAGCGAAGCGCTCAGGACCTTGCTGGGCGATGCCAAGCGGGTCGTCGTGATCGGCGCCGGCTTCATCGGTCTCGAATTCGCGGCGACCGCACGCATCAAAGGGCTCGAGGTCGACGTGCTCGAGCTCGGCGCGCGGGTGATGGCGCGGGCCGTGACCGCCGAGATCTCGGACTACTTCCAGAGGCAGCATGCGGAAGCCGGCGTGCGCATCCATCTCGGCGTGCAGGCCACCAGCATCGAGGCCGACGGCAACAAGGTCACCGGCGTCAGCCTCAGCGATGGTCGGCACATCCCCGCTGACCTCGTCGTGGTCGGCGTCGGCGTGCTGCCGAATGTCGAGCTCGCCGCCGAGGCTGGATTGCAGGCCGTCTCCGGCATCGTTGTCGACGAATATCTGCTCACCAGCGATCCGCACATCTCGGCCATCGGCGACTGCGCCCTGTTCGTCAGCCAGCGCTTCGGCGGCACGCTGCGGCTGGAGTCGGTGCAGAACGCCACCGATCATGCCCGCTGCGTCGCGGCGCGGCTGACGGGCGACGTCAAGCCCTATGACGGACAGCCGTGGTTCTGGAGCGACCAGGGCAACGACAAGCTCCAGATCGCGGGGCTCACCACCGGCTATGATCAGGTGGTGCTGCGCGGTGATCCCACGCAAAAGGCATTCTCCGCATTCTGTTACAAAGAGGGCAGGCTGGTCGGCATCGAGTCCGTCAACCGTGCCGGCGACCATATGTTCGGCCGCAAGTTGCTTGCTGCGGGCGGCACCTTGGATGCAGCCAAAGCCGCTGATCCCAGCTTCGATCTGAAGAGCGCTCTCGCTTAGAGCAGCGCGCGCACCTCCTCTGCGGTCGGCATCGAAGGGCCGGCACCCATCCGCTGCACCGAGATCGATGCGGCGATGTTGGCATAGCCGATCGCATCCGCGATCGCCGCGCCCTGCGACAGCCGCGCGGCGAGCGCGCCGACGAAGCAGTCGCCGGCGCCGGTGGTGTCGACGGCCTTGACCGCGCGGCCTTCGACCAGCCGGGCCTCGGCGCCAGAAACCGCGACCGCGCCACGCGCGCCGAGCGTGACGCAGACCGTCTGGTCGTCGCGAGGCTTGAGCGCGCGAACCGCCTCATTCACCTGCTGCGGCGTCGGCGCGTTGCCGAGTTCGATCCCGGCCAGGAAACTGAGCTCGGTTTCGTTCAGCACGAGCACATCGACCAGCGCGAACAGCGTGCTGTCGAAGGCGCTCGCCGGGGCGGGGTTGAGGATCGTGGTGGCGCCGGCCGTTTTGGCACGCTGGAAGTACGCGGTAATGGTCGCCTGCGGAATTTCGAACTGGCTGACGGCCACGTCTCCCGAGCCAAGAGACACCTGCGCCACATCGTCGGCGCTGACCTCGGCGTTGGTGCCTGATATCACCACGATCGTGTTGTCGGCTTGTGCGAGCGTGATGATCGCCGTTCCGGTCGACGCGCCCGCGCTGTCCTTCACGGCGGTGAGATCGATGCCCTGAGCCGTGAGAAATGCGCGCAACTGCTCGCCGAAGGCGTCGCGGCCGAGCCGGCCGATCAGCGCCGTCGGCGCGCCGAGCTTGGCTGCGGCGACCGCCTGGTTCGCTCCCTTGCCGCCGGGAAAGTACATCACCGACCGGCCGGCGACGGTCTCGCCGATGCGCGGATGGCGCTCGGCCGTCGCCACCACATCCATGTTGATGCTGCCGGCGACGACGACCCGCCCCATCCGCTTGCTCCCCACAACCGCTAGACGCGCGCCTCGAATTCCTGCCTGACCAGCTCGATGTCGGCGAGGGTCGGCAGGCCGGCCTCGTTGCCGAGCTTCTGGATCTTGAACGTCGAGGCCGCGCGCGCGAACTCGAAATGCTCCTTCCAGCCCTTCGCCGGATTGGCGAGGTACGAATACACATAGGCGCCGTGGAAGACGTCGCCGGCGCCGTTGGTGTCGATCACGCGCTCGCGCGGGATCGGATAGGCCGGCAGCGTATGCACGGCGCCGACCTCGTCATACCAGAGCAGGCCCTTCTCGCCCTGGGTGACGCCGCCAATGCGGCAGCCGCGGCTCTTCAGGTAGTCGAGCATCTTCTCCGGCGTGAGATCCATCTGCTCGCACAGCCGCTCGGCCACGATCGCGACGTCGATATATTCCAGGAGCTCATGGGTGTTGGCGCGCAGGCCGCCACCGTCGAGCGAGGTCAGGACGCCGGCCTCGCGGCACAGCTTGGCATAATGCAACGCGGCGTCGGGCTGGTGGCCATCGACATGCAGCGCCCGGCAATTGCCGAGATTGAGCAGCGGGAACGGGTGGATATGCGCATCGTCGCGGCAACGCACGATCGCGCGCTTGCCGTCCTTCGGCATGATGAAGGACAGCGAGGAGGCATTGACCTTCCGGGGGTGGACGGAGATGCCGTATTTCGCGGTCATGTCCTGGAACATCCGCCCGAGCCAGTCATTCGCGACGGTGGCGATCAGGTCGGGCACGATGCCGAGCTTGGCGCAGCAAAATGCCGCAGTCACCGCATTGCCGCCGAACGAGACGGCATAGTCGGAGGCCACGTGCTTCTCGTCCCCCGTCGGCATGTGGTCGGTGATGAACGTCACGTCGATGTAGGTCTGTCCGATGAAGAGGGCCTGCATTGCCATTTCTGTCTCACTAAGGGGTGATTGCGGCCCCGGCGCCGCAGATTAGCAAGCGGTCAAAGCGGATCAACGCTGAAATTCTTCGTCAAATCGTCACCATGGTGGTTGAGATCGGCCCTCTGCTACCGGTGGCCCCCTGCCGCCGGCGCTCGGGTCGCGCTATGGTTGCCGGCCTGCAGAAACGCAGATTCGGGAGTGGAATATGACTGTCTATGCGGGTCCGGTCTTCGAGATGGCCACCAATCAGTTCAACGTGATCGCCGACCATCTTGGCATCCCAGCCGACGAGCGGGACCGGCTTCTCTTGCCGAAGCGGGCGATCACCGTCTCGTGTCCGATCCACAAGGATGACGGCACGATCGCGGTCTATGAAGGCTACCGGGTCCAGCACCTCCTGACCATGGGACCGACCAAGGGCGGCACGCGCTTTGCTCCCACCGTCGACATCGGCGAGGTGGCGGCGCTGGCGATCTGGATGAGCTGGAAGTGCGCCCTCGTCGGGTTGCCTTATGGCGGCGCCAAGGGTGGCGTCAACGTCGATCTGTCCAAGCTGTCCCGGCGCGAGCTCGAATCGCTGTCCCGCCGCTACATGCAGGAGATGATCCCCTTCGTCGGCCCGCATACCGACGTGATGGCGCCCGACATGGGCACCAACGAGCAGGTGATGGCGTGGTTCATGGACACGTATTCCATGTACCAGGGGCAGACGGTGATGGAGATCGTGACCGGCAAGCCGGTGTTCTCCGGCGGCACCTTGGGTCGCCGCGAGGCGACCGGCCGCGGCGTCGCCCATGTGTCGAGGCGGGTGATGGATGAGCTGGGCATCGACCCGACCAAGTCCACCGCGGTCGTGCAGGGCTTTGGCAATGTCGGCTCCTATGCCGCGCTCGGCTTCCACCAGATGGGCATGAAGGTGATTGCGGTCAGCGATCACACCGGCGCCCTCCATGATCCCCGTGGTCTCGACATCCCGGCCTTGATGGCGCACGCCGCCAGGCACGGCAGCATTGCCGGCTTCTCCACCGAGCTCGCCTTCGATCCGCGGGAGATCCTGACCCTGGCCTGCGACATCCTCGTGCCGGCGGCTGTCGAGCGCGTGATCGACGCCAAGGTGGCGGCGAACCTGAAATGCCGCGTCATTGCGGAAGCCGCCAATGGCCCGACCACGCCGGATGCCGATCTGGTGCTCGACCAGCGCCGCAACGAGATCTTCCTCATTCCCGACATTCTCTGCAATTCCGGCGGCGTCATCGTCAGCTATTTCGAATGGGTGCAGGATCTGCAGCAGCTGTTCTGGGAGGAAGAGGAGGTGATGCGCAGGGAGTACCAGATCCTCGACCGTGCCTTCGAGCGCATGCTGACGCGCGGCAAGGCCGACGGCATCTCCCACCGGACCGCGGCGATGGCGATCGGCGTGGAGAAGGTGCGTGCCGCCAAGAACTCGCGAGGGCTGTTTCCGTGATCACCGGCCTCGACCACGTCGTCGTCCTGCTGCAGGACGTCCAGGCCGGCAGCGCCGCCTTCGAGACGCTGCTGGCGCGCAAGCCGTCCTGGCAGAATTCGGGCGAGGGCGCCGACCGCGTCCTGTTCACGCTCGACAATATGAGCCTGGAGCTGATGGCCCCGATGGGCCAGAGCGTGGCGGCCGACCGCATCCGCAACGTCATCAAGATCTGGGGCGAGGGGCTCGCCAGCATCTGCTTTGCCACCAACGACATCGCCAAGATGCATCGCAGATTGGAGCGCGTGGCGCTGAAGCCGGACCCGATCACCGAGGTCGAGAACACCGATCGCGTCTCGGGCCAGACGCTGCATTGGAAGCGCACCCGCGCCATGACCGATCTCACGCGTGGCGTGCGCATGTTCTTCCTCGAGCTTGCCGAGCCGCGCCCGCCGTCCGCCAAGACCGCCGATACGGCCATGCTCGGCCTCGACCATATCGTGATCTCGACCGAGGATCCCGAACGCGCCGCCGCGCTCTACGGCGCGCGGCTCGGGCTCGACATGGCGCTCGACCGCAGCCATCAGGAATGGGGGCAGTTGATGTTCTTCCGCTGCGGCGACCTGATCGTCGAGGTGGTGAAGCGGCCGGTCGCCGGCAACGACAAGGCCCATGACAAGCTGTGGGGCCTGAGCTGGCGTGTCGCCGACATCGAGGCGACGCGCGCGCGGCTGCTCGCCGCCGGCCTGCAGGTCTCCGAGCCGCGCGCCGGCCGCAAGCCGGGCACGCGGGTGATGAGCCTCTACAGCGGCACCTGCGGCATCCACACGCTGATCCTCGAGAAGACCCCGCGCGCGGCGGCGTGAGGTCGAAGCCGAGCCGACGGATGCCCAGGCGATCGACTATCAAGCCCATGTGAACGCGCTGGATGCTGCGCGGAGTGTCGGTGTGAGTCACTTCGTGCTGCTGTCCGCCATC
The DNA here is from genome assembly GCF_032489675.1 of Bradyrhizobium sp. SZCCHNR1043. Taxonomy (NCBI): domain Bacteria; kingdom Pseudomonadati; phylum Pseudomonadota; class Alphaproteobacteria; order Hyphomicrobiales; family Nitrobacteraceae; genus Bradyrhizobium; species Bradyrhizobium sp. SZCCHNR1043. The sequence continues at coordinate 422,980 of NZ_JAUEYN010000004.1, forward strand.
TGCGTGCAGAAGCCGGTGCTGGCGTTTCAGAAGGCCAAGCTGGCGTTCGAAGCGCATCTGCCGGAGCAGGGGCTGACCTACTCGATCGTCCGCCCGACCGTTGAGTCCCGTCTGTCTCCCCGTCATTGCGAGGAGCGAAGCGACGAAGCAATCCAGAGTCGCGTGCGCGGCCCTGGATTGCTTCGCTTCGCTCGCAATGACGATGGTGAGAGTTGTGTCGGGGCGGTGAGACCTAAGCTGACGGAAGTGAGACATGAAGGTCCCATCTCGCGGCGCGTTTTCGCGTCCGAGCTTTGCTGATCGTCCTGCCCTCCTTGGGAAGAGGGCACGGGGAATGCCGGGCGCTGGCCGCACCCATGGCCCGCCTGCGAAAAAAATGCAGGCGGCAGGAACCACAGGTTCAGCCGAGTACACCCGGCATTCCCCGCGCGATGGTTTGACGGCTGCTTCGCGTTCTCCCCGGTGCGCCGAGCTTTCTGGCCACCGTTGCCCGCGCGACGCGTGAGCGCCAACGCAGGCGTAATACCAGCATCGGGGTATCAGGACCACGCGACTTGACCGTGCGCATCGCTGCCGTTCGTCGGCGCAGGGATCACCCACGCTGCAGCACCAACACGCCCACCGCATCCCGCACTCGACGTTCGTGACGACCGCGAAGCGCCCCTCTTGTGAGGCGGGACGGGAGAACGTATACATCAATTCTGAAAAAAAGAAAGAGATTTTTCGAGGAGTGGGTGTCGGCCGGAGCGGGCGAGTATCGCCTTCTTTATGTAGCCGGTCAGACTTTCCGACAGCAGCGCGTAGGGCGGATGAGCGAAGCGTAATCCGCCGCGCCGGCAGCAGTGAACATGCATGTCACAACGCGTCGCTTGAGCGCTGGTTGTGACCGGCGAGGAGATATCGCTGATGAAATGCGGGTCTTTCGACAGCACCCGGCCGTGTCAGCGGCGGATTACGCTTCGCTCATCCGCCCTACAAATCACAGACTGAGGTGCTCCGGTCACTCCGCACAACGTGATCCTCGCCTCAGCCGACCACGCAAGGCACGTTCATGAATCCCCGAAACCGCACCCGTCCGCCGCGCACCGGCACGCCGTCCAACTGGTAGTTCGGAAACCTCTTCACGAAGCGCGCGATCGCCACCGTGCCCTCCAGTCTTGCCAGCGCCATCCCTGCGCATTGGTGGGCGCCGGTGCCGAAGGCGAGGTGGCGGCTGGCGAGGCGGGTGATGTCGAAGCGTTCGGGATCGTCGAACTGGGCGGGATCGCGGTTGGCTGCGCCGATGCACAGCGTGACGGAGGTGCCGGGCTCGAGCGTGATGTCGCCGAGCGTGACCGGCTCGGTCGTCATGCGGTTGCCGAGCTGGTTCGAGCTCTCGTAGCGCAGGATTTCCTCGACGGCGGTGCGGATCAGGTTGGGGGTCTCGATCAGCCTCTCGCGCTCGGCCGGATGCTGGCACAGCAGGACGAGGCCGTTGCCGATCAAATTGGTGGTGGTCTCGTGTCCGGCATTGAGCAGGAAGATGCAATTGTGCAGGAGCTCCTTTTCGCTCAGCCGCTCGCCGTCGGCCTCGCCCTGGATCAGGCGCGTCAGCACGTCGCGCTCCGGATTGCCGGGTGCCGCGCGGCGGCGTGCGACCAGCGTTTCCAGATAGGCGAGGAAATCGCCGACCGCCTGGTTGCCGCGGGCAAGCTGCTCGCGCGTCAGCACCGGCTCCAGCGCGCCGAGGATGGCAAGCGACCAGTCGCGCAAGGGGCCGCGCTCCTCGTGCGGCACGCCGAGCAGGTTGCCGATGACCTCGATCGGGATCGCCGCGGCGAAATCCTCGATCAGCTCGAATCTGTCCTTCGCTGCAATCCGGTCCAGGAGCCCATCGACGAGCGCAATCAGAGCGGGCTCCATCTCGGCGATCGCCCGCGGCGACAGCGCGCCCATGATCAGGCGGCGCACCCGCGTGTGCGCCGGGGGATCGTTGAACACGAGGCTCGTCGTGTGGTGCTCGTAGAGCAGCGTGTCGCCATATTTCGGCGCGAACTCGCGCTTCTTGTCGGACGAGAACGTCTTCGTGGCCTTGTAGGCGGTGACGAGATCGTCGTAGCGGGTGAGGAAATAGGAGCCGCTGCGGAGGCGCTTGACCGGCGCATGCTGGCGCAGCGCGCGGTAGGTCGGGTAGGGATCGGCGTAGAACTCAGGCGTCAGGCGCTCGAGATCGAACTGGCTGGCGAGCGCTGCGTCGTCGGTCATCGATGGTCCTCCCGTCCGAGTCTCGTTTGTTGCTGCGACCGTCGCACGGTCGGCAGCAGAAGAAAATGCGCCACCCGGCAGCGCCGGGCACCGAGGGCAGGATCGGACCGCCCGCCCTGCCGCAGATCCGCCGCTTTCAGAGGTATAGAATTGCCTTTGGCAACGGTGAAATCCCGCCAGCGATTTCAGGGACTTGGCTGCCAAACCCTGCTGCGCCGCGGCATCTTTCTTGACATAGATCAAGTGAGTATTTACTCACGGCCGATGTCCACTTTGCGCATGACAAGCGATCTCCGCAGGCAGCTGATCCTCGGTGCAGCCAAGCGCTGCTTCGCGCGTCATGGCTATGCCGGCACCACGACCAAGAGCGTGGCTGCCGCGGCGGCGATCTCGGAAGCGCTGCTGTTCAAGCATTTCCCCTCCAAGGCGGCGCTGTATGCGGAGATCCTCACCGAGGAGTGCGAGACCGATCCGGATTTCGAGGTGCTGCTCAGCCAGGAACCTTCGACCGCGACGCTGGTCATGCTGATGGCCGGGATGGTCCGGCATTTCCTCGGCATTGCCGACGGCCCCAATGAGGAAGAAGAGCAGCGGCTGCGGCTGATGGCGTCGAGCCATCTCGATGATGGCGAATTCGCAAGGCTGCTGTATGCGAAGATCGATGATCTCATCGGCGCCAAGTTCGTTGACTCGCTGGTGACAGCCGTTGCCTCCGGTGACGCCGTGCGCTTAGTGGCCGCGCCCCGCGACCTGTTCTGGTTCGCGCATCACACCGTGTTGATGGCGGCATTGACGCGGCTTCCATCCGTTCCATGTGTGCCGTATGGAACTGCGGCGAGCCTGGAGCGCCAGCTCAGCGAATTCATCCTGCGCGGCATCGGACTGACCGACGCCGCCATTGCGTGCTACCTCGATCACGAATTGTCGCAACCTCCGGTCCGGCCGGCGACGGCAGAAAGTGCATGACATGAACATTGCGACCGAACCCAAGCTCTCCGGAAAGCCGGTCGACGACAAGCCGCGCAAGCGCACCCGCCCGGTGCTGTGGTTCATCGTGATCGGCGGCCTGCTCGCGGCGCTGGTCGGCGGCCTCGTGTGGTTCAACATGTTCCGCGACAAGATGATCGCGCAGTTCTTCGCCAATATGAAGCCGCCGCCGATCAGCGTCACCGTCGCGACCGCGAGCCCGGAGACCGTGCCGAACCTGCTGACGGCCGTCGGCGATCTCGCCGCCGTGCACCAGGTCAACGTGACCTCGGACGTCAGCGGCCGCATCACCGACATCATGTTCACCCCGGGCTCCACGGTGAAGCAGGGCGCGCCGCTGGTGCAGCTCTATGACGCGCCGGATCAGGGCGATCTCGCCAACTACAAGGCCCAGGTGACCGTGGCGCAATTGTCGCTCGATCGCGCCAAGCAACTGGCGTCGCGCCAGTTCGGGCCGCAGGCGACCGTCGACCAGGCCCAGGCCGCCTACGACCAGGCCCAGGCCGGCATCGCCAAGACCGAGGCGCTGATCGCGCAGAAGCTGGTGCGCGCGCCGTTCGACGGCGATCTCGGCGTCCGCAAGGTCGAGGTCGGCCAGTATCTCAGCGCCGGCACGCAGATCGTGTCGCTGACCGATCTGTCGGAGCTGTGGGTGAACTTCACCGTGACGGAGAAGGACAGCGGCCAGCTCAAGGTCGGCCAGACCGTCCGCATCGGCGTCGATGCCTATCCGGGCCGGACCTTCGAAGGCAAGATCACCACGATCGAGCCGCAGATCGCGACCGACACCCGCAACATCCGCGTGCAGGCGACGATCGCCAATCCGGAGCGCATCCTGAAGCCGGGCATGTTCGCCACCGCCACCGTGGTGCTGCCGGAGAAGCCGCCGGTGCTGACGGTGCCGGAGACCGCGGTCGACTACACGCTCTATGGCGACTCGGTGTTCGTGATCAACGAGAAGAAGACCGACGACGGCAAGACCGCGCTGACGGCCGACCGGATCTATGTGCAGACCGGAGATCGCATCAATGGCCGCGCGGTGATCCTGAAGGGCCTGAAGGAGGGCGATCGCGTCGTCGCCGTCGGCCAGCTCAAGATCCAGTCCGGCGCTGCCGTCGCGATCTCGACCGATCCGCCGCCGCCGGTGCCGGCGAAGCCGCCGCGCTACTGAGCGAGCCTCTGAGCCAATGTCGGGCCGCCGCCATGAGGCGGCCCGCCCGCACCTCACCCGCCTCCTGCTGACGAGATTGCCGCGATGCGTTTCACCGATATCTTCATCAAGCGCCCGGTGCTGTCGGTCGTCGTCAGCCTGCTCATCCTGCTGCTCGGCCTGCGCGCGGCGTTCGAGCTGCCGATCCGGCAATATCCGAAGCTGTCCAACACGGTCGTCAACGTTACGACCGTCTATCCCGGCGCCTCTGCCGACCTCATCCAGGGCTTCATCACGACGCCGCTGGAGCAGGCGGTCGCGTCCGCCGAGGGCGTCGACTACATCACCTCGTCCTCGGTGCAGGGCACCAGCACGATCCAGGTCTTCATCAAGCTCAACTTCGATCCGAACCAGGCGCTCACCGAGGTGCTCGCCAAGGTCAACTCGGTCCGCTACCTCATCCCGAAGGAATCCAACGATCCGATCGTGACCAAGACCACGGGGCAGACGACGTCGGTGATGTATCTCGGCTTCTCCAGCGAGGAGCTGTCGGGATCGGCGATCTCGGACTATCTGACGCGCGTGGTGCAGCCGGTGCTGTCGACGGTCGACGGCGTCGCTGCGGCCAACATTCTCGGCGGCCAGACCTTCGCGATGCGGATCTGGCTGAACCCCGAGAAGATGGCCGGCCGCAACGTGTCGCCGACGGATGTCGCGGCGGCGATCGCGGCCAACAACTTCCAGTCCGCGGCCGGCCAGGCCAAGGGCTACTTCATCGTCTCCAACATCACGACGAATACCGGCCTGACCGACGTCAACCAGTTCAAGCGGATGATCGTCAAGGCCAAGGACGGCGGCTTCGTCCGCATGGAGGACATCGCCACCGTCGAGCTCGCGGCGCAGAGCACCGATGCCAGTGTCGCCTTCAGCGGCGAGCGCGCGATCTTCATCGGCGTCGACGCGACGCCGCAGGGCAACCCGCTCAACATCGTCAAGGGTGTGCGCGCGCTGTTCCCCGACCTCGAGCGCAACCTGCCGCCATCGATGAAGATGAAGGTGGCCTATGATTCCACCAAGTTCATCCAGTCCTCGATCGACGAGGTCGAGCATACGCTCGGCGAAGCGGTGCTGATCGTCATCGTCGTGATCTTTTTGTTCCTGGCGTCGCTGCGCTCGGTCATCATCCCCGTGGTGACCATCCCGCTGTCGCTGATCGGCGTCTGCACGATGATGCTGGCGTTCGGCTTCAGCATCAATCTGTTGACGCTGCTGGCCATGGTGCTGGCGATCGGCCTCGTCGTCGACGACGCCATCGTCGTGGTGGAGAACATCCACCGCCATCTGGAGGAGGGCAAGGCGCCGGTGCAGGCTGCATTGCAGGGCGCGCGCGAGATCGTCGGTCCGGTCATCTCGATGACCATCACGCTGGCGGCGGTGTATGCGCCGATCGGCTTCCTCGGCGGTCTGACCGGCTCGCTATTCCGTGAGTTCGCCTTCACGCTCGCCGGCTCCGTCATCGTGTCGGGAGTCATTGCTTTGACGCTGTCGCCGATGATGTGCTCGGTGCTGCTGAAGAGCGCCGATGAGGGCCGCTTCGCGCGCCTCGTCAACCGGGTGTTCGGCGCGATGACGCGCTGGTACGGCCGCCGGCTCGACCGCTCGCTCGACTACCGGCCGGTGACCGCGCTGTTCGCGCTGACGATCCTCGGCCTGGTCGGCTTCCTCTACATGCACACCTCGAAGGAGCTGGCGCCGGAGGAGGATCAGGGCATCGTGTTCTCGATCACCAAGGCGCCGAAATACGCCAACATCGACTACATCAACTTCTACACCGACAAGGTCGACAAGGCGTTCGCGAAGTTCCCCGAGACCGACCTTCGCTTCGTTCTGAACGGCATCCTCGGCCCGCAGGGCGGCTTTGCCGGCATGCTGCTCAAGCCCTGGGACGAGCGCACGCGCTCCTCGATCAAGCTGAAGCCGCTGGTGCAGGCGGAGCTGTCGAAGATCGAGGGCATCAACGCCTTCGCCTTCAACCTGCCGGCGCTGCCGGGCGGCCCCGGCGGTCTGCCGGTGCAGATGGTGATTAGCTCGACCAGCGGCTTCCAGGCGGTCTATGAGCAGATGGCCAAGCTGAAGGACGCCGCGCGCAAGAGCGGAATGTTCATCGTCTCCGACAGCGACCTCGAGTTCAACCAGCCGGTGGTCAAGGTCTGGATCAATCGCAGCAAGGCGAGCGATCTCGGCATCACCATGCAGTCGATCGGCAACACGCTCGCGGTGCTGCTCGGCGGCAACTACATCAACCGCTTCAACCTCGAAGGCCGCTCCTATCAGGTGATCCCGCAGGTGCCGCGCGACAAGCGGCTGTCGCCGGAATCGCTGTCGGGCTACTATGTCGCGACCGCCGCCGGCCAGCAGGTGCCGCTGTCGACGGTGGTCAACATCGAGACCGCGACCGACCCGAACTCGCTGACGCATTTCAACCAGCTCAACTCGGCGACCTTCTCCGCCGTGCCGATGCCCGGCGTCACGGTCGGGCAGGCCGTCGACTTCCTGGAGAAGCAGGCCAAGAACCTGCCGTCCGGCTTCAGCCACGATTATCTCGCCGACGCCCGTCAATACGTCCAGGAAGGCAACCAGCTCGCCATCACCTTCGGCTTCGCGCTGATCATCATCTTCCTGGTGCTGGCGGCGCAGTTCGAGAGCCTGCGCGATCCGTTCGTCATCATGATCAGCGTGCCCATGGCGATCGTCGGCGCCTTGATCCCGCTGTTCTTCGGCCTCGCGACCATGAACATCTACACCCAGGTCGGCCTGCTGACGCTGGTCGGCCTGATCACCAAGCACGGCATCCTGATGGTGGAGTTCGCCAACGAGCTGCAACTCAACGAGGGGATGGACCGCCGCACCGCCATCGAGACGTCCGCGCGCATCCGCCTGCGGCCGATCCTGATGACGACGGCGGCGATGGTCACCGGCTTGATCCCGCTCTTGACCGCGACCGGTGCCGGCGCCGCCAGCCGCTTCTCGATCGGCCTCGTCGTCGTCGCCGGCATGTCGATCGGCACGCTGTTCACGCTGTTCGTGCTGCCGGCCGTCTACACCGTCATCGCCACCGACCACCAGGCCGCCGCCAAGTCGCAGCGCGCCCGGCAGATCGCCCAGTTCGACGCCGAGACCGACCACGCGCTGAAGGCGACGTGAGCAGTTTCTTTGGGTTGCTGAAGATCAACGGCGGCTGCTCCTGGCAGTCGCCGTTTTTGTCGGGCCGTCTCTTACTCCCCTTACTGTCGTCACGGCCGGCGGCGCCCGCCGCGGCGCTCAGCACAGCGGCCTCTTAAAGAACAGATGGTCGAGCAGGATCAGCAGAGCGGCGATGCAGATGATGATGAAAAACGCGAAGGCGTAGTGCAAGGACCGATGGAAGTGCGCGCGATAGGCGCGGGAATATTCGTCGGCAGTCACACGGCGGAGCGTGAACCAGCCGCGCCATTCCGGTGCATGGCTCGCCATCAAGACCCGCTCGCGAAACGCCAGCGCCCAGTATACGACGCCAGCCCCCATGTCGACGATCGTCAACAATCGCAGGAGATCCTCAGCCATTCGAGCTAGCATGGAGAGACCTCGCTCACTGCTCCTGCTGCGGATCGAGCGCGTCGCGCAGGCCGTCGCCGAGGAGGTTGAGCGACAGCACGACGAGGAAGATCGCAAGCCCCGGCCAGATCGCCATCCATGGCGCGTTGGTGAGGAAGCGCTGGGCGGCGTTGAGCATGCTGCCCCAGGACGGCGCCGGCGGCTGCTGGCCCAACCCCAGGAACGAGAGCGCGGCCTCGGCGATGATGGCGGCGGCGACCGACAAGGTCGCCTGCACCAGCAGCGCCGGCATGATGTTCGGCAGGATGTGCCTGACCGCGATCTGCAGGTCGGTGTCGCCGACGCTGCGCGCGGCTTCGACATATTCCTCGACCTTGACGCTCATCACCTCGCCGCGGGTCAGCCGGACGAAGATCGGTGTTGCCGAGATGCCGATCGCGATCATGGCATTGCCGAGGCTCGGCCCCAGGAACGCCGCCAGTGCGATCGCCAGGATCAGGAACGGGCAGGCCAGCATCGCGTCGGTGACGCGGCTGATCAGGGCATCGATGAAGCCGCCGCGGTAGCCTGCGAGCATGCCGATGGGGACGCCGATCGCCAGCGCAATGGCGACGGAGATCGCACCGGCCAGCAGCGAGGCCCGCGCGCCGTAGATGACGCGGGCCAATACGTCGCGGCCGAGATCGTCGGTGCCGAACCAATGCGCCGCCGACGGCGCCTTGCGCACCAGCGCCCAGCTCGTCTTGATGGGATCGGCGGGCGCCACCAGCGGCGCAAGCACGGCGAGCAGGACGAAGACCGTGATCAGGCCGAGCCCGACCATGGCACCCTTGCGCTTGACGAGGCGGCGCAGGGTGCGCTGCATCGGCCGTTCGAGCGGGGCGAGGGCGCGGGCTCCGTGCGGAGCTGACAGGATCGTCTCGGCCATGTCAGCTCCTCAGCCGCGGGTTGACGAGGACATAGGCGAGATCGGCGACCAGGTTCAGCATGATGTAGACGGTGGCGGTGACCAGCACGACACCCTGCACCACCGCGTAGTCGCGATTGAACACGGCATCGACGATCAGCTTGCCGAAGCCGGGGATCGAGAAGATCTGCTCGGTCAGCACCGCGCCGGACAACAGCGTGCCGAGCTCGAGCGCGCCCAGCGTGATGACCGGCGTCAAGGCGTTGCGCAGCGCATGGCCGAGGATGACCTGGCGTTCGGAGATGCCCTTGGCGCGCGCGGTGCGGATGTAGTCGCTGCTCAGAACCTGCAGCATCGCGCTGCGGGTGTGGCGCATCAGGATCGCGGCGATGGCATTGCCGAGCACGAAGGCCGGCATGATGGTGGCGGCGAGGCTGGCCCGCCAGTCCTCGGCGGGCGAGACGTAACCGGAGGCGGGGAGCCAGCCGAGCTGGATCGAGAACAGGAAGATCAGCATGATGCCGAGCCAGAAATTCGGCGTCGAGATGCCCCACAGCGCAAACAGGTTTGCGGCATAGTCCCAGGCCGTCCCGCGCTTCACGGCGGAAATGATGCCGGCGGGAATGCCGATCAGGAACGCGATCACGATCGCCATCGACGCGAGCTGCAGGGTCACCGGCAGCTTCTGCAGGATGAGATCGCGCACCGGCATCTTGATGCGCAGCGACTCGCCGAAATCGCCCGAGAGCACGCCCTTGATCCAGTAGCCGTACTGAACCGGAAGCGGCTGGTCGAGGCGATACTGCTTGCGGATCTGCTCGATCACCGCGGGATCGCGCTCCTCGCCGGCCATCACCAGCGCGGGGTCGCCGGGCAGGAGTTGCTGCAGCGAGAAGATGAGGATGGAGACGAAGATCAGCGTCGGGATGATCTGGCCGAGGCGGCGCGCGAGGAAGGTCAGCATGATCAGCTCTTCCTGCGGCGCTGAAGATGTCGGCCGTCGGATGCAGGTCGCGCCTCCTGCGTTCCCTCCCCCCTTGTGGGGGAGGGACAGGGAGGGGGGTACCCCACGGGAGGTCGGAGTTCGTGGCACCCCCCACCCCGGCCCTCCCCCACAAGGGGGGAGGGAGCGGAGTGAGTTCGGTGTGCCGGCAACGGCCTCGTGCAGCGATGATACGTTCGATCAAATGCCGGTCGCGCTCCTAGCGTTCCCTCCCCCACAAGGGGGGAGGGAGCAGAGGGAGTTCGCCGCGTCGGCTGCGCGTCCCGGCGAACAGAGGCCACCCGACCGCTCATTTCAGCTTCAGCCCGACCACGCGCACCAGGCCGTCCGGCATCTGCTTGTAGCCTTCGAGCTTCTTTGTGTGGGCGATCAGGATACGGCGGTGATAGAGGTAGAGGATCGGCTCATCCTCGATCTCGAGCTTCGTCAGTTTCTCGTAGAGCGCCTTGCGCTGGGCCATGTCGGTCACGAGCCGCGCGTCGCTGAGCGCCTTGTCGGCCTCGGCGTTGGCCCAGACGCTGTAGTTCTGCGGCGCGTTGCGGTGCAGGAACACGTAGCTGTTGCCGTCGGGATCGATGCGGCCGCTCCATGACAGCATGAAGGCCTGATAGTCGCCGGCCTCGGCCTGCTTCAGCGAGGTCGCCAACTCGGTGACCCGGATCTTCAGGTCAAAGCCGGCCTCGGCAGCCATCGACTGCACGACCTGGGCGGCGGCCTCGGTCTCGGCGCCCTTCGGCACCATGAAGTCGACCGCGACCGGCGGCGTGACGCCGGCCTCCTTCAGCAGCGCCTTGGCCTTCTCGACATCGCGAGCACGGACCGGGAAGGCCTTCTGATAGTAGGGATGCGAGGGATTGACCCACTGGTTACCCGGCATGAACTCGCCGTTGAAGACGACTTGGTTGAGCGCCTCGCGATCGATCGAGAGGTCGAGCGCCTGCCGCACCTTGGCGGACTGGCTGAGCGGACCCTTGGCCTTGTCCTTGCCGATGTTGAGCGTGATGCCCTGATAGCCGAGCTCGATCGCCGTCGAGAGCGCGAGCCTGGAATCGGCGCGCACGTCCTTGATGTCGGTGGCGAGCACGCGCTCGATCAGGTCGAGCGCGCCGGATTTCAGGTTCGCCAGCCGCACGGTGGCGTCGACGATCGGCTGGTAGACGATCCTGTCGATGAACACGTTGTCCTTGTTCCAGTAGTCGGCGAACTTCTCGAATACGATCTTGTCCTGCTGGACACGTTCGACGAACTTGTACGGACCGGCGCACACCGGATGCAGGCCGAACTTGTCGCCGGCCTCTTTCGCGGCCTTCGGCGACACCATCATGCCGGCGCGGTCGGTGAGCTGGGCGATCAGCGGCGAGAACGGCGCCTTCAGGACGAGCTTGATCGTCAGGGGATCGACGACGTCGACATGATCGAGCGACGCCAGCTCGGGCTTGCGGAACGAGCCGGGGAAGGTGAGGTGGCGGTCGAGCGAGAATTTCGCGGCCTCAGCGTCGAACGGCTCGCCGTCGTGAAATTTCACGCCGGGCCGCAGCTTGATGATGACCTCCTTGCCGTCGGCCGAGCTCTCCTGCGACAGTGCGAGCTGCGGCACGATGTTCAGCTTCTCGTCGATGTCGAACAGCTTGTCGCAGGTCGCGGCGAACACGATGCGGCCGACATAGGTGCGGGCCATGGTCGGATCGAGAACGTCGGGGTCCTCGGCAAGGCCGATGCGCAAGGTGGTCTGCGCCTGCGCGACCGGCCCCCAAGAGGCCACGACAACGGCCGCGACCGCGGCCAAGCACCAGTTCCTCATCATCCGATGTCCCTCACGCGAATGCAGCCTGCGTTGTTGCACTATCAATACCAACCCCGATCACGTGCCATGCTTCCGGCTTGGTCATGTCTGGTTCGCGAGCGCGGCGGCGATGCCGGCATCAATCGTGGCGCGATCCGTGATCCCTGCAGGATTGTCGCGCGTCGGCATGAACTGCCGGAATACGGCCCAATGCTTGCGGCTGACGCTCTCCAGTCGTTCGAGCTCTGCCAGCGGATCGGGGTGATCGTCGACGCGCAGATCGAGCTCGGACCATTCCTCCTTGCCGTGGACGAGGAGGGCAGCGGACTGTTTGCCGCGCTTGTCGCCGCCGGCGGCCTCGCCGGCCTTCATGGCGGCGATCAGGCGTAGGGCGAGGGGCAGAGCGCTGTTGGCGAGAAAGGCGTTCGCGGTCTCGTTCAGCACTTGTGGGCCGGCCAGCATGTTGCCGGCAATTGAAAAGCCCCGGCCTTCGAGATGGCCGCACCAATCGATGCAGTCGCGGCCGGTGTGGGCGGCAATCTGGCCGTTGCGATCGAGGATGTGGAGCTGGCGGCTCTCGCGGCCGGGATCGGCAGATGTCAGCAGTTGCACGATCTCGCGCGGATGCCGGCCGTCGCGCAGCAGCGTGACGCCGTCGATGCCGTAATAGGGATTGACCAGCGCCTGGGTGGCGATGCCGCCGTGGCCGGCGACGATGAAGGGCACGCGCGCGCCGACGGCGAAGAAGCGGGTGGCGACGGCGATGCCGATCTGGCCGGTGAGATCGTCCTTGGCAATGATCGACCAGGTCATCGTCGCGTCGCTCTCTTATCGTCCGGCCGCGTAACCCTGCATGCCCCGCGGATTGGCAGCGGCGCGGCGGCGGCGGCCCACGCGGGAGGCCGCGGTGAGGCGGCCCTCCGACCAGTCGGGGCCGACTTCGACCACATGGCCGCGGCGGCGCAGCTCCTCGACGGTCGCCTTGGGCACGCGGCCCTCGACCACGAGCACGCCGGGGCGCGCGGTGCGCGGCCAGAACGAGATCGGGAAATGCTCGGAGTGCCACGCCGGCGCGTCGATCGACTCTTGCAGGTTCATGCCGGCATGGACGTGGCGCAGGAAGAACTGCGTGTTCCACTGGTCCTGCTGGTCGCCGCCGGGCGAGCCCCAGGCGACGTAGGGCTCGCCGTCGCGCAGCGCCATGGTCGGCGACAGCGTGGTGCGCGGCCGCTTGCCCGGCACCAGCGCGGCTGGATGATCCTCCTCCAGCCAGAACATCTGCGCGCGAGTCCCCAGGCAGAAGCCGAGCTCGGGGATGACCGGCGATGATTGCAGCCAGCCGCCGGACGGCGTGGCCGAGATCATGTTGCCTTGGGAATCGATGATGTCGAAATGCACGGTGTCGCCGCGCACCTCGCCGAAGCGGCCGACGGTCGGCTCGCCCGAGCCCATTGCGCCGACGGCCTCGCGGTGGCCTTGGGCCTCGCGCAGCTTCACCTTGGCGCCGTAGCCGTCGAGCGTGCCGGGACGCAGCTCGAGCGAGGCCTTGTCGGTGATCAGCTTGCGCCGCTCGTCGTTGTAGGCATCGGACAGCAGCGTGCCGATCGGGATGTCGGCAAACTTCGGATCGCCGTAGAATGCCTCGCGGTCAGCGAACGCAAGCTTCGCCGCTTCGATCTGCCAATGGATGAAGTCGGGTCCGGTCGGATCGAGGCCGTCGAGCGCAAAGCCCTTGAGCAGTGCGAGCTGCTGCAGCAGCACCGGGCCCTGGCTCCAGACGCCGGCCTTGCACACGGTGTAGCGGCCGTAGTCGTAGGTCGGCGGCACCTCGATGGTCGGCTGCCAGCGCGCCATGTCGTCGGCCGTGAGCACGCCCTTATGGCGCGAACCCGAGACGTCCATCACTTCCTGCGTCCGGCAGAAGCGGTCGATCGCCTCGGCGACGAAGCCCTGCGACCAGGCCTTGCGCGCGCGCTCGATCTGCGCGTCGCGATCAGCACCCGCGCTTTCGCCTTCACTCAGGATGCGCGCGTAGGTTTCCGCGAGCTGTGGATTGGTGAACAGCGTGCCCGGCCTCGGCACCTCGCCATTGGGCAGATAGAGCGCGGCCGAGGTCGGCCAATGCGTCTTGAACAGCTGCTCGACGGTCTGGATCGTCGCGGAGACGCGCTCGACCAGCGGATAGCCGTCGCGCGCGTAGGATATCGCCGGTTCCAGCACGTCGCGCAGCCGCATCGTGCCATAGTCGCGCAGCAGCAGCATCCAGGACTCGAAGGTGCCGGGCACGCAGGCCGCGAGCAGGCCGGTGCCGGGCACCATGTCGAGGCCCTCGCGCTTGTAGTGCGCAATGGTGGCGCCTGATGGCGCCGGGCCCTGGCCGCAGATGACCTCGGTGCGTCCGCGTCTGACGTCGTGCAGGATGATCGGCACGTCGCCGCCGGGACCGTTCAGATGCGGCTCCACCACCTGCAGGGTGAAGGCCGCCGCGACGCCGGCATCGAAGGCGTTGCCGCCGCGCTCCAGCATCGCCATGCCGACGGCGGTGGCCAGCCAGTGCGTCGAGGTGACGACGCCGAAGGTGCCGTCGATCTCGGGGCGGGTCGTGAAGGGATCGGGGTTGATGAAGCTCATTGCTGGCTTTGCCTATCCTATCGAGTCGCCGTCATTGCGAGCGAAAGCGAAGCAATCCAGGACCGTGGATGACGCCCTGGATTGCTTCGTCGCTTCGCTCCCCGCAATGACGACCCATTCAAATTTCGCCTCATCGCTCATCACAACTCAGGCCGGCACAGCGGCTGCAGCCGGCTGGTTCACCGCATGGCAGGCAACGCCGCCGATCAGCTCGGGCGCCTGCTGCCGGCACAGATCGAATGCAAGGGGACAGCGTGGGTTGAAGGTGCAGCCCGGAGGCGGGTTGATCGGGTTCGGGATCTCGCCCTTGACCGGAATGCGCTGGCGGCCGGACATCGACAGGTCCGGCACTGCGCCGAGCAGCATCTTGGTGTAGGGCATGCGCGGATCGCTGAACAGCGTGCGGCCGTCCGCGATCTCGACGATGCGGCCGAGATACATCACGCCGATGCGGCTCGCCATGTGGCGCACGACCGCGAGATTGTGGCTGATGAACAGATAGGTCAGGCCGAACTTGTCCTGCAGGTCGCGCATCAGATTGAGGATCTGCGCCTGCACGGAGACGTCGAGCGCCGAGGTCGGCTCGTCGCAGACGATGAACTCGGCCTCCGAGGCGAGCGCGCGCGCGATGGCGATGCGCTGGCGCTGGCCGCCGGAGAATTCGTGCGGAAACTTCTGGCCGTCGTCGGGATGCAGGCCGACCAGGGTCAGCAGCTCGCCGACGCGGTCCTTGATCTGGCGCTCACCCTCGATGATGTCAAAGGCGCGGATCGGCTCGGCGATGATGCTATCGACGCGGAAGCGCGGATTGAGGCTCGCGTAAGGATCCTGAAACACCATCTGGATGCGGCGGCGCAGCGTGCGCCGCACCTGGGCCTGGCGCGCATCGCTCATCGACACGTCGTCGATGATCACCTCGCCCGACGTCGGCGCCAGCAGCCCGACCACCATGCGCGCGACCGTGGTCTTGCCCGAGCCGGATTCACCGACCAGCGCGAAGGTCTCGCCCTTCCTGATGCCGAAGCTGACGCCGTCGACCGCCTTCAGGAACTCCTGCGGCTGACGCTCGATCACGCGGTTGAGCCAGGGTTTCGAGACGTCGAACACCCGGCGCAGGTTCTTGACCTCGACGAAATCGGTCATGCCGCGGTCTCCGTCGCGCGATTATAGAGGTGACAGGCGACGGCCTGCGTGCCCTGGCGCAGCGGCTCCGGCCGGTCGACGCGGCAGCGGTCGAAGGCGAAGCTGCAGCGCGGATTGAACGAGCAGCCGGGCGGGATCGCGGACAGTCGCGGCATCGAGCCTGGGATCTGCACCAGCCGCTTCTCCTCGCCCGCGAGTGTCGGGATCGCACCCATCAGGCCCTTGGCATAGGGGTGCAGCGGGTTCTGGATCACCTCCTGCACCGGGCCGATCTCGGCCACGCGGCCGGCATACATCACCGCGACGCGGTCGCAGGTCTCGGCGATCACGCCCATGTCGTGGGTCACCAGCATCACGGCGGTGCCGTGGTCGCGGCCGAGCCGCTTGATCAGCGAGATGATCTGCGCCTGCACGGAAACGTCGAGCGCGGTGGTCGGCTCGTCGGCGATGATCAGCTCCGGCTCGGCGCACAGCGCCAGCGCGATCACGACGCGCTGGCGCATGCCGCCGGAGAATTCGTGCGGATAGCCGTCGATGCGCTTCTCGGGCGCCGATATGCCGACCTCGGCGAGCAGGTCGATGGCGCGCTTGCGCGCCTGCTGCTCGGTGAGGTTGGTGTGGGTCCTGATGGTCTCGATGATCTGGTCGCCGACGCGATACAGCGGATTGAGCGAGGTCAGCGGATCCTGGAAGATCATGCCGATGCGCTTGCCGCGCACCTTGCGCATCTCCTCCGGCGGCAGGTTGTCGATCCGCAGGCCGGAGAGCTGGATCTCGCCGCCGGAGATGCGGCCCGGGGGATCGATCAGGCCGATCACGGCGAGGCCGGTGACGGATTTGCCGGCACCGGATTCGCCGACGACGCCGAGCACCTCGCCCTTGGCGATGTCGTAGGAGACGCCGTCGATCGCGCGCAGGGTGCCGCGCCGGGTCGCGAACTCGACCTGCAGGTTGCGCACGGACAGAACGGGGGCGGTCATGAGCTCAAGCCTTGGAAGGACGCATTCACGCGGGTCACCGCAGTTTCGGGTTGAGGGCGTCGCGCAGCCAGTCGCCGAGCAGGTTGATGGCGAGGATCAGTCCGGCCAAAGCGATGCCGGGGAAGGCGACGATCCACCATTCGCCGGCGAACAGATAGTTGTTGCCGATCCGGATCAGGGTCCCGAGCGAGGGCATCGTTTCGGGCATGCCCGAGCCGAGGAACGACAAGGTCGCCTCGGTGATGATCGCCAGCGCCAGGTTGATGGTGGCGATCACCAGCACGGGACCGGTGGTGTTGGGCAGCACGTGGCGCAGCATGATGACCGGCGCGGGCAGGCCGATCAGCTGAGCTGCGGCGACGTAGTCCTTGTTCTTCTCGACCAGCACTGAGCTCCGCACCGTGCGCGCATATTGCACCCAGAAGGAGAGGCCGATCGCCAGCACGAGCACGACCAGCATGCTGAGCCAGTCCAGCCGGTTGCCGGACACCGACTTGGCGATGCCGTTGACCAGCAAAGCGATCAGGATCGGCGGAAAGGTGAGCTGGACGTCGGCGATGCGCATGATCACGGTGTCGACCCGGCCGCCGAAATAGCCCGCGATCAGGCCGAGGCCGATGCCGAGCGCGCCGGAAAAGGCGACGCCGAGAACGCCGACCAGGAGCGAAATCCGCAGGCCGTAGAGGATGGCCGAGAGCACGTCGCGACCCTGCTCGTCGGTGCCGAGCAAAAACGGGCTCTGTCCGTCGGCGGTCCATAGCGGCGAAATCCGCGAGTTCAACAGCTGCAATTGGGCCGGGTCGAACGGGTTCTGCGGCGACAGCAGCGGCGCGAAGATCGCCAGCAGGAAGAACAACAGCGTGATCACGGCCGCGGCGACCGTCAGCTTGGAGCGGCGGAAGGAATAGAACAGGTCGCTCGCAAGCGCACGCTTCAGCCATCCGTCGGCGCGCGGCGTCTCGACGGGCGTGGGGTGGGGAAGGGCTGCGTCGCTCATGATCAGGCCGGCCGGCTGATGGTCGCGCGCAGGCGCGGATCGACCACGGTGTAGAGGATATCAACCACGAGATTGATGGTGACGAAGATCAGCGACACCATCATCAGGTAGGCCGCCATGATCGGAATGTCGACGTTCTGCACCGCCTGCACGAACAACAGGCCCATTCCCGGCCATTGGAACACCTGCTCGGTGATGATCGAGAACGCGATCACCGAGCCGAACTGCAGGCCGACCACGGTGATCACCGGCACCAGCGTGTTGCGCAGCGCATGGCCGAAATGAATCGCGCGCGTGGTCAGCCCGCGGGCGCGGGCGAAGCGGATGTAGTCGGTGCGCAGCACCTCGAGCATCTCGGCGCGGACCAGCCGCATGATCAAGGTCATCTGGAACAGGCCGAGCGTGATCGAGGGCATGATCAGCGCCTTCCAGCCTGAGACGGTGAACAGGCCTGATGTCCACCAGCCGAGCCTGACGGTGTCGCCGCGGCCGAACGACGGCAGCCAGCCCAGCGTGACCGAGAACAGATAGATCAGGAGGATGCCGATCAGGAAGGTCGGCAAGGAGATGCCGATCAGCGATACCATCTGGAACAGCTTGGCGAGCAGGGAGTCGCGGTGCAGCGCCGAGAACACGCCCATCAGGATGCCGAAGAACAGCGCCAGGATCGTCGCGCAGATCGCGAGCTCCAGCGTCGCCGGCATGCGCTCCTTGAGCAGATCGGAGACCGGCTGCCGGAACTGATAGGAGACGCCGAACTTGAACTGCGCCGCGTCGAACAGATAACGGCCGAACTGGACGATGAAGGGATCGTCGAGGCCGAGCGACTGGCGGATGCTGGCCCGTTCCGCGGCCGACGCGTCGATCGGCACGATCTGGCTCACCGGATCTCCGGCGAAGCGGAACATGGCGAACGCGATGATTCCGACGGCGATCATGACGCCGATGGCCTGAATTGCTCGGCGAAGCGCGAAGGCGAGCATCTGATCCTTTCAGATCCTTCGAGATGCGGCGGCGCGTAGCACTTGCCGCAGGAAATGAAAAGTCCCGAAAAGCAGTTCTGCTTTCCGGGACTAGTCGTTGCGTGTGGACTACTCGGTCTTGGTGGCGAGGAACAGCAGCACGGCGTTGTCGGCGCGCAGCGGGATCTTCACCTTCTTCGAGACGCCCCAGGCCACCGCCTGCTGATGCAGCGGGATGTAGCCGTAATCCTTGATGCCGATCTCGAAGGCCTGCTTGATCAACTGATCGCGCTTGGCGGTATCGGTCTCGACCAGGACCTTGTCGGTCAGAGCGTCGAACTCCTTGTTGCAGTAATTGCCGAGATTGGCTTCGCCGCGGGTGGCGTCCTTGGCGTCGTCACGGCAGCCCATGATGTCGTGCATCACGTTGTGGGCGTCCATCGACGACGGCGTCCAGCCGAGCAGGAAGAACGACGTGTTGTAGCCGCCGGGCTTCAGCACCTTGGCGAAGTACTGCGCCTTGGGCTGCGCATTCAGGTTCACCTTGACCCCGATGCGCGCGAGCATGCCGACGACGGCCTGGCAGATCGCGGCGTCGTTGACGTAGCGGTCGTTGGGGCAGTCCATGCCGACCTCGAAGCCGTCGGGATAGCCGGCCTCCGTCAGCAGCTTCTTGGCCGCGTCGGGATCGTATTTCGGCCGCGTGAACTCCTTCGACAGCGCATAGAGCTGCGGCGCGATCATCAGCGCCGACGGCGTCGACAGGCCGCGCATGACGCGGGTCTTGATCAGCTCGATGTCGATGGCCTTGTAGAAGGCCTCGCGGACGCGGATGTCCTTGAACGGGTTCTTGCCCTTGACGTTGGAGTAGAGCAGCTCGTCACGGGTCTCGTCCATGCCGAGAAAGATCGTGCGCAGCTCGGGCCCCTTCAGGACCTGGGCGTTCGGGCTCGAATCGACGCGGCCGATGTCCTGCACCGGAACCGGCTCGATGATGTCGACCTCGCCGGACAGCAGCGCGGCGACGCGCGTGGCGTCGGAGGCGATGGTGGTGAACACGATCTCCTTCAGATTGTGCTCGGGCTTGCCCCACCAGTTCGGATTGACCTTGAACACGGTCTTCACACCGGGCTGATGGCTCTCGATGATGAAGGGGCCGGTGCCGTTCTCATGCAGCGCGGCGTAGCTCGGCGTGGTTGCCGACACCGGCGTCGGCGCGACCGAGTTGTTGTCCTCGCACCACTTCTTGCTCATGATGTACCACGTATCCCATTGCGAGATCAGGATGGGATTGGGGGCATCGAGCTTCACGTCGACGGTGTAGTCGTCGACCTTGATGAATTTTGCGTCCGGCGGAACGTTGGAGAGGAAGTTGGAGCCGGTGGCGCGGACGCGATCGGCGGAGAAGATCACGTCGTCGGCGGTGAAGGGTTCGCCATTGTGGAACTTGACGCCCTTGCGCAGATGGAAGCGCCAGCGGGTCGGCTCGGGCGTTTCCCAGCTCTCGGCCAGCGCGGGGACGATCTTCAGGTCCTTGTCGCGCGCGGTCAGTCCCTCATAGACGTGGGCATGGTGCGCAATCGTGGTCGATTCCTTGAAGGTATAGGGATCGAGCGACTTCAGGGTGCCCTGGTTGGCGTAGCGCAGGGTCTGGGCCGAGGCCGGCATGACGGCGAGGCCGAATGCGACCGCTGCCGCGATGAGCAGGGATTTGCGTCCCGACATATGTTCAAATTCTCCGCGTTTGACGCTTGTTTTCTCGGCAGGCGCGATTGTGTCCGGCCTGCCTTGCTTCGAAGTTCGTGATTTCTGCAGCGCCTCTTGCACGAACTTCAAGAAGCAACAAGACGCCGGGCGATATGCTTGCAAGTCTGATGCCGCGCCGGAATGAACTGATCCCGTTGGCTCTGGCCTGGCGGTGCGCCGTACGACCCGCGGCAGATCGATCCGAATATGTTGCCAGAGTTCAGCGGCGGCACACAAGTGCAGTTTGTTTAAGCCTAAACGATATGGTTATCCCCCGCCGCCGCTGTGCGGCGCACGCGAGAGGCGGCGTCCGGGATGGGGCGGAAGGCTCCGGATTGACCATGTCCCGGGAATTGCGCACCTGCAGCAACGCGCCGCTTGCTAGAGGGGGGGCGGCGCGGTGATACTGACACCCCCTGCCGCGAGTCCGGGATGGGCGTTCCTGGTGAAGGGAGCCCGGCCCGGGGCTCGCGTCGGGATGGTTCGAACAGCGGAGCGGACATGAAAGTCAATATCGAGATCGATTGCACACCGCTCGAAGCGCGGCAGTTTTTCGGACTTCCCGATGTCGGTCCGATGCAGGCCGCGGTCATGGACCGGCTGCAGAACCAGATGACGAGCAACATCGACAAGCTGACGCCCGAAGCCATCATGCAGAGCTGGTTCACCTTCGATCCCCGCCTGGCCGAACGGTTTCAGGACCTGATGCTGACCATGACGGGCCTCGGCGGCAGCCGCTCGAACGACAAGAAGTCGGCCTGACGCGGCCGGCGGCTGCGCGGGTTTCGCTTGTGCGGAACTCCGAAGAGAAGCGGCGTGACGTCACGGCATGGAGCGGGCTCCACGCCGACGCCGAAGACCGGTCGAAAAATGCCGGCTGAACAGCTTCAGGGGAGGATGCATGACCGATCCGTCTTGGATGCCGGCGCTGCAGTTCGCGACGACCAACGGCATCCGCATGGGCTATTACGAGGCGGGCCCCGTCAGCGACCGGCCACCGATGATCCTCTGTCACGGCTGGCCGGAACTGGCCTTTTCCTGGCGGCATCAGATCAAGGCGCTGGCCGAGGCCGGCATCCGCGTCATCGCACCCGATCAGCGCGGCTATGGCGCGACAGACCGGCCGGAGCCGGTCGAGGCCTATGATCTCGAGCATCTCACCGCCGACCTCGTCGGTCTGCTCGATCACCTGAAGATCGACAAGGCGATCTTCGTCGGTCACGACTGGGGCGGCTTCGTCGTCTGGCAGATGCCGCTGCGCTATCCGCAGCGTGTCGCCGGCGTCGTCGGCATCAACACGCCGCATCTGCCACGCGCGCCCGCTGATCCCATTGCCATCATGCGTAAGCGGTTCGGCGACATGATGTACATCGTGCAGTTCCAGGATCCCGCACGCGAGCCGGATCGCATCTTCGGCAGCCGCGTCGCGGAGACCTTCGATGCCTTCATGCGCAAGCCGCTGCCGCGCAGCGATGCGCCGCCGACGGAGCCGCCGGCCGGCTGGATCGCAGCCTCGCCATCGCTCAACCTGGCGTTCCCACAGATGATCGCGGCCTATGACGCCGCCAAGGACATGCGGCAGCCGATCCTGTCGGAGGCGGAGAAGCAGGTGTTCGTCGACACCTTCACACGCACCGGCTTCACCGGCGGCATCAACTGGTATCGCAACATGACACGGAACTGGCAGCGCTCGGAAGGGCTCGATCATACGGTGCGGGTGCCGGCACTGATGATCATGGCGGAGAACGACGCCGTGCTGCCGCCCTCGGCCGCTGACGGCATGGAGAAGCTGGTGCCGGACCTGGAGAAACATCTCGTCCGCGACAGCGGCCATTGGACGCAGCAGGAGCAGCCCGCGGAGGTCAGCGCCAAGCTGATCGAATGGCGGCGGCGACGGTTCGGTTGAAGAACGGCCGAGGCAGATTGCACGTCCGAGTGAGAGGCTGCGGCCGAGCCAAACAACAAACAACAACAGGTGTCGTCAAGCCTGCCGACGCAGCGCGTCGGCTCTCCTAAGCCGCCTGCGCATTCGCGCCGTGCGCGTGCTCGGCGATCGCGTCGATGATCTGCGGCCACATCGGCCGCGGAGTGGCGTGGCCCATGCCGTCGATCATCAGGAGCTTGGCATTTGGAATCGACTCCGCGGTGTCCTTGCCGGCGGTGGGATGGACCAGCGGGTCGACCTTGCCGTGGATCACGAGTGTCGGCGCCGTCACCAGATGCAGCCGCGGCTTGCGGCTGCCGGAGGCCAGGATCGCGCGCAACTGACGTCCGACGCCGGCGGGATTGATGCCGCGCGCGAAGCAGCGTTCGGCGAGCGCCACGTCACTTGCCTCGTCCTCGGGAAATGAGCCGACGCGCAGCGCCTTCCAGGTCTTCTGGAAGCGCTTGATGTACTCGTCCTTGGTCTTCGGCGGCGGCGCCATCAGCAGCATCGCGACCTCGCGCGTCGGCGGCGGGATGCGCGGATTGCCGGTCGTCGACATGATCGACGTCAGCGAGCGCACGCGATGCGGAAAGGAGATCGCGATCTCCTGCGCGATCATGCCGCCCATCGAGGCGCCGACCAGATGCACCGACTTGATGTCGAGCGCGTCCATCAGGCCGACCGTGTCCTTGGCCATGTCGAGCAGCTTGTAGGGTGCGGAGACGGGAATGTTGAAGAAGCGCAGCTTGATCAGCTCGAACGGCGTCAACCGGCGACCGCCATGCAGCTTGCTCGACTGGCCGATGTCGCGGTTGTCGAAGCGGATCACGCGGAAGCCGCGGCTTGCGAGCTGTTCGCAGAACTCATCATACCAGATGATCATCTGCCCGCCGAGGCCCATGATCAACACGAGGGGAGGGGCAGCCGGGTCGCCGAAGATCTCATAGCAGATGTCGATACCGTTGGCGCGCACAGTCTGCGGCAGCTGATGAGCAGTTGCAGTCACTTGATCCCTCGTTCAAAGCCTTGGAACCCTCTATGGCATGGGTCTGTTGCTTGAGAGAAGCAAACTACAAGTTCTCCCGCACCGCAACGAAGGCATGCTATGAGAGATTGTGTTTGAGTCTTGTGTTGGTCTGAAGGAGCGTGCCGATGGCGAACAAATCCGGCGACCCGATCGCATTCTGGCAGCAGATGGTCGGTGAGATGCAGAGGAGCTTCAGCGCCTTCACGCGGCTGCGCCCGATGGGCGTGACGCCCCGTCCATCCTCCAATGATCCCGCAACTGGTTCAGGAAACGGACAGAAGCCCATGGTCGATCTGATGGAAAACTACTTCGCCGGCATGAACGTGCCGAGCCGTGGTCAGCTCACCGCCTTGAATGAGCGGCTCGCCTCCATCGAGGGCGAGCTGGCGGAGACACGGGCGCTGTTGAAGGAGCTGCTGGCTTCCACACAGGTGCCTGCGAAGGCGCCCGCCGATCCCGCTCCGCAGTTGAACGAGATCAAGAGCATGCTCGATTCGCTTCTCTCCGCGTCCAAGGCGGCCGCGCCAGTCGTGGCGCCGCCGCGCGACGTCACGCCGGACTTGAAGGGGATCAAGGACTTGCTCAACGAGCTTCTTGCCGCAACCAAGGCTCCGCAACCGGCGGCAAAACCCGCCGTCGACGTCACGCCCCAGTTGAGCGAGATCAAAGCATTGCTCGACCAGGCGCTGAACGCTGCCAAAATACCCGATCCGTCACCGACTGTCGCGATCGAGGCAGAGTTGCGCGAGATCCGGGCCATGCTCGACACGATGAAGCCGTCGCAGCCGGTCGACGCCGCGCCCAAGGCTGATGATGCGGCTCCAAAGCCGGCCGAGCCGGCCCGGTCGGGGAAGAACCGCAACAAGAAGCACGGCGGCGCCCCTGCCGAGCACTGAGGGTCGCCCGAACGCCCCGACTTGCGCGGGGCGCTCTGAGGTGGCGAGTCCTTACCTCTTATCCCAAGATGGTGCATTGCAACATTTATGTTGCGACGCACCATTCGGAATGATATAGCTGAGCCACTCCGGTTTCATAAGGGACGGAGTGAGCCCATAGCTCAGAACCATTGAGGATGGAGACAGCCATGACCACCGAGACCAATACCGTGTTCGACACCGTCAAGGATGCCTTTGCACCGGTGACCGACGCGTTCAAGAACCTGCAGACGATGGAAGTGCCGGAGTCCGCGCGGGAGTTCGTCAAGAAGACCGCGTCGACCGCCAAGGAGCGCGCTGCGGAGGCCCTCGCTGGCTCCGAGAAGGTGACGTCGGCGATCGAGACCGCTGTGTTCGACGGCGTGACCGAGGCCGGCAAGATCAGCCGCAACATTCAGCAGGCGCTGTATCAGGACACCGAGGCCTTCTTCGACGGCATCGACCGGCTGGCGTCCGCCAAGTCGATCAGCGAGGCCGTTCAGATCCAGGGTGAGCTGGCCCGTGCCCGTGGCGAGGCGCTCGTCGCGCGCGCCAAGTCGACCAGCGAGTATGTCGGCAAGCTCGTCACCGAGGGTGCCAAGCTCGCCCAGGAGAACATGGCCAAGGCCTACAACAAGACCGCCTGAGCGCGTCTCGCGCGTCAGACGATCAACCTGCAAGGCCCGCATCGTGCGGGCCTTTTCTTTTGCGATCGGGTGAAACCGGCTAAAGCCTTCGCCATGCCGCAGCCGCTGTCCCGGATCGTCCATCAGCTCAAGAGCGAGCCGTCGCGCACGGGGTCGCTGATCATCACCGTGTTCGGCGACGCCATCGTGCCGCGGGGCGGCAGCGTTTGGCTCGGCACCTTGCTCGCCTTCTTCGAAGGGCTGGCCATCGACGGCGGCGTGGTGCGCACGGCGATGTCGCGGCTGACGGCGGAAGGCTGGTTCGAGCGCACCAGAATAGGCCGCAACAGCTTCTATCGCCTGACCCGTCGCGGCGAGCAGACCTTCGCCGGTGCCACCCGCCACATCTACGATTCGCCGCCGACGGAATGGAACGGCAGCTTCGAACTGCTGCTCATCGGCAGCGCCGATGATCGCGAGCAGGCGCGCGCCGCCCTGCGCGATGCCGGTTTCGGCAGCCCGCTGCCCGGCGTGTTCGTGGCCCCCGCGAGCATCGCCGTCCCTGACGCTGTGGAGGGTGCCATCCGCCTGCAGGCGTCGGCCGGCTCCGACATGGCACGGCGGCTGGTGGCCGAGAGTTGGGCGCTGGAGCGGACGGCGGAGGCGTACCGCAAGTTCACCGCCTCCTTTGCGCCGCTCAAGGACAGCATCGCGCGCGGCGAGGCGCTCTCCGCCGGCCAGGCCTTCACCGCGCGGATCCTGCTGATCCACCACTACCGGCGCATCGTGCTGCGCGATCCGCTGCTGCCGGCCGAGTTGCTGCCGGGGAATTGGCCGGGACGGCAGGCCCGGGCGCTGTGTGGCGAGATCTATCGGTTGCTGCTGCCGGGTTCCGAGCGCTGGCTCGACGCCCATGCGACCAACGATCAGGGCCCGTTGCCGGAGGCCGGCGCGGCGCTGCAGCGGCGTTTCGCCGACGTGCATGAGGCACCCTGATATATTACAGAATTCGATTGCACGGATAAAATATCGTTATATATTGGCGGCAACCAAGTCCTGGGAGGACGCCGCCGCATGTACACGCAGGCGCTCAATTCGCCCGAGGAGGGCAGCTTCGCCGAGGACGCTGGACGCGCCTCGCGCTTTCAGGCCCGCATCGATGCCGAGGAGCGCATCGAGCCCAATGACTGGATGCCGTCGGCCTATCGCAAGACGCTGATCCGGCAGATCTCCCAACACGCCCATTCCGAAATCGTCGGCATGCTGCCCGAGGGCAACTGGATCACGCGCGCGCCGAGCCTGCGCCGCAAGGCGGCGTTGCTCGCCAAGGTCCAGGACGAATGCGGCCATGGGCTGTATCTCTACGCCGCCGCCGAGACGCTCGGCGCCTCGCGCGAGGAGCTGGTCGATGCGATGCTGGCCGGCAAGGCGAAGTACTCCTCGATCTTCAACTATCCCACCCTGACCTGGGCGGATATCGGTGTGATCGGCTGGCTGGTCGACGGCGCCGCGATCATGAACCAGATTCCGTTGTGCCGCTGCTCCTATGGTCCCTATGCGCGCGCGATGATCCGCGTCTGCAAGGAGGAATCGTTCCATCAGCGGCAGGGCTACGAGATCATGCTGACGCTCTGCCGCGGCACCGCCGAGCAGAAGGCGATGGCGCAGGATGCGCTGAACAGGTGGTGGTGGCCGGTGCTGATGATGTTCGGCCCGCCCGACCAGGCCAGCCAGCACAGCGACACCTCGACGAAGTGGAAGATCAAGCGCTTCTCGAATGACGAGCTGCGCCAGAAGTTCATCGATGCCACCGTGCCGCAGGCGCAGTATCTTGGGCTCACCATTCCTGATCCCGAGATGAAGCAGGACGAGCAGGGCCATTGGCGCCACGGCCCGATCGACTGGAACGAGTTCAAGCAGGTGCTGGCCGGTAACGGCCCGTGCAACCGCGACCGGATGGCGGCGCGCCGCAAGGCGCATGCCGACGGCGCCTGGGTGCGCGAGGCCGCCGCGGCCTATGCAGAGAAGCGCGCGCGGCGCCAGATGGCGCAAGCGGCCGAATAGCAGGGAGATCGAAATGGCGACGCCGAACACGCCGTTGTGGGAGGTCTTCATCCGCAGCCGCAACGGGCTCGCGCACAAGCATTGCGGCTCGCTGCATGCGCCGGATGCGACCATGGCGCTGCAGGCCGCGCGCGACATCTACACCCGCCGCGGCGAGGGTCTGTCGATCTGGGTGGTGCCGTCGAGCGCGATCACCGCGTCCGATCCCGCCGACAAGGGCATGATGTTCGAGCCGGCGGAGTCGAAGATCTATCGCCACCCGACGTTCTACGAGGTGCCCGAGGAAGTCGGGCATATGTGATCGGCTGAGGATCTCAGCCGTCGTCATTGCGAGCGCAGCGAAGCAATCCAGACTGCCTGCTCGGATGAATCCCTGGATTGCTTCGCTGCGCCCGCAATGACGGAGTTCGTGGCGGGCTGATCGGATCACAACCATGACCGCACCCTCGATCACCGTCTCCGAAACGCCGCTGGTGCTCTACACCTTGCGCCGCGCCGACGATGCGCTGATCCTCGGCCATCGCCTCTCCGAATGGTGCGGCCATGCGCCGATGCTGGAAGAGGACATGGCGCTGTCCAACATGGCGCTCGACCTGATCGGCCAGGCGCGCGAGCTCTATGGCTACGCCGCCAAGGTCGAGGGCTGCGACAACGACGAGGACAAGCTCGCTTATCTCCGCGACGTCAGACAGTACCGTAACCTGCTGCTGGTCGAACGCCCGAATGGTGACTTCGCGCATACGATGGTGCGCCAGCTCTTCTACGCGGCGTTCGCCGATCTCTATTGGCGGGGCATGATGGGCTCCACCGATGCGACGCTGGCGGCGATCGCGGCCAAGTCTGAGAAGGAATGCGCCTATCATCTGCGCCATGCCAGCGAATGGGTGATCCGGCTCGGTGACGGCACCGACGAAAGCCACCGCCGCGGGCAGGCTGCGATCGACGATCTCTGGGCCTATACGGGAGAGATGTTCAGTGTCGACGATGCGGAGCGCGGCCTGATCGATGCCGGCATCGCGATCGATCCGACGATGCTGCTGCCGGAATGGCTGTCGATCGTCTCGCATGTCGCGCGTGAGGCGACCTTGGTGCTGCCGGAGAACGACTGGATGCAGCAGGGCGGCCGCGACGGGCGTCACAGCGAGCATCTCGGCCATCTCCTCAGCGAGCTGCAATACATGCAGCGCAGCTTCCCCGGTGCGTCGTGGTAGTCGCCGAATTGAGCCCGGCTGAGCTGCGCCAGCGTGCCTGGGAGGCGGCGGCGTCGGTGGTCGATCCGGAAATCCCGGTGCTGACGATCGACGATCTCGGCGTGCTGCGCGAGGTCGAGGTGGTCGGGGAACGGGTCGACGTCGCGATCACGCCGACCTATTCCGGTTGCCCGGCGATGAACATGATCGCGCTCGAGATCGAGCTGGCGCTGGAGCGAGCCGGCTTCCGCGAGGCCAGCGTGCGCACTGTGCTGTCGCCGGCCTGGACCACGGACTGGATGAGCGAGCAGGGTCGCCGCAAGTTGCGGGAGTACGGCATCGCGCCGCCGCAGCCGTCGAGCGGCCGGCGCGCGCTGTTTGGCGTGGCCGAGGTTGCGTGTCCGCAATGCGGATCCGTCGACACCGAGCAACTCGCCGAGTTCGGCTCGACCTCGTGCAAGGCGCTGTGGCGCTGCAGATCGTGCCGCGAGCCGTTCGATTATTTCAAGTGCCACTGATGCCACAGCCGTCATTGCGAGCGAAGCGAAGCAATCCAGGGCCACGCCCGGAGCCCTGGATTGCTTCGTCGCTTCGCTCCTCGCAATGACGGGAGGATGAACCCGATGTCGACAACGCCACGCTTCCATCGTCTCGCCGTCCGTGACCTGCGCCGGGAGGCGCCCGATGCGGTGTCGCTGACCTTTGCGATTCCGAACGAGCTTGCCGATGACTATCGCTTCGCGCCAGGGCAATACCTCACGCTCAAGACCACGCTCGGCGGCGAGGAGGTCCGGCGCTCCTATTCGATCTGCTCCGGTCCCGATGACGACGAGATCCGGATCGCCGTGAAGCGTGTCGATGGCGGCGCATTCTCCAGCTTCGTCACCGACGAATTGAGGCGCGGCGACGAGATCGACGTCATGACGCCGACCGGCCGTTTTGGCGTGGCACTGCAGCCTGAGGCCGCGCGGACTCACGTCGGCCTTGCCGCCGGCTCCGGGATCACGCCGATCCTCTCGATCGTGAAAGCCGTGCTGGCGCGGGAGCCGCACAGCCGCTTCTTCCTGTTCTACGGCAACCGCACCACCGCAGGCATGCTGTTCCGCGAACAGCTCGAGGAGCTGAAGGATCGCTTCCTCGACCGCTTCTCGGTGTTCCACGTCATCTCCGGTGAGGAGCAGGATCTGCCGATCCTGCACGGCCGGCTCGACGGCGAGAAGGTGCGCGTGCTGCTGCGTTCGCTGGTGCCGGCCGAGAGCATCGATCATATCTTCATCTGCGGCCCCACCGGCATGAGCGAGGACATCGCGGCCACCTGCCGCGCGCTCGGCATCGCTGACGAGCGCGTCCATGTCGAGCGCTTCGTCTCGGGCGCCGGCGGCAAGCCGCGGCCGAAAGCTGTTGTGCCTGATACGGCGCCCCCCAAGGCGATCGCCGCGCTGATCATCGACGGCAAGCGCCGCGAGGTCCCGGTCGCCGACGGCGAGGCCATTCTCGACGCCGCGCTTCGCGCCGGTGTGGACTTGCCCTTCGCCTGCAAGGGCGGCATGTGCTCGACCTGCCGCGCCAAGCTGGTGGAGGGGAGAGCGGAGATGGAGCTGAACTACTCGCTGGAGCCATGGGAGCTGCAGGCTGGCTTTGTGCTCACGTGCCAGGCCAGGCCGGTGACGGAGCGCGTGGTGGTGGACTACGATCATGTGTGAGGTAGTGGCCGCGAAATTTCGACTGCTGATCGAGGCTGATGTGAGCACGCTCGCTCGGCTCGCTCGCTGCACCTCGCCCCGCTTGCGGGGAGAGGTCGGATTGCATCGTTAGATGCAATCCGGGTGAGGGGACTCTCCGCGAGTTCGGTGCGTGGAGAGTCCCCCTCACCCCAACCCTCTCCCCGCAGGCGGGGCGAGGGAGCTCACTGTCATCGGCGCTCAACCTCGATTCATCTCTGAACGGCTACCCCACCGGCCGCTTGTCCTTGATCCGTTTCGCCTTGCCGGCCGAGCGCTCCAGCGTGTCGGGCGGGACGACTTTCACCTTTGCCGTGAGGCCGATGGTGTTCTTGATGTGGATGGAGATGCGCTCGGCATGCGCGCCGAGGCCGGTCTCGTCCCAATGCTCCGGTCGCGACTCCGCGTAGATCGTCAGCTCGTCCATGCGGCCCTCGCGCGTCAGCTCCAACATGAAATGGCCGCCGCACCATTCGGTCGACAGCAGGATCTCCTCGATCTGTGACGGGAACAGGTTGACGCCGCGCAGGATGATCATGTCATCGGAGCGGCCCGTGACCTTCTCCATCCGTCGCATGCCCGGCCGCGCGGTGCCCGGCAGCAGCCGGGTCAGATCGCGGGTGCGATAGCGGATGACGGGGAAGGCCTCCTTGGTCAACGAGGTGAACACCAGTTCGCCCATCTCGCCGTCGGGCAGCACCTTGCCGGTGTCGGGATCGACGATCTCCGGATAGAAGTGATCCTCCCAGATGTGCAGTCCGTCCTTGGTTTCCAGGCATTCCTGCGCCACGCCAGGGCCGATCACCTCGGACAGGCCGTAGATGTCGGTGGCATCCATCGCAAATGCGTCCTCGATCTCGGCGCGCATTGCATTGGTCCATGGCTCGGCGCCGAAGATGCCGATCCTGAGCGAACTCTGCCGCGGATCGAGGCCCTGACGCTTGAACTCGTCGAGGATTGCCAGCATGTAGCTTGGCGTCACGGTGATGATGTCAGGGCGGAAATCATTGATCAGCTGCACCTGCCGCTCGGTCATGCCGCCGGAGATCGGCACCACCGTGCAGCCGAGCTGCTCGGCGCCGTAGTGGACGCCGAGGCCGCCGGTGAACAGGCCGTAGCCATAGGCGTTGTGGATGATCATGCCGCTGCGGCCGCCGGCGGCGCGGATCGAGCGTGCCATCACGGCCGACCAGGTCGCGATGTCGTTGCGGGTATAGCCGACCACGATCGGCTTGCCGGTCGTGCCCGAGGAGGCGTGCACCCGTACCAGTTGCTCGCGCGGCACGGCGAACATGTTGAACGGGTAATTGTCGCGCAGGTCGGTCTTCACCGTGAACGGAAACTTGCCCAGATCGGCAAGCTCGCGGAAATCCGACGGATGCACGCCGGCCTTGTCGAAAGCCTGGCGGTAATGGGCGACGTTGTCGTAGGCGTGCTTGAGCGACCAGGCGAGCCGGCGGGTCTGCAGCGCCATGATCTCGTCGCGCGAGGCCCGCTCGGTTTCGTCCATCTCGGGAACGTAGCTGCCGGTCGATTGAAGCTTGGTCGATGTCATGGTCAGGTCCTCCGGCGGGGGCGCGGGGCGATAGGGAAGCGGATCAGCTCGCGGCGGCCGGGACCAGCGTGCCGCCGATGCTGCGCGAATGGCCGCGGAATTCGGCGATCACCGTGTCGCCTGCCGTAACGCGGACATCATAGATGCCGGAGCGCCCGCTGCGCGACACCTCGTGCGCGCGGGCAAGCAGAACGTCGCCGAGCTTGCCGGGGCGGATGAAGCTGATGCTGCCCTGTGCGGCCACGGTGCGGTCGTTGTGCGAGTTGCAGGCGAATGCGAAGGCGGAATCGGCCAGCGTGAAGATGAAGCCGCCATGGGCGATGCCATGGCCGTTGACCATGTGAGGCTGCACTTGCATCTGCAGGGTGGCGCGTCCGGGGCCGATCTCGACGATGTGCATGCCGAGCCCCTGGCTGGCGCGATCATCCTGCCACATCGCGTCGGCGCAGGCGCGGGCGAGAGCGTCGGGGGAAAGTGTCGCCACGCCGCTCACCGTGCGGCCTCCATGCATGCGCGATGCGTCGGCCACCCCTGAGGATGCGTTTCTGAAATCACGGCGTTCTCTCCCGTCGATGCTTGTTGGAACAAGCATTCTCATCTAGTTAGGTGCGACATCGTGGCAAATATTCTGCGCGCGTCAAGCGAAAGCGCTGCCTGCGCAACGCGCGTGTTGTCCGCAACCGGAAGGATTCCTGAACGTGCCCGAAGCCGCCAATCTGGCCGTGATGGCCGGTCTCATGATCGGCCTGATCTATGGCGTGGTCGGGCTGCTCAGCGGCTTCTGCATGATGAGCAGCCTGCGCGGCTGGTGGGCCGACGGCGACCGCCGGCTGGTGCGAACTTTCGCCCTGGCGATGGGCATCGCCATCGTCGCCACACAGCTGCTCGCGGCCAACGGGGCCGTCGATCTCGGCAAGTCGATCTATCTGCAGCCGACCTTCTCGGTGCCGCTGATGCTCTTGGGCGGTGTCCTGTTCGGCTACGGCATGGTGCTCGCCAACGGTTGCGGCTCGCGCGCGCTGGTGCTGCTCGGCCGCGGCAATTTGCGCTCCTTCGTCGTGGTGACGGTGCTGGCGATCGCAGCGGAGATGACGTTGAAGGGCCTGATCGCGCCGTTGCGCATCGCGCTGATGCAGGCCTCGCAGACCACGGCCGCGGCGACATCGCTTCCTGCGCTGCTGTCGGCCGGCGGCCTGCACGGTGCGCCAGCGCGCCTCTTGCCGGCGCTCGCGCTCGGCAGCGTGTTGATCGTGTTCGCCTTCGCGCATGCGCCGTTCCGGCGCGCACCGGGGCAGATGCTCGCCGGTCTCGTCGTCGGCCTGCTGGTCGCGGCCGGATGGTTTGCGACCGGCTATCTCGGCGCCGATGAGTTCAATCCGGTGCCGGTGGGCTCGCTCACCTTCGTCGCGCCGATCGCCGACGGCCTGCAATATGTGATGCTGTCGACCGGCTCGACGGTGAACTTCGGCATTGCAACGGTCGCTGGCGTGCTGGCGGGGAGTCTCGTGACGGCGCTGGTCACGCGCCGCTTCAAGCTCGAAGGTTTTCACTCGCCGAATCACATGCTGCGCTCGGTTGGCGGCGCCGCGCTGATGGGCATCGGCGGCGTGATGGCGCTGGGCTGCTCGGTCGGGCAGGGGCTCACGGGACTCTCCACTTTGGCGCTGCCATCGTTCGTTGCCATCACCGGCATTTTCATCGGCACGGCCGCAGGCCTGCGCGGCGCCTTGCGCGTGCGGCCGCTGAAGATGGAGCCGGAAGCGGCGCGTTAGCTCAGTCCGTCGCACGCGTGACGATGCGGATCTCCGACGTCAGCGTCCGGTGCACCGGGCACTTGTCGGCGATCTCCATCAGCTTCCTGCGCTGCTCCTCATCGAGCGCGCCGTCCATGTGGATCTCGCGCTCGAGCTGATCGATCAGCCCGACCTTGGTCTCGCACGCCGCGCAGTCCTCCGCATGGATCTTGTTGTGACGCAGGGTCACGGTGATCAGGTCGAGCGGCAGCAATTTGCGATCGGCATAGAGCCGCATCGTCATCGAGGTGCAGGCGCCGAGCGCCGCGAGCAGAAGGTCGTAGGGGCCCGGGCCGGTGTCCTGGCCGCCGACGGAGAGCGGCTCGTCTGCGGTGAGATGGTGGGGCCCGAGCGCGATGCTCTGCTGCAGCTTGCTCGCCCGCGTCTCGCGCACGACGACGTCGCGCGGGCCATCGGTGGCCGCCGGCTCGACCGGCGCCGGTGCGACGTAGCGGCCGGCCCAGCTCGCGATCACCTCGGCGATATAGGCGGCATCTAGCTTGCTGCTGATGAGATGATCGGCGTGATCGAGCGAGATGAAGCTCTTCGGATGCTTGGCAGCGACGAAAATGTGGGTCGCGTTGTCGATGCCGACGGTCTCGTCGACAGGCGAGTGCATCACCAGCAGCGCCTTGTGCAGATGCTTGACCTTGTCGAGCAGGCGCTGCTCGGCGATGTCGTCGAGGAAGGAGCTGCTGATCCGGAACGGGCGCCCCGCGAGCGAGACCTCGGCCGAGCCGTCGCGGCGGATCGCCTCGAGGCCGTCCTTGAACATGTTGGTGACATGGCCCGGATCCGAAGGCGCGGCGATCGTCACGACGGCTTTCGCATCGGGAATGTCGCCGGCGGCCGCCAGCACGGCGGCGCCGCCGAGGCTGTGGCCGATCAGGATCGCCGGCGCCTGTCGGGTCTCGCGCAGATGATTGGCGGCGCGGACAAGATCGGCGACGTTGGAGGAGAACGTCGTGTTGGCGAAGTCGCCTTCGCTGGAGCCGAGGCCGGTGAAGTCGAACCGCAGCACGGCGATGCCATGCGCCGTCAGCGCCATGGCGATGCGCCGCGCCGCATGCGTGTCCTTGCCGCAGGAGAAGCAATGCGCGAACAGCGCGTAAGCGCGCGGCGAACCGTTGGGCAGGTCGAGCGCAGCGGCAAGCTGCTCGCCGCTTGCGCCTTCAAACTGGAAACGTTCGGTCGGCATATTGTGCCCCATTCGTCGCGTCTTCACTGCACATCGTCATACAACAGATATGGCCATACGCGCAGACATGATGGCGCATTCTCGCGGCCCTGCAACGGCCCGAGCTTTGCGGATCTTTGCCCCTCTGCAATCGAGAGGGCGCAGGGAAGGTCGGGAGCCTGCCGCCCCCATGGCCCGCCTGCGGAAAAAAATGCAGGCGGCAGAACCAC
Source organism: Bradyrhizobium sp. SZCCHNR1043 (assembly GCF_032489675.1). Lineage (NCBI taxonomy): Bacteria > Pseudomonadati > Pseudomonadota > Alphaproteobacteria > Hyphomicrobiales > Nitrobacteraceae > Bradyrhizobium > Bradyrhizobium sp. SZCCHNR1043. The sequence goes on from NZ_JAUEYN010000004.1 coordinate 457,331, forward strand.
AGGTACGGCTGAGGACATCCCGGCCTTCCCTGCGCAATGGTTGGAACGGCTTATACGTGCTCTCTCCGGGGAACGGCTGTCTTGCCCCCGTCATCGCGATGCGCGTCATCCGCACCACGACTTGACGCCAGCACCGCGGCGCCGAGACCACACGATTTCGCCGTGCGCACCGGATCGTTCGTCCGCATGGAAGACCACGCTGCAACCCGTTGCGCCCACCGCATCCCGCGCTCCACGTCCGTGACGATCGCGATACGCCCCTCTGCAACGAGGCGGGATGGCGGTTAATAAATCACGATTTTCAGAAATATGCAAGGGGGATATTTCTGGGCCGGGGGGCCGGGCAAGCATCAATCGCGCACGCGACGCAGCAATGATCAGTCTCGCGGAGGCAGAAGCTCGATCTCCTGTTCGCCGTGCCGGATCGCTGTCGGCAGGTCTTGCGCGACGAGGTCGGAAATCCATTGGACGAGCGCGGGCAGGGCTTCGTCCTTCGCGCGCCGACGAAGTCCAGGCAAGTCCCGCTCGTGCGCGGTGCCGACTTTGATGTTGAGACGCTCATAAGGAATGTCGCCGTCCGGCGGCCGATATCGCGCATCGAACAGACGCCTGCCGTGGCTTCGAACGAGGTGGATGCGAATGCCGCCGAGATCTCTTGCGGTCAGTGCGGCGAGGATGACGCTCGGCTTGAGAAGATACCCGTAGCCCTTGGGGATCTTGCCGGTTTCTGAGGTGAACTCCATGCGATATCTCTGGCAGGTTCGGAAACTGAGCCCGTAGGGTGGGCAAAGCGGAGCGTGCCCACCATTCTTTTCTTTTCAGCTTCATTTCAGTGGCGACGGCGGTGGGCACGACGCTTCGCGTCTTTGCCCACCCTACGGCTCCGCTCGCTCGGCGCCACGGAAGCCCGTCAGTCCGAATAGCGCTGCTCGGCCCAGGGATCGCCGCGGTTGTGATAGCCGCGCACCTCCCAATAGCCGGGCGCATCCTTGTCTAGGAATTCGATCGCCTTCAGCCATTTTGCGCTCTTCCAGAAATACAGATGCGGCACGACGATGCGGACCGGGCCGCCATGCTCCTGGGTGAGCGGCGCGCCGGACCAGCTATGCGCGAGCAGGGCGTCCTCGGCGGCGAAGTCCTCCAGTGCGAGATTGGTCGTGTAGCCGTCGTAGGAATGCAGCACGACGAAATCGGTTGTGTCGCGCGGCCGGCAGGCGGCAAGCAGGTCGCGCGTCGCAAGCCCTTCCCATTGATTGTCGTAGCGCGACCAGGTCGTCACGCAATGAATGTCGGATGTGAACTGGCGCTGCTCCTGGGAGAGGAAGGCGGAGAAATCCCAGAACAGAGGATTTTCCACCGCGCCATAGACGTCGAGCCGCCAGCGCTCTGATGTGACCGAGGGCGTCAGGCCGAGATCGAGCACCGGCCAGTCGCGGGTCAGATGCTGGCCCGGCGGCAGGCGCTGGTCCTCGGGCCGCACGATCCGGCCGGTCAGGAATTTGCCCTCGTGAGCCCAGCGCTCCTTGCTGCGGGTCAGCTTGCTCTCGGGCGGTAGCCCGGACTCGTCAGCCATGACGGCACCTCATCCGTGGTGGCAGCTCATTCATGGCGGTGCATCGCCGACGCATGCTTGGTGTCACGCATGGTCGCATAGATCAATAGCGACGTGAAGATCACGCCCGTGAGATAATAATAGAACCAGGTCTCGTGCCCAATGCTCTTGAAGTAGAGCGCGATAGCCGGTGCGGTGCCGCCGAACAGCGAGACGGTGATCGCGTAGGGCAGGCCGACACCGAGCGCACGGACATTGGTCGGAAACAGCTCGGCCTTCACCACCGCGTTGATCGAGGTGTAGCCGGCCGTGAAGATCCAGGCGCCGCAGATCAGCAGGAAAGCTGTGAACGGCTCCTTGGTGCCCTGCAGCACGGTCAGAATCGGGATCGTCGCCAGCGTGCCGGCGACGCCGAAGAAGATCAGCAGCGGCTTGCGGCCGATGCGATCGGAGATCGCGCCATAGAGCGGCTGTAGCACGCAGGCAAACAGCAGCGAGCCGAAGATCACCATCGTGGTCTGGTCCTCGGTGAGGCCGACCGACAGCTTGACGAAAGTCTGCATGTAGGTCGTGAAGGTGTAGAATGCCGCCGTGCCACCCGCGGTCAGGCCGACCACCAGCAGCAGCTCTCTCGGATATTTGAGCAGCGTGGTGATCGATCCCGACGGACTGACCGTCTTCTTTGCTTCCACGAAGGCCTCGGTTTCATGCAGGTTCCGCCGCATGACGGCGGTGAAGATGGCGAGGCCGGCGCCGATCGCAAATGGAATGCGCCAGCCCCATGCCTTGAGCTCCTCGGTTGTCAAGAACACCTTCTGCAGGAGCAGCAGCACGATGATCGCGGTGAGCTGGCCGCCGATCAGGGTGACGTATTGGAAGCTCGAATAGAAGCCGCGATGCTTGGCGTCGGCGACCTCGGACAGGTAGGTGGCGCTGGCGCCATACTCGCCGCCGAGGCTGAGGCCCTCGATGACGCGGGCGAGCGCCAGGATGATCGGCGCGGCGATGCCGATGGTGGCATAGGTCGGCGTCACCGCAATGATCAGCGAGCCGAAGCACATGCAGAGGACCGAGACGGTCAGCGACAGCCGCCGGCCATGGTGATCGGCGAGATAGCCGAACAGCCAGCCGCCGAGCGGGCGCATCAGGAAGGTCGCGGCGAACACGACCGCGGCGTTGAGCTGCTCGACGACCGGGTCCTTCGATGGAAAGAAGGCCGGCGCGAAATACAGCGCAAACGCCGTATAGGCATAGAAATCGTACCATTCGACCAGGTTGCCGGCCGAGCCGATCAGGATCGCCTTGATGCGGCGCTCGACGTCGCTGAACGTCGTGGCTTCTTCGGCAGGCTCGATCACCTGGTCAGTCATATCCGGTCTCCGGCAAGCGTGATTTGCGGCCCTTCTACGGCAGCAGCCCCGATTGCCACAGACGATAACGGACATGGGTCCCATGTTCAGCGCATGGAACTCTGCGCGCGTGCCACAAGCAGTGTCGAGGCGGGGGCGCATCACGCTGCGGCCCATCCTTCGAGACGCCCGCCTTCGGCGGGCTCCTCAGGATGAGGGGAATGACTTAGCCCTTCGGCGCGCGCGGATCGATCGGGGTCGAGCCGGCAACGCCGAGGACGTCCTCCAGCACCTTGGCGCCTGCGAGCAGCTTGGCGTCGGCGCGCGGCGCTGCGACCATTTGCAGTCCGACCGGAAGACCCGACGCCGTGAAGCCGCAGGGCAGCGACAGGGCTGGGCAACAGGCCAGCGTGATCGCGTAGACGATGCCGAGCCATTGCACGTAGTTGTCGAACTTATGCCCGGCGCATTCGGCGACGTAGCGGTTTTCGACCGGGAAGGGCGGTACGATGGTGGCCGGCGCCAGCAGCAGATCATAGGTCTCGAAGAACTTGACGGCGCGCGCGGTGATCGCCACGCGCTGCGCCTCGGCGCGCGCGATCTGCGCGACCGTGAGCTTCAGCCCTTCCTCGATGTTCCAGATCACCTCGGGCTTCAAGAGGTCGCGCTTGGTACGCAGCAGCTCCGCCTTGCTCATCGCGAAGTCGAGCGCGCGCAGCACGTGGAAGCATTCATGCGCCTCGCTGAAATCGGGATGCGCCTCCTCGACGATCACGCCGAGCTCGGCGAAGCGCTGCGCCGCCTTGCGGGTGACCGCAGCGACTTCCGGATCCACGGGCGTGATGCCAAGATCCGGAGAGTAGGCAACGCGGACCGGCTTCCTGCCGGAGCGCGCGGCGGCCAGGAACGACGTCGCAGGCGAGGGCAGCGAGATCGGATCCGCGGCGTGCTCGCCGCTCATCGCGTCGAGCAGCAGCGCGAGGTCCGCGACGTTGCGGGCCATCGGGCCCTGGATGGCGAGATTGCGGTCGATGGCCACCGCCGGCGTATGCGCGACGCGGCCGAAGCTCGGGCGCAGGCCGACGATGCCGCAGAAGCTCGCGGGGTTGCGCAGCGAGCCGCCCATGTCGGAGCCGTGCGCCAACCAGGCCATGCCGGTGGCAAGCGCCACCGCGGCGCCGCCGGAGGAGCCGGCCGCCGAGCGGGACGTGTCCCAGGGATTGCGCGTCGCGCCGAACACCTCGTTGAAGGTGTTGGCGCCGGCGCCGAACTCCGGCGTGTTCGACTTGGCGTAGATCACGCCGCCATTGGCTTCGAGATGCTCGACCATGAGATCAGAGCGTTCCGGAATCCGGTCCTTGAAGATCGGCGAGCCCTGGGTGGTGAGCACGCCGGCGACATCCGTGAGGTCCTTGATCGGGACGGGCAGCCCGGCGAGCATCCCGCGTTCGGCAACCGGCTTCTGCATCAGCGCCTTGGCGTGCTCGCGGGCGCGGTCGAAGCACAGGGTCGGCAGCGCGTTGACCTTGTCGTCGACGGCTGTGATGCGCGCTTCCAGTGCGTCGAGGCAATCGAGCGGGGTGACCTCGCCGGTCTTCAACTTGTCGACGACGGCGCAGGCGGTCTCGCGGATCAATCCCTGGTCGGCCAAAGTGCAGTTCTCCTGATTGGAAGCGTCCCGGCGCAAAGTCGTAGATCATGTTTCGGCCGACGTGGAAAGGTCGCGGCGATCAACCCCACCCTGCGCTGATGCCGCCGTCGACGGTATAGATCACGCCGGAGGTGTAGCCGGCACGGTCCGAGGCGAGGAACGCCATCAGGTCGGCGATCTCGCGCGGATGCGCGGGACGGCCGAGCGGCAGGCTTTTCTGGAATTCGGTGTAGCGGTGCTCGTCGCCGAACAGGTCGCGGGCGCGCGTCTTCAGCAGGGTGACGTGGCGGTCGGTGCCGACCGGTCCGGGATTGATGCCGACCACACGGATGTTGTCGGCGAGGCTCTTGGAGCCGAGCGCGCGGGTGAAGGCCATCAGCGCCGCATTGCCGGCGCTGCCGCAGATGTAGTTGGCGTCGAACTTCTCGCCGGCCGCGCCGATGTCGTTGATGATGACGCCGGCCCCGCGCGCCTTCATCTGCGCATAGACCAGGCGCGTCAGATTGATGAAGCCGAACACCTTCAGGTCCCAGGCATGCCGCCAGGCCGCCTCGTCGATCTTGTCGATCGCGCCGCCCGGGATGTCGCCGGCATTGTTGACGAGGATGTCGATATCGGAAGCGGCTTCGGCCAGCCGCGCGACGTCCTCGCTCTTGCGCAGGTCCACGACATGCGCGGCCGCATCGATCTGATGCTTCGATCGCAGCTGCTCGACCAGCGCCGCGAGCCGGTCGCCACTGCGCGCTGCAAGCCTGACGTGACAGCCTTCCTCGGCGAAGGCTTCGGCGGCTGCGGCACCGATCCCCTTGGACGCGCCGGTGATGAGAACGCGCTTGCCGCGCAGATGAAGGTCCATGGACGTGCTCGCTGGGATGGGTGAGGAGATAGGATTGTCTGGCGCGTCAGCCATGCGGTCAATCTTGCACCGCAGCGTTGCGCTTGGGCATGGTTTGGTTCATTCAGGCATTGGACATTTCAGCCGGGGGTACCGGCGTAAACGACCAAGGATCCGCTCGATGAGCAAGAAGCCCTATCGCATCGCAGTCATTCCCGGCGACGGCATCGGCAAGGAGGTCATGCCCGAGGGCATTCGCGTGATCGAGGCGGCGGCCAAGAAGCACGGCGTCGCGGTGCAGTTCGATCATTTCGACTTCTCGAGCTACGACTATTACGAGAAGCACGGCCAGATGATGCCGGACGACTGGAAGGCGCAGATCGGCGGCCATGACGCGATCTATTTCGGCGCCGTCGGCTGGCCCGCCAAGATCGCAGACCACGTGTCGCTGTGGGGCTCGCTGATCAAGTTCCGCCGCGAGTTCGATCAGTACGTCAATCTGCGTCCCGTGCGGCTGATGCCGGGCGTGCCGTCGCCGCTGGCGGGCCGCAAGCCCGGCGACATCGATTTCTGGGTGGTGCGCGAGAACACCGAAGGCGAATACTCCTCGGTCGGCGGCCGCATGTTCCCGGACACCGATCGCGAGTTCGTCACCCAGCAGACGGTGATGACCCGCACCGGCGTCGACCGCATCCTGAAGTTTGCCTTCGAGCTCGCGCAATCCCGGCCGAAGAAGCACCTGACCTCGGCGACGAAGTCCAACGGCATTTCGATCACGATGCCTTACTGGGACGAGCGCGTCGAGGCGATGGCGAAGAACTATCCGGGCGTGAAGTGGGACAAGTACCACATCGACATCCTCACCGCGAACTTCGTGCTGCACCCGGACTGGTTCGACGTCGTCGTCGGCTCCAACCTGTTCGGCGACATCCTGTCCGATTTGGGACCTGCCTGCACCGGCACGATCGGCATCGCGCCGTCGGGCAACATCAATCCCGAGCGCAATTTCCCGTCGGTGTTCGAGCCGGTGCACGGCTCGGCGCCCGATATCGCAGGGCAGGGGATTGCCAACCCGATCGGCATGATCTGGTCGGGCGCGATGATGCTGGAGCATCTGGGAGAGAAGACTGCAGCGCAGTCGATCGTCGGCGCGATCGAGCGGACGCTGGCCGAGCGGACGCTGCGCACGCGGGATCTGGGCGGCAACGCCGATACGGTGGCGTGCGGCAAGGCCGTCGCAGACATGGTGGACTAGTCGCCGCTATTTGCTCGATGTCGCCCCGGCGAACGCCGGGGCCCATAACCACCGGCCGTCATTGTAGCCGCCGATATCTGCCACCGCGCGCCACAGATAAATCACGCGGTATGGGTCCCGGCGTTCGCCGGGACGACGGTGGGGGGGGGGGGCGGCAGCTCGATCAACATCGTCATTGCGAGGAGCGTAGCGACGAAGCAATCCAGGGCCGTCGCGGGGACTCTGGATTGCTTCGCTTCGCTCGCAATGACGAAGGAGAGAGCCGTAGGGTGAGCAAAGGCGCGGCTCTGCTGCATCCTCGCATGAGATCGCGGTGGCGCCGTGCCCACCGTCTTGCCGCGTACGCGCTGATCGACGGTGGGCACGCTGCCGCCTAGCGGCGGCCGCTTTGCCCACCCTACGCGTCAACAACTACTTCTTCGCCACCCTGCGGCAGTGCTCCCAAGCGGCGTGGATCAGGTTCTCGCTGGCTTCCGGCGTGCGGAACGCCGAATGCGCCGACAGCGTCACGTTGGGGATGGTGGTCAGTACGTGACCGGCGGGCAGCGGCTCGGTGTTGAAGACGTCGAGGCCGGCGTGGCGGATGTGGCCGGAGCGCAGGGCGTCGATCATCGCTGCTTCGTCGACGATGGCCGCGCGGGCGGTGTTCACGAAGATCACGCCCGGCCGCATCTGCGCGATGCGGTCGCGGGACAGGAAGCCGCGGGTCTCGTCGTTGAGCAGGAGATGCAGCGAGACGACGTGGCTCTCCTTGAGCAGCGTGTCGAGATCGACGAACTCCACGCCCGGATGACTCTTCGGCGAGCGGTTCCAGGCGATCACCTTCATGCCGCCGCCGGACGCGATGCGCGCGACTTCCGCGGCGATGCCGCCGAAGCCGATCAGGCCGAGGGTCTTGCCGGTCAACTGCATGCCGTCGTCGCGCAGCCAGTTGCCGGCGCGCATCTCGCGGTCCATCTGCGCGATGCCGCGGGCCGAGGCCCACATCAGCGCGATCGCTGCTTCTGCCACCGCCGTATCGCCATAGCCCTTGATCAGGTGCACGGTGATGCCGAGATCGGCCAGCTCCTCCGGATTCATGTAGCTGCGCGCGCCGGTGCCGAGGAACACGACGTGCTTGAGCCCCTTGCACTGCTTCGCGACCTCGGTGGGCAGGGCGGTGTGATCGACCACGCCGATCTCGGCGCCATCGAGAATGGCGGGCCAGTCGTCCGGCTTGATGTCCGGATCGAGATGCACGCGCATCTCGGGATCGCCCGATTTGCGCTGCCGCTCGAAAATCTCGGCAAGCGACTCGTTGGCGTCGATGAAAACTCCGCGCACGTGATGGTCTCCTTTCGGGATGTGCCGAGCAGTCGCGCCGACGAAGCTGTGCTCCCTCCCCCTTGTGGGGGAGGGTTGGGGAGGGGGAGCCCCGGGCGACACCGCCGTTGTGGACCCCCATGTTCCTGCAGGAGGTCGCCGGCACCCGGCGGGCCGATCTCGTCCGGCTCATCATCGCGGAAGGGCCGCGCTTTCCGGCCATTGCCGATTTCTATTATCGCGAGGTCGTCTCCCGCGGTCTCGCGGCCATGCGCGCGCTGATCCAGTTGGCGATCACGCGCGGCGAGATCCGCGAGCCCAAGCTGGTGCAACACCCGCAATTGATGATCGCGCCAATGATGGTCGCGGTGCTGTGGAAGAGCCTGTTCGAGCGACATGCGCCGCTCGACGCCGAAGCGATGCTGCAGACCCATCTCGATCTG
>NZ_JAUEYN010000005.1:0-421250 GCF_032489675.1 Bradyrhizobium sp. SZCCHNR1043
GCCCCGCGTTGACCGTTTCTTTCGAATGCCCATCGCAACCTCCTCATCGAGTGTTGCGACGACCAATTGAATCCACCACCCGGCCTTCCCCGCGCGATGGTTTTAACGCTTATACGCGATCTCCCCGGGGACCGGGCTGTCTTGCCCCCGTCATCTCGCGCGATGCGTTGAGCACCGACACGAGACTTAGCGCCAGCGTCGGGGCGCCAGGACCACGCGACTTCGCCGTCCGTGACGGATCGCTCGTCCGCGCGAACTTTCGTCCGCGCACGGCCCGCCACGTCCACCGCATTCCTGCCCTACGCAACTGGACGATCCGGAAGCGCCCCTCGGCCGGACAGGAACAAAAAGAGAACATAAACTGATTTGCGTCGTTTGGCAAGCGTGGCGTGTCGCGGACATCGCCGGGTGGGGCGGACCATGCAATTCGAGTTCGATTGGGATCCGGCCAAGGCAGAGAGCAATCTGCGCAAGCATGGCGTTGCCTTTGAGCGGGCGATGAGCATCTTCAGCGATCCGTTGGCGCTCTCGCGTCTCGATGACGGATCTGGCGCAGGCGAGGAACGATGGGTTACGATGGGACGCAATATTGCGCACGAGCTACTGCTGGTCGTGCATACGTACACGGAGCTATCGGCAGACCGCGCAGCGATCCGCATCATTTCTGTCCGTCGCCCGACCCGGCGCGAAATCCGCTCCTACGAGAATGGGTGATCCGATGAAGGATGAATACGATTTCTCGAACGCCGAACGCGGCAAGTTCTTTCGCAAGGGCGCGCGAATGCTGCCTCCGGTGCATCTCGAGCCTGATGTGCTCGATCACCTGACCGGGCTGGCCAGCGCGCGGGGCGTATCGTTGACCGAATTGGTCAACACGCTTCTCAAGGAGGATATTGAGCGGATCGAGGCTGCGAAATAGCTCTTTGGGAGCTTCTGCGAGCACCTCGTGATGCCTTCGCGACCAGACTTCCGCGACACGGTTCGGGCGCGCGCGGACCGTGATCCGGCGTTCGCGAGGCGTTGTTCCAGGAAGCCGTGAGTGCGCTGCTGCGCGGAGAGGCCGATGACGGCCGCGCCGGCCTGCGTGCGTAAATCGACGCAACGATCGGCTTCGAGGCGTTGAGCAACGCGCTCGGGCGGCCGTCGAAGAGCCTGATGCGCATGTTAGGGCCATCCGGCAATCCCACGGCCGAGAACCTGCTTGGCGTGATCGGCGTGTTGCAGGCAGAGACAGGCGTGCAGCTCGACGTGCGCGTCGTGGCCGCGGAGTGAGTTACTGGCGCGCGGATCAACAAGATCACAGCTGCTCTCAACCAATGAAGAACGAATACGACTTCTCGAACGCCGAGTGCGGCTCGTCGTTGGACGAACTGGTCGCGACGCTCCTCAAGGAGGAGATCGCGCGGATCAAGGCGGCGAAATAGATATCAGGAGCGCCGCCGCCGCTGATCTTGGCAATAGCCGAGGGCCGTCCGTCGCAGGCGACTGCGGCGGATGAGGCTATCTCCGCCGTTGCTGTTGGCACGGATATCGCGAGCTTCAATCGGGCGCATACGCGTCCGGGTCGGGACTGCTGCTGGGCGACTTGAACGCGGCGCGTAAGGGGGCCGGCATCGGGTAGTTGAAGTTGATCCCGGTCGGCGGCACGGGTGACTCGAACCACTTCTTGTAGAGCGCCTCGATGGCGGGGCTCTGATAGAGCTCGGCCGTGACGCGATCGGCGATGGCCTTGAACGGCGCATCGTCCTTGCGCAGCATGATGCCGAAAGGTTCGGGCTTGGAGAATGCGTCGCTGCTGATCATGTACGCCGCCGGGTCCTTCGACCGCGCGATGGCGACCGCGAGCTGGACGTCATCGAGCACATAGGCCTGAGCCCGGTCGGTCTCCAGCATCAGGAACGCTTCGGCCTGGTCCTTGGCCGGCACGATGTTGATGCCGAGCTTGCGTTCGACATTGACCTTGTTCAGCTGTGCGATGTTGGTCGATCCAGCGATCGCGACGGCCGTCTTTCCCCTGAGGTCGTCGATCGTCTGGAGCGAGAGCGACTTCTTGGCCGCAAAGCGTGTGGCGCTGAGAAAGTGCGTATTGGCAAAGGTCACGAGTTTCTGGCGTTCGGCGTTGTTGGTAGTGGAGGCGCACAAGAGGTCGATCGTGCCATTCGTCATCAGCGGTATGCGATTGGATGACGTCACCGGAACGGTTTCGATCGTGAGGTTAGGAAGCCCAAGCTCCTTTTTGACCGCATCCGCGATCCGGGCGCAGATGTCGAGCGCGTAGCCCACCGGCTTCTGGTTGCCGTCGAGATAGCTGAACGGCACCGACGATTCCTGGAAGCCGATCGATATCCTGTTCGTCTCCTTGACCTTCTGGAGCGTGCCCGTCAGTTCCTCGGCGCCGGCGGCGTTTGCAGCGAGCGCTGCCGTCAGCAGAAGTCCCCAAATGCGCATCAAAGCCTCTCCTCGCAGCAATCCTCTTTGCGCGTGCAGCGTTGCACGCGCAGCGGCGATGCAGCCTCGCTGCGTCCGGCCTGGATGAAAAGGGATAAAACCGCCTTCTTTCTCATTCCTGGAGGTGATGGATCGCCGCGCCGGGCGTCGTCGCCGGGTTCACCTGCCCTGTCTAACCTTCGAGTTGACGGCCGAAATCGCAGGTCTGGCGCGCCAGATCCGCTACGGCGGCCGCGAAGGCCGAGGGTCTGTCGTTGCGATACATGGCCGCATAGGGCACGGCCGGCAGCGTCGGCTTGACCGGCAGGATGACCAGCTTCTTCTGCTCGAAGAGAGGACGAAAACAGCGTTGCGGAAGATAGCTGATGCCGAGGCCGGCCACGGCGAGCCCGACCAGCGCAGTCAGATTGTCGACCGAGATGGCGCGCTTGAAGGAGACGCCGTTGGCCGCGAGCCATTTGTTGACGAAGAGGCCGGAGCCCGAGCGACGGCCCTGCATCAGAATCGTATGATGACCAAGCTCGTCGAAATCGAGGCTCCGGCGCGTTCTGACCAGGCCGGGGCGCGCCGTCCACACGTTCTGCACTTCGGCAAGCCGCAGCGACGTCACCTCCGGGTCAGAGAAGACGTCCGGGATGACGACGAGATCGAGGCTGCCCTCGATCAGCCGATCGTAGAGGCTTCGGGAGGTTTCGACTTCAGGCTCGATCATCACCGCCGGATGGGCTTCGCGAATGGCCGAAACCAGACGCGGCAGCCATGTCAGCGCTGACAGCTCCGTCGCCCCAAGCCGCAGACGGCGCGCCGGTGACTGCCGGCCGTCCTTCAACTCCAGGATCTGGTCCTGCAACGCCAACATCTGTCGGCCAAGAGCAAGGATCTGCTCGCCACGTTCGGTCAGACGAGCCCCGCGCTGGCTGCGATCGAACAGCGGAACGCGCGCTGAGGCCTCGAGCTCCTGGATGCGCTTCGAGATCGCCGATTGCGTCGTGTTCAGCTTGGCTGCGGCGCGTTCGAACGTGCCGAGCTCCGCGATCCAGTTCAAAGCTTCTAGCTGCTTCAGGGTGACCATGTTCGCATTCAAAAAAGAGATGGATCGATATCTCCATTTATCGGTTTTCTGAATTCAAGACGAGTCCTACACCGCCGAGGCGGGGCGCCATCGAGCGACGCTCTGGACTGTGCAAGACGGGGAGCGAGAATGGGTGAGGGACAAGCGCAGCCTGGTGCGCCGATCGATGCGGCGGTCGTCGCCGCGTTCAAGAGCGTTTCCACGGCCGTGATCAGCGACAACCTTCAGCGGTTGCCTGGTGCAGCCAGTCTACGGCCATTCTATACGGGCTCGCCGATGGCCGGGATCGCGCTGACCGTGAATACGGCGCCGGGGGATAATCTCTTCATTCATCGCGCGCTCGATCTTATTACGCCTGGCGACGTCCTCGTCGTCAATGGCGGCGGCAACGAGACGCGGGCATTGGTCGGCGAGATCATCGCCGCCATCGCGAGGGAACGCGGCGCGGCCGGGATTGTCGTCGACGGTGCGATCAGGGATTCCGGCGTGCTGATGAATTCCGACTTCCCCGTGTTCGCGCGTGCGGTCAATCACCGTGGCCCCTACAAGAACGGTCCGGGTACGATCAACGTGCCGGTGTCGATTGGCGGCATGATCGTCACGCCAGGCGATATCGTGGTTGCCGACGCCGACGGAGTGGTCGCTTTCGCGCCGGCGATCGCATCCGAACTGCTCGAGTCCGCCCGCGCGCAGGAGCAGCGTGAAGCCGAAATCCTGGCGAGCATCCGCGCGGGGCGCTATGGCGGTGCCTACGCAAAATAGGCGTCTATTGCGGTCATCCGTACGAGCCTTGGCGGTATGCGGACCTCGTCCTTGTCGTCCCGGATGTCGTTTCGCTCATCCGGGCTACTTGCATGCCAACGGCACCCCGCTCAGCAATACCCATACACGCCGCAGGCATAAGGCAGGCGGAACATGTAGTTGGTGTAGCCTTCGCCGCCGTAATAGGGGCCCTGGTAGTCGTAGGAGAAGGCGCGGCCGTAATAGCCGGGCAGCTCCTGGCGGCCGAACAGCAGCGGCGTCGAGGGCCACATCGGGGAGATCAGCGAGTCCTGGTCCCTGACGACGACGACCGTCGGCGGCGGCGCTCTCACGGCGCGGCGGGCCTTGATGTGCACGATCTTGTCGTGGACGGCCGGCAGGTCGGCTGCGAGCACGACGCCGTTCGCCGCGATGGCCGCCAGCAGCATCATGATCACCAACGTTCGCATCCTGCTCTCCTCGACTTCTGTTCGGGTGGCGTCGGCGCTTCGCGATACATCCACCGCTGCTTTCACGCGGGTCCGGAAGGCGATTCCACGGGCGGCAGGATGAGCCGGGTATGGTTAACGAAATCCTTCCGGCATCCGACAGTTGGCTGCAATCATCCGTAGAAGGACGGGCATTTTCAGCTTTTGTTAAGTTCTGCGGGTGCAAGCTTACTGCTGCCGGCGATTTTGAAGGTCGGCCGAATGCAGCCCGGCCGCTGCGTCCGGGCGCGAAAATCTCTGCTGCATTTCATCAGAGTCTCAGACCAGAAGGTTTCGAGCATGTCGGTGATCATGTTTTCGGCGTCGGCGCGCCAAAATCTCCAATCACGGACCGGCTCAGTCAACGCTGAACTCGCTGCCATCGACGAGGGCGCCGCAGGACTGCAGGCGCTGTCGGCAAGCCGGCTGATCGCGGCCTCCGCGCTGCCTCTGGCCCGCCAGATGCACGCGCGCCTGTTGCAGCTGATGAGATGATCACCTGGAGTTAACGAGGGCGCGGTCCGAGAAGCCGGCAACGGCCCGGCCGTGGGACGAAGGAGAGCGCGGAAGCCCAGGGGGCCGCCCGCGCTCTCTTTGTTTTCGGGGCCGCTTGCTGTCTCAGCCGTCAGTTACTCGTCATGCGCGGGCTTGTCCCGCCTGCGGGGCCGAAGCCCCTTCGGCGCGGCGACGGCCCGCGCATCCACGTCGTCATTGCCGGGGCGAAGACGTGGATGGCCGGGACAAGCCCGGCCATGACGTGGTGAGAGATGCGCTCGTCACGCCGCACGCCGATGCGCGGCGCGATCCGTAGAGCGAAACGCGCCTTACGCGCTCAGCGCCTGCTCGAGGTCGGCGATCAGGTCTTCCTTGTCCTCGATGCCGACGGAGATGCGGACGATGTCGGGGCCGGCGCCGGCCTTGATCTTGGCGGCGTCGTCGAGCTGGCTGTGCGTGGTCGAGGCCGGGTGGATCACCAGCGAGCGGGTGTCGCCGACATTGGCGAGATGCGAGAACAGCTTCAGGTTCGACACCAGCTTGACGCCGGCGTCGTAGCCGCCCTTGAGCGAGAAGGTGAACACGGCGCCGGCGCCCTTCGGGCAGTATTTGCGCGCCAGCGTATAATACTTGTCCTCGGGCAGGCCGGCGTAGTTCACCGAGGCGACCGCCGGATGGCGGTTGAGAAATTCTGCGACCGCCTTGGCGTTGTCGCAATGCTTCTGCATGCGCAGCGGCAGGGTCTCGATGCCGGTCAGGATCATGAAGGCGTTGAACGGCGACAGCGCCGGTCCGAGATCACGCAAGCCCAGCACGCGGCAGGCGATGGCGAAGGCGAAATTGCCGAACGTCTCGTGGAGCCGGATGCCGTGATATTCGGGTCGCGGCTGCGTCAGCATCGGATATTTGTCGCCGCTGCCGGCCCAGTCGAAGGTGCCGGCATCGACGATGACACCGCCGATCGAGTTGCCGTGGCCGCCCAAGAACTTGGTCAGCGAGTGCAGCACGATGTCGGCGCCGTGATCGATCGGGCGGATCAGATAGGGCGAGGCCAGCGTGTTGTCGACGATCAGCGGCACGCCCGCCTTGCGCGCCACCTGCGCGACCGCCTCGATGTCGGTGATGGTGCCGCCGGGATTGGCGATCGACTCGATGAATACAGCCTTGGTGCGTGGGCTCACCGCCGCCTCGAAGCTCGCGACGTCATCGGTGTCGGCCCACACCACGTTCCAGCCAAAGCTCTTGAACGCATGCGTGAACTGGTTGATCGAGCCGCCATAGAGTTTTCGCGCGGCGATGAACTCGTCGCCGGGGGACAGCAGCTGCTGCAGCGCCACGACCTGCGCGGCATGGCCAGAGGCCACGGCCAGCGCGGCGGTGCCGCCCTCGAGAGCTGCGACGCGCTCCTCGAGCACGGCGTTGGTGGGGTTGCCGATGCGGGTATAGATGTTGCCGAACGCCTGCAGCCCGAACAGCGAGGCGGCGTGGTCGGCATCGTTGAACACGAACGACGTGGTCTGATAGATCGGCGTCGCCCGCGCGCCGGTGGTGGGATCAGGCTGGGCGCCGGCGTGAACGGCGAGGGTGGCAAATCCCGGGGCACGGTCGGTCATGATGTTTCCTCTTGGCTTGATCCCTCGCGCAGCGGCGCCGGCTGATGCAGGGATCGATGATGGGAGACGGTGTCGATAGCGCGCCGTCGTGCGCCTCCGCGTCATCCCGGCGGAGGACATTTGCCACCGGGCAAGATGCCGTCAAGGCTGGCGGCGATAATCAGTCGGATTTGAAATGCGTTGCTGTGTCGCGCCGTCGTCGCGACACGATCCTTTCGCAGATGCGTCAGGAGGGATCGCTTCTGTCCTTCGCGGCGCGGTCGGCCGCTGCCGTCGTGCCGCCGCCGACGCTGGTGCGGTTTAGCGACAGCCGCATGCCCTGGGTCGGGATCGGCGCGCGCTTGGCGCTGATGGTGCGCGAGTTGACACCCATCCAGGAGATCTCCGACGACAGCCGGCCATATTCGATCTTGGGGCAGCGATTCATGACGACCTTCAGCCCAGCGGCCTCGGCCTTTTCGGCCGCCGCATCGTCACGCGCGCCGAGCTGCATCCAGATCACCTTCGGCAAGGGCTGCAGCTTCAGCGCCTCGTCGACCACGGGCATGATGTGCTGCGAGCTGCGGAAGATGTCGACCATGTCGATGGGACGGCCGATGTCGGCGAGCGAGGCGACGAACGGCCGGCCCATCAGGCTCTTGCCGACATGGCCGGGATTGACCGGGATCATGTCGTAGCCGCGCTGCACCAGATATTTGAAGGCGAAGAAGCTCGGCCTGATCTCGGACGGCGAGGCGCCGACCATCGCGATGACCTTCACGCCGTTGAGGATGCCGCGGATGTAGTCGTCGGGATAGGTGTCGTGATTCATGGGGGCACGTTTCTATTAGTTATATCGGGCATCGTCATTCCGGGGCGCCCGAAGGGCGAACCCGGAATCCCGAGCTGAGTTCAGCAATCTCGAGATTCCGGGTTCGATGCTTCGCATCGCCCCGGAATGACGAAGTTATTGATGCCGTCATTGCGAGGGAGCCAACGGGTCCGCGCGAACGCGCGGCCCGATGACAGGCTCCGCGACGAAGCAATCCAGGGGCTCGGGTGGAACTCTGGATTGCGTCCGCCTTCGCCTTGCAGGCTTCGGCCGACACGCCGCTGCGCTCGCAATGACGGAGGAGAGAGCGGCGGGCGTCACTCATCCCGCCAGGTCGGAGTCCGCTTCTCGATGAAGGCGCCGATGCCTTCTTCCGCGTCGCGGGCGAGCATGTTCTGCGTCATCACCTCTGCCGCATAACGATAGGCGTCGGCAAGGCTCATCTCAGCCTGGCGGTAGAATGCTTCCTTGCCGAGCTTGATTGTATAGGCGGATTTGCGCGCCACTTGTTGTGCCAGCGCAATCGCCGCGTCGCGTTCCGTTCCGGCTGCGACCACGCGGTTGACGAGGCCGATGTCGCGGGCGCGTTCCGCCGGAACCGGCTCGCCGGTCAGCAGCATCTCCATCGCCTGCTTGCGGGGCACGTTGCGCGACAAGGCCACCATCGGCGTCGAGCAGAACAGGCCGATGTCGACGCCGGGCGTCGCGAACGACGCGCGCTCGGAGGCGACGGCGAGATCGCAGCTGGCGACCAGCTGGCAGCCGGCTGCGGTGGCGATGCCCTGCACGGAGGCGACGACGGGTTTCGGCAGATGCACGATGGCCTGCATCATCGCGCTGCAGGCGTTCATGAGCTTGGCGAAGAAGGCGCGGCCGCGATCGGCATCGCTGCGACGGGCGGTGAGCTCCTTGAGGTCATGGCCGGCGCAGAACGCCGGGCCGTTGGCCGCGATCACCACGGCGCGCACGGCCTTGTCGGCACCGATCTCGGCCAGGGCCTGATGCAGCTCCGCGATCAGCGGCTCCGACAGGCTGTTACGCTGCGCCGGGCGGTTCAGCGTCAGCACGACAACGGGGCCGACCATCTCGCGCATAAGGATCGGCGCGTCGGCAGCATTGGCGAGGGCAGGGGCGGACATTGCGATTTCCGGTTGGCGATTTCCGTTTGGGCGCTGGATCGCGGCTAATGTAACAGAAGGCAACGCGACAGAGCAGGGGGAGACATGACGGCGAAGATGAGCATCGCGGAACTCGAAGCGTTCCTGCACGCGGAATTTCCCCAGGCCTTCCGCACCGGCGGCGACATCAGCATCGAGAGCGCCGACGGCCGGAGCTGCCGGATGCGCCAGCGCTTCAACGAGCGCATGCTGCGTCCCGGCGGCACGGTCTCCGGGCCCACCCTGATGGCGCTGGCCGACTTCGCGATGTACGTGGTGCTGCTGTCGGCGATCGGCCCGGTCGGTCTTGCCGTGACCACGAATCTCAACATCAACTTCCTGCGCAAGGGCGCGGCCGGCGCCGACGTGCTGGCCGAGGCGCGGCTGCTCAAGCTCGGCAAGCGGCTGGCGGTCGGCGAAGTCACGCTATTGTCAGGGGAATCGCCTGATCCGATCGCCCACGTCACGGCCACCTATTCCATTCCGAATGCGTGAGGTTTTCGAGGGTATTATTGCACCATATTTATAACCTCATGTTTTCGTTGGCGTAATTTTGCGCCGATGGCGTTGACGAATGCGGGGCGCTTCTCTAGAAGCTGCGACCAGTCCGGCGCGTCATCCGCGCCGCATTCTCCCTGTCACGGATATCTCTCATGAAAACCTTTTCGGCAAAGCCGGCCGAGGTCCAGAAGAAGTGGGTCGTGATCGACGCCAAGGGTCTGGTCGTCGGCCGTCTCGCTACGCTGGTCGCCATGCGGCTGCGCGGCAAGCACCTCCCGATCTACACGCCGCACGTCGACTGCGGCGACAACGTCATCATCGTCAATGCCGCGCACGCCGTCCTGACCGGCCGCAAGCGCGAGCAGAAGGTGTACTACAAGCACACCGGCTATGTCGGTCACGTCAAGGAGCGCACCGCGCGCCAGATCCTCGAGGGTCGCTTCCCCGAGCGCGTGATCGAGAAGGCCATCGAGCGCATGATCCCGCGCGGGCCGCTCGGCCGCGTGCAGATGGGCAATCTGCGTGTCTATGGCGGACCCGATCATCCGCACGAGGCGCAGAACCCCGAGAAGATCGACATCGCCAAGTTGAACCGCAAGAACACGAGGGCCGCATAAGATGGCCGAAAGCATCCAGTCTCTCGATCAGCTGTCGCAGCTCAAGGGCGCCGTCACGGCTCCGGACGCTCCGAAGTATGAGAAGAAGGTCGACAAGTTCGGCCGCGCCTATGCCACCGGCAAGCGCAAGGACGCGGTCGCCCGCGTCTGGATCAAGCCGGGCTCCGGCAAGGTCACCGTCAACACCCGCGACATCGAGGTCTACTTCGCTCGTCCGGTGCTGCGCATGATGATCGAGCAGCCGATGGTCGTCGCCGCCCGCAAGGGCCAGTACGACGTGATCTGCACGGTCGCCGGCGGCGGCCTGTCCGGCCAGGCCGGTGCGGTCCGTCACGGCCTGTCCAAGGCGCTGACGAATTTCGAGCCGGAGCTGCGCGGCGTCCTCAAGAAGGGCGGCTTCCTGACCCGCGACTCGCGCGTCGTCGAGCGTAAGAAGTACGGCAAGGCCAAGGCCCGCCGCTCCTTCCAGTTCTCGAAGCGCTGATCTCCTGGCTCCGGCTCCGTCCGGATCCATCAGCTTCAAATACGAACGGGCGCCCTCGCGGGCGCCCGTTTTGCTTTGCGTGAAGCCTGTGCGGATCAGGCGCTGGCGCGGCGCGCCGTCAGCCATTGGTTCGGTGCCAGCGGCTTCGACACCACGCGGACCTCGCCGATGCTGCCGATGAAGCCGTCCGCCGGTGAGCGATCCCACCAGCCGCAGCCGAGTGCCCAGGGCTGGCTCGCCGCAACGCTCGCGAGGCCGTTGCCGCCGATGACGCTGCGCACGACCGGCGCGCCCTCGATGTAGAGCACGGTCGAATTGTCCTTGGGATCGTTGACGATCGCGAGGTGGTACCAGGTGTTCAGCATGATCTCGCCGGACCAGTCGGTCTGCGGCTGCTGGGTCGAACTCGACGGCACGATCTCCCACTGCACCTCGCGCAGGTTCGAGATCGCAAACAGGATCGGCGGCGATTCCGGGTCGCCGCCGGCATAGCCGGGCAGCCAGCCGCGGTTGCCGAAGCGGGTGAGGATGTTGCACCAGGCGTGGTCGCTGGCTTTCCAGTTCGGATCGATCTTGATGAAGGCTTCGACGGTATAGCCGGATGCGAACGTTGCCGCGTTGATCGGCGCGTTGGCCGCGGTCGTGAACCAGCTGAAGCGGCCGGCGCCCTGCTTGGTCGTGTTGAGGAACTGCATGCTGCCCGGCGCCGAGGACAGCCGATGCTTGTCGGCGGTGAAGGCGACGTCAGCCACTTGAGCTGCGCCCGTGAGCGAGGCGCGCTGCATCGGGTTGGCGGCGGTGAGGTCCGGCAGTGCAGTGCCGGCGGCCACCGCCTTGCCGATCGCCGACGAGGCGATCCGCCAATGCGCAACCGTCTCGGCGATCAGCGGATAGTCCTGCTCGTTCGCCGGCGGCACCACCACCGGCTCGGGCGCCTCGGTGTAGTTGGCGTAGAGATCCTGCTTGACGCGCGGCAGGATCGGCGTGCCGGCGAAGGCCGGCAGATGGCAGAAATTGGTGAAGCGGGCGAAGCGGCGGCGGAAGTCGATGGGAATGGTGAACTCGTGATTGTCCTCGGTCAGCCAGGCGCGGTCGAACTGCTTCAGGCTGTCCTTCGGCTTCGCGACCACCCACGGTGAGAACGAGGCGACGTCGATCTTGTTGCGGGTGAAGTCGAATTCGTAGAGCCGCATCAGGCCGTTGCCGCCCTGATAGGCCATCTGATAGTCGACCACCATCTGGTGGACCGGATTGTGGAAGTCGTTGATCTTCGTCAGCAGCGCGCCGCCATGATAATGGCCGTTGAGGGTCATGAAGATCTGGTCGTTGCTGCGGATCAGCTTGTCCCAGAGATACTGGCCGTAGGCGACCTCGAGCGGGCTCGTGCCGTCATTGGCGATGTTGAGCAACTGGTGATTGGCGAGGATGACCGGCAGCATCGGATGGCGCGCGATCATGCTGCGCGCCCAGGCGATCGCATCGTCCGAGGCGCGCCACGACAGCGACAGCACCATGAAGCTGACGCCGCAGGCATGGAACACATGCGCCTCGTGCCAGCCGCTCGGATGCCGCTCCAGGAAGGTCCGCTGCCTGGCGGCGCGGCTGGTGGGAAACCATGTGAGATAAGGCTCGGACGCGCCGCGCTGCGCATCGGTGCCCGCGCTCTGGCTTGTCGCGCTTTCGAACTCCAGCGCCGACAGCACGTCGTGATTGCCGGCGAGCACCGAATAGGGCCGGCCGGCGTTCTCCAAGAGCTTCATCGCGGCGTCGGCGACCGCCCATTGCTGCGGATGCTTGGACTGGTCGACGACGTCGCCGAGATGGATGGTGAACGGGATGTGATACTTCGCGGCGTTGTCGACGATGAACTGCGTCTGCGCCGGATAGGGCGTGCTGCCATACTGGCGCTGATAGGCCTGGCCTTCTTCCGACGTTGCATAGCGCGAGTAGAACTGCGTATCGGGAAGGACGGCGAGCGCGAAACTGGTCGTGACGTGATGGTGGTGATGATGCATGCGCCAATGCGCGTGCGCCGCCTGGCCGGGCAGCAGGCTGGCGCCGAGGCCGAGCGCCGAAACGCCCATCGCGTTGCGCAGCAGCGTGCGGCGGTCCACGCCCTGCATCGGCTCCGGACTGCGCGACGGATGATGGCCTGCGGCCGGCTTGTTGTTCGATGAATCGTCGTCGAAAGACATCCTCGTCCCCACCTCGAGCGGCGGATCGCGCCGCGGTCGGGACGTGTTAGGGAGAGATGATCTCAAATTTGAGAAGGTTTCTTATCGTTTCGATGAGTGTTCGCCGCAGGAGGGGAAACCATTGATTCCGCACGCGAGGGCGCACAACTATCAATGAAGGGGTGTGTGCCGTGTGCAATCTGGGCGGGCGGTCGCGCGGATTGCCTCGGCATTTTTGAATCCTGTTTGCAGATTTCTTGCGCAGCAATTTGTTGACGAGTTGCGCCGGGCTTTTCGAGAAAACTTGGCAACCCAGGAAAACCTCTTTCCAACAAACCGCCCGCTAGGTTGATCGCGATAAGGCCGCGCTAACCCTGACTTCCCGCGCCGCCGCAGCAACCGAGGTGATCGATGGCGCTTGATAGCATGACGCTCGACATCGTAGCGACCATGGTCGCGGCGCTGCTTGGCGCCATGTTGCTCCATTTCGGTCGACAGGAGAACACGCCGGCGCTGCGCTGGTGGGGGGCGGCCTATATTCTCGGCGCCGTCGCGATCGCGCTGTGGACGCTGATCGGCGAGCTCTATGGTGAGGTGGTGTCGCTGTTCCTGAGCTCCATCGGTCTGATCGCCACCGCCATGGTGTGGAATGCCGCGCGCGTGTTCCACGGCAAGCCGCCGAGCGTGCTTGGGCTCGTGCTCGGCGCGACGGTCTGGATCGCCAGCGGCATGCTGCTCGATGCGTCGGCGCAGGCGCTGCGGCTGACGATCGGCGCCGCGATCGTCGTGATCTACGCCATGCTGACCGCGGCCGAGCTGTGGCAGGAGCGGCGGCGGACCTTGCACAAGCGCTGGCCGGCGCTGATCGTGCCGGTGATGCACGGCTTCGTCCTGATGCTGCCGATCCTGCTCGGCAACATGCTGCGCGATTCCGACGGCGCCTTCGCCGCGGCCTGGGTCACGATCTTCTCGATCGAGCTCGTGCTCTATGCGGTCGGCACCGTGTTCGTGATCTTCATGCTGGTGTCAGAGCGCATCGTCAGCGCCCACAAGCGCGCGGCGACGACCGACCCGCTGACGGGCCTGCTCAACCGCCGCGGCTTTGCCGAGTCCTCCGCGCAGCTCATCGAGCGCGAGGCGCGCGAGCAGCGCCCGGTCAGCGTGCTGATCTTCGACATCGATCATTTCAAGTCGATCAACGACCGCTTCGGCCACGCCGAGGGCGACGAGGTCCTGAAGCTGTTCGCAAACGTCGTGGTCAACAATCTGCGCCTCACCGATCTCTCGGGGCGGATCGGTGGCGAGGAGTTCGCAGCACTTTTGCCCTGTTCGATCGAAGAGGCCATGGTCGCCGCCGAGCGTGTCCGTGAGGCGTTCGCGGCCTCCGGCGTGGTGTGCGAGGACAAGCCGGTCGACACCACCGTCAGCATCGGTGTCGCCGGCGGGCCGGGCGGGACCGATCTCGACGTGCTGCTCGCGGCCGCCGATACCGCCCTCTACAAGGCCAAGCGTTCCGGGCGCAACCGGGTCGAAGCGTCGGCGGAGCTGCCACTGTCGCTCGACCGCTACCGCCGCCAGCGCGCCGCTGCCAGCCTGCCGCAGTCGGGACAGGCGGTGTTGTCCAGCTGAGGCGCGGCTTTCGCTCTCCCGAGGTCTGGGCTAGACAAGCGGCCCACACCAGGGGAGGCCGACAGAACATGATCACGGAAATCGCCCAGATCGACGTCAAGCCGGGCACGGAGAAGGATTTCGAGGCCGCGGTCGCGAAAGCACGCGCTGCTTTCGGCCGCTCCAAGGGCTTTCACGGCTTCGAGCTGCACAAATCGATCGAGAAGCCGCAGCGCTACCGCCTGATGGTGAAGTGGGAGACGCTCGAAAACCACACGGTCGATTTCCGCGGCTCGGAGAACTTCACCGAATGGCGCGGCCTGGTCGGGCAGTATTTTGCCAATCCTCCGGATGTCGAGCACACCGAGACGGTGCTGACTTCGGCCGGCTGAGGCCGCGCCAGCGCTGCTCGCCGCGGAACACCATCATGACGCATGACGATCTGGTCGAAGCCTACGCTGCCGCCGGACGGCACTACCATGATCTTCGCCACGTCCGGGACTGCCTGGCCCAGCTCGATCGCGTCGCGGACCTCAGCGTCCGCGACCGCGAGATCCTGACCCTCGCGATCTGGTGGCACGACGTCGTGTATGATCCCACGCGCTCCGACAATGAGGAGCAGAGCGCCATCCTTGCCGAGCGTCACGTCGCGCCCGAGCTGCGCGACGAGGTCGGACGCCTGATCCGGCTGACCCGGACGCACGATGTCGCGCCCGGCGATCGGCTGGGCGCGCTGCTCGTCTCGATCGATCTCGCCATTCTCGGCACCGATGAGGCCGGCTACGACGCCTATGCGGATGCGATCCGGCGCGAATATGCGCACGTGCCGGACGACGCCTACCGCGCCGGGCGCGCGGTCGTGCTGGAGCGGTTCGCGGGGCGCCCCGTGATCTATCCGGATGCGGGCTTTGCCGCTGCCCTCGACCAGAAGGCGCGGGCCAACCTCGCGCGCGAGCTGAGCGGTCTTCGATCATAAGCAGGATCAGCTCAGGCATTTCGAGCGGCCGCATCGCTGCGGCAATGCAGCCTGCGCAGCATCGCATGAGCGAATGTGGCTTGTCTTTTGCTGCGGCTCGACATGCAATGAGATGACATGCGCGTCGCCATGGCGCGCTCCTCATTTTCTGGAACTCCGTCATGCCGATCATCAACCGCGCCGCCGAGCTGGCGGAAGACGCCAAGGTCTGGCGCCGCGATTTCCACCAGCATCCCGAGCTGCTCTACGAGGTGCATCGGACCGCCGCGCGTGTCGCCGAGCTGCTGGCCTCGTTCGGTGTCGACGAGGTCGTCAGCGGTATCGGCAGGACCGGCGTCGTCGGCGTCATCCACGGGCGCGAGCCGTCGCAGCGTGTGATCGGCCTGCGTGCCGACATGGACGCGCTGCCGCTGCAGGAGATCAGCGACATCCCGCACAAGTCCACCATTCCGGGCCGGATGCACGCCTGCGGCCATGACGGCCACACCGCGATGCTGCTGGGCGCGGCGCGCTATCTCGCCGAGACGCGGAACTTCGCCGGCACGGCCATCGTCATCTTTCAGCCAGCCGAGGAGGGCGGGGCCGGTGGCCGTGCCATGGTCGAGGACGGCCTGATGGAGCGCTTCGGCATCGAGGAGGTCTACGGCCTGCACAACGCGCCGGGCCTGCCGCTCGGAACGGTCGCGACGCGCACCGGCGCCGTGATGGCCGCCGCCGACACCTTCGAGGTGCGCCTGAAGGGCCTCGGCGGCCATGCCGCGCGGCCGAACAAATGCGTCGATCCGATCATCGCCGGCGCGCAGATCGTGACCGCGCTGCAGACGATCGTGGCGCGCAACGTCGATCCGGTCGAAAGCGCGGTGCTGTCGATCACGCGCTTTCACGCGGGGACGACCGCCGACAACATCATTCCGCAGACCGCAATCATCGGCGGCACCGTGCGCACGCTCGACGAGGACATCCGCCGCTTGATGGACGAGCGCTTCAAGGGCCTCGTGACGGCGCTCGCGAGCGGGATGGGCGTCGAGGCGGAGATCGACTATGAATGGGGCTATCCGGTCGTCATCAATCACGCGGAGCAGACCGCGTTCGCAGCCGACGTGGCGCGCAGCGTCGTCGGGCCGGAAAAGGTCATCACCGATATGCCGCCCCGGCTCGGCGGCGAGGATTTCGCCTACATGCTGCAGGCGCGGCCCGGCGCGTTCGTCTTCATGGGCATCGGCGATGGGGCCGGCGTGCATCACCCCGAATATGATTTCAACGACGACGTGATCCCGCACGGCATCAGCTATTGGGCCAAGCTCGTCGAGACCGCGATGCCGGCCGGCTGAGCGGGCTCTGACCGGGCCTCAGATCGCGGCCGCGGCGTCCTCGGTGCGGCGGTCGCTCTTGAAATAGTCGATCATGACCTTGGCGATCGCCATCAGCGGCAGCGCCAGGGTCAGGCCCCAGACGCCGAACACGATGCCGAGCAGGATCTGGAACGCGAACAGCGTGGCCGGCGGGATGTCCAGCGCCTGGCGCTGGATTAGCGGCGTCAGCACGTAGCTCTCCATCGCGTGCACGCCGAGGAACAGCACGAAGGCGCTGACCGCTGCGACCCAGCCGGAGGCAAGGCTCGCCAGCACCACGATGACGCCGGCGATGATGGCACCGACGGTCGGAATGAACGCCAGCAGGCCGGCCTGGATGCCGAGGATGAACGAGCTCTGCACGCCGATGATGGCGAGGCCTATCCAGGTGACGAGGAAGACTGCGAACATCGTCGTGATCTGGGCGATCAGCCAGCGCTCCAGCGTGTAGCTGATGCGGTCCACGATCACGGTGGCCTGGTCCCGGTACTTCGCCGGCGCCAGGAAAAGCAATCCGCTGCGGTAGACCGCCGGCTGGGCGGCGAAGGCGAGGCCTAAGAACAGCACGATGAAGAAGTTGCCGACGGCACTGACGGTGCCGAGCAGCAGCTTGAAGGTCTGGCTGACGATGGCGCCGCCGGAGGAGGCCAGCGCGCTCGGCGAGGGCAGGCCGCCCGGCAGGCCATGGGACGGCGTCTGGGTCGGTGTGGTCGAGCCGCCATCAGGCGCGGCAGTGGCCGTGCTCGCGGCGTTGAAGTCGAAGAAGCTGGTGTCGATGCCGTTGCGGTCGAGGAAGCCCTTGATGTTGCCGAGCTGCGACTTGATCGTATCGCTCAGCACCTTGGCCTGGTCCGCGATGGTGGTGCCGCCGAGGAAGACGATGCCGACGAGCACGGCCGCGAGGGCCAAGCAGACGATGACGAGCCGCGCCGGATGCGGCCAGGGCAGGACGCGGCCGAGCAGGCTGGTCATCGCGTTGAGCGCGACGCCGAGCAGCATGCCCGCGAACAACAGGAAGATCGCAGCCGCGTAATACCAGGTGAAGGCCATGCCGGCCATGAACAGGGTTACCCCGATGCCGCCCACGGCAATGGCCCAGGCCAGGTCGCTGCGGGCCTGGAGGCGTGGGTCGGCGGGGGCGGTCATGAGGCGTCCTCTGTGCTGATCGGCCCCCACACATTGGCGAAAACGGCTGCCGGATCAAGCGCAGGCTTGAAAATCGGGGCGCACGGCGGTGCGCTTGCGGGGGTGTCCGGAATTGGCATTGGCGACCCGCGCCGCCATATGTTGATCCGGCTTTGCGACACAGGCATGATTTGTCGAGGCATGATTTGTGCCTCCGGGCTCATTGAAGATCGAGCCTGGGCTCCCAGGGAGAGAAACGAGGGCCATGAAGCGTCCGGTCGTCGGCGTGATCGGCAACAGCCATCGCGTCGAGAACAGGTTCACCGTGCAGATGGTGGGCGAACGCAACCTGAGCGCCGTGGCCGAGGTCGCGGGCGCGCTGCCGCTGATGTTTGCCGGCGTTCCCGAGATCACCGACATCGCCGCACTGCTCGATGTCGTCGATGGCGTGGTGCTGACCGGCGCCCGCGCCAATGTGCATCCGACCCGCTTCAACACCGAGCCGAGCCTCAAGCACGAGCCCTACGACATCCATCGCGACGAGGTCGCGTTGCAGTTGTCGGAGGCCTGTGTCTCCAGAGGGATCCCGCTGTTCGGCATCTGCCGCGGCCTCCAGGAGATGAACGTCGCCTTCGGCGGCTCGCTGCATCCGGAGATCCGCGAGCTGCCCGGCCGCATGAATCATCGCATGCCCCGGCTGGAGAATGGCGAGATCCATCCCGACCCCAACGTCGTGTTCGCCGATCGCCATGAGGTGCGGCTGACACCGGGCGGCGCCTTCGCCGGCATCCTCGGCTGCGACAGCATCAAGGTCAATTCGCTGCATGGTCAGGGCATCCTGGAGCCGGGCGACCGCGTCGTGATCGAGGGCATCGCCGAGGACGGCACCATCGAGGCCATCCGCATCGCCGACGCGCCGAGTTTTGCGCTGGGCGTGCAATGGCACGCCGAATATGACCCGCAGAAGAACCCGATCAATCGCAAGCTATTCGAGGCGTTCGGGGCGGCGGTCAAGAAGCGCCATCTGTCATCCTGAAGGCCGGGACTGAACCGGATTTCCGGCGCGGCAGACGAAGCTGCAGAGACGCCTCATCGTGAGCTCGTCACAAGGAAGCCCGGATGCGCCACGTCCTGACTGCTGCAGCTCTGCTCCTCGCCGCTCCGGCCTTCGCCCAGACCGCGCTGCCCATTGAAGGACCGATCACCTGCACGCTGCCCGTGGCGGCGACCGACACCGTGAAGAGTCTCAAGCAGCGCTACGGCGATGAGGCCGTGGTTCAGGATCTCCCCGGCGCCGAAGGCGAGACCTATAAGGGCCTCGTGCTGTTTCCGCGGGCGCTGGACCGGCGCATCGAGGTCGCCTTCATCGACGACAAGATCGCGACGGTGTCCGGGCTGACCTTGCGCGACACGGCCAAGACCAGCCGCTGGAGCGTTGTGGGCATCACCATCGGCGCGAGCCTCGCCGCGGTCCAGAAGGCCAACGGCAAGCCGTTCGTCGTCTCAGGCTTCGGCTGGGACTATGGCGGCTTCGTCACCGACTTCAAGAACGGCGCGCTGGGACGCATCCTGCCGGGCGGCTGCTCGGTCACCGTGCGCTTCGGCAGGGACAAGGACCCACCGCGAGCGCTCTCGGGCGATGGCGTGAAGGTGTCGTCCGACAATCCGGCGCTCGTCAAATTCGCGCCCGTCGTCACGGAGATCGGCATCAATTTCGCCGCGAAGTGATGGCTTCATAGTCGCAGGACTGACCGGGATGAGCATGCGCCGAACGAGCTTGTTGTTGATGCTTCTGGCTGCGCCGGCATGGGCACAGACCGCGCCGCCTGCCGATGGGCCGATCACCTGCACCTCGCCGGTGTCGGTCACGGACTCCGCCAAGAGCCTGATGCAGCGCTACGGCCAGGAGGCGGTGACAGACGACCAGTTGTTCACCGGGGTGGAGGACATCACTTATCAAGGCGTCGTGCTGTCGCCAAAAGCGCCGGACCGGCGTATCGAGATCGGCTTTGCTGACGAGACGATGCAGCGGGTGTCGCGTCTCACCTTGATCGACTCCAGGACGAGTCACTGGAACGTTGCCGGTGTGACGCTCGGCTCCACCCTGGCCGAGGTGCAGAAGATCAATGGCAGGCCGTTTCTGATCCGCGAGTTCTTCACCGATGGTGGCGGCTTCGTTGTCGACTGGAAAGGCGGCACGCTGAGCCGTCCTTTGCCGGGTGGATGCTCCGTCAGCGTTCGCTTCGGCAGTGACGACCACGAGGGAAATCCGATCGGTGATCGCATCGCATCCGACAAGGCGGAGTTGCGCAAATGGGGACCGGTGGTCGAGCAGATCGTGGTGAGCTTTCCCGAGAAATAGCGGCTGAGTTGCGCCCTCGGGCCTCATGGTTCGAGACGGCGCGCGCACTTCTGTCGGATGATCTCATTGACTCACGGGCGCTCCTCACCACGAGGAGAAACCGCGGCCTTGCGCGCGACCTCCATCTCCTCATCCTTAAGGAGCTTGGCGATAGCCAAGCGTCTCGAAGGACGAGTCCCGTTGGATCATCGCAGATGAGCAGCCACCAACAAAAGGCGCCCGGTGAAGGGCGCTGGGGGCAGGGGTGGTGCGGCAAGATCTCCATCAGGAAAGCTTGCCGCATTTCTCGATAGCCACGACAACGCAGCGCTCATCAATGGGCGCCGGTCGCAGGCGCGTCCGGCGGATTCTCCGAGAGTGGCCGTCTCCTACGGCCAAGCCCAATCCGTACAGCTCGTCCCGCGCGTGGCGAGAGCGCGGCTGCGATCAGGGCTTTGCGAGATGCCAGGCGTTGTTCAGGAAGCCGTCGCCTGTGATGTCGCCGGGCTTCTGATCCTTGGCGAAGGTGTAGAGCGGCTTGCCCTTGTAAGCCCACTGCCTGGAGCCGTCGTCCCGGGTGATGATGGTGTAGTTGGCGTCGGCCTTGTCGCTGGCTTCGGCTTTCAGGACCGGCCAGTTGGTCGCGCAGGGACCGTTGCAGGCTGATTTGCCGTCGACGTCCTTGTCGAACGTGTAGAGCGTCATGCCCTTGTTGTCGGTGAGGATGTCGCCCTTCGTGCTGCTGCCGCTCTTGGTTGGAGGCGCCGCGCTGGCGGACGAGATCGCCGCGAGTGAGATTGCGGCGGTCAGGAAGAGGCGCGAGATCGAAAGCTTGGTCATTCGAAATCTCCCAATGCATGTGGATCACAGGGATAGAAACTCATTCCGGCCCGATCTATTCCTTGCGCCTGTCCCTATTCGTCATTGGGCGGAATGTCGTACCGCCGTTCTGGCGCTCATGCCGGCCTTGGCATTCGCCAGCACGGCACTGCGACACCAACGAAAAGGGCGCCCCGCAAGGGGCGCCCTGGTGTCGTCATCCGCCGATCTTATCGGGCCTTAGCCCGAGTAGTACATGTCGAACTCGACCGGGTGCGGGGTCATTTCGAAGCGCTCGACCTCGGTCATCTTCAGCGCGATGTAGCTGTCGATGAAGTCGTCGTCGAACACGCCGCCGGCCTTCAGGAAGGCGCGGTCCTTGTCGAGGTTCTCGAGCGCCTCGCGGAGCGAGCCGCAGACGGTCGGGATCTGCTTCAGCTCTTCCTTCGGCAGGTCGTAGAGGTCCTTGTCCATCGCCGGGCCCGGATCGAGCTTGTTCTTCACGCCGTCGAGGCCGGCCATCAGCATCGCGGCGAAGCCGAGATAGGGGTTGGCGAGCGGATCGGGGAAGCGGACCTCGACGCGCTTGGCCTTCGGCGACGAGGTGTAGGGGATGCGGCACGAAGCCGAGCGGTTGCGCGCGGAGTAGGCGAGCAGCACCGGCGCCTCATAGCCCGGGACCAGACGCTTGTAGGAGTTGGTCGACGGGTTGGTGAAGGCGTTGATGGCCTTGGCGTGCTTGATGATGCCGGCGATGTAGGACAGGCAGGTCTCCGACAGGTCGGAATATTTGTTGCCCGCGAACACCGGCTTGCCGTCCTTCCAGATCGACTGGTGGACGTGCATGCCCGAACCGTTGTCGCCATAGACCGGCTTCGGCATGAAGGTGGCGGTCTTGCCGTAGATGTGC
This sequence comes from Bradyrhizobium sp. SZCCHNR1043, assembly GCF_032489675.1. NCBI lineage: Bacteria > Pseudomonadati > Pseudomonadota > Alphaproteobacteria > Hyphomicrobiales > Nitrobacteraceae > Bradyrhizobium > Bradyrhizobium sp. SZCCHNR1043. Next base: position 21,733 of record NZ_JAUEYN010000005.1, read on the forward strand.
GCGACCTGGTGGATGCAGTACTTGTAGATCTGCATCTGGTCGGCCATCAGCGTCAGCGTGTCGAACTTCATGCCGAGCTCGTGCTGGGCGGAAGCGACCTCGTGGTGGTGCTTCTCGACCTTGACGCCCATGCGGGCCATGGCGCCGAGCATCTCCGAGCGCATGTCCTGCACCGAGTCCTGCGGCGGCACCGGGAAGTAGCCGGCCTTGGTGCGGATGCGGTGGCCGAGATTGCCGCCCTCATACTCGGTGTCGGAATTGGTCGGCAGCTCCGAGGAGTCGAGGCGGAAGCCGGTGTTGTAGGGCGAGGAGCTGTAGCGCACGTCGTCGAACACGAAGAACTCGGCTTCGGGACCGACGAACACGCTGTCGCCCACGCCCATCGACTTCACCATCGCCTCGGCCTTCTTGGCGATGCCGCGGGGATCACGGTTGTACGGCTCGCCGGTGGTCGGCTCGAGCACGTCGCAGGTGATGATCATGGTCGTTTCGGCGAAGAACGGATCGATCGTCGCGGTCACCGGGTCGGGCATCAGGCACATGTCGGATTCATTGATCGCCTTCCAGCCGGCGATCGAGGAGCCGTCGAACATCGTGCCTTCGGCAAAAATGTCTTCGTCGATCATGCTGACGTCGAAGGTGACGTGCTGCCACTTGCCCCGCGGGTCGGTGAAGCGGAGGTCGACGTATTTGACGTCGTTGTCTTTGATTGCTTTCAAGACGTCCTTGGCGGTCTTCATGAATACCCCTCTTGGCTTATAACGTCACGGCCCGGCGCGGGACGGCGTCCGCGGGTCATGCTCCATAGCCTCGTGCGGGGGCCAAGACAACATCGGAAACGGCAAAACGGCCGCGTGCAAGCGCCTCGCAGAGGACACTTGAGCTGCCGTAGGGGCTGCTGGCGCAGCAAACGTTCCGTGCGGGGCCTGGAGCGGACGGTCCGTTCCAGGCCTGCGGTCGGGCTAGATCGCGTCCAGTCCGGATTCTCCGGTTCGGATGCGGATGGCTTCCTCGATGTTGGACACGAAGATCTTGCCGTCGCCGATGCGGCCGGTCTGGGCGGCGCGGCGGATCGCCTCGATCGCGCGCTCGACCAGATCGTCGCCAATCACGATCTCGATCTTCACCTTGGGCAGGAAATCGACAATGTATTCGGCGCCCCGGTAGAGCTCGGCATGGCCTTTTTGCCGGCCGAAACCCTTCGCTTCGGTGACGGTGATGCCCTGAAGTCCCACTTCCTGAAGCGCCTCCTTCACCTCGTCGAGCTTGAACGGCTTGATGATGGCTTCGATCTTCTTCACTGAGCGCCTCCCGGGCATTCCGCTATAAACAACAGGTGGGTCATCGTCAGGCTGCGCGCACGCGCAGGTCGTTCGATCATTTCGTTACCGGGCCCGACACTCTCCGGCGGAGGCCCGGTGATTGACTGCCCGACTTGCCCCGTGCCGAAGTGGCTCCACAAAAGCAGGGTCTATGCCAAGTCGTTAACGGGCCCAAATCGAGCCGATAATCAGGCATTTCACGAGCACCCGACGATTCCCTCAAGGAACGTCTAGAATACCGGAGCCTTGAGATTAGGCAAACAGATCAAACGTTGTGCAGGTCTTGACGGCGGAGGCGGGCGCTGTCCGAAATGCCCAGGGAAAAGGCGACGTGCCGGGTTTCGTCGCGCCTTGCCAGATGTGCAGCGCCCTTGGAAGTTGCGGGCCGGCGCGGCAATAGGAAGCGCGGGATTCGCGCGCACCGGCTCCGAGGAACGGGGCGCCGACGTCCCCTGCGAGGCCATGGGGACGACATCAGGCTGCCGGCGCAAGACGGCGGCTGGAGACGAGAGCGGTTTATGGAAATCTTGACCACGAGCGAAATGGAGCGCGCCGACCGGCTGACGATCGCGGCCGGCACGCCGGGCTTTTCGCTGATGCTGAGTGCCGGACAGGCGGTGGCCGAGGCGGCCATGGACCTGGTCGAGACCGGGCCGATCGTGGTCGTGTGCGGGCCAGGCAACAATGGCGGCGACGGCTTCGTTGCCGCGGCCGAGCTCGCCGCGCAGGGCAGGGACGTGTCGGTCATCCTGATGTGCGAGCGCGACGCGCTGCATGGCGATGCGGCCTCCGCCGCCAAGGGCTGGAAGTTTCCGGTGCTGCCGTTCACGCCGCAGGCGATCGGCAAGCCGGCGCTGATCATCGACGCGCTATTCGGCGCCGGTCTTAGCCGGCCCGTCACCGGCGAGCCCCATGACGTCATCGCAGCGATCAACGGCAACGGCGCGCCGGTGCTCGCTGTCGACCTGCCGAGCGGCATCAACGGCACCACGGCTGCGGTGATGGGCATTGCGGTCCGCGCCACCGAGACGGTGACCTTCTTCCGCAAGAAGCCAGCGCACCTGCTGCTGCCGGGCCGCCAGCATTGCGGGCACGTCCGGCTCGCCGACATCGGCATCGATCCCCAGGTGCTCGCCGAGATCAGGCCGCAGGCCTTCGAGAACGAACCCGAACTCTGGCAGGGCCGCTTTCCCGTGCCTGTTATCGACGGCCACAAATACGCGCGTGGCCATGTGCTCGCGATGTCCGGCGACGTCGCCGCGACAGGCGCGGCGCGGATGGCCGCGCGCGCCGCGTTGCGGGCCGGCGCCGGTCTGGTCACGCTGGCCTCGCCGCGCGATGCGCTCGCGGTCAATGCGGCAGCGCTGACGGCGGTGATGGTGCGCGCCGCCGACACCGCGATCGAGTTCGGCGAGCTGCTCGGCGACAAGCGTTACAACACCTGCATCATCGGGCCCGGAACGGGCGTCAATGAGCGCACGCGCGACCTCGTCTTCACCGCGCTGTCGGCGCAGCGTCATCTCGTGCTCGATGCCGACGCATTGACGAGCTTCGCCGATGCGCCAGAGCGGCTGTTCGAGCAGATCAGGGCGATGGCCGAGGCGCAGATCGTGCTGACGCCGCACGAGGGCGAATTCCCGCGCCTGTTCTCGGATCTCAGCAACAAGCATCCCGGCCGCTCCAAGCTGGAGCGCGTCCGCGCGGCTGCCGCGCGCTGTGGCGCCGTGGTGCTGCTGAAGGGCGCCGACACGACGGTGGCCGCGCCCGACGGCCGCGCCGCCATCGCCGCCAATGCGCCGCCCTGGCTCGCCACCGCCGGTGCCGGCGACGTGCTCGCCGGCATCATCGCAGGGCTGCTCGCACAGGGCGTGCCGGCGTTCGAAGCCGCCACCATCGGCGTCTGGATGCATGGCGAGGCCGGCAACGAGGCCGGCCCCGGCCTGATCGCGGAGGATCTCACCGAGACCCTGCCGGCCGTGTTCAGGCGCCTCTTCGACCGGTTCGGCGTCGACTACTGATGCCGCGCCGTCACTCGAGCTCGACGACGATCTTGCCGGTCGCGCCGCCCGCGAGCGCGGCATAGGCGGCGTCGACCTCGGAGCGTGAGAAGCGGCGCTCGTCCATGCGTGGTGCGAGGTGACCCGCGTCCGCGAGCTTGGCGGCCTGGGCGAGGATGAAGCCGTGATGCTCGCGGCCTTCACCGGTCAACAGCGGCAACAGCGTGAACACGCCCGAATAGCTGGCAGCCTTGAATGACAGGGGCGCCAGCGCATGACTGCCCCAGCCGAGGGCGCTCACGACATGGCCGAAGCGGGCGACCGCATGGAACGAGGCGTCGAGCGCCGCACCGCCAGCGGTATCATAGACGACGTCGAAGCCGCGTCCGGCCGCATACTCTCGGACATACTGATCGACGCTCGTCGTGTGACGGTCGATCGGGGTGACGCCGAGCGCGCTGAGTTCCGCGCGCCGTTCGGCCGAGGCGACCACGAACACCTCGGCGCCGCGCGCCCGTGCAAGCTGTGCCGCGACACGTCCCACGCCGCCGCCACCCTGGACCAGAACCGTCTGGCCGCGGCTTACGGCGGCGCGGTCGACCAGTCCTTCCCAGGCCGTGATGGTGATCAGGGGCAGGGCGGCGGCCTCGCGCATGCCGAGCCGCGTCGGCTTGTGCGCAATCAGCCGGGCATCGACGGCGGCGAATTCGGCGAGCGATCCCTGGATGCCGCCGACACCGCCGGTCATGCCGTAGACCTCGTCGCCGGCCTTGAAGCCGGTGACGCCGGAGCCGACCCGCTCCACCGTTCCCGCGAGATCGATGCCGAGCACGGCGGGCAGAGGATGCCTCGCATGCGCAGCTTTGCCTGCGCGAATCTTCAAGTCGAGCGGATTGAGACCGCTGGCCGCGACGCGGACCAGCACCTCGCCCGGGCCGGGACTGGGGCGCGGCACCTCAGCGATCCGAAACGGCCCGTCCACCTCGTCCAAGACCACGGCGCGCATCGATTGATTGAAGGCCATCACAACACCTCGTTGCTGTTGGGTCTTGTGTGGCGACGTCGAAAGTGTTTGGAAATGGCCTTATTTGATATTGTCTCATTCAAAAATGAATGGGTGGTGCCGAGATGGATTGGAGCGATCTGCAGGTCTTCCTGGCAGTTGCGCGCGAGGGCACCCTGGGCGCCGCCGGCCGGCGGATCGGGCAGAGCCAGCCGACGGTCGGCCGTCGGTTGCGGGCGCTGGAGCGGAGTGTCGGCCAGACGCTGTTCCAGCGCACGACCACGGGTTTCGTCCTGACCGATGAAGGCGCCATGGTCCTGGCCCACGCCGAGCGGATCGAGGAGGAGACGCTTTCGATCGGGCGCAACCTCGGCGGCGGCGATCAGGGCCTCGACGGCACCCTGCGCATCGCCTGCTCGGACTGGTTCGGCCTGCACATGCTGTCGCCGGTGGTCGCGGAGTTCGCGCAATCGCATCCCCGCGTCATGGTCGAGATGTTGACGGATGCGCGGGTCTACAGCCTGGCACGGCGCGAGGCCGACATTGCCTTCCGGATCGCGTCGTTCGACGAGCCCGACGTGATCGTGCGCCGGCTCACCCACATCCGCTACGGCGTCTATCTCCAGACCGGTCGGCCGCAGCCTCGTCCCGGCGATGGCGAAGGCCACGACCTGATCACGATGGACAGCGGTTTTGGCGGGATGCCCGACGCGGTCTGGCTCTCACGCGTGCTGCCGGGGGCACGCGTCGGCATCCGAAGCAACAGCCGCGACGTTCAGGCGCGCCTGTGCGCGCTCGGCCGCGGCGTCGCCGTGCTGCCACGTCCGCTCGGCGATGCCACCCCCGGCATTTCCCGCATCGACCTCGGCGAAGAGCCGCCGGGACGCGATACGTTCGTCGGCTACCACCGCGATCTCAAGCGGCTGGCGCGGCTGCGCGCCCTGCTCGATCTCGTTGTGGCGCGCTTCGCCCGCGACACAATGTGAGCGCGGGCGCGCCGTCACGTCACCTGATACGTCGCGACCGCGCTCTCGTTCCAGGCGAGGCCGAGACCCGGACCTCGCGCGGTCACCTTGCCGTCGATGACCTGCAGCGGCTCGGCGAGGATGGCGCCGGCAAAGTCCAGCACCTCGAGCCAATGCGCGGTCGGCGTCACCGCCAGCACATGCGCGCTCGCTTCTGGCAGGATGTGGCTCGACATCGGGATCGAGGCCGCATCGGCTTGCCCGGCGACGTTGAGCCAGCCGGTGATGCCGCCGACCTTCATCAAATCGGGCATGATGAAGTCGGAGGCGCCGGTGGCGATCGCCTCGGCAAAGCCGCGCGGAAACCACCAGTTCTCGCCGGCCTGGATCGGGATCTCCGAGCGCTCGCGCACCCGGGCATGGCCGGAGAGGTTTTCCTGCGGCACCGGCTCCTCGATCCAGGTCAGGTCGTAGGCAGCAAGGCGCGTGATTCTGCGCGTGGCTTCAGTGGGATCGAGCGACTGGTTGAAGTCGAGCATCAGCGCCATGTCCGGGCCGAGCAGGGCGCGCAGGCCCTTGATCATCGCTTCGTCGGTCGCGAGATCGCCATGACCGCCCTTGGTCTTGATGGCGCGGAAACCGTGCTCGTCGCGCGCGGCGCGCAAGGTGCGCTCGTCGTCCTTGGCATCGAGCACGCCATAGCTGTCATAGGCCGGAATCGGTCGCGCGGTGCCGCCGAGCAGCTCGACCACGGGCTTGCCCGCGAGCTGACCGAGCGCATCCCAGAACGCCATGTCGAGACCTGAGACGGCCATGCCGACGAGGCCCTGCCAGCCGAGCAGGCGGAATTTGGCGTCCATAAGTTTCATCAGATCGAACGGGACCAGGGCTTGGCCTTTGAGCTCGCGGCCGATCTCCTCGACCAGATGCAGCAGCGGTTTCAACGCGAGCTTGGTGTAAGCGAACAGGTAGGAATGGCCGGTAACCCCCTGATCGGTTGCGACGTCGATCAGCACCAGCGGTCCGGAGTCGATGATGCCGAACGCGTTGCGCAAGGGGCGCTTCATGGGCGTGATCACGGCGCGTGCCGTGATCCCGGTGATGGCGGCAGTGGTCATGGGGACTGTTCCCTCAGGGTCGTTTCCTCACCGGATCTCATACCACCGCAGCAGGCGCGGCGCCGCCCAGTTGGTCGCCGTGCTCTCGACCAGGAATCGGCCTGATTGCTCGGCAAGGAATGCAATGCGCTGGGTCTGGCCGGCCTCCAGCGCCAGCGTGTCGAGCCAATAGGGCTTCCAGCCATCGTCGAGCCGGTCGAGCAACCGGAACGGCTGGCCATGAAGGTGGACCACATGGGTGCCGGCGCTCTTGTTTGCCAATGTCAGCACGACCGCTTGGCCGGCCTTGGCCTGGAAGGTGGGGGCGCCGGCGGCGTTGAACGCGGCGGGCGGTTGCCAGCCGGCGCCGTCGAGCGTGAGCTCGGTCCGAGCGGCGGTCCTCAGGTCCAGCTTGTCCGGCAAACCGTTCGAAGGCAAAGGCGGCGCCGGCGGCAACGGGGCGGCACGGAGCGGCGGCTCGCTCGACGCCACCAGCCGGGCGAGGGGACGCGCATTGCTGCCGTCGTGCAGCAGCACGGCCAGCGTTGTCTTGGCGGCGGGCATGTCGAGGAAGACGTCGGTGCGGCCGCCGGGCGGCAGCACCACCGCGCCGTTTCGAGCCAGGAAAGGCTCGGCCGGCTGGCCGTCGATGGCCATCACGCGGACGGCGTCGAGGTCGGCGATTTTGATCGCGATCACAGCGCGTTGACAGCCATTGATGAACCTCAACCTGACCCGCGCATGGGTTCGCAGCGCGATCTCCGGCTGGATGTGCCCATTGACGGTGTAAAGGGGGTCGGCGTCTCTCGCCTCGGTTCGTGGCGCAACCGCGGTTCCGTCCGCCGCGAGCCTGAAGTCCTCGACCAGGAGAATTTCGTCGTGGTCGACAGTTACCGTCTCGGCTTCGTCGACGATGACAGGGAGCGGCCGGATCGGCACGGCGTCGGCGAGCAGCCGCAGGTCGAGCAGGCCGGTCCCGGCGCGCGACGCCAAGGCTGGAATGGTGGCCCGGCCGCCGGGGCCGATCTCCGCCTGCGCCAGCAGCGGGGCGGGTAAAGTGAGGCCGCGGCTGGACAGCGCGGCCGGGATCGAAAGGCCATTCGAAAGGTCCAGATCGAGCGCCGTGCCGCGTGCGAGCCGGATCACCGGAGCCGGTGCAGCCAACCGCCATAGCGGGCTCGGTGAACGTCCCGGGCTCAGCGCGAGAGATTCGCCGCGAGCGTCCAAGGAAACCGAGATTCGGCCAGCGGCCGGAGCCGGGCGAGCAAACGAGGCCGCGCCGGCTGCGGCGAGGCCGCCGAGCAGGGCACGGCGGCTGAGCCCCTCGGACGGTTCCGTCATGCGACAAAACATCGTGCGATGAGGGGGATGCGGATCATGTTGTTTTCCCTTATCTGTGCGTGCGACACGGTCGATCGGCCTGCCGGTGGTGCTTTCGACAGCCCATTTTTTTGCTGCGGACGGTTTCGTGCGTGGTATAAGCCGCGCCGCCCGCGGCACCGCGGCCGGGCTATCGATGCAGTTCACGCGGGCGTGGCGGAACTGGTAGACGCGCTGGATTTAGGTTCCAGTGACGAAAGTTGTGGGGGTTCGAGTCCCTCCGCCCGCACCAAGCGCTTCTCCGGCGTTTGCCCCAAGTTTTACCGGCAGACCCGCCCTCTCGGACAGAGAAGCGGGGCCGCCGATCCCACCGACGCAAGGCCCTTTGCCGCGCGTCGTCCACAATTGAGTCAGATGTGTCCGGATCGCAAGGGTTCGGACCGAAGCGGAAGAAGATTGACGCCATGCAGGTCACAGAAACCTTGTCGGAAGGCTTGAAGCACGAGTTCCAGATCAGCGTTCCGGCGGCGGATCTCGACGCCAAGGCGGATGCCAAGCTGGTCGATCTCAAGGACAAGGTCCGCATCAACGGCTTCCGCCCCGGCAAGGTGCCGGTGGCGCATCTGAAGAAGATCTATGGCAAGTCGGTCATGGCCGAGACTATCGACCAGACCATCCGCGACACCAACACGCAGATCTTCACCGAGCGCGGGTTCCGCCTCGCCACCGAGCCGAAGGTGACGATGCCGACGGAGGAGGCCGAGGTCGAGAAGATCCTCGCTGGCCAGTCCGACCTGACCTACACCGTGGCCGTCGAGGTCGTGCCGGCGATTGCGCTCGCCGACTTCAAGACCTTCTCGGTCGAGAAGCCCGTGGCCGACATCACCGACGCCGATGTCGACGAGGCGATCAAGCGCCTGGCCGATGCCAACCGCAGCTACGCCGCGAAGGCGGAGGGCGCGAAGGCCGAGAGCGGCGACCGGGTGAAGATCAACTTCAAGGGCACGATCGATGGCGTCGCCTTCGAGGGCGGCACCGGCGAGGGCATCGATGTCGTGATCGGCTCGAACACCTTCATTCCCGGCTTCGAGGACCAACTGATCGGGATCGGCGTCGGTGAGACCCGCACGCTCAAGGTGACGTTCCCGACCAACTATCTCAACAACGAGCTCGCGGGGAAGGCCGCGGAGTTCGAGACCACGGCGACCGCGGTCGAGGCTCCGGAGGACAAGGTGGTGGACGATGAGTTCGCCAAGACGCTCGGCCTCGAGTCGCTCGACAAGCTGAAGCAGCTGATGCGCGACCGCCTCGCCGGCGAGTTCAGCCAGGCGACCCGCCAGCGTGTCAAGCGCGCGCTGCTCGACCGTCTCGACGAGACCCACAAGTTCGATGCGCCGCCGTCGCTGATCGACGAGGAGTTCAACCTGATGTGGAACTCGGTCAAGGCCGAGATGGACTCCAGCGGCAAGACCTTCGCCGACGAGAACACCACCGAGGACAAGGCGAAGGACGAGTACCGCACCATCGCCGACCGCCGCGTCCGTCTCGGCCTCGTGCTGTCGGAGATCGGCGAGAAGAACAAGATCACCGTGACCGACGACGAGGTCGGCCGCGCCGTGATGGAGCGCGCGCGCTCGATGCCGGGCCGCGAGAAGGAGGTCTGGGACTTCTATCGCAACAACCCGCAGGCGCTCGCGCAGCTGCGCGCGCCGATCTACGAGGACAAGGTCGTCGACTTCATCCTCGAGCTCGCCAACGTGACCGAGAAGAAGGTCTCCAAGGACGAGCTGTTCAAGGACGACGACAGCGACAAGGCGGCCTGAACAGGTCGCCCATCGTAGGGTTCGCGACATAAGCGCGTGATTAAGGTTGACCGGCGAAAGCGCCGGTCGGCCCGGTTCAGGCGCTGGCCGCCGCCGCGGGAATCAGCTTGAACAGCGCAATGACCTCGCTCGCGGCTGGCCAGGGGACCCGGTCTTGTCACCGGCGAATTGGTCCATATCTGTGAGCTCGGTCTTGAAGTTCTGCATCACGGGACACCTGTCCGTCGCTGCTCGTTGAAATGAGCCTCACCTGCGGCGGCCGGTCGTCTCAACTGCTGGTCCAACCCTTGGGTGATTCATGCGCGATCCCGTCGAAACCTATATGAACCTTGTGCCCATGGTGGTCGAACAGACCAACCGCGGTGAGCGCGCCTACGACATCTTCTCGCGCCTCCTGAAGGAGCGCATCATCTTCGTGACCGGTCCGGTGGAGGACGGCATGGCGACCCTGATCGTCGCGCAGCTCCTGTTCCTCGAGGCCGAGAACCCGAAGAAGGAAATCGCGATGTACATCAACTCGCCCGGTGGCGTGGTGACGTCGGGCCTCGCGATCTACGACACGATGCAGTTCATCCGTCCGGCGGTGTCGACGCTGTGCACCGGCCAGGCGGCTTCGATGGGCTCGCTGCTGCTCTGTGCCGGCCACAAGGACATGCGCTTCTCGCTGCCGAACTCGCGCATCATGGTGCATCAGCCGTCCGGCGGGTTCCAGGGCCAGGCGACCGACATCATGCTGCACGCCCAGGAGATCCTGAACCTGAAGAAGCGGCTGAACGAGATCTACGTCAAGCACACCGGCCAGTCTTACAAGGCGATCGAGGACGCCCTGGAGCGCGACAAATTCCTCACGGCGGAAGCGGCCCAGGAGTTCGGCCTGATCGACAAGGTTCTCGACAAGCGGCCGGAAGATCCGGCGGCGATGGGTAAGTGAGCCGTCCGTGATCGAGGCGGGGTCCGATTGACGGGCCTCGGAACGCAATAGCATCGCCTTTGCCGGCTCGGGCCGGCAAAGGTACCAAGGTGGGGTCCCAAAAGGGCCGCAACCCTGCCGTGCGGCCGGCAAATAGGCGTGGCAAACACGCAACGCTTCGCTGATTTCGCGTGTTCTTACCGTGTCAAGCCCCAAAATCACGGTAATGTCACGGTCTAGGGTCTGTGCTCCGATTAGCGAATTCTTGATAGTCGGATGACAGCATGATTGGCTAGAGTGTCCAGTTATGGATCGTGGGGGATTCGCGTAGGTCGTCGGTGCACGACGGGTGAAGAACAAGGTGTTAATTTTGGTACGAAATTTGCTCTTTCACCAGTCTGGTCCGGCCCGTGCCGGATCGGAACGAACGAGCGGACAAGAGCGAACCGCGGACGGAGACAGGAATGAGTAAGGTCGGCACGAGCGACTCGAAGAACACGCTATATTGCTCGTTCTGCGGCAAGAGCCAGCACGAAGTCCGCAAACTGATCGCAGGTCCAACCGTCTTCATCTGCGACGAGTGCGTCGAACTCTGCATGGACATCATCCGCGAGGAGAACAAGTCCTCGCTGGTGAAGTCGCGCGACGGGATTCCGACCCCGAAGGAGATCTGCAAGGTCCTGGACGATTACGTCATCGGCCAGAACCATGCGAAGAAGGTGCTGTCGGTCGCCGTCCACAACCACTACAAGCGGCTGAACCATCAGACCAAGCACTCGGACGTCGAGCTGGCGAAGTCGAACATCCTGCTGATCGGCCCGACCGGCTCGGGCAAGACGTTGCTCGCCCAGACGCTCGCCCGCATCCTGGACGTGCCGTTCACGATGGCGGACGCGACGACCCTGACCGAGGCCGGCTATGTCGGTGAGGACGTCGAGAACATCATCCTGAAGCTCTTGCAGGCGGCCGACTACAATGTCGAGCGCGCGCAGCGTGGCATTGTCTACATCGACGAGATCGACAAGATCAGTCGCAAGTCGGACAATCCGTCGATCACCCGCGACGTGTCGGGCGAGGGCGTCCAGCAGGCGCTGCTCAAGATCATGGAGGGCACGGTTGCGTCGGTTCCGCCGCAGGGCGGCCGCAAGCACCCGCAGCAGGAGTTCCTGCAGGTCGACACCACCAACATCCTCTTCATCTGCGGTGGTGCGTTCTCTGGACTGGAGAAGATCATCTCGGCGCGCGGCCGGTCGACCTCGATCGGCTTCGCCGCCCAGGTTCTGGCGCCGGAAGACCGCCGTACCGGCGAGATCTTCCGTCACGTCGAGCCTGAGGATCTCCTGAAGTACGGCCTGATCCCCGAGTTCGTCGGCCGTCTGCCGGTCGTGGCGACGCTCGAGGATCTCGACGAGAACTCGCTGAAGAAGATCCTGACCGAGCCCAAGAACGCGCTGGTGAAGCAGTATCAGCGGCTGTTCGAGATGGAGAACATCGAGCTCACCTTCGCCGACGAGGCGCTGGGCGCAGTGGCGCGCAAGGCCATCGAACGCAAGACCGGCGCGCGTGGCCTGCGGTCGATCCTCGAGAGCATCCTGCTCGAGACGATGTTCGACCTGCCGGGTCTCGAGGGCGTCGAGGAAGTGGTCATCTCGCGCGAAGTGGTCGAGGGCACGGCCCGTCCGCTCTACATCTACGCCGATCGGTCCGATCGTGCGGTGGAAAGCAGCGCCAGCGCGTGAGGCGCGCTGGCACGAGAGACAGAAGACCTCGATTTGTTAGATCGGCGATCGCTGCGGACATCATGTCCGCGGCATCGCAGCGTTTCAGCGTCCCGCCGCGTAAAGCCATTTTTGGCGGGTGTTTACCGATACTTGACACCCCCCGGGTCGATAGCCACCTAATGTCGCGTGGCGATACAAATCTCAATCCCGGGATTCGCCTCAACAAACGATCCGAAACAAGCGGGCGATATCGACGCGTCAGTGATGTCCGGATCAGATCGCACCTTGTGGCGGTTGCGCACGATGGCGGACTGCGTGCAAGGGGGCTAAACAAAAGGAACAGGCCATGACGACCCCCAAACCCCGGCCGACCATCGTCTACGGCGAGAGCCACGCGTATCCGGTTCTGCCGCTCCGCGACATCGTCGTCTTCCCGCACAACATCGTTCCGCTGTTCGTCGGCCGCGAGAAATCGATCCGCGCGCTCGAAGAGGTGATGAAGAACGACGCGCTGGTGATGCTGGCGACGCAGAAGAACGCGTCCGACGATGATCCAGCTGCGGATGCTATCTACGAGACCGGGACGCTCGCCAGCGTGCTGCAACTCCTCAAGCTGCCCGACGGCACCGTGAAGGTGCTGGTCGAGGGTCTGGAGCGCGCGCGCGTCGAGAAGTACACCGATCGTGCCGACTACTACGAAGCCACTGCCGTTGCGCTCGAGGATACCGATGCGAAGTCGGTCGAGGCCGAAGCGCTCGGGCGGTCCGTCGTGTCGGACTTCGAAAGCTACGTGAAGCTGAACAAGAAGATCTCCGCCGAAGTCGTCGGCGTCGTTCAGTCGATCACCGATTTCGGCAAGCTGGCCGACACCGTCGCCTCGCATCTCGCCGTCAAGATCGCCGATCGCCAGGGCATCCTGGAGACGCTGTCCGTCACCACGCGCCTGGAGAAGGTGCTGGGCCTGATGGAGAGCGAGATCTCGGTGCTGCAGGTCGAGAAGCGCATCCGCTCGCGCGTCAAGCGCCAGATGGAGAAGACCCAGCGCGAGTACTACCTGAATGAGCAGATGAAGGCCATTCAGAAGGAGCTGGGTGACGAGGACGGCCGCGACGAGCTCGCCGATCTGGAAGAGCGCATCAACAAGACCAAGCTCTCCAAGGAAGCGCGAGAGAAGGCGCAGCACGAGCTGAAGAAGCTGCGCCAGATGTCGCCGATGTCTGCGGAAGCGACCGTCGTGCGCAACTATCTGGATTGGCTGCTGTCGATCCCGTGGAACAAGAAGTCCAAGGTGAAGAAGGATCTGGAGGCCGCGCAGGCGGTTCTGGATGCGGATCACTATGGGCTGGAGAAGGTCAAGGATCGCATCGTCGAGTACCTGGCGGTGCAGTCGCGCGCCAACAAGCTGACCGGCCCGATCCTGTGCCTGGTCGGACCTCCCGGCGTCGGCAAGACCTCGCTCGGCAAGTCGATCGCGAAGGCCACCGGCCGCGAGTTCGTTCGCGTGTCTCTGGGCGGCGTGCGCGACGAGGCGGAGATCCGCGGTCATCGCCGGACCTATATCGGTTCGATGCCCGGCAAGATCATCCAGTCGATGCGCAAGGCCAAGACCTCGAACCCGCTCTTCCTGTTGGACGAGATCGACAAGATGGGCTCGGACTTCCGGGGTGACCCGTCGTCGGCGCTGCTGGAGGTTCTGGACCCCGAGCAGAACACGACGTTCAACGATCACTATCTGGAGGTCGACTACGACCTGTCGAACGTGATGTTCATCACGACCGCGAATACGCTGAATATTCCCGGGCCGCTGATGGACCGCATGGAGATCATCCGCATCGCGGGCTACACCGAGACCGAAAAGCTCGAGATCGCCCGCAAGCATCTGATCCCGTCCGCGCTGTCGAAGCACGGCCTGGATTCGAAGGAGTGGTCGATCGACGATGACGCGCTGCTGCTCGTGATCCGGCGCTACACCCGCGAGGCGGGCGTGCGTAACCTGGAGCGTGAGATTTCCACACTGGCCCGCAAGGCCGTGAAGGAGCTCATGATGTCCAAGAAGAAGTCGGTGAAGGTCACCGAGAAGGCCGTCGAGGAATTCTTGGGTGTGCCGAAGTATCGCTTCGGTGAGATCGAGAGCGACGATCAGGTCGGGATCGTCACGGGTCTGGCATGGACCGATGTCGGCGGTGAGCTGCTCACCATTGAAGGCGTCATGATGCCCGGCAAGGGCAAGATGACGGTGACGGGCAATCTGCGCGACGTCATGAAGGAGTCGATCTCGGCGGCGGCGTCCTACGTCCGCTCGCGGGCGATCGTCTACGGCATCGAGCCGCCGATGTTCGACCGCCGCGACATCCACGTCCACGTTCCGGAGGGGGCGACCCCGAAGGACGGTCCGTCGGCGGGCGTCGCGATGGCAACCGCAATCATCTCGGTCATGACGGGCATTCCGATCCGTCACGACGTGGCGATGACCGGCGAGATCACCTTGCGTGGTCGCGTGCTGCCGATCGGCGGTCTGAAGGAGAAGCTGCTGGCTGCGGCCCGCGGCGGCATCAAGACGGTGCTGATCCCCGAGGACAACGCCAAGGATCTCACGGAGATCTCCGATGCGATCAAGGGCGGCATGGACATCATCCCGGTGTCCCGTCTCGACGACGTCGTCGCCCGTGCCCTGGTCCGCAAGCCGGTGCCGATCGTCTGGGAAGAGGACACCAAGGTGCCGGTGAAGGCCGACGGCGACGAAGCCGCCGGCGGCCTGACCGCCCACTGAGGTCCGAACTGATCCAAGGAAACGGCGCCCGTAAGGGCGCCGTTTTCGTTGGGAGATCGAACCACCGACCCTTCGAGCGTGCGTGGTCTGCCCCCACCGTTCCCGCTGCGGCGGTTTCTCGCTGCCGCCGCGTGGTTCCGGCGTTGATTGAGGATCGGGCAGGGGGTAAAGAAGCGCGACGTGAGGGCGGCTAGCTCAGCTGGTTAGAGCATCTCGTTTACACCGAGAGGGTCGGGAGTTCGAATCTCTCGCCGCCTACCATTAGCATCCGCTGGGACGCACCCTCGCAATGGTGACGCTGCTATTGTCGTGCGCGTCGATTTTCCAAGCTGATGGCGATGCTCTCCAGAAGCGCGTTTGTGCGTCGGGTTTCATCGATCTGCTGCTCTCGTAAAGCTGAGCCACCTTGCCATCGAGCCTCGGCGGCTGAGCCAAACCCACGTCCCGATCACGATGATGGCGCCGCCGAGTGCTATTCGGACAGGGGGTTAAAATCCTTTGCGACAGCTGGTGCGAAGCGCCCGGACGATTTCGCGTGGCGATGAACCGTTCTTCGGCTAGCTTGGCGCGCGGAGTGAAACATCGCGGGCGAACCGATGACCGACTTCCTGCGCCACTGCACCGGCGGACATGAGCGTGCGATTCCGGCGGGCACCATGCTGCTCGAGGAGGGGCATAGCACCGGGCATCTCTACATCCTGCTCGAGGGGCGGCTGGAGGTGATCAAGGCCGGCGCCACGGTGGCGGTCGTGTCGGAGCCGGGCGCGCTGTTCGGTGAAATGTCGCTGCTGCTTGAGCAGCCTCACACGGCGACCGTGCGCGCCGCCGCGGATTGCCTGATCTACGAAATTCCCGACGCTCGGCGCTTCCTGGCTGAAAATCCCGAGGCGACGCTCGCGATCGCGCGCATGCTGGCGCAGCGCCTGAACGTCGCCAACAGCTATCTCGCCGACCTCAAGCGGCAATATGCCGGCCATGGCACGCATCTGGCGATGGTCGGCGAGGTGCTGCAGAGCATGATCAACCTGCCGCCGCAGCAGGTTTCGCCAGGAACGGATCTGGAATCCGATCCACGACTCTGAGCCAGTCCGGCGCCGCCGTCACGGGCTGGGCCGGGCGTTGCAGCGGACCGGCGAGATCGACCCATTCGGCTTGCCCCGCCGCCAGCCAGAAGGCGCGCCCTTCATCGGTGTCGAGCACCATGTAGGCCGGCGGTCGCCCGGGCTGCCGTCCGGTGTTGAAGACCCAAGTCTCACCGACGCGATCGAACCAGGAGCCGTCCTTGATGAACGGCGACTGGTGCACGTGGCCGGAGATCACCATTGCCGGGCGGTGCCGCGCGATGAAGCCTTCGAGCTCGGTGTCGCCGAAGAAGCGTTTGCCGCCCCAGCTCACCGGCGAGTTGGCCGGCGGCGCATGATGCACCCAGATCCAGCGGGCTGCGTCGCGCGTCGCGGCGGCATCGAGCTGGCGTCCGATCGCGGCCTTGACCAGCGGACCGTCCCACCACGGGCAAAGCGAGAACAGCGTATCGCCGATCAGGACGTCATCGCCGTCGGCCGCGATGCCGAGCTCGCGGACCGTCCCGATCCAGGCCGCGATCTTCTCGCCATCCGGGCTGCGCTCCTCCAGGTCATGATTGCCCGAGCAGATCATGACCCGCGTCTTGGCCGCCAGGAGCACGAGATATGTCTTCACGACCACGATCTGGGCGCGAATGTCGACGATCGAGGCGAGATCGAGCGCATCGCCGGCGAACACCACCGCATCAAAATGATCGGCAGCCGCCGCCAGCCAGTCGAACTGCGGCAGCGAGTAATGAAGATCGGCAACGATAAGAGTGCGCATGTGGCTCCTGACGCGCCTGATCGAAGCAAGAGCGAGACCAGAACCAGCGAGACCAGAGGCTGTCCCGCTATTGCATTGCGCTGCTGCGCTCGCCAGCAGGTCCGCGCGCATCTATCGATCCCTCGCCCGCGGCGGTATGATGGGGCCGTTTTTCAGCCGCAGCTGCTAATTGCGAGTGTCCCATGTCTCGTCGTCCGCGACCGCCCATGACTGTTTCCTTCGTCCGCACAGGCGAGCGCCGCTACGCGGTGCGCGCGACGCTCGGCGACGGACGCACCCTCGAAATGAGCCCGGCGCCAGGCTTCGATCCCTGGATGCCGCATGATCTGCAACACTTCATCGTCGAGAAGCATCTCGGGATTGACGGCGCCGTGTTCGGGCGGCTCGCGGCCGGCGGCACGGCCGGGACTTTTCATTTGGTCCCGCATGCGACCTCGTCCCGCGAGACCGCGCGGCTGCGTCGCAGGCATGAGGCCAGGGACCAGCGCCTGATGCCGGAACGCAGCGAGGACTATGCCCGCTCCGAGCGCGCCACCTATGTGTGCTGGCAGGACTGGCTGCAGCAGGCTGACGATCCGGCGCTGCGGGCGCGCGGGGCCGAGATGGCACCGTCGGCGCGCAGCCTGCTAAATGGGATGTCAGCGGAGGAGCGCGCGGCCTACACGCCGATGCGGCGCGACGCCATCCGACAGGAGTTCGCGCGGCTGAGCCGATGTTGGAGCGCTCTCGCCGTCGGCGAAAGTCTCTCCGAACCGTGGTCAGAACCGGCCCACTTTCTTCCTCGAGCGCATCGCGGCCTCGTGCCTTGACAGGACAGGCGGCTGCATGCGCCATGCCGGCTCTTGCGATGACCTCAATCAGACAGGGCACATCATGCAATTGCCGGCAGGGGACGAGCGCAACGCCGACCAGATCGCCTATTGGAACGGGCCGGGCGGCCAGCGCTGGTCCGATCGCCAGGAGGCGCAGGACATCCTGCTCGCACCGGTGTCGCAGATCCTGATCGACCGCATCGCGGCCAAGCCGGGTGATCGTGTGCTCGATATCGGCTGCGGTTGTGGCGGCCTGTCGATCGCGCTGGCCGGGCAGGTGGCGCCTGGCGGGCATGTGCTCGGGGTCGACATTTCCGCCCCGATGCTGGAGCGGGCGCGCGCGGTGGCGCCGGCCGGGCTTCCCGCCGAATTCGTGCTGGCCGACGCGACCGTGCATCCGTTCGCGCCGGCGAGCTTCGATCTGCTGGTGTCGCGGTTCGGCGTGATGTTCTTCGCCGATCCGGTGGCGTCGTTCGCCAACATCCGCCGCGCGCTGAAGCCGGGCGGCCGGGTCGTATTCGCCTGCTGGCGCGAGCCGAAAGCCAATCCCTGGATGATCGCGCCGCTGCAGGCGGTCTATCGCCACGTCCCGAAGCTGCCAGAGATGGCGCCCGACGATCCCGGTCCATTTGCCTTCGCATCGGAAGCGCGGGTGACGCGCATCCTGGGCGAGGCCGGCTTCAGCGACGTCGCGCTGGAGGCACATGCGCTGTCGCTCGACGTCGCGATCGGCAAGGGGCTCGATGCGGCCGTACAATCGGCCTTCGAGATCGGCCCCGCCAGCCGCGCGCTGGAGGGGCATCCCCAGGAGACGCGCGATGCGGCGCGGCAGTCGGTTCGCGAGCTGCTGACGCAGTATGTACGCGGCGACAGCGTGACGCTCGCCGGCTCGATCTGGCTGGTGACGGCGCGCGCCTGACGGCGCTCAGGACTGCTCTTCCCAGATCATCGCCAGATGGACGATGGTCTGCACCGCCTTCTCCATGTCCTGGACGCTGACCCATTCGAGACGCGAGTGGAAGGCATGCTCGCCGGCGAAGATGTTGGGGCAGGGCAGGCCCATGAACGACAGCCGCGAACCATCGGTCCCGCCGCGGATCGATGTCCTGACCGGCGTCAGGCCGGCGCGGCGGATCGCCTCCTCGGCATAGGTCACGATCTCCGGATGCAGATCGATGACCTCCTTCATGTTGCGGTATTGCTGCCGAACCTCCATCCGGTAGCTCGAGCGCGGATAGTCCTTCAGGACGTCCCTGACGATGTCCTCGAGCAGCGCTTCCTTCTGCCGCAAGCCCTGCTCGCTGAAATCGCGCACGATGAAATCGAGCCGCGCCTGTTCGAGCGCGCCGGAGATCCCGACCGGATGCAGGAAGCCTTCCTTGCCCTCCGTCGTTTCCGGCGAGCAGCTATCCTTCGGGAGCCGCTCGATGATCGCAGATGCGATCTTGATGGCATGCTCCATCTTGCCCTTGGCAAAGCCGGGATGGGCGCTGACACCGTTGATGAGGATGGTGGCACCGTCGGCGGAGAAGGTCTCGTCCTCGATGTTGCCGGCGGTCTCGCCATCCATCGTGTAGCCGAAATCGGCGCCGAGCTTCTTCAGGTCGACCCGGTCGACGCCGCGGCCGATCTCCTCGTCCGGCGTGAACAGGATCTTGATGGTGCCGTGCTTGATCTGCGGATGGCTGATCAGGAACTGCGCCGCGTCCATGATCTCGGCGATGCCGGCCTTGTTGTCGGCCCCCAGCAGCGTGGTACCGTCCGTGGTGACGATGTCGTTGCCGATCTGGTCCCTCAACGCCGGATGCTCGGCGGCACGGATGATCTGGCTCGGGTCCTTAGGCAGCACGATGTCGCCGCCCTGGTAGTTGCGCACGATCTGCGGCTTCACGTCGGCTCCGGAGCAGTCGGGCGACGTGTCCATGTGCGAGCAGAAGCAGATCACCGGCACGGCCTTGTCGGTGGTGGCCGGGATGGTCGCATAGACGTAGCCGTGGTCGTCCAGATGGGCGTCCGAGAGGCCCATCGCCTGCAGCTCGGCTGCGAGCAACCGGCCGAGATTCTTCTGTTTGAGCGTCGAAGGGCAGGTCGGCGATGTCGGGTCCGACTGGGTGTCGATCACGACATAGCGGAGCAGACGCTCGGTGACGGAGTGGGTGTAGCTGCGAAGCGGATCGGACATGTGCACCACAAGGACAGGAGAGGGAACAATATGTTACCGTATGCATCGGTATACTAATATATCAGTTATTGCATGCCAGATACCAGGGTTCATCAGGCTATCAGTGGTTCCCCCGATCAAAGCGCATCCGCCGGCTCCTTTGCTGCGGAATGCGACGTCGCGACCCGCTGTGATCGGTACCGCCCGCCGGCGGCTGAATTGCGCGCTCCTGCGCGCGCATGGGACCTAAAGGATACCCAGTCCGGCGATTCGAAACTCATCTTCCTTTGCGGCCGTGCCGTTGCGGTCCCGAAGAAAAAAGACGGATCATCGACTTGGCCCATCATCATGCGCGATTTACGGCGGATGCCCGACGCCACTGAGAGAGACCGCGATTGACCGCTCATCAAGGACTTCGCACAGCTATCGGTTCATTGTCCTTGACTTCGAAACATCGCCCCTTTAAGTCGCACTCCTCCGCGGATTTCGCGATCACGCGGGAGTAGCTCAGTTGGTTAGAGCGCCGGCCTGTCACGCCGGAGGTCGCGGGTTCGAGCCCCGTCTCTCGCGCCATGTTTTCAATGGCTTAGCTTTCGATTTGATCCTTTGGCCGCCGCAAGCCGTGCGACCGCGTGATCTCTCCCCGGCCACCACCTGACGCTTCGCCGAACTGCAGGCGCTCCGTCGCTAATCTTTCCGATCGGGCACGAAAAAGGCCACCCAGCGGGTGGCCTGCGACCGCTGTCAGCAGCGGACCGACGGCTCAGCGCACCATCGAGTCGCTGGAACTCGTCACGGTCACAGGCTTGCCGGCCTTCACGACGTGCGATGCCGTCTGGCTGTAGTCCACATTGGCGCGGGTCGCGATACCGAAAGCGGTTACCGCGATGCCTGCGATCAGGGCAACGACGACGATCTTCAGGTGAGTCGATCGGTCTGCGGAATGCAGCGAGTGGTTCATGTCAGCCTCCCGGCGTCTCAGAGCGCCACTTTGTTGCCTGGACATGTACCTCCGCTTTGTTTCGATCCGGTTTCTTCGTTTCCTCAAAATGGTTTCATCGGTTGCAGTCGGAGCGCCGGCAATCGGGAGTATGCGGCCGGAGCCCGTGATCGGCACCCATGCCGGCATCGGCGGTGACCACGGCCGCGCCGGCCGCCGCAGGTGATCTTGATCCGGCGGCCCTTCGTGACCATCTGACGTGATAACGGACGCCTATCGGGTGACGGTCCAGTCGCCTTGCTTGGATCGCTCGATCGAACGCTGATCCGCATCTGTCTCCGACCCCGCCCAGCCTGCGCACGACGGCGTGCGTGCTCGCGATCGCTGATCACCTCAGCATCCCGCGCCGGTCCGTGCGACACCGTAATGCTGCGGGTCTGCAATGCGGCTCCTGCACGCGTCATCCGTGGCGCCGTGGCTCGGTGTGTCCAGGTTTCCGCAATGTGGGGAGGGATGACACCGGCGAGACGGCTTGTCTTGCGCGGCTTGGTGCGCTGCGCTAAGGCTTCGACCAATTCCAATGCAACGAATCTGCGGTTTGCACCGAAACCGCAGAGGAAAGTGGCGCCGATGACCGGCATCCTCCAGAACTATCTCCCCCTCGTCGTGTTCATAGGTGTCGCAGCCATCATCGGGGTGGTTCTGCTGATCGCGCCCTTCCTGGTCGCCTACCAGCAGCCCGATCCCGAGAAGCTCTCCGCGTACGAATGCGGCTTCAATGCGTTCGACGACGCGCGCATGAAGTTCGACGTCCGCTTCTATCTGGTGGCCATCCTTTTCATCATCTTCGACCTCGAAGTCGCCTTCCTGTTCCCCTGGGCAGTGGCATTCGGCAAGCTCGGCGCGGCCGGCTTCTGGTCGATGCTGGTGTTCCTGGCCGTGCTGACGGTCGGGTTTGCCTACGAATGGAAGAAAGGCGCGCTTGAATGGGATTGAGCCCGACCACGTCCTCGACCGGTCCGGTGATCGCACCGGCCCCGAAGGGCATTCTCGATCCCGCGACCGGCAGGCCGATCGGTGCCAACGACCCGTACTTCCTCGAGGTCAGGCACGAACTGTCGGACAAGGGATTCTTCGTTGCCACCGCTGACGATCTCATCACCTGGGCCCGCACCGGCTCCCTGATGTGGATGACGTTCGGCCTGGCCTGCTGCGCCGTCGAGATGATGCAGGTGTCGATGCCGCGCTACGACGTCGAGCGCTTCGGCTTCGCGCCGCGCGCCTCGCCGCGCCAGTCGGACGTGATGATCGTCGCCGGCACCCTGACCAACAAGATGGCGCCGGCGCTGCGCAAGGTCTACGACCAGATGCCGGAGCCGCGCTACGTCATCTCGATGGGGTCGTGCGCCAATGGCGGCGGCTACTATCACTATTCCTATTCGGTGGTCCGCGGCTGCGACCGCATCGTTCCCATTGATATCTATGTGCCCGGCTGTCCGCCGACCGCGGAAGCGCTGCTGTACGGTGTTCTGCTGCTGCAGAAGAAGATCCGGCGCACCGGCACCATCGAACGCTGAAGGTTTTCGTTATGGACGACGGCAGGCTCGACGCCCTTGGGCAGACGATCGTGAGCGCGCTTCCGGGCGCGGCGATCGGCCATTCGGTCGCTTTCAATCAGCTCACGGTGAACGTGGAGCCGGGTCGGATCGTCGAGGTTGTGAAGTATCTGCGTGATGATCCGGCTCTCCGGTTCGTCAACATCACCGACATCACCGCGGTCGACTACCCGGAGCGCGCCAAGCGCTTCGATGTCGTCTACCACTTCCTGTCTCCGACCCTGAACGCACGGATCCGGCTCAAGGCCGAGGCCGACGAGACGACGCAGGTGCCGTCGCTGATCGACGTCTTCCCGGGGGCGGATTGGTTCGAGCGCGAGGCCTATGACCTCTACGGCGTGATCTTCGTCGGTCACCCCGACATGCGCCGCCTGCTGACGGATTACGGCTTCGACGGCCACCCGCTGCGCAAGGACTTCCCCACCACCGGCTTCGTCGAGGTGCGCTACGACGACCAGGAGAAGCGGGTGATCTACGAGCCTGTCAGGCTCAACCAGGAATTCCGCAAGTTCGATTTCCTGTCGCCCTGGGAAGGCGCGGACTATCCGCTGCCCGGCGACGAGAAAGCGACGAAGTGAGTGGGAGCGCGAGCATGAACGAGCAGAGCCCGGCACTCCGCAACTTCACGATCAACTTTGGCCCGCAGCATCCGGCGGCGCACGGTGTGCTGCGCCTTGTGCTGGAGCTGGACGGTGAGGTGGTCGAGCGCGTCGATCCGCATATCGGCCTTCTGCATCGCGGCACCGAGAAGCTGATCGAGACCAAGACCTACATGCAGGCGATGCCCTATTTCGATCGGCTCGACTACGTCGCGCCGATGAACCAGGAGCATGCCTTCTGCCTCGCCGCCGAGCGCCTGCTCGGCATCGAGGTGCCGCGCCGCGGCCAACTGATCCGCGTGCTCTACTCCGAGATCGGACGGCTGCTGTCGCATTTGCTCAACGTCACCACCCAGGCGATGGACGTCGGCGCGCTGACCCCGCCGCTGTGGGGCTTCGAGGAGCGCGAGAAGCTGATGGTGTTCTATGAGCGGGCCTCCGGCTCGCGCATGCACGCCAACTACTTCCGCATCGGTGGCGTCCACCAGGACCTGCCGCCGAAGCTGATCGACGACATCGACGCATTCTGCGATCCGTTCCTGAAGGTGGTCGACGATCTCGACCGGCTTCTCACCGGCAACCGCATCTTCAAGCAGCGTAACGTCGACATCGGCGTCGTGACCCTGAAGCAGGCCTGGGAGTGGGGCTTCTCCGGCGTGATGGTGCGCGGCTCGGGCGCGGCCTGGGACCTGCGCAAGTCGCAGCCCTACGATGTCTATGCCGAGATGGAGTTCGACGTTCCGATCGGCAAGAACGGCGACTGCTACGACCGCTATCTGATCCGCATGGAAGAGATGCGCCAGTCGGTGCGTATCATGAAGCAGTGCATCCAGAAGCTGCGCGCACCGGACGGGCAGGGCCCGGTGATGATCACCGACAACAAGATCGCGCCGCCGCGCCGCGGTGAGATGAAGCGCTCGATGGAAGCGCTGATCCACCACTTCAAGCTCTATACCGAGGGCGTGCACGTCCCCGCGGGTGAGATCTATGCGGCGGTCGAGGCGCCGAAGGGCGAGTTCGGCGTCTATCTTGTCGCCGACGGCACCAACAAGCCCTACAAGTGCAAGATCCGCGCGCCGGGCTTCGCGCATCTGCAGGCGATGGATTTCATCTGCCGCGGCCATCTGCTCGCCGACGTCTCGGCCATTCTCGGCTCGCTCGACATCGTGTTCGGAGAGGTGGACCGCTGATGGGCCATGCGCCGATCCAGTTCGATCGTGCTTCCGGAGCGCTCGAAGGAGCGAACCTCTGGGAGCGCACGGCTGCATTGGCGCTGTCGACCGGCTCGAAGATCTCGTCGCATTTCTCGCATCGCGGCTACAATCGCTGCGCCAACCTGCTGCGCTTGGCGCTGCCCGAGCGCGACATCGCGGTGAAGCTCAACCCGGACGCCGTGTTCGAGTTCCCCTATGGCGACGGCTACTGGAGCAAGCTTCTCAACCGCGACTATCACTATGAGGACGAGCTCGAGCTCCTGTTCCTCGGCACTGTCGATGTCGACTACACCTTCATCGATGGCGGGGCCAATTACGGCTACTGGTCGGTGCTGGTGTCGAGCACGCCCTACGGCTCGCACAAGGCGATCGCGATCGAGCCGTCCTCGGCGAACTTCGCCAAGCTTGCGAACAATGCGCAGATCAACGGCGGCCGCTTCGAAGTGATGAAGTGCGCCATCGGCGAACGCCGCGGCGTCGCGCATCTCACCGGTACCAAGCACGAGGCCTTCAGTATCGCCGGCGACAGCGCTGGCGGTGAGCAGGTGCCAGTGATGGCGCTCGACGATCTCATCGACGACGGCAACGTCGCCGCTTCCGGCAAGTACCTGATCAAGCTCGACGTCGAGGGCGTCGAGATCGAGGCGATCAAGGGTGGGGCGCGGCTGCTTGCGACCGACAGCATGGTCCTGTGCGAGGAGCACGGCCAGGATCGCAATCATACGGTGTCGCGCTACATCCTCGATGAAACGCCGATGCAACTGATGGTCTACGACCCCGCGAGCGGCCGCTTCGAGATCGTGACCGAGCTGTCGATCCTCGACCGCATCAAGGCGTCCGCTCACGTCGGCTATAACGTGTTCGGAACTGCAAGTGCCTTCTGGCAGAATCGCGTCGCAGCGCTCAATGCAAGTGCCGCGCGCCGCATGCAATGAAAGACTGAAGAGCCATGTCCGTCCGCCGTCTTGCCCCGAAGGAAGTCCAGCCCGCGAGCTTTGCGTTCACGGAGGAAAACCTCGCCTTCGCCAAGGCTCAGATCGCGAAATACCCGGAAGGCCGGCAGGCCTCGGCGGTGATCGCGATCCTGTGGCGCGCGCAGGAGCAGAACGAGGGCTGGGTGTCCGAAGCTGCGATCCGCGTCGTCGCTGACATGCTAGGCATGCCCTACATCCGCGTGCTCGAGGTCGCGACTTTCTACACCATGTTCCAGCTGCAGCCGGTCGGCAAGAAGGCGCACGTGCAGGTCTGCGGCACCACGCCGTGCCGGCTGCGCGGCGCCGAGGAACTGATCGAGGTCTGCAAGCACCGCATTCATCACGACCCCTTCCATCTGTCGAAGGATGGCGGCTTCAGCTGGGAAGAGGTCGAGTGCCTGGGCGCCTGCGTGAATGCGCCGATGGTGCAGGTCTGGAAGGACACGTATGAGGACCTGACGCCGGAGAGCTTCGGCAAGGTGCTCGACGGCTTCGCGACCGGCAACCTGCCGACGCCTGGTCCGCAGAACGGCCGCCAGTTCTCGGCGCCCGCCGGCGGTCCGACCACGTTGAAGGAAAAGACATGAGCCGCAACCGCACCCGCGTTGCGGCCCTGACCGAAGAGGGCGCCGCGATGAAGAACTGGCGCTACGTGGCACTGCATACGCTCGCAGCCGCCGCTTTCATTTTCGTGCTGCAGCGGTTCGCGCTCAATGCGACGCTGGAGTCCAGTCTGCTGTGGGCCTTGGTGTTCGGCGGCTGCGCCGCCTTCATCGCCACCATGCAGTCGAACCGCTGACATCCGAGGAAGCCGTCTGATCATGCTCGACGACAAGGACCGCATCTTCACCAACCTCTATGGCCTGCATGATTGGGGCCTCGAAGGCGCACGCCGGCGCGGCAGCTGGGATGGCACCAAGGCGCTGATCGAAAAAGGTCGCGACTGGATCATTAACGAGATGAAGGCCTCCGGCCTGCGCGGCCGCGGCGGCGCCGGCTTCCCGACCGGCCTGAAATGGTCGTTCATGCCGAAGGAATCGACCGACGGCCGGCCGAGCTACCTCGTGGTCAACGCCGACGAGTCCGAGCCCGGCACCTGCAAGGATCGCGAGATCATGCGGCATGATCCGCATCATCTCGTCGAGGGCTGTCTGCTCGCCAGCTTCGCGATGAATGCGCATGCCTGCTACATCTATGTGCGCGGCGAGTTCATCCGCGAGCGCGAGCGGCTGCAGGCGGCGATCGATCAGGCCTATGAGGCCAACCTGATCGGCAAGAACAACATCCATGGCTGGCCGTTCGATGTCTACGTCGCCCACGGCGCCGGCGCCTATATCTGCGGCGAGGAGACCGCGCTGCTGGAGAGCCTCGAGGGCAAGAAGGGCCAGCCGCGGCTGAAGCCGCCATTCCCGGCCAATGTCGGCCTCTATGGCTGCCCGACCACGGTCAACAACGTCGAGTCGATCGCGGTGGCGCCGACCATCCTGCGCCGCGGTGCGGCGTGGTTTGCCGGCATCGGCCGTCCGAACAATGTCGGCACAAAACTGTTCTGCATCTCCGGTCACGTCGAGCGGCCCTGCAACGTCGAAGAGGCGATGGGCATCCCGTTCCGCGAGCTGATCGAGAAGCATTGCGGCGGCATCCGTGGCGGCTGGGATAATCTGAAGGCGGTGATTCCGGGCGGCTCGTCGGTGCGCATGGTGCCGGCCGATCAGATCATCGACACGCCGATGGATTTCGACAGCCTGTCGAAGCTGCGCTCCGGTCTCGGCACCGCCGCCGTGATCGTGATGGACAAATCGACCGACCTGATCCGGGCGATCGCGCGCATCTCCTATTTCTACAAGCATGAGAGCTGCGGCCAGTGCACGCCGTGCCGCGAGGGCACCGGCTGGATGTGGCGCGTGCTGACCCGCATGGCCGAGGGCCGGGCGCACAAGCGCGAGATCGACATGCTGCTCGAGGTCACGAAGCAGATCGAGGGGCACACGATCTGTGCGCTGGGTGACGCCGCGGCGTGGCCGATCCAGGGCCTGATCACGCATTTCCGTCACGAGATCGAGGCGCGGATCGACCAGTATTCGCACAAGGCCGATGTTGACGACGTCGGCGTGCGCGATCCCGCGCACATGGTGGCGGCGGAGTAGGCGATGGCAGGCCGACCTGCCAGCAAGGTTTTCCTTCGCGCCTGTCGCGCCTTCACGGTGCGCGACGGCGCGGTGGCTCGTGGTTTGAGAGAGATGTGAGGCAATGACCAAGATCATCATCGATGGCAAAGAGATCGATGTGCCGCCGGAGTACACGCTGCTGCAGGCGTGCGAGGCGGCAGGCGCCGAGATCCCGCGCTTCTGCTATCATGAGCGGCTGTCGATCGCCGGCAACTGCCGGATGTGCCTCGTCGAGGTGAAGGGCGGACCGAAACCGGTCGCGAGCTGCGCCTGGGGCGTGCGCGATTGCCGGCCGGGCCCGAAGGGCGAGCCGCCGGAAATTTCGACCCGGTCGCCGATGGTCAAGAAGGCACGCGAAGGCGTGATGGAATTCCTTCTGATCAACCATCCGCTCGACTGCCCGATCTGCGACCAGGGCGGCGAGTGCGACCTGCAAGACCAGGCGATGGGCTATGGTGTCGACACCAGCCGCTTCGCCGAGAACAAGCGCGCGGTCGAGGACAAGTATCTCGGCGCGCTGGTCAAGACCTCGATGAACCGCTGCATCCAGTGCACGCGCTGCGTCCGCTTCTCGGCGGAGGTCTGCGGCGTGCCGGAGATGGGCGCGATCGGCCGTGGCGAGGACATGGAGATCACGACCTATCTCGAGCAGGCGCTGAGCTCGGAGCTGCAGGGCAATCTGGTCGACATCTGCCCGGTGGGCGCGCTGACCTCCAAGCCTTATGCGTTTGCGGCGCGTCCCTGGGAGCTCGGCAAGACGCAGTCGATCGACGTGATGGACGGCGTCGGTTCGGCGATCCGCGTCGACACCCGCGGCCGCGAGGTCATGCGCATCCTGCCGCGCATCAATGACTCCGTGAACGAGGAGTGGATCTCCGACAAGACGCGTCATGTCGTCGACGGCCTGCGCACGCAGCGGCTTGACCGTCCTTATGTTCGCGAGGATGGCAAGCTCCGCGCTGCATCCTGGCCGGAAGCGTTCAAGGCGATCGCGACCAAGCTGTCGCGCATCGATGGCAAGCGCGTCGGCGCCATCGCCGGCGATCTCGCCGCAGTCGAGGAGATGTACGCGCTCAAGGATCTGCTCGCAAAGCTCGGCTCGACCAACGTCGCGGTGCAGGGCGGTGACAGCTTCGATGCCAAGCTCGGCCGTGCGTCCTACCTGTTCAATCCGACCATCGCCGGCATCGAGCAGGCCGACGCGATCCTGATCGTCGGTGCCAATCCGCGCAAGGAAGCGGCTGTGCTCAACGCCCGCATCCGCAAGCGTTGGCGCTCCGGTCAGCTCAAGGTCGGCGTCGTCGGTCCCAAGGCCGATCTGACCTATGCGTACGAGCACATCGGCGCTGGCACCGACTCCCTGAGCGACGTCGCTGCCGGCAAGCATTCGTTCGCGACCACCTTCCGTAACGCCAAGAACCCGATCGTGCTGGTCGGCGCCGGCGCCGCAGCGCGCCACGACGGTGCGGCGATCCTGTCGCTGGCCGCCAAGATCGCGATGGACGTCAACGCCGTGCGCGACGACTGGAACGGTTTTGCCGTGCTGCACAATACGGCGTCGCGGGTCGGCGCCCTCGACATCGGCTTCAACGGCACCGGCCTCACGGCCGCGCAGATGACGACGTTCGGCACCATGGACGTGATGGTCCTGCTCGGCGCCGACGAGGTCGAGGTGCCCGAGGGCGTGTTCGTCGTCTACATCGGCACCCATGGCGACCGCGGCGCGCATCGCGCCGACGTCATCCTGCCGGGGGCGGCCTATACCGAGAAGTCGGGCCTCTACGTCAACACCGAGGGCCGAGTGCAGATGGCCGGCCGGGCGTCGTTCCCGCCGGGCGAGGCACGCGAGGACTGGGCGATCATCCGCGCGCTGTCCGACGTGCTCGGCAAGAAGCTTGGCTACGACTCGCTGGCCGCTCTGCGCGCTGCGATCATCAAGGCCGTGCCGCATCTTGGCCGCATCGACCAGATCGAGGCGGGCAAGATCGCCGACATCAAGACCCTGGCGGGCAAGGGCGGCAACCTTGAGAAGGCGCCGTTCAAGCCGCTGATCGACGACTTCTATCTCACCAACCCGATCGCGCGCGCATCGGCGGTCATGGCGGAATGCTCCCGCCTGGCCTCCGGGCAGATGCTGACGGCAGCGGAGTGAGCGTGACCTGATGGCTGATTTCTTTGCAAGCTCGTTCTGGACCGGCTTCCTCTGGCCGCTGATCGTCATGGTCGCGCAGAGCGTCCTGCTTCTGGTCGTGCTGCTGGTCGCGATTGCCTACATCCTGCTGGCCGACCGCAAGATCTGGGCGGCGGTGCAGATCCGCCGGGGTCCCAACGTGGTCGGGCCCTGGGGCCTGTTTCAGTCCTTCGCCGACCTGCTGAAGTTCGTGCTCAAGGAGCCGATCATTCCGGCCGGCGCCAACAAGGGCGTGTTCCTGCTGGCGCCGCTGGTCTCCTGCGTTTTGGCGCTGGCGGCCTGGGCGGTGATCCCGACCAATCTCGGCTGGGCGATCGCCGACATCAATGTCGGCATCCTCTTCATCTTCGCGATCTCGTCGCTGTCGATCTACGGCATCATCATGGCCGGCTGGTCGTCGAACTCGAAGTACCCGTTCCTGGCGGCGCTGCGCTCGGCGGCACAGATGGTGTCCTACGAGGTCTCGATCGGCTTCGTCATCATCACCGTGCTGCTCTGCGCCGGCACCCTGAACCTCTCGGCGGTGGTCGAGGCGCAGCATGCGCGCGGTCTCGCCAGCCTGATCGGCCTGCCGCAGCTGACGATCCTGAACTGGTACGTCTGGCCGCTGTTCCCGATGTTCGTCGTGTTCTACGTCTCGGCGCTGGCCGAGACCAACCGTCCGCCGTTCGATCTGGTGGAGGCGGAATCGGAACTCGTCGCCGGCTTCATGGTGGAATACGGCTCGACGCCGTACCTGCTGTTCATGCTCGGCGAGTATGTCGCGATCACCACGATGTGCGCGCTGGCGACGATCCTGTTTCTGGGCGGCTGGCTGCCGCCGATCGACCTGCCGCCGTTCAACTGGGTGCCGGGCGTCATCTGGTTCTCGCTCAAGCTGTTCTTCATGTTCTTCCTGATCGCGATGGCGAAAGCGATCGTGCCGCGTTACCGCTACGACCAGTTGATGCGTCTGGGCTGGAAAGTCTTCCTGCCGCTGTCGCTGGCCATGGTGGTGATCGTCGCGGGCGTGCTGCACTTCGCCGGCATCGCGCCGAAATGAGGCTGTCATGAACATTTCCGCCACCGCACGGTCGCTGCTGCTGCAGGAGTTCGTCTCCGCGTTCTTCCTCGCGATGCGTTACTTCTTTCAGCCCAAGCCGACCCTGAACTATCCGTTCGAGAAGGGCCCGATCTCGCCGCGCTTCCGCGGCGAGCACGCGCTGCGCCGCTATCCCAATGGCGAGGAGCGCTGCATTGCCTGCAAGCTCTGCGAGGCCGTCTGCCCTGCGCAGGCGATTACGATCGAGGCCGGCCCGCGTCGCAACGACGGCACCCGCCGCACGGTGCGCTACGACATCGACATGGTGAAATGCATCTATTGCGGCCTCTGCCAGGAGGCCTGTCCGGTCGACGCCATCGTCGAAGGACCGAACTTCGAGTTCGCGACCGAGACCCGCGAGGAGCTCTACTATGACAAGGCCAAGCTGCTCGCGAACGGCGACCGCTGGGAGCGCGAGATCTCCAAAGCCATCGCGCTCGACGCGCCGTACCGCTGAGGCCGTCCGATGATCCTTCCTGCGCTCTTCTTCTACCTGTTCGCGGCGGTCTGCGTGGCCTCCGCGGTGATGGTGATCGTCTCGAAGAACCCCGTTCATTCGGTGCTCTATCTGATCCTCGCCTTCGTCAACGCCTCCGGCCTGTTCGTGCTGATGGGAGCCGAATTCCTGGCGATGATCCTGGTCGTCGTCTATGTCGGCGCGGTCGCGGTGCTGTTCCTGTTCGTGATCATGATGCTCGACGTCGACTTCACGGAGCTCCGCGAGGGCTTCCTGCAGTACATGCCGATTGGCCTCGTCATCGGCGGCATCTTCCTGTTCGAGCTGCTGCTGACGGTGTCGTATTGGGTCATCAACCCGACGGCGCCGAAGGCGATCACCGCGGCGATCCCGACCAACGTCACCAACACCGAGGCGCTCGGCCTCGTGCTCTATACGAAATACATCCATTACTTCCAGCTGTCGGGCATGATCCTGCTGGTGGCGATGATCGGCGCGATCGTGCTGACCCTGCGCCACAAGGCGAGCGTCAAGCGCCAGGACATCAACGTCCAGAACGCGCGCACGCCCGAGATGGCGATGGCCGTCCGCAAGGTTGCGGTCGGGCAGGGGCTGCAGGATACGGACGCCGCGGAGTGGGTGAAATGACCATCGGACTGGGACATTACCTCGCCGTCGCCGCGATGCTGTTCACGCTCGGCATCCTCGGCATCTTCCTGAACCGCAAGAACATCATCGTCATCCTGATGTCGATCGAGCTGATCCTGCTCGCGGTGAACATCAACCTGGTGGCGTTCTCCACCTTCCTCGGCGACATCGTAGGGCAGGTGTTCGCGCTGCTGGTTCTGACCGTTGCGGCGGCGGAAGCCGCGATCGGCCTCGCCGTGCTGGTGGTCTACTTCCGCAACCGCGGCTCGATTGCGGTTGAAGACGTCAATCTGATGAAGGGCTAAGGGCGCATGATCCGCACAGATGGGGGCCGGCTTGCCGGCAAGGTCATGCGTAAGGGGACGGGCGAATGATCCAGGCCATTGTCTTTCTGCCGCTGCTCGGCGCGATCCTGGCCGGCCTGATCGCGCTGCTGGGGGCGCATGGACGCCATCCGAGCGGCGATGTGGTTGAGCATCATCACGACGACGACCATCACCACGGCGCCGCCGACGCGCAGGCACATGACGATCACGGTCATGGGCACGATGACCATCATGTCGCCGAGCCGCCCGCGGCCGGCACCTGGGCCGCGCAGGTGATCACGACGGCGCTGTTGTTCGTGTCGGCTGGCCTATCCTGGGCGATGCTGATCAGCGTCGGCTTCATGCATCATGAGGCCGGGGTCAAGGAGCTGCTGCCCTGGATCAATTCCGGCGAGCTGCAGGTCTCCTGGGCGCTGCGCGTCGATACGCTGACGGCGGTGATGCTCGTCGTCGTGACCAGCGTGTCCTCGCTCGTGCATCTCTATTCGATCGGCTACATGGACGAGGATCCGAACCGTCCGCGCTTCTTCGCCTATCTCAGCCTGTTCACCTTCGCGATGCTGATGCTGGTGACGGCGAACAACCTCGTGCAGCTGTTCTTCGGCTGGGAGGGCGTCGGTCTCGCCAGCTACCTGCTGATCGGCTTCTGGTTCCAGAAGCCGTCGGCCAACGCTGCCGCCATCAAGGCCTTCGTCGTCAACCGCGTCGGCGATTTCGGCTTCGCGCTCGGCATCTTCGCCGTGTTCCTGCTGGCGAAGTCGACCGACTTCGAAACCATCTTCGCCGCAGCGCCAAGCTTCGCCGGCAAGACCATCAACTTCCTCGGCTGGAATGCCGACGCGCTGACGCTGACCTGCCTGCTGCTGTTCATGGGTGCGATGGGCAAGTCGGCGCAGTTCCTGCTGCACACCTGGCTGCCGGACGCGATGGAAGGTCCGACCCCGGTCTCGGCGCTGATCCACGCCGCGACCATGGTCACCGCCGGCGTGTTCATGGTGGCGCGCCTGTCGCCGCTGTTCGAGCTCGCGCCCAATGCGCAGGCCGTGGTGATGTTCTTCGGCGCCACAACCGCGTTCTTCGCCGCGACCGTCGGCCTCGTGCAGAACGACATCAAGCGCATCGTCGCGTACTCGACCTGCTCACAGCTCGGCTACATGTTCGTGGCGATGGGAGCAGGGGCCTACTCGGTCGGCATGTTCCACCTGTTCACGCACGCCTTCTTCAAGGCGTTGCTGTTCTTAGGGTCAGGCTCGGTGATCTACGCGATGCACCACGAGCAGGACATCCGCAACATGGGCGGCCTGTGGCGCAAGATCCCATACACCTTCGCGGTGATGACGGTCGGCACCCTGGCGCTCACCGGCTTCCCCGGCTTCGCAGGCTTCTTCTCCAAGGACGCGATCATCGAGGCTGCGTACGCCGCACACAATCCGTTTGCGACCTACGCGTATTTCCTCACCATTGTCGCCGCCGGCCTGACCTCGTTCTATTCCTGGCGCCTGGTGTTCAAGACCTTCTTCGGCACGCCGCACGACCAGCACCACTACGATGCCGCACATGAGAGCCCGATCTGGATGCTGATCCCGATCGGCGTGCTCGCGGCAGGCTCGATCCTGGCCGGCCTCCCGTTCAAGGGCGTGTTCACCGATCCCCATGGTGTCGAGCACTTCTTCGGCGAGTCGCTGAAGATGAACCCGCACATCCTGGAGGACATGGAGCATATGCCGTTCTGGCTCGCTCAACTGCCGTTCATCATGATGGTGCTGGGCTTTGCGGTCTCCTACTTCTTCTACATTAGTCGTCCGGACATCCCGGAGGAGCTGGCGGCCCAGCAGCCGCTGCTCTACAAGTTCCTGCTCAACAAGTGGTACTTCGACGAGCTGTATGACGTGATCTTCGTCCGTCCTGCGAAGTGGCTCGGCCGCTTCCTCTGGAAGAAGGGCGACGGCTTCGTCATCGACGGGTTCGGTCCGGATGGTGTCTCGGCGCGGGTGCTCGACATCACGCGCAACGTCGTCAAGATCCAGACCGGATATCTCTATCATTATGCCTTTGCCATGCTGATCGGCGTCGCCGGCCTGATCACCTGGTTCATGTTCATGGGGGGCCAGCAATGACCACCTGGCCAATTCTCTCTGTCGTCACCTTCCTGCCCATCGTCGGCGCGCTGCTGATCTATCTGGTGCGCGGCGACGACGAGGCGGCCCGGCGCAACGCGCGCTGGATCGCGCTGTGGACCACGCTGATCACCTTCGCGGTGTCGGTGATCCTGGTGCTGCGCTTCGATCCGGCACAGACCGACTTCCAATTCGTCGAGAAGTCGAACTGGCTGGCGGCCGGCATCAGCTATCACATGGGCGTCGACGGCATCTCGCTGCCGTTCGTGATCCTGACCACCGCTTTGATGCCGTTCTGCATCATCGCGAGCTGGAAGTCGGTCACCAACCGGCTGCGCGAATACATGATGGCGTTCCTGATCCTGGAAACGCTGATGGTTGGCACGTTCTCCGCGCTCGACCTCGTTCTGTTCTATCTGTTCTTCGAGGGCGGCCTGATTCCGATGTTCCTGATCATCGGGGTCTGGGGCGGTCCGCGCCGGGTCTACGCCTCGTTCAAGTTCTTCCTCTACACGCTGCTTGGCTCGGTGCTGATGCTGCTCGCCATCATGGCGCTGTACTGGAACGCCGGCACGACCGACATTCCGACCTTGATGCATACGGCGGTGCCGCGCTCCTTGCAGACCTGGGCATGGCTTGCCTTCTTCGCCTCCTTCGCGGTGAAGATGCCGATGTGGCCGGTTCACACCTGGCTGCCGGATGCGCACGTCGAGGCGCCCACCGCGGGCTCGGTGATTCTCGCCGCGATCCTGCTGAAGATGGGCGGCTACGGCTTCCTGCGCTTCTCGCTGCCGATGTTTCCGCTGGCGTCGCACGACTTCGCGCCGCTGGTCTTTACGCTCTCGGCGATCGCGATCATCTACACCTCGCTGGTCGCGCTGATGCAGGAGGACATCAAGAAGCTCATTGCCTATTCGTCGGTGGCGCATATGGGCTTCGTCACGATGGGCATCTTCGCCGGCACCATGCAGGGCGTGGCCGGGGGCGTGTTCCAGATGATCTCCCACGGCATCGTCTCGGGCGCGCTGTTCCTCTGCGTCGGTATCGTCTACGACCGGATGCACACCCGCGAGATCGCGGCCTATGGCGGCCTCGTCAACCGGATGCCGGTCTATGCGCTGGTGTTCATGGTGTTCACCATGGCCAATGTCGGCCTGCCCGGCACCTCCGGCTTCGTCGGCGAGTTCATGACCCTGCTCGGCACTTTCAAGGTGTCGATCCCGACCGCGTTCTTCGCGACCTTCGGCGTCATCCTCTCGGCGGCCTACGCGCTGTGGCTCTACCGCAAGGTGGTGTTCGGTGCGCTGACCAAGCCGTCGCTGGCCAGCATCAAGGATCTCACCCTGCGTGAGGGCGTGATCCTGTTTCCGCTGGTGGCGCTGACCATCCTGTTCGGCGTTTATCCGAAGCCGATCCTCGATATGTCGGCGGCGTCGGTGCAGCAGCTCGTCAACAACTACAATACCGCCGTGACGGCCGTGAAGGCCGCCGCGCTGCTCCAATGATGAGACCTTGAGGGGTCGGGACACAGACGATGATCGAGAATCTTGGGCCTCAGCTTTGGGTGGTGTTGCCGGAGCTGCTGTTGGCCGTGGGGGCCATGGCGCTGTTGATGCTGGGCGCGTTTCGCGGACAGGGGACGACGGGGCTCGTCACCTGGCTGGCGGTCGCTCTGCTGATCGTGGTCGGCATCCTGGTGCTCGGGCAGCCGGGCGGCCAGGCGTTCGGCGGCAGCTTCATCGCTGACAGCTACGCGCGCTTCCTGAAGATCCTAGCGCTGATCGGCTCGATCGCGACGCTGATCATGTCGGTCGAATTCCTGTCGGCGCCGGACCGCCGCATCTTCGAATATGCGATCCTGGTGCTGCTCTCGACCTTGGGCATGCTGGTGCTGATCTCGGCCGGCGACCTGATCACGCTCTACCTCGGTCTCGAGCTGATGTCGCTCGCGCTCTACGTTGTCGCGGCCAGCCATCGTGACAACGTCAAGTCGACAGAGGCTGGCCTGAAGTACTTCGTGCTGGGCGCGCTGTCCTCCGGCATGCTGCTGTACGGTGCATCGCTCATCTACGGCTTTACCGGAACGGTGAGCTTTGCCGGGATCGCGGCGGCCACGAAGGCCGGCAGCGTCGGCATCATATTTGGCCTGGTGTTCCTGTTTGCCGGCATGTGCTTCAAGATCTCGGCGGTGCCGTTCCACATGTGGACGCCGGACGTCTATGAAGGCGCGCCGACGCCGGTGACGGCGTTCTTCGCCTCCGCGCCCAAGGTGGCGGCGATGGCCGTGTTCGCGCGCGTCGCGCTGACCGCATTCCCCGCCATCACCTTCCAATGGCAGCAGATCATCGTGTTCGTCTCGATCGCCTCGATGGCGCTCGGCTCGTTCGCCGCGATCGGCCAGACCAACATCAAGCGCCTGATGGCCTATTCGTCGATCGGCCACATGGGCTTCGCGCTGGTCGGTCTCGCCGCCGGTACGGTCGAGGGCGCGCAGGGCGTGCTGACCTACATCGCGATCTACGTCGCGATGACGCTCGGCTCCTTCGCCGTGATCATGGCGATCAAGCGCAACGGCCAGTCGTTCGAGAAGATCAGCGATTTTTCGGGACTTTCGCGCACCAATCCGCTGCTCGCCTTCTTCTTCGCGATGCTGCTGTTCTCGCTGGCCGGCGTTCCTCCGCTCGCGGGCTTCTTCGCCAAATGGTACGTGTTCGTCGCCGCGATCAAGGGCGGGCTGTTCACACTGTCGGTGATCGGCGTCCTTACCAGCGTGGTCGGCGCCTACTATTATCTGCTGATCGTCAAGACGATGTATTTCGACGAGCCGCTGCCGACGCTCGATCCCGTCAGGATCGAGCTGCGCACCGTGCTCGCGATCTCCGGCATCTTCAACATCCTGTTCTTCGCCTATCCCGGCCCGCTCGTCAGCGCGGCCGCGGCCGCGGCGAAATCGCTGTTCTAGATGACGTTTGCGCTAGGGTCCCAGGCCGCCAAGGCTGGCTACGGACTCGTCACGTTCGACCAGACCGGCTCGACCAATGTCGAGGCGCTGAAGTCAGCCCGAGAGGGCGGCAGGGCGCCATGCTGGTTCGTCACATCGGAGCAGACGGCCGGGCGCGGCCGGCGCCAGCGTCCGTGGATCGCCCCGCGTGGCAATCTGGCCTCGAGCGTGCTGGAAGTGCTGAACGTGGCTCCTGCGATCGCAGCCACACTCGGCTTTGCCGCAGGCCTCTCCATCGAGAGCGCGTTGCGCCAGGTGAGCATCGAGGCTGCGCTGCGGTCCGGAGCACACGCGTCATTTGCGCTGAAATGGCCGAACGACGTTCTCGCTGACGGCCGCAAGATCGTCGGCATGCTGCTCGAGGCGGAGCAGGTGGCTGGCGGATTGGCGGTGGTTGTCGGCATCGGAACCAACGTGGTGGCGGCGCCGCCGGATACCCCGACTCCGGCGGTATCGTTGGCGGACCTCGGCATCCAGGTGACCGCCGAGGATCTGTTCTCGGCGCTGTCGGATGCCTGGGTCGAATATTTCGGCATCTGGAACGAGGGGCGGGGCTTCGGTGATATCCGCAGGCTCTGGCTGGAGCGGGCGGCAGGCCTCGGCCAGCCGGTCGCCATCAGGTCCGGACATGCTATCATCGAGGGGATTTTCGACACGATCGACGAACAGGGTTGTATGCTGGTGCGGACCGCGGAGGGACGATTGGAGCCGATCACGGCCGGTGATGTTCATTTCGGCTCGGTCGCATCCAAAGGAGCGGTCTAGATGGCACGTCCCGACGAACTGACATTTGCGCCGCTCGGAGGTGTCGGCGAGATCGGCATGAACCTGTCGATCTACGGGCTCGGCAATCGCCACCAGCGCTCGTGGCTCGCGATCGATCTTGGCGTCTCCTTCGGCGATGAGGAGCATCTGCCGGGCATCGACCTGATCATGCCCGACGTCGCCTTCCTGGAGAAGGAGCGCAACAACCTGGTCGGCCTCGTGCTGACCCACGCGCATGAGGACCATTTCGGCGCCATCATCGATCTGTGGCCGCGGCTGAAATGCCCGATCTACGCGACCAAGTTCAGCGCCGCGCTGTTCGAGGCCAAGTGTGAGGCTGAGCGCCTCCCGGCCAAGATCCCGGTCAAGGTGATCCCCTCCGGCGGCCGCGTCGACATCGGTCCTTTCAACGTCGAGTTCATTCCGGTCGCGCATTCGATCCCTGAATCGCACGCGCTGGCGATCCACACCGAGGTCGGCACCGTCCTGCACACCGGTGACTGGAAGATCGATCCGACGCCGGTGTTGGGCGCGCCGACGGATGAGAAGCGGCTGCGCGAGCTCGGCGACGCCGGACTTCTCGCCTTGATCGGGGATTCCACCAACGCGGTGCGCGAGGGACGCTCGCCGTCGGAGGCCGAGGTTGCCAAGACGATTACGACCCTGGTCAAGGAGGCGCGCGGCCGCGTGGCCGTGACCACCTTCGCCTCCAACGTCGCGCGTATCCGCGCCGTCGCCGAAGCGGCGCGCGCGGCCGAGCGCGAGGTCGTCATCGTCGGCCGCGCCATGGAGCGCGTGGTCCAGGTCGCGCGCGAGACCGGTTATCTCGATGGCGTGCAGAACTTCCGCGGCATGGACCTCTACGGGCACTTTCCGGCCGACAAGGTGCTGGCGCTGTGCACGGGCAGCCAGGGCGAGCCGCGCGCCGCGCTCTCGCGCATCGCCAATGACGATCATCCGCTGGTCACCTTGAACAAGGGCGACACTGTCATCTTCTCGTCGCGCACCATCCCCGGCAACGAGAAGGCGGTCGGCGCCGTCATCAACGGGCTGGTGCAGCAGGGTATCGAGATCATCACCGACCGCAATCATCTGGTTCATGTCTCCGGCCATCCGCGCCGCGACGAGCTGCGCGACATGATCGCGTGGACGCGGCCGCAGCTCCTGATCCCCGTCCATGGCGAGGCGCTGCATCTCCACGAGCATGCGAGGCTGGCGCGCGCCTGCGGCGTGCCCAAGGTGATCACCTGCCGCAACGGCGATCTCGTCAAGCTCGGTCCCGGCGATCCCGGAATCATCGACCAGCTGCCGGCAGGGCGCCTCTACAAGGACGGCAGCATCGTCGAGGATTCGAAGTCGCGCGCCGTGGTCGAGCGTCGCAAGATGGCCTTTGCCGGCTGCATCTTCGTGGCGCTCGCCATCACCGAGAAGGGCGAGCTGGCCGACGATCCGGAAGTCGACATGGTCGGCATCCCCGAGAAGAATGCGGCGGGCGAGGAGATGGACGACATCGTCTTCGATGCTGTCGTCTCGACCTTCGAAGGTCTGCCGCGGGCGCGTCGGCGCGATCCGGACGCAGCGGCAGAATCCGTGCGGCGGGCGGTGCGTTCGGCGGTCAATGAGCAATGGGGCAAGAAGCCGATCTGTCTGGTTCACGTCCTGGAAGTCTGACGCAGGCCGATCAAACGGCGGTTCAAAAGAAAAGTGGAGGATGTCATGCTGGGCCGGCTCAACCACGTCGCCATCGCGGTCAAGGACGCCGAAAAGGCCGCCAAGATCTACGGCGCGGCGTTCGGCGCCGAGATATCCCCAGCCGTCCCGTTGCCTGAGCACGGCGTGATCACCGTGTTCGTGACCCTGCCCAATACCAAGATCGAGTTCATTCAGCCGCTGGGCGAAGCGTCGCCGATCGCGAAGTTTCTCGAGCGCAATGCGGATGGCGGCATCCATCACGTCTGCTACGAGGTGGCCGACATCATCGCCTCGCGCGACACGCTGATCAAGGAGGGCGCCCGCGTGCTCGGCGACGGCCAGCCGAAGATCGGCGCCCATGGCAAGCCGGTGCTGTTCCTGCATCCGAAGGATTTTTCCGGCGCGCTCGTCGAGATCGAGCAGGCCTGAGGCAGCGGGGCGATCATGGCCTATACGATCTCTACCTGGCTCGCGATCTACTTCGTGCTGTGGTGGGTCATGCTGTTCGTGACCCTGCCGTTCGGCGTGCGCAGCCAGCACGAGACGGGCGGCGGCTCGCCCGGCACCGATCCCGGGGCGCCGACCATCAGCCTGATGGGACGCCGCCTGATCTGGACGACGCTGCTGTCGGCGGTCGTGTTCGGCCTGGCACTCGTGGCCTATCAGGCCGGGTATCTCAGCATCGAGCGACTGTCGCGGCTGATGGGGATTCCGTTCTAGCTGCCGCTCGCATCGCACAACGTTCTCTCGAAGCCGATGCGCGGACGCGCGTCGGCTTTTTTGCTATAGGAGGTCAAAACAAGTTCGATAGGGAGGTTGCGCGTGACGACATCGGCCGAGGCCCGGAACGGGACGCCATCGGGCTATCGCATTCTGAACGAGACTGATCTTCGAAACTATCTCGCGGGGATCCCTTCAGTTGCAGGGCAACTCGGCGGACCGGCCGAGCGCTGGTCGATCACCGAGGTCGGCGATGGCAACCTCAATCTCGTCTTCATCGTCAAGGGATCGTCCGGCGGACTCGCGGTGAAGCAGGCGCTGCCTTACGTGCGGCTGGTCGGCGAGAGCTGGCCGCTGCCGCTGTCACGCGCCCACTATGAGCATCTGGCGCTGACGCATCAGAACCGCCTTGCCCCGGGCCTCGTGCCGGCCATCGTTCATCATGATCCGGCGCTGGCGCTGACGGCGATGGAGCTGCTGGAGCCGCACATCATCATGCGCAAGGGGCTGGTCGCGGGCACGATCTATGCGGCCTTCGTCGATCACATCACGACCTTCATGGCGCGGACGCTGTTCTTCTCGTCCGACCTCGCGCTGTCTGCCGCCGCGAAGAAGGAGGCGATCGCGAGCTTTGCCGGCAATCATGCGCTGTGCAAGATCACGGAGGACCTGATCTTCACCGATCCCTATCGGATCGCTGAGCAGAACCGCTGGACCTCACCATGGCTCGACGCGACCGCGGCCGACATTCGTGCCGATCTCGATCTTCATGTCGCGGTCTCCCGGCTGAAGCTGAAGTTCTTGTCGAGCGCCGAGGCGCTGATCCATGGCGACCTGCACACCGGATCGATCATGGTCACTGAGACTGAGACCCGGGTGATCGATCCGGAATTCGCCTTCTACGGCCCGATGGGCTTCGACGTCGGTGCTGTCCTGGCCAACTTGTTGATGGCCTATTTTGCGTCGGCCGGACACGAGCGCGCGCCCGCCGACAGGGCGGCATTCGAGGGCTGGGTGCTGATCACCGTGGACCAGGTGTGGAGCGCGTTCGCGGGCAAGTTCCTGGCGCTGTGGCGCAGCGAGGCCATCGGCGATGCCTATCCGCTCTCGCTGTTTCCCGGTGAAGCAGGAACTGCGCGGCTTGAGGCCGAACGTCAGGCCTTCATGGCGCGCCTGTTCCAGGATGCCGTCGGATTTGCAGCCGCGAAGATCATCCGTCGTATTCTCGGCCTGGCGCACAACATCGATTTCGAGCTGATCGAGGATGAGAAGCGGCGCGCGACCTGCGAGGCGCGGGCATTGCGCTTGGCCCGAACGCTGATGGTGGAGACGGCATCGTTCACGTCGATCGAGGCCGTGACACGCGCCGCGCGCGAGCTGCGTCACTGGCAGCCTGGTTTTTGATTCACGGGGTCAACGTCATTGCGAGGAGCAAAGCGACGAAGCAATCCAGAATCTTCGCAAGCCTCTGGAATGCTTCGCTTCGCTCGCAATGACGGAAACAGATGCGTAGGGTGGGCAAAGGCACACGGCGACGGTCTGTCGTCGTTTGCACTGTCAGATCGCGCCGTGCCCACCATGTCTCACGTGCCACGTAGCTCGATGGTGGGCACGCGACCGCCCTACGACACACGCTCAATCCGCCGCCTTGGCGCGCAGCCGCTGCGCGTAGACGTTGATCACCAGCGCGGCGAGCAGGATCAGGCCGCGGATCAGAATCTTCAGGAAGCTGTCGATGTTGACGTGGTCGAGGCCGTTGTTGAGCACGCCGAGCACGAACAGGCCGACGATGGTGTTGCCGATGCCGCCGCGGCCGCCGAACAGGCTGGTGCCGCCGACCACAACGGCGGCGATCGAATCCAGCAGGTAGGTGTCGAACTCGTTCTGCTGCGCGCTGCCGAAATGCGCCACGCCGAGCATGCCGCCGATCCCCGAGCAGACGGCCGAGATCACCATGACGCTGCCGAGGATCAGCTTGACGTTCAGCCCCGAATATTCCGCCGCCTCGCGGTTGCCGCCGACCATGTAGACGTAGCGGCCGAACCGCGTGTAGGTCAGCACGAGGTGACCGAGCAACAGCATCAGGGCGGCCACGATCACGATCCAGGGCACGCCCGCGACGGAGCCGGAGCCGAGCGTCGTGATGATGGGCGGCACCTTGTAGGCGATCTGGCCGCGCACCAGCATGGCCGAAATGCCTGCGGCGATCTGCATCATCGCGAGCGTCATGATGAAGGAGGGAATGCCGATCACGGTCAGGCCGAAGGCGTTGACCACGCCAAGCAGCGCGCACAGCGCCAGCGCGAGCAGGATGGCGGCAAAGCCGGGCATCGGCAAATTGGCGATGTTGACGTAGGACTCCTGCAAGGTGAAATAGGCCACCGCGATGCCGGTCACGTTCGCGATGGCAGCGATCGACAGGTCGATCTCGGCGCACAGGATCACGAAGGTCAGTCCGACCGCGATGATGCCGGTCACCGACACCTGGGTCAGGATGTTGCCGACATTGTCGAGCGTGGCGAAGGATGGACTCGCGATTGCGAAGAACGCGGTGAGGAAGATCAGCGTCAGGAATGGCGCGATGTTGCGCATCTGCGAGCGCAGCAGCGCTGCGACCCCGCCGGCGCGTCGCGGTTGCGCCTCCGGCATCGGAACGGTCTCGCCATGCGCCATGACAATCTCCCTACGCCGCCTCGAGCAGACGGTCTTTGCTGATGGTCTCGCCGGCGAATTCGCGCACGACCTCGCCGCGCTTGAGCACGATGACGCGATCGGCCAGTGACAGGACAGTCTCCGGCTCCGTCGAGAGCACGATGACGGCAATGCCCTGGTCGCGCAGTTTCCGCACGATCTGGATCACGTCGCTCTTGGCGCCAACATCCATGCCGCGGGTCGGCTCGCACAGCACCAGGAGCCGGGGCGGGTGGCTGAGCCATTTGGCCAGCGCGACCTTCTGCTGGTTGCCGCCCGAGAGCAGGCCAAGGTCGATCTCGACGTCGGCGGGACGGATCTGCAACTGCTCGACCTGGCGCTTCGCGAGCGCGCGCTCGCGCGCCGGCTTCAGCAGCACCGCGTTGATCCGGTCGAGGATGCTGATCGAGACGTTCTTGTAGACGGGCTCCTGCAGGAACAGCATGTCGCGGCGGCTCTCGGGCACGAAGGCGATGCCGGCGCGGCGCGCATCCGCCGTGCTCTTGAAGCGGTTGCGCTCGCCCGAGACGCGCAGCTCGCCGGCGTCGGGCGCGAGCTTGCCGAATAGGATCCGCGCCAGCTCGAGCTGGCCGCAGCCCATGAAGCCGTAGATGCCGAGCACCTCTCCGGCATGCACCGAAAATGAGACGCGCTTCAAGTTGCGCGCCAGCGACAGGCCCGCGGCCTCGACCACCACCGGCTTGTCGGCCGGCGGCGCGGGCAGGGTGATGTCGTGGGTGTAGCTGTCCTCCAGCGCATCGCGGCCCTTGCCGATCATGGCCTCGATCAGCGCCGCCTTGCTGGTATCGGCCGCACGTGTCTCCATGATCTTGCGACCGTTGCGGAAGACGGTCACCTCATCGGAGATGAGCAGAATGTCTTCGATGAAGTGCGAGATGAAGATGATTCCGGTGCCCTGCTCGCGTAGCGCGCGCAAGGTCGCGAACAGCCGTTCGACCTCGGGCGGTGACAGCGCCGAGGTCGGCTCGTCCAGGATGATGATGCGCGCGCCTGAGAACAGCACACGCGCGATCTCGATCAGTTGCTGCAGTCCGATCGGGAGATCGCCGAGCCGGCTCATCGGATCGGCGTCGATCCCGAGCTTCTTGAGCTGTTCGGCGGCCTCGCGCGCCATCCGGCGCCACTGCACGATACCGAGGG
Source organism: Bradyrhizobium sp. SZCCHNR1043 (assembly GCF_032489675.1). Lineage (NCBI taxonomy): Bacteria > Pseudomonadati > Pseudomonadota > Alphaproteobacteria > Hyphomicrobiales > Nitrobacteraceae > Bradyrhizobium > Bradyrhizobium sp. SZCCHNR1043. Next base: position 65,843 of record NZ_JAUEYN010000005.1, read on the forward strand.
CATTGGTCGGCTGGTTGCCGAGAAACACGTTCTCGGCAACCGTGAGATCAGGTGCGACGCTGAGCTCCTGATGCACCATGGCGATGCCGGCCGCACGGGCGTCCCGCACGGAGTTGAAATGAACCTCGCGGCCGTCGAGCAGGAAACGGCCGGAGAAGCCGGTGTGCACGCCGGCGATGATCTTCATCAGCGTGCTCTTGCCGGCGCCGTTCTCCCCGACGAGACCATGGATCTCGCCGGGGCGAAGCGTGAAGTCGACGCCGCGCAACGCGGTGACGCCGCCGAACGACTTGGTGATGTCCTGCAATTCCAGAAGAGGCGGGCGGCTGTTCGACATGGGGAGGGACTTCAGATCAGGAAGTGATCCTCCATCCATTGCATGCCGGCGGCATTGGCCTTGGTCACGACGGGCCCATCGGTGATGACGTGCTTCGGAATGCCCTGGCCGCTCTTCTCGCCGGCGGTGACCGCGGCGACGCCTGCGACGATCGCGCCGCCATGAATACGGCAGGACGGATTGCGGACGGTCGCGAACATGCGGCCCTCGCTGACCGCCTGGATCGCCGGCGGCATGGCGTCGACGCCGCCGATCAGGATGTTGGTGCGGTTGCGCGCCTTCATGATGTTGTAGGCGGCGAGCGCCATGTCGTCATTGTGGAAGAACGCCGCGTCGATCTGCGGGTATTTGGTGAGATAGGTCTCCCACAGCCGTGCCGCCTTCGACACGTCCCAGTCGGCCGGCTGCGTGTCCAGCACCTCGATGTTCGGGAACTGTTTGATCACCGAATTGAAGCCCTTGGCGCGGCCCTGCGCGCCGGTGTGGCCGAGCGCGCCCTGCGTCATGATGATCTTGCCCTTGCCGCCCATCGCAGTCGCCAGAGCCTGCGTGACCGATGCGCCCATGAACTCATTGTCGGGCGCCAGGAACGAGTGCACATTGATCTGATCCAGCGGCGCGATCAGCGTGTCCATGTCGATCACGGGAATGCCGGCATCGATCATCTTCTGCACCGGCTGGGTCAGGGTTCCGATGCCGAACGCCTGGATGGCGACGAAATCCCACTTCTGCGACGCCATGTTGTCGATCGCGGCGCGCTGCTTCACCGCATCGAGCTGACCGTCGAACCAGGTGACCTCGACATTGAGCAGCTTGCCCCACCATTCCGCAGCCTGCTTGCCCTGGGCGCACCAGGTCGCCTGCAGGCCGGCATTGGAGAAGGCCGCCTTGAGGGGCTTTTCGGAGCGGCCCATCTCGGCGGCCATCGCCGGATTGATGCCGAAGCCGGCGAGAAGGGCCGCCGCAGAGCCCGCGGCCGTCGCCGCCTGGAGAAGATCGCGCCTCGTCGTGGACGTTCTTTTAGTGCCGGACATCCCGTGCTCCCTGTCCCATCGTTGTCCGGCGGCGTCATTGATCGCGCCGCCGAGAACAGCAGTGTTTCACAACCCCATTGATCACGCCACAGCCGGATGTTGTGCGTTGCACCGAGCGACTATCGCGGCGCACGCGCGATGTCAGAAAACCGTGATGTGCTCGTGGTACGCGGCAGCGCAGCTTGGGAGAGAGCCTTTGGCCACGACACGCATTGCCGTGATCGCCGACATCCATCACGGCCGGGATACACCAACGAAGCGGGGATCGGCGGCGCTGCAATTGCTCGAGCGCTTCGTCACGGAGGTGAACGCCGAAAACATCGATGCGGTCATCGATCTCGGCGACCGGATTTCTGACGAAGATCCCGAGCGCGATCGTCTGCTGCAAAGCGATGTCGCGATGTGTTTTGCAAAGCTTGCGCCGACGCATCATCACGTCAGCGGCAATCATGATGTCGCATTGCTCAGTCTCGCCGACAATGAAGCGATCATGGATCGTCCGAGCGGGTCGCGCGCCCTGATCATCGGCGATGTCAGGTGCGTGTTCTGGCAACCCGACGTGACTCTCACGCCGACGCGCGGCCTTCGCCTCTCCGCAGGCGATCTCGACGCGCTGGTCGAACTGCTCGCGCAGGATGATCGTCCAACCTTGCTCGTCAGCCACGTGCCATTGTCAGGGCATGCTCAGATCGGCAACTACTACTTCGAAGCCAATCAGGGACACGCGGCCTATGCCGAGACCGACGCAATCCGCACGGCCATCGCGAACGCGCCGTGCCCGATCGTCGCGCTCGCCGGCCATGTTCATTGGAATACCCTGACGACGGTCGATGGCACACCGCATCTGACCTTGCAGTCGTTGACCGAGACGTTCATCTCGGGCGATCCGGCCGAGGCGGCGGGCATTCTCGCGATCGATGATGGTGTGCTGCGCTGGACCGTGACCGGCCGCGAGCCGCTGTCGGTGACACTGCCCTGGCCAGCGGCCAAGGCGCGGTGGCGTGCTCCATTGGCGCGCTTTGCGACGGCTGCGGTGGCCTGATGTGATTGCGTGTTCAGGCGGCGTTCATCCGGCCCGCGATACCGTTAACGGGAAATATTGTGGCGCGCTGCGACGACTGCAAAAAAATAGAGCAGGGCAGCGGGCCCTGCTCGGAAATTGTGTCGACCCTTTAGATATCCCGCAAGTTCAGATTTGATCTTGTTAAGCGGGGTGACGCTGCTTGTTGCGCGCCAGGGCTCCTCCCGAGACTTGGACCACCAGACTTCCGCAAGCGTTAGCCTGAGGCCCAAATTCGTAGACGATCTTTTTGCGTTTGTCATCCTTTTCGGCAACGATTGTTCAAAATTCGCGCACTCTCTGAAATGATCGGTAAGTGCTTGCAATTGACGAGTTTTATTTTCGTGTTTTCTCGTGATGGGTGCTGAATTACCGTGAAAGCGGCCAGCCCATCGGTTGCGACGGGATTGTTCTTAATCAACGACCGCTGGCGAAATGTGCCGACTGTGCCTTGCGCGACCTCGACTCCTGGCGTTCGCTCGGGCACAAGAATTCAGTTCATTTGGCAGGCTTTGATGCGGCAGCGGCTGCAGGCGTTTCTCCCGATCATGCTGATCGCACTGATGGTGCAGATCCTGGCGCCGATCGGTGCTGCCTGGGCGGCGGCTTCAGCCGCGGCTGATCCGCTGCGCGGCCTCGAAATCTGCCACAGCCAGTCTGGTTCCCAGTTGGTGGACGATGAGTCGCCGGCGAAGCCCGCGCTCCACAGCTGTTCGCTGTGCTGCCTGGCGCAGCCGGTCACACTGGATGGGCCGGAGCTGTCCGCCATCGCCACGCCGCAACGGGAATCGGGCGAGGTCGTGTGGCGCGCCGGTGATCCGGCGGGCCGGATCAGCAAGGCCTTCTCGAACGCGCAGGCAAGGGCTCCGCCCGCAGCGTGACGCGCTGGCTGCTGTGCGGCCCTTATCTCCCAAATCGCATAACCACCGTGCGTTGTCTGCTCGGCCGTGACTGGCGCGCGGACACGTGCCAATCGATCGAGCTGCTGGCGCATTGCCGCCAAGAAAAGGATAACCGACATGACCTTCCTCGGACGCTCTCTGCTTGCATTCGCTCTCCTGTTGGGAGGATCTTCTGCCGCCTTCGCCGCGGACGTGAAGGCCGGTGACCTCGTCATCACCCAGCCATGGAGCCGCGCCACGCCGGGCGGCGCCAAGACGGGCGCCGGCTATCTGACCATCGAGAACAAGGGCAGCGCGCCGGACCGCCTCGTCGCAGTGACGGGCGACGTCGCCGGGCGAGTCGAGATTCACGAGATGGCTGTCACCAACGGCGTCATGACCATGCGTCCGCTGGATAAGGGACTCACGATCGAGCCGGGCAAGACCGTCGCGCTGGCGCCGGGCGGCTATCACCTGATGCTGATGGATCTGAAGAGCCCGCTGAAGCAGGGCGACAAGCTGCCGGTCACGCTGGAGTTCGAGAAGGCCGGCAAGGTGTCCGTGACGCTCGAGGTGCAGGCGGTCGGCGCCAAGGGGCCGGGCGGCGAGGGCGGCAGCATGATGAAGCAGCACGATCATTCCGGCATGAAGATGTAGGCCGGGCGCACTGCGACTCCGACGGAGAGGCTGGTCTCGATGCAACGGGTGGTGAAGGCTGCCATGACAGCCGGTTCGCTCGCGAGCCGGCTGGTGGCGGTCGGCCGTGCTCGGGGGCCTGCCGCCCGCTTCCGTCGAAAGCTCGGCCGATATCTGCCGGTCGCCCTGCTAGCAGTGCTGTTGCAGGTGCTGGCGCCAGTGGCGGCGTCCGCCATGATGGCTGTGACGATCGCGAAGGCCGATCCGTTCGGCGGGGCGGTGATCTGTCATGCCGAGACGGATGCGGCGCCATCGAATGGCGATACCGACCGCACCGCCTGCGGCCTCGACTGCGTCATGTGCTGCGTGCTGCACGCTGCCGCGGCGCTCGACGCGCCGCCCGCGCCATTCGATGCGGCTCCGCTGCGTCTGACGGCGTCCATCGTCTGGACTGCGCGCGAGCTCCGCCTCGTTCATCTGCTCGCCCGGGCACAGGCGCAACCAAGAGGACCTCCCTTCCTTTCCTGAGCACAGAAATCGTCATCGGCGCCGCAGCAGCGCGCCAATCCGTTCTGAACCAGGAAGACCGGCCGTGCAGCCGGCATCGGGGAAGTCAAACATGTTCCGTCGTCATGCCCTTGGTGGTGTGAGCGTGCTCGCCCTGCAGCTCATGCTGCTGCAATCGGCCACGATCGCGAGCGCCGAGACCGAGAAGGAATTGCCGTCCGTCACCGTCGACGCGCCGCGCGCCGCGCCACAACGGGCCGTGCGCAAGCCGATCGCGCAGGCAACATCCGTCCGCACTCACGTGCCGAAGCCGCCTGCCGCATCCGTGGCCAGCAGCTCCGGGCAGGGAGGAGCGGTGTCCGACCCAGCCTCGGGTGCCGGCGCCGCTCGCAGCCAGCTCAGCCAGTCGCCGTCCGGCCAGACCGCGACCACGATCGACCGCAGCCGCTACGATGACCGGCCTGCGTTTTCCGTCGGCGACATCCTGCGCGAAAGCCCCGGCGTCTCGCTCAAGCAGGGCAACGGACCGCGCGATCTCGGCATCTCGATCCGCGGCTCCAATGCCCGCAACGGCTTCGGCATCCGCAACATCGCGCTGTTCGAGGATGGCTTTCCCGTCACGCAGCCGGACGGGCTGTCGCGCAGCGACCTGATCGATCCCCACGCCTACGGTGCGGTCGACGTGATCCGCGGGCCGTCCTCGGCGCTCTACGGCAACTATGCGACCGGAGGCGCGATCAATTTCCGCACCCGTCCGGGCGGCAGCATCGACGGCGCGGAGATCGGCAGCGAAGGCGGCAGCTTCGGCTATCTCAGCAACTACATGACGTTCGGCAAGAAGGTCGGCAATTTCGAGGGCTCGCTGTTCACCAGCGACGTCCGCGGCGACGGCTATCTCGGCAACAGCTGGTTCAACACCCAGACCGTCAACTTCCTCGGCACCTACAAGGTGACGCCCGACGACCGCTTCACGGTCAAGATCATCAACAACGACCTGGTCACGCGGCTGCCGCTCCGTTACACGCTGAGCCAATACTATCAAAACCCGTATCAGCAGGGCTGCACCACCTGGGCCTCCAGGGCAGCCGGCTGCGCGGCTGTTGGGCTCAACAAGAACGGCCTCAATACGCTCGGCGGGGTGGACCAGGAGACCGCGCTGCAAGCCGGGCTCGGCCGTAACGACCGCCGCACCATCGTGGGCGGGCGCTGGGAGCACGACTTCGACAACAACACGAGCTGGCGCAATCAGTTCGTGTTCGACGACCGCAACATCAGCCAGCCGACCGGCTCGACCAGCGCGATCGGCGATTATCCGTCCTACAACTACATGAGCGACATCACCAGGCGGGGTGAGATCTTCGGGCTGGAATCGACCGCCTTCTTCGGCGCATTCTACAACACGCTGACCGCATCCGGAGATACGCGCTTCGTCGTGCCCGGCGGCAACGCGGCGCTCGGCGGCCTCTCGGCCAACACCTGGAGCGAGACCACCAACTACGGCCTGCGGGCGCGCGAGGAGCTCAAGCTGACAGCGGCACTGACGGCGGTGGCCGGTCTCGGCTGGGAGCGTACCCATCTGCGCGGCGTGAACACCGCCTATACCTACGGCGCGACGACAACGACGACGATCACGACGGCGGACCGGCAGTTCGACAATCTCGCTCCCGAGCTGGCGCTGCTCTACCGCGTGAACAGCGACTGGCTGCTGCGCGCCCGCGTTGCCACCGGCTATGGCACGCCGCAGGTCTCGAACCTGTTCGTGTTGCCAACCGGCGATTTCGGCAACAACACCCAACTGAAGTCGCAGACCAATCTGGGCTACGACGTGGGTTTCGACTGGACGCCGAACCGGTCTCTGACCCTCAGCGCGACGGGCTTCTACGAGTTCTTCCGCAACGAGATCGTCACCCAGGCCGTCACGGGGACGCAGAACACCTCCTACACCTTCAACGCACCGCGCTCGGAGCATCGCGGCGTCGAATTGGCGGCCGATTGGCGGTTCCTGCCGGGCTGGCGGTTCACCACTGCCTACACCTACCTCGACCAAGTCTACACTGAATATACCGAGAACCTTGCGGGCGGCTCGAAGCTGTTCAGCTTCAACCGCGTTGGCAACAAGATTCCCGGCATCTCGCCGAACGAGCTGACCGCACGGCTCGGATACGATCACCATAGCGGGAGGCTCGCGGGGCTTGGTGCCTTCGTCGAGGTCCAGTGGAAGGATTCCTTCTATATGGACAACGCCAATCTGCTGAAGGCACCGGGCTATGAGCTCGTCAATCTGAACGTCCACTACAAGACCGAGCTTGCCTCGGATACGTTCAAGTCGATGAACGTCTTCTTCGAGGTCCGCAATGTGTTCGACCGCACCTACATCGCCTCCGCAAACAACCTGCAGAATACGGTGACGGGCGCCGGCGTGCAGGGACTGGCGGGCACCGGGACGATCTACGCCGGCTCACCGCGCGCCTTTTTGGCCGGCATGAAGGTGGCATTCCGATGAGGACCGAAATGATAAGGACGTCACGACTTCGAAGCGGCCTCGTTGGACTGGCGATTGCCTTGCTCTGTCCGCTCACCGCTCGAGCCCAGATGGCGCACCAGCACGGATCTGACGCTGCATGCGAGGGCACTGAGCTCCGATGCGCAACCAAGGTGACGCCGTTCTTCGCTGGCGACGGCAAGCTCTGGCTCGTTTGGATGGCCGGAGGACGGATCTCGGTTGCGAGCTCGTCCGACGGCGGGAAAACGTATTCCGCCACCGTGCCGGTCACCGAGCAGCAGCTCAACCTCGACTGGGGGCCCGATGCTCGGCCGAAGCTGGTGGTCGATGGCAAGGGCGCGGTTGCGGTTGCGTTCTCGATTTTCCGCGACCAATCCTTCAACGGGCAGGTGCTGTACTCCAGGTCGGAGGACGGTGGCAAAAGCTTCGCAGCGGTTCGCCCGATCACGGCCAGCAACGAAAGCCAGCGCTTCGAGGCGCTGGCTTTCGACCAGGATGGCACCGTCTTCGTGGCCTGGCTCGACAAGCGCAACCGGGCGCCGGCGAAGGCCGCCGGGCGTTCCTATGAGGGCGCAGGGCTGTTCTTCTCGTCGTCGCGCGATGGCGGTGCCACCTACGCCGAAGCGACGCTCGCCCAGGACAACACCTGCGAATGTTGCCGGCTCGGGCTTGCGTTCGCGGGGCCGGGTCGTCCGGTCGTGATGTTCCGCAACATTTTCGATGGCAGCGTGCGCGACCATGCCGTGATCACGTTCAGTGATCTCGGCACCCCCGGCGAGGTCCACCGGGTCAGCACCGATGATTGGCAGATCAAGGCCTGCCCGCATCAGGGGCCGAGCCTGACCGTGGCGCCGGCGGGCACCTATCATGTCGCCTGGTTCACCAGCGGCAAGGTTCGTAAGGGGCTGTTCTACGCGCATTCGCGCGATGGCGGCCGGACGTTCTCGGAGCCGATGGCGATCGGCCAGGCCGACCGCAATCCGACGCGACCCTATGTGCTCGCGACCCAGGACAGCACGACGCTGGTGTGGAAGGAGTTCGACGGCGAGCGCACCACGGTGATGGGAATGCAATCGCGGGACGATGGCGAGACGTGGTCGAAGCCGCGCGCCGTTGCCAGCACGGACAATGCGTCGGATCATCCGCTGCTGGTCGCCCGTGGCAAGCAGATCTTCCTGTCCTGGATGACCAAGTCGGACGGCTATCGGTTGCAGCCGATCGGAGATGAGTCATGAAACGCGCATTCGCTGCCCTTGCGATCTTTGGCCTCGTCGCCTTGACGGCGTCGAGCACCGCAGCGCCGCCATCGCTCAAGCCGTTCGAGCGCGGCACGTGGCGCGAGGTGCTGCGGGCCCATGCGGGTCGTCCGACCCTGATCCATTTCTGGGGCGTCACCTGCGGCCCCTGCAAGATCGAGCTGCCGCAGCTCGGCAAGTTCATGTTCGATCATCCCGAGATCGACGTGGTCACGGTCAGCGCCGACCTCGTGCCCAATCTGAATGCCGCGACCCAGGCCATGCTGGACAAGGCCGGTCTCTCCACGGCGGAGAACTTCATTTTCGCCGACGGCTATGTGGAGCGCCTCCGGTTCGAGATCGATCCGTCCTGGCAGGGCGACATTCCGCGCACGATGCTCGTGACCCGCGAGGGCGTCGTCTCGACCATCGAAGGCAGCGCCGAGATCAGCGATCTCGACAAATGGTCCTCGGAGCAGGGACGGTCGCGCTAGGACGGTCCGGGCGAGGGGATCAAGGCTGGCCGCGCCGCGGCCAGCCTTGAGATGGCGCCGCGGCGGGGTTCATCCTCCACTTCAGGGAAACCGGTAAATTGATTGGGAATCCGGCGGCTTAGCCGCTTTTTCTCAAACCCAGCCTTGTGTTTTGCCGCCTGATCCGGTTTGACTGCGCCAGCCCGAACCGAATCTCGAAGGCCTCGCCCATGCGTCTGTCGCGGTTTTTCCTGCCCATTCTGAAAGAAAATCCGAAGGAAGCCGAGATCGTCTCGCACCGGTTGATGCTGCGCGCCGGCATGCTGCGGCAGGAGGCGGCCGGCATCTACGCCTGGCTGCCGCTGGGCTTCAAGGTGCTGAAGAAGATCGAGCAGATCGTGCGCGAGGAGCAGAACCGCGCCGGCGCGCTGGAACTGCTGATGCCGACATTGCAACTCGCCGATCTCTGGCGCGAGAGTGGCCGCTACGATGCCTACGGTCCGGAGATGCTGCGCATCAGCGACCGCCACAAGCGTGAGTTGTTGTACGGGCCGACCAACGAGGAAATGATCACGGAGATCTTCCGTGCCTATGTGAAGTCCTACCGTAACCTGCCGCTCAATCTCTATCATATCCAATGGAAATTCCGCGACGAGCAGCGTCCCCGCTTCGGCGTGATGCGCGGCCGCGAATTCCTGATGAAGGACGCCTATTCGTTCGACCTCGACGAAGCCGGCGCGCGGCGCGCCTACAACAAGATGTTCGTCGCCTATCTGCGCACCTTCGCGCGGATGGGCCTGAAGGGCATCCCGATGCGCGCCGAGACCGGTCCGATCGGGGGCGATCTCAGCCATGAGTTCATCGTGCTCGCGGAGACCGGTGAATCCGGCGTCTACTGCGACCGCAATGTGCTCGACCTGCCGATCCCTCCGGCCTCCGTCGATTATGACGGCGACCTGACGCCGATCATCAAGCAATGGACGTCGCTCTATGCGGCGACCGAGGACGTCCATGACGCCGCCCGCTTCGAAGCCGAGGTGCCGGCTGAGCGGCGGGTCCATACCCGCGGCATCGAGGTCGGCCAGATCTTCTATTTCGGCACCAAATATTCCGAGCCGATGAAGGCGCTGGTCGCGGGCCCCGACGGGGCGGAGGTGGCCATCCACGGCGGCTCCTATGGAGTCGGCGTGTCACGGCTGGCTGGTGCGATCATCGAGGCCTGCCACGACGACGCCGGCATCAGATGGCCGGAGGAGGTCGCTCCGTTCCGCGCCGTGATCCTCAACCTGAAGCAGGGCGGCTCCGACACAGATGCTGCCTGCGAGCAGCTCTATCGCGATCTCCTCGCCAAGGGGGTCGACGTGCTCTACGACGACACCGAGCAGCGTGCCGGCGGCAAGTTCGCCACGGCCGACCTCATCGGCATCCCCTGGCAGATCATGGTCGGCCCCAAGGGCCTTGCCGAGGGCAAGGTTGAGGTGAAGACCCGCAGCGACGGCGCCCGCCAGATGATGTCCCCCGCGGACGTCGTGGCACGGCTCGGCGGCGGAACATTGGCTGGCTGAGACGCGCGTTCGATCATCGGATTATCCACCGGGGCTGCCCGTCCCTTCAGGCCAATCCGGCCACATTCGGCCCGAATCATGGGATGATCGCACAATGGATGACGCCATGACCGAACCGGTGCAGACCACCACCCCCTTCGCTCCCTTCGAGTGGATGCTGTCGGGGCGCTATTTGCGTGCGCGCCGCCGGGAGGGGTTCATCTCCGTCATCGCCGGGTTCTCCTTCCTCGGCATCATGCTCGGCGTCGCCACCCTGATCATCGTGATGGCGGTGATGAATGGCTTCCGCAAGGAGCTGCTCGACAAGATCCTCGGTCTGAACGGGCATCTGCTGGTGCAGCCGCTGGAGTCGCCGCTCACCGACTGGAAGGACGTCTCCGAGCGGATCGCGCAGGTGCAGGGCATCCGCCTTGCCGCGCCGGTGGTTGACGGACAGGGTCTGGGCTCGTCGCCATTCAATGCGTCAGGCGTGTTCATCCGCGGCATTCGCGCGCAGGACCTCACTAACCTGACCTCGATCGCCAAGAACATCAAGCAGGGCTCGCTGGAAGGTTTCGACGAGGGGCAGGGCGTGGCGATCGGGCGCCGGCTCGCGGACCAGCTGTCGCTGCATGCCGGCGACAGCATCACCCTGGTCGCCCCGAAGGGCGCCGTGACGCCGATGGGCACCACGCCGCGCATCAAGCCCTACAAGATCGCGGCGGTGTTCGAGATCGGGATGTCGGAATACGACGCCAGCTTCGTCTTCATGCCGCTGGCCGAAGCGCAGGCCTATTTCAATCGCAACAACGACGTCACCGCGATCGAGATCTTCACCAGCAATCCCGACAAGGTGGAGGAGTTTCGCAAGACGGTGACCGAGGCGGCCGGCCGACCCATCTTTCTCGTCGACTGGCGCCAGCGCAACTCGACCTTCTTCAATGCGCTGCAGGTCGAGCGTAACGTGATGTTCCTGATCCTGACCTTGATCGTCCTGGTCGCGGCGCTCAACATCGTTTCGGGACTGATCATGCTGGTCAAGGACAAGGGCCAGGACATCGCCGTGCTGCGCACCATGGGGGCTTCGCAGGGGGCGATCATGCGGATATTCCTGATCACCGGCGCCTCGATCGGGGTGGTCGGCACGCTCACCGGATTCGTCGTCGGCCTCCTGATCTCGATGAATATCGATTCGATCAGGAAGTTTCTGTCCTGGCTGACGAGCACCGATCTGTTTCCCAATGAGCTCTATTTCCTGTCGAAGCTGCCGGCTGAGATCGATGCCGGCGAGACCGCGGCCGTTCTGATCATGGCCTTGACCCTGTCTTTCCTGGCTACGCTCTATCCATCATGGCGCGCGGCCCGATTAGACCCGGTCGAAGCGCTTCGCTACGAGTGAGGCGCTGATGGAAGAGCAGGGGGCAGAGGATGTGCCGGTCGTTTATCTCCACGAGATCAAGCGGCGATACATGCAGGGCGAGCAGCAGCTGACCATCCTGGACGGCGCCAAGCTGGCGTTGTGGGCTGGGCAGTCGGTGGCGCTGGTGGCGCCCTCGGGCTCGGGCAAGTCGACATTGCTGCACATCGCGGGCCTCCTCGAGAGCCCCGACGAGGGCGAGGTCTATGTCGGGGGCGTGCCGACGTCGCAGCTGACCGACATCGAGCGCACCCAGATGCGCAGGACCGATATCGGTTTCGTCTACCAGTCGCACCGGCTGCTGCCGGAGTTCACGGCGCTGGAGAACGTGATGCTGCCGCAGATGATCCGCGGCCTCAAGCGGTCGGAGACCGTGAAGCGGGCGACCGAGATCCTGGCCTATCTCGGGCTCGGCGAGCGCATCAAGCACCGTCCGGCCGAGCTCTCCGGCGGCGAGCAGCAACGCGTGGCGATCGCGCGTGCGGTCGCCAATGCGCCGCGTGCGCTGCTGGCGGACGAGCCGACCGGCAATCTCGATCCTGGCACCGCCGATCACGTCTTTCACGCGCTGATGCAGCTCGTGAAGGCCACGCGGGTCGCGATGCTGATCGCGACCCACAACATGGAGCTGGCCGGCCGCATGGACCGGCGCGTCTCCATCGTCGGCGGCAAGGTCGTCGAGCTCGACTGAGTCCGGCCGCAGTCAGGGCCTGATCACCGTCATCTTGAACGGCTTGCGATGGGCGGCGGCATGGGCGACCGCGTCGTTGGCATGATCGAGGTCGAAACAGGTCGGCTCGAACTGCGCAAGGTCGAGCAGCCCGGCCCTGATCAGCTCCACCATCCTGACCGTCGCGCTTGGCGGGTACATCCAGACGCCGTGGATCGTGACGCACTCGCGCATGATCCAGGGATAGGGCAGCTCGAGCCCGGCTCCGCCCAGCATCCCGACGCCGCCCATCAGCACCACGCGCCCATAGGGACGCACGGTCATCACGGCTGATCGCACGACCCTGGCCGAGACCGACGGCGGCATGATGTCGAGCACGCAGTCGATCGGGCGCGGCGCCGCGCGCTTCATGCGTGCGATGTCCTCGCTCTCGTCGCCAGAGAGTCTGACCGGGCGGACGCGGGGGCCGAACCGGCGCTGAAGCTCTGCCAGCATGACCTCGTTGCGGCCGGGCGCCACGACCGCAGCGGCGCCCATGGCAAGCGCCACCGCGACCGCGGCGCTGCCGAACCTGCCGGTGGCGCCGCTGACCAGGACGGTCTCGCCCGCTTGCAGAATGGCGGCAAGAAAGCCGCCATAGGGCACGAGCAGGGTGCCGAGCGCGCACCAGCGCGCAGCGTCATCAGTGTCGATGGCCCCGATCGGCTTGGCGTTCTCCGTCGGCACGCGCATCCGTTCGGCAAACGAGCCGTGCCGGAAATATTGTTGCAGCCTCAGCCCGCCCGGTCCGCGCGCGCTCAAGCCCTGCAGGGTGATGTCGGGGGCGAAGGCTGCGTCACGCGAGCGCACGGTTGGATCGCAGAACACCCAGTCGCCGATGGCGAGATGCGTCGCGTCGGGGCCGAGGGCGCTGACCCGGCCGACCCCTCCGGTGCCGGGGATCACCGGCAGGTCCAGCAGGTACTTCCGTTCGCCGCTGAACACTTCATTCGCATAGGACAGCACGCCGGCCGCGGCGATGTCGACGATGATTTCGCCGGTGCCGAGCACGGGGTCTTCGACATGCTCGATCTCGAGCGGCGATCCAAATCGTTTGAGCACGGCGGCCTTCATGGTCCTTCTCCATTTTCGCGGTGGCGAGGCTCCAGCCTGCCGGTCTATGCTCCGCGCAGGAAGGCCTGGTATTATCCTGGGATTAGGCAAGCCCACGCTGGCCACACCTCCCGCGGACGACCATGAGGGATCCAGCACATGAGTGATCCGCGACATGCCGAGCTCGGCAACTTCCTGCGCTCGCGGCGCGAGAAGCTGACGCCGCAAGCGGTCGGACTCGCGGCCGGGCGGCGGCGACGCACCGCAGGGCTGCGACGGGAGGAAGTGGCCGAGCTCGCTGGCATCGGCGTCGACTGGTACATCCGAATCGAGCAGGGCCGGGCCGTGAAGCCGTCCTCCTCGACCATCGATGCGCTGGCGCGCGCCCTGCGCCTGAGCCGAACCGAGCATGCTCATCTCAAGGCGCTGGTGCGCGATCCTGCGCGCAAGCCGTTCGTGCGCGAGCAAGTGCCGGTCCGGCTGCGCGAGCTCGTGCAGAGTCTGAACCAGCCGGCCTACATCTCAGGACGACGATGGGATGTGCTGGCCTGGAATGCCGCGGCGGACGAGATCTTCGGCTTCTCTCAACTCGCCGACGATGAGCGCAACACGTTGGTGCTGATGCTGTGCAAGCCCGGCGTGCGCCGGCTGTTCGGCGCGCAATGGAAGGAGCTGGCGCAACGCATGGTCGCGCAGTTTCGCGCGACCTACGATCTGTGGGCGGGCGATCCCGCTTTCGTCGATCTGATCGCGCGGCTGCGGCGCGGCAGCCGCGAGTTCGACGGCCTGTGGGCGGCGCACGACGTCAATGCGCTTGCTGCCGGCGAGAAGCTGCTCGAGCATCCGAAGAAGGGCCGCGTGAGGCTGCGATACGCGACCTTCCAGTCCAATGACGATCCCGCGCTGAAATTGGCGATCTACTACACGTGATGACGATGCCGCTCGGGACGAGCGTGCGTTCAGCATGGGCTGGGAAGCACCACACATTCGTCCGCTTTGCGCATGATGATGCTACGCATTCGCAAGACTCGTCGTGCTGCCCTGAAGAATTCACGACTGAGACGTGACAGGGTTCGTTCCGTGACCGGGAGTTTCCCGATCACGATTTTGCCGTCGCGCGTATTGTGGCCATGGATGGACGCCGGCCACGACTCCTCCTTACATCTTATTAGTTGTTTGTTCATGTTGCGGGCAAAGCCTTGGAAAACAGGCCTTTGCGCCCAATCCCATAAAAGCCGGAAAGAATGGTTCTGATCTGCACATCGGTTGATGTCGGCGGAGCGAATGCGGGTGCAGGATCGCTTCGTCGCGCTGCATGTTTTTCGCACGAAACCAGAGGGCCTGGGGACTTTGGGACAGAAGCTACGGAGTTCGATGATGAAGACGCTTTTCGGCGCAACGGTGGGGCTCGGCGCAATCGCCGCGGCGACGTCTGCATTCGCAGCTGATCTTCCAATGAAGAAGGGGCCGTACACCAAGGCGCCGCCCGCCGTCGTGGCGACGGTGTATGACTGGAGCGGCTTCTATGTCGGCTTCAACGCCGGCGGAGGTTCCAGTCGGGATTGCTGGAATCTGGTTTCGAACGCCGGTGTGGCGGTGAACCCGGCAGCCAACCGCGAAGGCTGCTCCGGCGGCGGCGGCGCGGCCGTCGGCGGCCAGGTCGGCTACCGCTATCAGATGGCCAATTGGGTGTTCGGCGTCGAGGCGCAGGGCGACTGGGCCAACTTCAAGGGCACGAATCGCAACCTGATTCTTCCCAATGTCAGCGACCGTTCACGCACCAACGGCTTCGGCCTGTTCACCGGCCAGGTCGGCTATGCCTTCGACAACATTCTCGGCTATATCAAGGGCGGTGCCGCGGTCGTCGGCGATCGCTACGACACCTTCACCACGGGCACCAACGTGATGCTCGATCGCGCCAACACCACGCGTTGGGGTGGCACGATCGGTGCCGGCCTCGAATATGGCTTCGCGCCGAACTGGTCGGTCGGCGTCGAGTACGACCACATCTTCCTGGGCAACAAGAACCTGAACTTCGTCGCCGCGGCCGGCGCGCCCGCGATGACTCATCGCATCAAGCAGGATGTCGACATCGGGCTCGTGAAGCTGAACTACAAGTTCGGTCCGGGTTTCGGGATGATGCGCTGACGCAACGACATCTTCGATTGCTTCGGTTCGTCGGAGCCACGGCTTCGACGAACCTTCGATGGTATGGCCTGAGACGACAGCTCGCTGCGTCGAAGGCGGGGACGGGTCAGTCCTCTTCGAACACGAATGGGTTGGGGAACGGCGCGTAGGGATTTGGCGCCGGCGGACGCGGCTTGATCCGTTGCCTGTGCGGATACGGATAAGGCGTCGCGCGCGGGTCATTGCTGACGCCGGCGAAATAGGGATTCGCGATGCAGTTCAGCAGGCGTCCCGACGCCGTCGCCTGGCATTGCGCGTAAGTGTCGAAGGTGCAGTGGCTCAAGCCCGGAAACTCATCACCCTGCAGACAGAACGCATGCCTGACACCGACGGCGTGAGCCGGCGCATGGGTTGCGACCACGAGGCCGGCTGCAGCCAGGGCCGCAAATAAAACCTCACGCATCAACGATCTCCCTTCATCCCTTGATGACCAGAACGCGCGCGCTTCATGGCGAAGCACCGGCGCGACGGCCTCACGCGTGTGTAGTCGGTCGGCCCTCGATTGCAAGCTGGAAAGTTCCATCAACACACTGTGATTAAAGATTAATTTCCCAACATGTCTCGTGGCCTTTCAGCAGCGAGCTGTGACCGAGCGGCTACAGCAATTGTGGCGCAGATCGTTAAGAGATGCGGCTGGCCTGGGGGCCAAATGAGACGAGACTGGACCTGTGATGAAGAAACTTCTGTTGACGACGACGGCGCTCGTGGTGCTGGCCTCGCCGGCGCTTGCCGCGGATCTCGCTGCGCGTCCCTACACGAAGGCACCGCCGCCGGTGATGGCTGCGATCTATGACTGGAGCGGCTTCTACATCGGCGTGAACGGTGGCGGCGGCTGGAGCGAGAACACCTGGGATCTGGTCGGCGGCGGCCGCGAGGGTTCGCATGATGCATCCGGCGGCACCGTCGGTGGCCAGGTCGGCTATCGCTGGCAGATGGGCCAGATCGTGTTCGGCGTCGAGGCGCAGGGCAATTGGGCCGACCTCACCGGCGACAATCAGAGCGCGCTGTTCGGAACGCGTAACCGCACCAAGACCGATGCGTTCGGCCTGTTCACCGGCCAGGTCGGCTATGCCATCAACAACGTGCTGCTCTACGCCAAGGGCGGCGCGGCCGTGACCAGCAACAAGTACACGATCACCAACGCGGCGACCGGCGCGTTCCTCGCCTCCAACGACGACACGCGCTGGGGCGGCGTGGTCGGTGCCGGACTCGAATACGGCTTCGCGCCGAACTGGTCGCTGGGCGTCGAGTACGACCATCTGTTCATGGATCGCCAGACCGTCAGCTTCGGCGCGCTCGGCTCCGACAGCATCAAGCAGGACGTCGATCTGTTCACCGCCCGCCTGAACTACCGCTTCGGCGGCCCGGTCGCGACGCGGTACTGAGTCGCTCCGCGCACGATCGGCGGATTGCAAAGCCCCGGCGTTCGCGCCGGGGCTTCTTGTTTGTGGGCCGGATTAACCATCTGCGGCGCGGGCGCGGCAACGGGTCGATCAGCGCGCTTGACCTGAGAACAGAAAAGGAACATTGTTCTTCATATGTTCTGACTCAGGGAGGTCCCGATGCTGAAGGTTTTCGTTCAAGAAGCCGCCGCGCTGGCGTCGATCACGCTGTTCGTCGGCATGATCGCGCTCTGGGCGCAAATCATTCCACAGCTTTAGTTTTCCGAGCGCAGCGGCTGGGGACAAGGCAGGCGAGGGCGCCGGACTCGCCGGAGGGCGTCCGATATGATGCGGAGCGAGTCGGTCGGGAGATAGGGCATGGCGCCGGGTCGTGACCCGAGCAAGCCCGGAAGCCGGCCCGACACCGTGATCGATCTCGGAAAAGCCCCAGGAAGTTGCAAAGCGAGCATGTCCAGCGCCGGATTTGTCCATCTCCACGTTCACTCCGCCTATTCGCTGCTGAAGGGCTCGATCAAGATCGGCAAGCTCGGCGAGCTCGCCAAGGCCGATCGTCAGCCCGCGCTGGCGCTGACCGACACCGACAACATGTTCGGTGCGCTCGAATTCTCCGACAAGATGGCGAGCTATGGCATCCAGCCGATCGCCGGCTGCGAGCTCGCCATCGATTTCGGCGACATGGACCCGAATGCCCGCAATGCCGGTGCGGTCGCGCAGCCCTCGCGAATCGTCCTGCTGGCCGCACGCGAGGAGGGCTACCGCCACCTGATGCGGCTGAACTCGCGCGCCTTCCTGGACACGCCGACGCATCAGGCGCCGCACATCAAGTTCGAGTGGCTGAACGAGGGTGTCGATGGTCTGATTGCGCTCACCGGCGGGCCCGATGGGCCGATCTCGCTCGCGATCCAGCACGACATGGCGGCACTTGCGACGCAGCGCTGCGAGCGGCTGGCAAGCCTGTTCGGCGACCGCCTCTACATCGAGCTGCAGCGCCACGGGGTCGACCGCGAGCGCCGCGTCGAAGGCGGCCTGATCGATATCGCCTATGGCAAGGGCCTGCCGCTGGTCGCGACCAACGAGCCGTATTTCGCGACCGCCGACGACTACGAGGCGCATGATGCGCTGCTGTGCATCGCCGGCGGCCATCTGGTCGCCGACACCGAGCGCGTGCAGCTGACGCCGGATCACCGCTTCAAGACCCGTGCCGAGATGGCGGTGCTGTTCGCCGACCTTCCGGAGGCCTTGGCCTCGACGGTCGAGATCGCCGAGCGCTGTTCGTACCGGCCGCGGACGCGCAAGCCGATCCTGCCGTTTTTCACGGTCGGCGCCGGCACCGGCAGCGATGCCGTGGACGCCGCGAGCGCCGAGGCCGCCGAGCTGAAGCGACAGGCGGAGGAGGGGTTGGAGCGGCGCCTCAAGGTGCACGGCATGGCGCCGGGCATGACCGAGGAGGACTATCAGAAGCGGCTCGCCTTCGAGCTCGACGTCATCATGCGCATGAAGTACGCGGGCTACTTCCTGATCGTGTCGGACTTCATCAAATGGGCCAAGGCGCACGGCATTCCGGTCGGGCCGGGTCGCGGCTCCGGCGCAGGCTCGCTGGTCGCCTGGGTGCTGACCATCACCGATCTCGACCCGATGCGGTTCGCGCTGCTGTTCGAGCGCTTCCTCAATCCCGAGCGCGTGTCGATGCCGGACTTCGACATCGACTTCTGCCAGGACCGCCGCGGCGAGGTGATCTCCTACGTGCAGCAGCGCTACGGCCGCGACCAGGTGGCGCAGATCATCACCTTCGGCACCCTGCAGGCGCGCGGCGTGCTGCGCGACGTCGGCCGCGTGCTGCAGATGCCCTACGGCCAGGTCGACAAGCTGACCAAGCTGGTGCCGCAGAACCCGGCCGCGCCGGTGACGCTCGCCGCCGCGATCGAGGGCGAGCCGAAGCTGCAGGCGTTCCGCGACGAGGATCCGGTGGTGGCCCGCGCCTTCGATATCGCGATGCGCCTCGAAGGCCTGACGCGACACGCCTCGACCCACGCTGCCGGCATCGTCATCGGCGACCGGCCGCTGAGCGAGCTGGTGCCGATGTATCGCGATCCGAAATCGGACATGCCGGTCACCCAGTTCAACATGAAGTGGGTCGAGCCCGCCGGCCTCGTCAAGTTCGACTTCCTCGGCCTGAAGACGCTGACCGTGCTCGACGTCGCCGTGAAGCTTCTGAAGCAGCGCGACGTCCACGTCGATCTCGCGACTCTGCCGATCGACGACGCGCCGAGCTATCAGATGCTGGCGCGGGGCGACGTGGTCGGCGTGTTCCAGGTTGAAAGCCAGGGCATGCGGCGGGCGCTGATCGACATGCGCCCGGACCGCTTCGAGGACATCATCGCGCTGGTGGCGCTGTATCGTCCCGGTCCGATGGCCAACATCCCGACCTACTGCGCCCGCAAGCACGGCGAGGAGGAGCCGGAATATCTGCACCCGATCCTGGAGCCGATCCTGAAGGAGACCTTCGGCGTCATCATCTACCAGGAGCAGGTGATGCAGGTCGCGCAGCAGATGTCCGGCTATTCGCTCGGCGAAGCCGACCTCCTGCGCCGCGCCATGGGCAAGAAGATCCGCGCCGAGATGGACAAGCAGCGCGTCCGCTTCGTCGAGGGCGCCACCCAGAACGGCGTGCCGAAGGACCAGGCGGACACGATCTTCGACCTGCTCGCCAAGTTCGCCGACTACGGCTTCAACAAGTCGCACGCGGCCGCCTACGCGCTGGTGTCCTACCACACCGCCTACATGAAGGCGCATTATCCGGTGGAGTTCATCGCGGCGTCGATGACGCTCGATCTCAACAACACCGACAAGCTCTCGGAATTTCGTACCGAGGCGCAGCGCCTGGGCATCAAGGTCGAGCCGCCGTCGATCAATCGCTCGGGCCCGACCTTCGAGGTCAGCGGCAACACCATCTTCTACGCGTTGGCGGCCCTAAAGGGCGTCGGTCCGCAGGCGATCGAGATGATCGTGGAGGCCCGCAACAAGGGCGGGCCGTTCACCTCGCTCGCCGACTTCGCCTCCCGCGTCAATCCGCGCGCGATCAACAAGCGCATCATCGAGACGCTGGCTGCGGCCGGTGCGTTCGACGTGCTCGACAAGAACCGCGCGCGCGTGTTCGCCGGCGCCGACGCCATCGTCGCCGCCTGCCAGCGCGCGCACGAGGCCGCGACCTCGGGCCAGAACGACATGTTCGGCAACGCCGCCGACGCGCCCGCGATCATCCTGCCCAACATCGAGAACTGGCTGCCGGCCGAGCGTCTGCGGCGCGAATATGATGCGATCGGCTTCTTCCTGTCGGGCCATCCGCTCGACGACTACGCCGCGGCGCTGAAGCGCCTGCGCGTCCAGAGCTGGGCCGAGTTCTCGCGCGCGGTGAAGACCGGCGCGACCGCGGGCAAGGTCGCCGCCACCGTGGTGTCGCGCATGGAGCGGCGCACCAAGACCGGCAACAAGATGGGCATCATGGGCCTGTCGGATCCGACAGGCCATTTCGAGGCGGTGCTGTTCTCCGAAGGCCTTGCACAATATCGCGACGTGCTCGAGCCGGGCGCGGCGGTGCTGCTTCAGCTCGGCGCCGAGCTGCAGGGCGAGGATGTGCGCGCGCGCGTGCTCCATGCCGAGCCGCTCGATGATGCCGCCGCCAAGACGCAGCGTGGCCTGCGCATCTTCCTGCGCGACACCAAGCCGCTCGACTCCATCGTCAAGCGCCTGCAGGGGCCGGAAGGTGCCGCGGCCAATGGCAACGGGGCGATCGCCAAGAGCGCCGCGCCGCCGTTGGTGCCCCGCACCGCCGCAGGCGAAGGCGAGGTGTCGCTGGTCATGATGCTGGACCTCGAAACCGAGGTGGAGATGAAGCTGCCGGGGCGCTTCAAGGTTTCGCCACAAATCGCAGGTGCCATCAAGGCGGTGACCGGCGTGGTCGACGTGCAGCAGCTGTAATCGAGGCGATCGTTCCGCTGGAGCGGCTGCGTTCGGCGATCTTGCTGGTCGAACAGGGGGACGAGGAACAAAAAAGCTGCGCGTGGGCTGTACGGACATGCCTCCGTTCAACCGCGGTTCAGCCATTCTCCCGCTGAATCCGCGGCGGGTGCCTCGAAGGGGCTTGAACCATGCGCTTGACCAAGATCACCGCGAAGATCGTCCTGAGTGTCTCGCTCTGCCTGCTCGCCTTGGCGGCCTTGCCGCTGCTTGCCGCAGCGCAGCAGCCCGGCGCCGAAAAGCGTATCGCTCTGGTGATCGGCAACGGTGCCTATGCCAAGGGCCCGCTGGCGACGGCGGCCAACGACGCCGGCCTGATCGCGCAAACGCTGCAGGCCGCGGGCTTCGACGTGGTCGGCGCGCGCGACCTCGATGCCGACACGCTGCGCAAGAGCTTTCGCGATTTCATTCACAAGGCCCAGTCAGCCGACACCAACACCGTCGCGATGGTCTATCTCGCCGGCTACGGCATGCAGCTCGCCGGCGAGAACTATTTTCTTCCCGTCGACGCCAACATCGGCAGCGACGTCGACATTCCGACCGAGGGCCTGCGCCTCAGCGACTACATCCGCCAGCTTGCGGCGACGCCGGTGAAGGCCAGCGTCGTGGTGCTCGATGCCGCGCGCCAGCAGCCCTTCATCGCCGGCGGCCCGGCGATCGCCGGCGGCCTGGCGCTGGTCGAGCCCGATGCCAACATGCTGATCGCCTTCAATGCGGCGCCGGGCACGATCGCGCCGAACGAGACCGGCGCCTATGGCATCTACGCGCGCTCGCTCGCCGAGATGATCCGCACCGGCGGCCTGTCGCTGCCGGAGGTGTTCGATAGGCTGCGGCTGCGCGTCAACGAGGAGACCAAGGGCGCGCAGGTGCCGTGGGATGCGCAGAAGATCCAGGCCGCCTTCACCTTCTTCGAGCGGGCGCCGGACGCGCCGGCCACGCCGGATTCGCCCGAGCAGACCGCGGCGCTGCGCTCGCGCCCGATCCGCGAACTGCCGGTGCAGGAGGCCTATGCCGCCGCGCTGGAGCGCGACACGCTGCAGGGCTATGAGGATTTCATCGCCGCCTATCCGAGCGATCCGCTGGCGCGGCGTGTGCGCGCCCTGGTCGCCGCTCGCCGCGAGGCGCTGACCTGGCGGCGGACGTTTCGCACCGACAGCCCGGAAGCCTATTGGTCCTATCTGAAGCGCTATCCCTATGGCGCGCATGCCGAGGACGCCCGGCGGCGGCTGGCGATGTTGTCGGCAGCGCCGGCGCCGCCGCCGACCTTCGCGATGATCGAATATGACGTGCCGCCGCCGCCGCTCGACGAGGTGATCTATGTCGAACGTCCGGTGCTGCTGTTCTCGGATCCCGAATTCGATTTCGTGCCGCCGCCCCCGCCGCCGGTCTACATCCTGCCGCCGCCTCCGCCGGAGTTCGTGGAGCTGCCGCCGCCGTTCGCGCCGGTCGGCCTGTTCATCCTGCCGCGGCCGGTGTTCGTGCCGATCCCGGTCTATGTCCGGCCGCCGGCTTTCGTTGCGCCGCCGCCGAACAACATCATCTACCAGAACATCCACAACACCGCGGTCATCAACACCGTGATCAATCGTCCCGCACCTGCCGGTCCGATGTCCACCGGTCCCGCTGCGACAACCCAGCCGGCCGTGGCGCCGGCGCCGGCATTGCCGCCCGCGGTAATGCAGCGCGCGACCCTGATCCAGCAGGGCAAGGTGCCGCCGCCCGCACCGGTCGCCAATCCTGCCGCGCGACCCGCCGGACCGGGCGGACCGTTGCCTGCTGGCGTTCCGCAGGCTGCGCTTCCAAATCAGGCCGGCCGGCCGGGGCAGGGCCCGCCAAACGCGAATGCGCTTCCGGTGCCGGGCCAACGTGGCGCGCCGGGGCTTCCCGCTGCGGTGCAGACGCCTGCGATCCGGCCGGACATGCGGGCGAACCGCACGCCGCCCGGCGTACCCGCCGCGCCTCCCGCGGCGGTGGCTCCTCGCCCGGTTGCGCCGGCGGCCATTCCACACGCACCGGACGCGCGACCGCGGCTGCAGCCGGCCGTGCCCGACCAGATCCAGCATCGCGCAGCGCCGCCGACGGCTGCGCGGCCGAGTCCGCCGCCGCCACGGCCGCCGGCTGCGCCCGTGCTTCGAGCGGCGCCGGCGCGGCCCGCGCCGCCGCCTGTGATGCGCCCAGCTCCTCCGCCACAAATGGCCCGGCCGGCGCCGTCCCCGATGGCCCGGCCCGCTCCGCCGCCGATGATGCGGCCGGCTCCGCCGCCGCCAATGGCGCGTCCGAGCCCGCCGCCGCAGATGGCACGTCCAAGCCCGCCGCCGGTGGCCGCGATGGCGCGGCCCGCCGCACCGCCGCCGATGGCAAGACCGGCAGCACCACCGCCGCGACCTGCTCCGCCGCAGGCCCCGGGCAAGCGGTGTCCACCGAACGTGCCGCATTGCTGAGCCGGCCGGCGCAGCCGCGGCGCGCTGGTTGCATCGCAGGCCCGTTTTCGATATTGGCCGGACCGCCGGATTGATCGATCGTGGGCGCGCGACGTCGGCAGTCGACGACGTGTTGCGGGGGCACCATTGATATCAGCGTTTGTTGGCGCCGTGCGCGCGCTGCTGTGGCGAGGCGCGATCATGGCAACTCTTGGCAGTGCTGGGGTTGCGGGCGTCCCGTCCTATGCCAATGCGCAGGCGCTGCCGGGCGCCGAAGCCGTCTATGCCTCGGCGCCGCCGCGCCTGCTTCAGATCCGCACGCTCGTGGCCGATGCCGGTCGCCAGACCTCGACCGGTTCCGGCTTCCTGGTCTCCGCCGACGGGCTCGCGGTCACGAACTATCACGTCGTGTCGGACGCCGCGCTCGAGCCGAAGACCTACCGGCTCGAATATACGGGAGCCGATGGCACACAAGGCGGCGTGACGCTGCTCGCCGTCGACCTGCCCAACGATCTCGCGCTCGTTCGCGTCGACAAGCAGAACGCGCCATTCTTCTCCTTCGACAAGGCCGCGCTCGACGGCAGCCTGCCGAAAGGCGAGCGGCTGTATTCGCTCGGCAACCCGCTCGATCTCGGCTTCACCATCATCGAGGGCACCTATAACGGTCTCGTCGAGCACAGCTACAACGATCACATCCATTTCACCGGCGCGCTCAATCCCGGCATGAGCGGCGGGCCGGCGGTCAATGCGCAAGGCCAGGTGGTGGGCGTCAACGTCGCCACCCGCCGCGGCGGCCAGCTCATCAGCTTCCTGGTGCCGGCGCGCTTCGCCGCCGCGCTGCTGGCGCGCGGTCAGGATGCCAGGCCGGCGGCGGCCGATCTGCGCAAGGACGTGGTCGCGCAGCTCACCAGCTGGCGCGGAGCGCTCTACAAATCCTTGGGCGAGGAGGGCTTCCGCGACCGCGTATTTGGGTCCTATCAGGCGCCGGAGACGCGCGCGGGCTGGTTCGAATGCTGGGCGAGCACGAATGCCAGCGCGTCGCCGAAGCCGCGCGCCAGCATCAATTCGACCAGTTGCAAGGCCGAGGCGAGCGTGTATGTCGCCTCCGACCTCAACACCGGCGTGGTCGAGGTCAGCCACTCCTACGCGAAATCGATCGACCTCAATCAATTCCAGTTCGCGACCGTGCTGACGCAACTGGCGCAGCCGCGGCTGACCATGGGTGGCTCGTTCCGCAAATGGTACACGCCGCAGCATTGCCATGCGGATTTCGTCGGCGTCGCGCCGGCGGCCGCTCATCCGCCGCTGCGCGTATTGTGGTGCGCGCAAGGCTATCGCGAGTTCGACGGCCTCTACGACGTCGTGCTGGTCGCGGTCACGCAGGACCACGCCGACGAGGCGCTGGTGTCGCGGCTGAACCTGCAAGCGATCGCCTACGACGACGCCTTGCGCCTCGGCAAGAGCTTCCTTGAACGCCTGCAGGTCGCACGATGATCTGGATCGAGATCCTCTCCAAGCATCGCGACGTCGCCGGCCGCTTCCGCGTCGATGCCACCGAGATCAGCATCGGCCGTGGCTATGACAATCACGTCATCCTTGACGATCCCTATGTCGCCGCGCGCCATGTGCGGATTTTCCGTGACGGCGAGGGGCGCCTCGTCGCCGAGGATCTCGGCAGCGCCAACGGTCTCTTTCTCGATCGCGGCAAGAGCCGGAAGCCGCAGCTCGTCCTCGATGGCATCAAGCCGATCCGGATCGGCCAGACACTGCTCCGGATCCGCGACGCCGGCCATGCCGTCGAGCCGGAGCGGCTCGCGGGCTCCGAACGCGGGGCGTTGCCGATCATCGCGGCGATCGCGCTCGGCGTCGTCCTGCTCGCGATCAATGCGCTGATGACCTGGTTTGCGCAGACCACCGAGGCGCATCTGTCCGATTATCTCGTGCCGACCCTCACCATGATCGGGGTCGTCGTTGCCTGGGTCGGCGTCTGGGCGCTGCTGGCGCGGCTGTTTTCCGGTCGCTCGCATTTTCTGCGCCACCTCCTGATCGCGCAGGCGGGTCTGATCGCATTCTGGATCTACAGCGAGTTCGCCCAGATTGCCTCGTTCGCCCTGACCTGGACGGCCGTCTTCACCTACGGCTATGTCGTGTCGTGGATCGTTCTGGCGGCGACATGCTTCCTGCATCTGCGCGAGGTCGGGCGCACCCACATGCTCGCCAAGGGCATGGTAGTCGGGCTGCTGCTCGTGGTCGCGATCGCGGTTCAGACCGTGCAGCGGTCGGAGGCGCTGGCGAATTCCGGCCGTCCCAATGTCAGCCACGTGCTGATGCCGCCGTCCTTGCGCCTGGTTCCAGTACAGGACGAGCAGGTCTTCTCCGACGACGCTGCGCGGCTGAGGGCAAAGCTCGACGCCGATCGGGCCGCGCTGACGCCGGCCGGTGTGGAGCGCTGAGCACAGTTCCACCGTCTTTGCTCCAGCAGATTGAAAGTTCCCCGGTTCCCATCATAGCCTCTATCCGGGTTTTTACGGGGAGAGGGCAATGAACAGGCGGGCGCTGCTGGGATTGGGGGCGGCACTTCTGGTATCAGGGTGCCTAACAGGCAAAGAAGGCACCGAGTATGCGGTGGTGTCACAGAAGATTGGGGCGCCGCGTCCCGGACACTCCCGCATCGTCATCATGAGTTTGAAGGATGCCTGGCTCGACAGGACCACTTGCGACGCCAAGGTCGATGGCGTCGCGCTGAGCCGCCTGATCCCCGGTACCTACGTCTATCTCGACCGGCCGGCCGGTCCGCACCACCTCGTCGCCACCCAGACCCTGTTCCCGGGCGACTCGGTGCTCGATTTCAATACCGAACCGGGGCGGACCTATTTCTTCTCGATCAGGCCCAGCGATCGGTCCAGGGCCATGCAGGGCGGCGGCATGGCATTTGGCCTGCTGGGCATGGGCGTGATGGCGGCGGCCTCGTCGGGCGCCGACAACAAGGGCCCGGTCGACTTCGTTCCGCTCCAGGAAGGGCAGGCGAGGGCGGCGCTGGCGGAGCTTCTGCAGGCCGAATAGGCCCATTTTCCTTGCGTTGCGCCAAAATCCGGCTATATAGCGCGCCATCTCACACGGAAACTTGGCTCTCCTAGAGGGCGTCCGGTGGCAAGCCGGGCCTTAACGGTCTGTCTTTGCTCACGCGTTTCCGGAGGAATCAACCGGAGAATATCCAATGGCGCTACCTGAATTCACGATGCGCCAGCTGCTCGAAGCTGGCGTGCACTTTGGTCACCAGTCTCACCGCTGGAATCCGAAAATGGCCGATTTCATTTTCGGAGCCCGCAACAACATCCACATCATCGATCTCGCCCAGACCGTGCCGCTGCTGCACACGGCGCTGCAGGCTGTCAGCGACACCGTCGCCAAGGGCGGCCGCATCCTGTTCGTCGGCACCAAGCGCCAGGCGCAGGACAACGTGGCCGATGCGGCCAAGCGTTGCGCGCAGTATTTCGTCAATTCGCGCTGGCTCGGCGGTACGCTGACCAACTGGAAGACGATCTCGGCCTCGATCAAGCGCCTGCGTCATCTCGACGAGGTGCTGTCCTCTGGCGAAGCCAACTCCTACACCAAGAAGGAGCGGCTGACCCTGCAGCGCGAGCGCGACAAGCTCGATCGCTCGCTCGGCGGCATCAAGGACATGGGCGGTCTGCCCGACATGATCTTCGTGATCGACACCAACAAGGAAGACATCGCGATCCAGGAGGCCCAGCGCCTCAAGATCCCGGTTGCCGCGATCGTCGATACCAATTGCGACCCGAAGGGCATCACCTATGTCGTGCCGGGCAATGACGATGCGGGCCGTGCGATCTCGCTGTATTGCGACCTGATCGCGCGTGCCGCGATCGACGGCATCTCGCGGGCGCAGGGCGAGCTCGGGATCGACGTCGGGGCTTCCGCCGCCCCGCTGGAGGAAGAGCTTCCGGCAGCGTCGGTCGCCTCGAAGTTCCAGGGGCTGCCCGGTCCGCGTGGCACCGCCGACGATCTCAAGAAGCTCACCGGCGTTTCGGGGGCCGTCGAGAAGAAGCTGAACGACCTCGGCATCTTCCACTACTGGCAGCTCGCCGAGCTCGATCACGACACGGCACACCAGATCGGCGAAGAAGTGGGTCTGCCGAGCCGGGCCGATGCCTGGGTTGCCCAGGCCAAGTCGCTCGCCGACGCCTAAGACGACGCATGAGAATCTGGCCGGCGTCTCACGCCGGCCATCGCGACTGAGATAGGTTTTTCCTGGCAGCGGGCGGCGACCAGCCATCCGCTGCGTCGCGCTTTGGACAGGCAAAAGGACGTTCAACAATGGCTAACATCACCGCAGCGATGGTGAAGGACCTGCGCGAGTCGACCGGCGCGGGCATGATGGACTGCAAGGCCGCGCTCACCGAGAACGGCGGCGACATGCAGGCCGCGCAGGATTGGCTGCGCAAGAAAGGCCTGTCGAAGGCCGCCAAGAAGGCCGGTCGCGTTGCGGCCGAGGGCCTGATCGGCGCGCTGACCTCGGGCAAGAAGGGCGTGGTCGTCGAGGTCAACTCCGAGACCGACTTCGTCGC
Organism: Bradyrhizobium sp. SZCCHNR1043; assembly: GCF_032489675.1. Classification (NCBI taxonomy): domain Bacteria; kingdom Pseudomonadati; phylum Pseudomonadota; class Alphaproteobacteria; order Hyphomicrobiales; family Nitrobacteraceae; genus Bradyrhizobium; species Bradyrhizobium sp. SZCCHNR1043. The sequence goes on from NZ_JAUEYN010000005.1 coordinate 93,848, forward strand.
CCGCAACGAGCACTTCCAGGGCCTGGTCAAGATGATCGCCCAGGTCGCGCTCGACGTCGGTGCCGACGTGGAGAAGATCAAGGCCGCCAAGGTGGGCAGCATCACGGTCGAGGCCGCGATTGCCGATTCGATCGCCACCATCGGTGAGAACCAGACGCTGCGGCGTGCGGCTTCGCTCGAAGTGAGCCAGGGCGTCGTGTCGAGCTACGTCCATGGCGCCGTCATCGAGGGTGCCGGCAAGCTCGGCGTGATCGTGGCGCTGGAGTCGCCCGGCAAGACCGACGAGCTCGCCGTACTCGGCCGCCAGCTCGCGATGCATGTCGCCGCGGCCAATCCGCAGGCGATCGATGCGGCCGGTCTCGATCCGGAACTCGTCAAGCGCGAGAAGGACGTGCTCGCCGACAAATATCGCCAGCAGGGCAAGCCGGAAAACGTGATCGAGAAGATCGTCGAGTCCGGCCTGAAGACCTACTACAAGGAAGTCACCCTGCTCGAGCAGGCCTTCATCCACGACAGCGGCAAGTCCGTCGCGCAGGCGCTGAAGGAAGCCGAAGGCAAGGTCGGTGGTCCGATCAAGGTCGCCGGTTTCGTCCGCTATGCCCTCGGCGAGGGCATCGAGAAGGAAGAGACCGACTTCGCTGCCGAAGTCGCCGCCGCCAGCGGCAAGAAGTAACGACTGAACCTGGTTCGATCCGGCGCATGCGTGCGCCGGATCCCAACGCGCGAGACAGGGAAGCATTGGCACATGGCTGAGCCGGTCTATCGTCGCGTCGTGGTCAAGCTGTCCGGCGAATATCTCGCGGGCCCTCATTCCTTCGGCATCGACCAGCCGACCATCGACCGCATCGCCGACGACCTCATTGCGGCTCAGAAGCTGGGCGTCGAGATTGCCGTCGTCGTGGGCGGCGGCAACATGGTGCGCGGGGTCGAGGTCTCGTCGCAGGGCGTATCGCGCCCGACCGGCGACACGATGGGCATGCTCGCGACCGTCATGAACTGCCTGGCGCTCGAAGCCGCGATTCAGCGCAAGGGTACCCCGGCGCAGGCGCTCTCGGCCTTCGTGATGCCGGAGGTTTGCGAGCTGTTCACGCGCGCTGCAGCGCACAAGTCGCTGGCCGAAGGGCGCATCGTGGTGCTCGGGGGCGGCACCGGCAATCCCTATTTCACCACCGATACCACCGCCGTGTTGCGGGCGGCCGAGATCGGCGCGCAGGCCGTGCTGAAGGCCACCAATGTCGACGGCGTCTATAGTGCCGATCCCAAGAAGGATCCGGCCGCCAAGCGCTTCGACCGTCTGACCCATTCGCAGGCCATCGAGGGCGGCTACAAGGTCATGGACGCGACTGCATTCGCGCTTGCCCGGGAAACATCGCTGCCTATCATTGTCTTCTCCATTGCCGAACCCGGCTCGATCGGTGCGATGCTGCGGGGCGAAGGGCGCGGCACCATCGTCGCGGGGTGAGCCCGGCACCGTCGGCGGCCGGTGTTGGACCGATCCCCAGCCTGCGGTAGAAGCGTAAGCGAAACAGGAATTCGTCCGGGAGTTGCGCGAGTCCGGCCGCTGGCCCTCCAAGGCCCGGCAGAACGGCCGCAGCGACCGGGTTGCAGAAAGGAAAGCGTGATGTCCACGGGCAATTTCGATCTCAACGAACTGAAGCGCCGCATGCAGGGCGCGACCCAGGCGCTGAAGCACGAGCTCGGCGGCCTGCGCACCGGCCGCGCCTCGGCGTCGATGGTGGAGCCGGTCCAGGTCGAAGCCTATGGCTCGCACATGCCGCTCAACCAGCTCGCCACCGTCTCCGTGCCCGAACCGCGTCTGCTGTCGGTGCAGGTCTGGGACAAATCGATGGTGAAGGCGGTCGAGAAGGCGATCGTGGATTCCAATCTCGGCCTGTCGCCGGCGACCGAAGGTCAGGTGATCCGGCTTCGCATTCCCGAGCTCAACCAGGAGCGCCGCAAGGAGCTGGTGAAGGTCGCGCACAAATATGCCGAGGCCGCGCGCGTCGCTGTCCGCCATGTCCGCCGCGACGGTCTCGATACCCTCAAGAAGCTCGAGAAGAATCACGAGATGTCCGAGGACGATCAGGAGCGCCTCGCTGCCGACGTGCAGAAGGCGACCGACAGCGTGATTTCGGAGATCGACCAGCTGCTGGCGGCGAAGGAAAAGGAAATCCTCACCGTCTGAAGGATGTTTTTGATGTCCAATGCCGCGGCCCCCGTGACGGAGGCGCCGGAACGCTCCGACGGCCCGGCCCACGTTGCCATCATCATGGATGGCAACGGCCGCTGGGCTGCGGCGCGCGGGCTGCCGCGCGCGGAAGGGCATCGCCGCGGCGTGGAGGCGTTGCGCCGCGTGGTGCGCGCGGCGCCCGAGCTCGGCATTCGCTATCTCACCATCTTCTCGTTCTCGTCCGAGAACTGGTCGCGCCCGGCGAGCGAGATCGGCGACCTGTTCGGCCTGCTGCGCCGCTTCATCCGCAATGATCTTGCCACGCTTCATCGCGATGGCGTTCGGGTCCGGGTGATTGGCGAGCGCGATGGGCTGGAGCCCGATATCTGCGCGCTCCTGAGCGAAGCCGAGGAGCTGACCCGGGGCAACACCAAGCTGACGCTGGTGCTGGCGTTCAACTACGGCTCGCGCCAGGAGATCGCGCGCGCGGCCCAGCTTCTGGCGCGCGAGGTCGCCGAGGGCCGGCGCGATCCGTCCTCGATCGATGCCGACGCGATCGGTGCCCATCTCGATGCGCCCGATGTTCCCGATCCCGATCTCATCATCCGCACCAGCGGCGAGCAGCGGCTGTCGAACTTCCTGATGTGGCAGGCGGCCTATAGCGAGCTGGTGTTCGTGCCGATCCATTGGCCCGATTTCGACAAGGCCGCACTCGAAGGCGCCATCGCCGAGTTCGGCCGGCGTGAACGCCGCTTCGGCGGCCTCGTGGCGAAAACCGCCTCGTGACCAAACCGGACACCGCAGCCGTGGGAGACGCCGGCGGGCAGCCGAAGCGGGCTGCGCCCAGCAATCTGGTGATGCGGGTTGCGGCGGCGCTGGTGCTGGTGCCGCTGGCGCTCGGCGCCGCCTATGCCGGCGGCGTATTCTGGACCGCACTGGTCACGGTGGTCGCGGTCGGCCTGTATCTCGAATGGCTGATGGTGGTGGGCGAGGTCCGCAAGGCCAGCGTCGGCACGGCCGGAGCCCTGGCCATCGGCGTTGCCGGCATTTGCTGCGCATTCGGCCTGATCGACTTCGCCGTCGTCGTGCTCGCCCTTGGCCTCGTCGTGGTCACGGCGCTGGCTGATGCGGGACGCCGCGCCTGGGCGGCCGCCGGCTTCGCCTACGCCGCCGCTGCCGAGCTCGGCTCGGTGCTGGTGCGCTTCGATGCCGCCGAGGGATGGCATGCGCTGGTGCTGGTGTTTCTGGTCGTGTGGGCCAGCGACATCGGCGGCTACGTTGCGGGCCGCAGCATCGGCGGGCCGAAGCTCGCGCCGCGGATCAGCCCGAACAAGACCTGGGCCGGCGCGATCGGCGGCTTCGCGGCCAGCCTTGCTGCCGCGGCCGGCTGGTCGTTGGCGGGCGCCGGCGGACTGGTGACGATTCTCGTGCTGGCAGCAGTGCTGTCGGTGGTCTCGCAGCTCGGCGACCTGCTCGAATCTGCGGTGAAGCGGCACTTCGGGGTCAAGGACTCCAGTCACATCATTCCCGGCCATGGCGGCCTAATGGATCGCCTGGACGGCTATGTCGCGGCAATCGTTGTCGCCGCATTGCTCGGTTTGCTGCGCGGCGGCCTCGATGGCGTCGGCCGCGGTCTTCTGGTTTGGTGACCGGCAGCGCTGCTGATCGGTCGAGATGCTTGGTGAGAACATGAGCGCAGTGCCATTGCGGAACAACAAGGCCGGTCTCGCGGAGGTGCGCAGCGTCACCGTGCTCGGCGCCACCGGCTCGATCGGCGATTCGACCATGGATCTCGTGCGCGGCGCGCCGGAGCGCTACCGGGTCGAGGCGCTGACCGGCAACAGCAACGTCCAGGGCCTGGTGAAGCTGGCCCGGGAGTTCAGCCCGCGCTTCGTCGCGGTGGCCGATCCGGCGGGGCTCGATGAGCTGCGTGACGCACTGGCGGGCACCGGGATCGAATGCGGGGCAGGGGAGAGCGCCATCATCGAGGCGGCAGCCCGTCCCGCCGACTGGGTCATGGCCGCCGTCTCCGGCGCCGCCGGCCTCAAGCCGGCGCTGGCCGCGGTGGACCGCGGCGCGACCGTGGCGCTCGCCAACAAGGAATGCCTGGTCTGTGCCGGCGACTTCTTCATGGAGCGGGCCGCCCGGGCCGGCGCCTGCATCCTGCCGGCCGATTCGGAACACAACGCGCTGTTCCAGGCGCTGTCCTCGGGCAATCGCGAGGAGCTGGTGCGGGTGATCATCACCGCCTCCGGCGGTCCGTTCCGCACCTGGGCGGCTGATGACATCGAGCAGGCGACCTTGGCCCAGGCGCTGAAGCATCCGAACTGGAGCATGGGCCAGAAGATCACGATCGATTCGGCCTCGATGATGAACAAGGGCCTCGAGGTGATCGAGGCGTCCTACCTGTTCGCGCTGTCGCCCGACGAGATCGACGTCCTGGTCCACCCGCAGTCCATCGTCCATGGCATGGTCGAGTTCTCGGATCGCTCGGTGGTGGCGCAGCTCGGCGCGCCCGACATGCGCATTCCGATCGCCCACTGCCTTGGCTGGCCGGAGCGTATCAAGGGCCCGTCGGCCCGGCTCGATCTCGCCAAGATCGGCACCCTGACTTTCGAGGCGCCGGACTTCGAGCGGTTCCCCGGTCTGCGGCTGGCCTACGATTCGCTGCGCACCGGGCGCGGCGCGACGACCGTGTTCAATGCGGCCAACGAAGTCGCCGTCGCGGCCTTCATCGCTGGTCATATCCGGTTCGGTGCTATTGCCCGACTGGTCGAGGCAACCCTCGAAGCGTGGACCCGATCGGGTAATCTGGCACCGTTGACCTCAGCGGACGACGCCATCGCCATTGACCATGACGCGCGAAAAAGGGCCTCCGGCCTCTTGCCTCAAATCGCCGCAAAAGCATCTTAAAGGGTTGGACGGGCCACTGGCCCATCGGGAAGGTCATCGATGTCGGAATTTTTCCACCATATCTTCAATACGTTGAGCCATGGCCTTCTCGGCTACATCGTCCCGTTCCTGTTCGTGCTGACGATCGTGGTGTTCTTCCATGAGCTCGGCCATTTCCTGATCGCGCGCTGGGCCGGCGTGAAGGTGTTGACGTTTTCGCTCGGATTTGGCCCAGAACTGATCGGTTTCAACGACCGCCACAACACCCGCTGGAAGATCTCGGCGATCCCGCTCGGCGGCTACGTGAAGTTCTTCGGCGACGAATCCGAGGCCTCGACGCCGTCGGCCGAGGCGCTCGCCAAGATGACGGCCGAGGAGCGCGCCGACAGCTTCCACCACAAGACCGTCGGCCAGCGCGCTGCGATCGTCGCGGCCGGCCCGATCGCCAACTTCATTCTGGCGGTCATCATCTTCGCCGGCATGGCGCTGTATTTCGGCAAGCCGAACACGACCCCGCGGGTCGATGCGGTGCAGCCGGACAGCGTCGCAGCCGCCGCCGGCTTCAAGGACGGTGACGTCATCGCCGCCATCGATGGCCGCGCGATCGAGACCTTCGCCGACATGCAGCGGGTCGTCTCGGTCAGCGCCGGCACGGAATTGTCCTTCCTGATCAAGCGTGACGGCACGGAACTCACCCTGAAGGCGACGCCGGCGCTGAAGGAGGTCAAGGACCTGTTCGGCAACAGCCACCGGATCGGCGTGCTCGGCATCCAATACAACGCCAAGCCGGACGAATCGCGGTCGATCCCGGTCGGGTTCCTCGAATCGATCAAGATCGGCTTCGAGCAGGTCTGGTTCATCATCTCCACGACCTTCAAGTTCATCGCCTCGCTGTTCGCGGGCGCCGGGAGTGCCGGCGACGTCGGTGGACCGATCCGAATCGCACAACTCTCGGGGCAGGCGGCCAGCCTCGGCTTCCAGTTTGTTGTGCAACTGTGCGCGACGCTTTCGGTCTCGATCGGGCTCCTGAACCTGTTCCCGGTTCCGCTGCTCGATGGCGGGCACCTGTTGTTCTATGGGGTCGAGGCCGTCCGCGGCCGGCCGCTGTCCGAGCGGGCGCAGGAGATGGGGTTCCGAATCGGCCTCGGGCTGGTCCTCATGCTCATGGTCTTTGCAACCTATAACGATATCCTTCACCTCGCCGGGTCCTGAGCGCGGCTTTTTTACGACGTGGCCGTTGGGCAACGTTTTGAAACGAATTTGAAAATTCAGAGAGATCCGGCGTTTGCCGTCGGGTCCAAATTGGCTACAAGCGAACGACAAATGGGAATCTGTCGGGTTCGTAGGGGTACGGAACCGGCAACGGAATATAAGGGCGCGTAGCGCATGAAGTTCGGATTGCGGGTGCGGGGGGGCTTGGCGGCCGCCTTTATCATGTTCGCCGGACCGGTGGCTTTGCCGCTGGCGAGCGTGGTTCTTTCGTCGCCAGCTGCGGCTCAGACGGTCAACTCGATCGAAGTGGTCGGTAACCGCCGCGTCGAGCTGGAGACCATCCGCTCGTACTTCAAGCCGGGCCCCGGCGGGACGCTCGACGCCGGCCGGGTCGACGACGGCCTCAAGGCGCTGATCGAGACCGGCCTGTTCTCCGACGTGAAGATCAATCGCCAGGGTGGGCGCCTGATCGTCACGGTCGTCGAGAACCCGGTGATCGGCCGCGTCGCGTTCGAGGGCAACAAGAAGGTCAAGGACGAGCAGCTCCAGGCGGAAGTGCAGTCGAAGCCGCGTGGCACGCTGTCGCGCCCGATGGTGCAGTCCGACGCCCAGCGCATCGCGGAGATCTACCGCCGCTCGGGCCGTTACGACGTGCGCGTCACGCCGGAAATGATCGAGCAGCCGAACAACCGCGTCGACCTGATCTTCACGGTCGAGGAAGGTGCCAAGACCGGCGTGAAGTCGATCGAGTTCGTCGGCAACAACGCCTTCTCGTCCTATCGCCTCAAGGACGTCATCAAGACCCGCGAGACCAACCTCCTGAGCTTCCTCGGCTCGGGCGACGTCTACGATCCGGACCGTGTCGAGGCCGACCGCGACCTCATTCGCCGCTTCTACCTGAAGAATGGCTATGCCGACGTACAGGTCGTGGCCGCGCTCAGCGAGTACGATCCGGAGCGCAAGGGCTTCCTCGTGACCTTCAAGATCGAGGAAGGCCAGCAGTACCGGGTCGGTTCGGTCGACTTCCAGTCGTCGATCGCAACGCTCGACGCCACCACGCTGCGCGGCTATTCGCGCGTCAGCGTCGGTTCGCTCTACAACGTCGAGAACATCGAGAAGTCGGTCGAGGAGATGCAGATCGAGGCCTCGCGGCGCGGCTACGCGTTCGCGGTGGTCCGTCCGCGCGGCGATCGCAACTTCGAGGCCCACACCGTGTCGGTCGTGTTCGCCGTCGACGAGGGCCCGCGCACCTATATCGAGCGCATCAACATTCGCGGCAACACCCGCACCCGTGACTACGTCATTCGCCGCGAGTTCGACATCTCCGAGGGCGACGCCTACAATCGCGCCCTGGTCGACCGTGCCGAGCGCCGCCTGAAGAACCTCGACTTCTTCAAGGACGTGAAGATCGTGACCGAGCCGGGCTCTTCGAGCGACCGCGTGGTCCTGAACGTCATCCTGGAAGAGAAGTCGACCGGCGACTTCTCGATCTCCGGCGGTTATTCGACCACAGACGGTGCGCTTGCCGAGGTCTCGATCTCCGAGCGCAACTTCCTCGGCCGCGGCCTGTTCGCCAAGGCGTCGGTGACGTACGGCCAGTTCGCGCGCGGCTACTCGCTGTCCTTCGTCGAGCCGTATCTGCTCGACTACCGGGTCGCGCTCGGCCTCGACCTCTACCAGCGCCAGCAGCTCGCCAACAACTTCATCTCCTACGGCACCAAGACGCTCGGCTTCAGCCCGCGCCTCGGCTTCCAGCTGCGTGAGGATCTGTCGCTGCAGCTGCGCTATTCGATCTACCGCCAGGAGATCTCACTGCCGGCGACGCTGTCGGACTGTAACAACTTGGCCGCCGGCACCCTGATCGGCAACCGCTTCGTTCCGTTCAACCCGACCCCGGCCTTCATCAACGCTAATGGCGGCGTCGATCCGACCGGCAATAACGGCCTGGGCTGCTTCGCCAATGGCGAGGCGTCGCTGCCGGTCCGTCAGGAGCTGGCGAAGGGCGCAACGCTGACCTCGGCGCTCGGCTACACGCTGAATTACAACACGCTCGACAACAATAAGAACCCGACCGACGGCCTGCTGGTCGACTTCAAGCAGGACTTCGCGGGCGTCGGCGGCGACGTGTCGTACCTGAAGACCGCGTTCGATGCGAAGTACTTCACCCCGCTGGTGTCGGACATCGTCAGCATCGTTCACCTCCAGGGCGGCATCCTGAACAAGATCGGCAATACGCAGCTGCGCATGCTCGATCACTTCCAGATGGGTCCGAACCTGGTGCGCGGCTTCGCTCCGAACGGCATTGGTCCGCGCGATATCAATCCGTTCGGCACGCAGGACGCGCTGGGCGGCACCAAGTACTGGGGCGCTTCGCTCGAACTGCAGATGCCGTTCTGGTTCCTGCCCAAGGAGACGGGCCTGAAGGGTGCCGTTTACGCCGACGCTGGCGGCCTGTGGGGCTATCAGGGGCCGACGTCCTGGGCTGCGACAGGCGAGGTTAATACCCCCGGCTGTATCAAGCCGACGCGCAACCCGAACAACGCCGGCACCTGCCTTGGTCTGCAGTTCGATGACCAGAACAAGGTTCGGACCTCGGTCGGCGTGGGTCTGGTGTGGGCGTCGCCGTTCGGTCCGCTGCGCTTCGACTACGCGATCCCGCTCACCAAGGGTCAGTTCGACCGGACGCAGGAATTCCGGTTCGGCGGCGGTACCTCGTTCTGAGCCTGGGCCGATCGAATCCGGGTTGGCATCGACCAACCTCGCCGGTGTAAGAAATGGGAGCTCGGTTCCGGGACACCGGAGCCGGGCTCTGACTTTTTGTCTTGAGAGTACGACGGAATGGCCCAGCCGACCTTCTTCCAATCGCCGCCGCCCACGACCCTGGCGGCGATCGCCGCCGCCGCCAAGGCCACCCTGGTCGACCCATCCCGCGGCGAGCAGGTCGTCAAGGGACTGGCGTCGCTCGACGAGGCCGGTCCGATGCATCTGGCATTCTTCGACAACCTCAAATACGCCGACCAGCTCGCCGGGACCAAAGCGGGCGCCTGCCTGGTCAGTCCGCGATTCGAGGCGCGCGTGCCGTCCCATGTCGCAGTGCTCCGCGCCAATCAGCCGTTCCGCGCCTTCGTGCTGCTCGCGCGTGAGTTCCATGCCGACGCACTGCGGCCGCAGCCCTGGTTCGGCGACGACGGAATCTCGCCCCAAGCCATCATCGATCCCACCGCGCGACTGGAGGACGGCGTCATCGTCGAGCCGCTGGCGGTGATCGGCGCCCATGTCGAGATCGGCTCGGGGACGATCGTTGGCGCGGGTGCCGTGATCGGCCCCCACGTCAAGATCGGTCGCGACTGCAATGTCGGCGCCCGCACCGTCATCCAGTGCGCGCTGATCGGCAATGACGTTCTGATCCATCCCGGCTGCAGCATCGGCCAGGACGGCTACGGCTTCATCTTCTTCGGCGCGGACGGGCACACCAAGGTGCCGCAGACCGGGCGGGTTCTGATCCAGAACCATGTCGAGGTCGGCGCCGGCACGACGATCGACCGGGGCAGCCTGCGCGACACGGTCATCGGCGAAGGCACCAAGATCGACAACCAGGTGCAGATTGGCCACAATGTCACAATCGGGCGGCATTGCCTGCTGGCGGCCCAGATCGGGCTGGCAGGAAGTCTCACGATCGGCGACAACGTCGCGCTCGGGGCGAAGGTTGGCATCAACAATCACCTGACGATCGGCGATGGTGCGCAGGTGACCGCGATGAGCGGCGTCAAGGACGACATTCCGCCGAACGGCCGGTGGGGCGGTTTCTTCGCCAAGCCGACCAAGCAGTGGTTCCGCGAGATCGTTGCGGTGGAACGGCTGGTGCGGGATTCGACCGCGACGAACAGGGACGAGGGACGGGAGTGATGGAGGAGTCACCCATCAGGTTTGCGGACGTCGACATCAACGAGATTCTCAAGACGCTACCGCACCGTTATCCATTTCTCCTGATCGACCGCGTGAAGAACATCCGGGCCGACTACAGCGGCATCGGCGTCAAGAACGTGTCGATCGGCGAGCCCTGCTTCCAGGGGCACTTTCCGGAGCGGCCGGTCTATCCGGGCGTGCTGATGATCGAGGGCATGGCCCAGACCGCCGGCGTGATCGGCATCAAGTCGGTCGAGGGCACGGAAAAGCCGCGCGCGGTGTATTTCCTCACCATCGACAAGTGCAAGTTCCGCAAGCCGGTGCTGCCGGGCCAGACCATCGAGTACCACATGCGCTCGATCGGCCGGCGCAAGACGATGTGGTGGTTCCACGGCGATGCCAAGGTCGACGGCGTCGTCGTCGCCGAGGCCGATGTCGGCGCGATGCTGACCGACTGACAGGCTGGTAGAAAGTTGATTGCGTCGACATGAGCAAGATTGATCCCACCGCACGCGTCGAGGATGGCGCCGTCATCGGTGAGGGGACCGTGATCGGTCCTTACTGCATCGTCGGCCCCAACGTCGTGATCGGGTCGAACTGCAGACTGATCAGCCACGTCCAGATCATGGGCCACACCACGCTCGGCGATGACAACGTGATCTCGCCCTTCGTCGTGCTCGGCGGCGCGCCGCAGGATCTCAGCTATCGCGGCGAGCCGCATCGGCTTGAGATCGGCTCCGGCTGCACCTTCCGCGAAGGCGTGACGATGAACATCGGCACCACCAAGGGCGGCGGCCTGACCAAGGTCGGCAATTCCGGGTTCTTCATGAACAATGCCCATGTCGCCCACGATTGCGTCGTCGGCGACAACGTGATCTTCGCGACCTCGGCCACACTCGGCGGCCATGTCGAGGTCGGCGATTCCGTCTACATCGGCGGTCTCTCGGCGGTGCATCAGTTCACCCGCATCGGCCATGGCGTGATGGTCGGCGGCGTCTGCGGCGTGCGCGGGGATATCATTCCGTATGGTCTGGTCAACGGCCAGTATGCCGCGCTCGAAGGCCTCAACGTGATCGGCATGAAGCGCCGCAAGTTCACCCGCGAGCGCCTCGCCACGGTGCGTGCCTTCTACCAGAAGCTGTTCCACGGTCCCGGCGTGTTCGCCGACCGCCTTGCGGCGGTGCGGCCGCTCGCTGGTGAGGATCCTGCCATTGCCGAGATCCTCGCCTTCATCGACGGCGGTCGACATCGCGCCTTGTGCCTGCCCGAGATCGGCAGGCCGACGATCGAGCCTTGAGCGCGATGGGGACGCCGGCCGCCGAGACCACGCCGCCGATCGGCATGATCGCCGCGGGCGGGGTGCTGCCCTTTGCGGTCGCCGACGAGATCGTCGCGCGCGGCCGGACGCCGGTGCTGTTCGCCCTGAAGGGCATCTGCGATCCGAAGCCGCTGGCGCGCTTCCGGCATCACTGGATCGGCCTCGGCCAGCTCGGCAACGCCCTGAAGCTGCTCAAGGCCGAGGGTGTCCGTGACCTGATGTTCATCGGCAATCTCGTTCGTCCGGCGGTGTCGGAGATCCGTTTCGACTGGGGCACGCTGCGCGAGCTGCCCTACATCTGGTCGGCCTTTCGTGGCGGCGACGATCATCTGCTGTCCGGCGTTGGCCGCATCTTCGAGCGCCACGGCTTTCACATGATCGGCGTCAAGGACGTCGCCCCCAATCTGCTTGTGCCCGAAGGGCGGCTGACGCGGAGCGGGCCCAACGATCTGGTGACCGGTGACATCGCCAAGGGGCTCGCCGTGCTGCGCGCGATGGCGCCGTTCGATGTCGGGCAGGCGGTGGTCGTGATCGACGGCCACGTCGTTGCGCTCGAGGACATCGAGGGCACCGACGGGCTGCTGGCCCGCGTGGCGCGGCTGCGTGCCGATCGCCGTATTCGTGCTGCGGCCGGGCGCGGCGTGCTGGTGAAGGCGCCCAAGGCCGGCCAGGATCTTCGCTACGACCTGCCGACCATCGGCCCGCGCACCGTCGAGGGGCTTTCAGCCGCGGGTCTCGCCGGAGTCGCCGTCGCGGCCGCCTATACGCTGCTCGCCGATCCCCAGGAGACAGTGGCTGCCGCCGATCGGGCAGGCGTGTTCATCACGGGCGTCACTGCGTGACGGCGCGGCCTCTGGCAGGCGCGGCCATGCGCAGGATCTGCCTGGTCGCGACCGAAGAGTCCGGGGATCGCCTCGGCGCCAGCCTGATGAAGGTGCTGCGCCAGCGGCTCGGCGACGGCGTCGAATTCTCCGGCGTCGGCGGCCGCGGCATGACACGCGAGGGGCTCGCCTCGCTGTTTCCGATCGAGGAGCTCTCGATCGTCGGCTTCGCGGCGGTGCTGAAGCAACTGCCCAAGATCCTCCGCCTGATCCGCGGCACGGTTGACGCGATCGTTGCGGCCCAGCCCGACGTGCTCGTCATCATCGACAGTCCCGACTTCACCCAGCGCGTGGCGAAGCGGGTTCACGCGCGCGATCCCGAGATTCCGATCGTGAACTACGTCGCACCGACCGTATGGGCGTGGCGTCCGGGCCGGGCGGGCGCGATGCGCGGCTACGTCGATCACGTGCTGGGCTTGCTGCCGTTCGAGCCGGAGGCGTTCCGAAGGCTCAATGGTCCGCCCTGCACCTATGTCGGCCATCCCCTGATCGAGCAGCTCGCCAGCCTGCGCCCCAATGCGGCAGAGCAGGCGCGCCGAGATGCCGACCCTCCCGTTCTGCTGGTGCTTCCTGGCAGCCGGCGCAGTGAGGTCGCTCGCCACATCGCCGTGTTCGGCGAGACATTGGCGCGGCTGCGCGCCCAAAACCTGGCCTTCGAAGCCGTGCTACCCACCACCCCGCATCTCGAAGCCGCGGTGCGGGCCGGAGTCGCAAACTGGCCGCTCGTTCCGGAGATCGTCACGGGCGAGGCCGAGAAGCGGGCAGCCTTCAGGCGCGCGCGCGCCGCGCTCGCCAAGTCCGGCACGGTAACCCTGGAGCTCGCGCTGTCCGGCGTGCCGATGGTGACCGCGTATCGCGTCGGCGAGATCGAGGCGTTCATTCTCCGGCGAGTCGTCAACGTGCAATCGGTCATTCTCGCCAATCTCGTGATCGGCGAGAACGTCATTCCGGAGTTCCTTCAGGAAGCCTGCACGGCCGACAATCTCGCGCCCGTTCTCGCCGATCTCCTGGGCGACGGTCCGATACGAGCGCGCCAGGTCGAGGCATTCGATCGCCTCGACGCGATCATGTCCACGGGCGCGGCCTCGCCGAGCGTGCGCGCGGCCGACATCGTGCTGGCGACGATGCGCAGCGGGCGGCGCTGATCAGGCCTGAAGCGGCATCTTGAATTCGAAGGTCGTTCTGTCCTCGGTCGAGGTGGCCTGCAGCGTGCCGTCATGCGCTCGCGCAATCTCGGAAGCGATGTAGAGTCCAAGCCCGAGACCATGCTGGCTTGGACGCTCGCCGCGCATATAGGGCTTGAACAGATTCTGCATCGCCTTGTCCGAGATCGGCGGCCCGTGATTGGTGACATCCAGCACGAAACAGCCCTCGCTCGTCGTTGCGGAGACCTGGATCGGCTTGTCCTTGTCGCCGTAGGAGATGGCATTGCCGAGCAGGTTCGAGAACAATTGCCCGATCTTGCTACGGTCGCATTTGACCGGCTCCGCGATGTCGATGTGGGTCTCGATCTCATGGTCGGGCCAGGCCAGCCGGATCTCGGAGACGACCTGCTCGATCACCGGCGCCAGCGGTTGCCGCGCGTCGGGCTTGATCGTCAGGCCGCCGCCGAGGCGCCCCCGGGCGAAATCCATGATGTTGTCGACCAGTCCGGCCATGCGCATGACTGATTTCTGAATCATGGAAATGATCTCGGGCGCTCTGGCGCTGTCCTGGTTGCGCAGCAGCACGCGCATTCCGGCGTCGATCGAGGCCAGCGGATTGCGGAGGTCATGGCCGAGAACGCCGATGAATTGCTCTCTCAGCTCGGCGGTCCGGCGCTCGTCGAGCAGATTGGCCTCGGTGATCTTGAGCCGTTGCTCGATCGAAAACCTGCTCTTCTCGCTGAGGCCGAGGCTGGCCTGACTGAGCGCGAAGCGCTGATGAAGCTCCAGCTGGGCCGCGATCAACTCCCCGAACAGCTGAAACGTGCTGACGATTTCGGGCCGGTCCAGCTCGCGCGGCGCTGGATCGATCGTACACAGGGTGCCCCAGATGGTCCCGTCGGACAGGGTGATCGGAGCGGAGATGTAGCTGCGAAAGCCGTAGAGCTTTGGCGTCGGGTGATCGCGAAACATGTGATCCGTCTCGACGTCACCGATGACGACAGCTTCGCCTCGCTCCCGGACCTCGCTGCAGATCGTCGTCTTGACGCGCAGCTCGCCGCCCTCTTTCAGGCCGAAATTGATGTCGTCGCGGACCGCACAACAGACCCATCGATCCGAGGTCACGCGCGCGACCGCAACGAATCCCATCCCGGTGATCCTGCTCACCGAGTCCAGAATTTTGGGAACGGCGTCAAGCTGCTGGACAGCATCGACGTCCGGGTTGGGATTGGTCGTCATCGTATGCTCGAGCTGGTCCCTGCTCCAGGATGCAAGTCGTGTCTTCAATTTGCACCGTTCAACGCATTGAGCCCCGGAACGTTCGCCGGAACAAAATGATCGTCGTGCGATTGAATGAGATTGGACAGGAGACAGAGTGTCCCGCGGTCGGCTCACAAGAAAGACAGTTTTGGTCGTTGAGGACGAGGGGCTGATCCGCGCCAACGCTGTCGACATGATCAGAGACCTCGGTTTCGAAGTCATCGAGGCCGTTGACGCCGATCAGGCCATTTCGCTTCTCGAACGATGTGACCGCATATCGGTGGTCTTCACGGACGTCCAAATGCCGGGGTCGATGGATGGCCTGCGGCTGGTCGCCGTCATCAGGGACCGCTGGCCCCCGGTTGCGCTCCTGGTGACGTCAGGTCAGGTGACCCCTTCGGAATTGCCGTCGGGCGCGCGCTTCCTTGCCAAGCCATATGGGGCCGAGCAGCTCAGGTCTCATCTCGAGGCGCTGGCCTGATGCACTCCCGACTGGTGCCGCGAGTTAGAAAGGTGCTCAGAAAGGTGCGACCTCACGAACGAAACGGCGCCGTCGGGATCGACGGCGCCGTTCGAGAGCGGATTTGCGCTGCGGTGCGGCTCAGCCGCGCTTGTCCATGTCGACATAGTTGCGCGTCGTGACGCCGGTGTAGAGCTGGCGCGGACGGCCGATCTTCTGTTGCGGATCCTCGATCATCTCGCTCCACTGGCTGATCCAGCCGACGGTGCGGGCGACGGCGAACAGCACCGTGAACATCGACACCGGGAAGCCCATCGCCTTCAGGGTGATGCCCGAGTAGAAGTCGACGTTCGGATAGAGCTTGCGCTCGATGAAGTACTGATCGCTGAGCGCGATCTTCTCGAGCTCCATCGCGACCTTGAGCATCTGATCGTCGGCGTGGCCCGTCTCCTTGAGCACCGCGTGACACATCTTCTGCATGATCTTGGCGCGCGGGTCGTAGTTCTTGTAGACGCGATGGCCGAAGCCCATCAGGCGCACGTCGCTGTTCTTGTCCTTCACCTTGGCGATGAAGTCCGGAATCTTGTCGACGGTGCCGATCTCGGCCAGCATGTTCAGCGCGGCCTCGTTGGCGCCGCCGTGTGCCGGACCCCACAGGCAGGCGATGCCGGCGGCGATGCAGGCAAACGGGTTGGCGCCCGAGGAGCCGGCGATGCGCACCGTCGAGGTCGAGGCGTTCTGCTCGTGATCGGCGTGCAGGATGAAGATCTTGTCGAGCGCGTCGGCGAGAACCGGGTTCGGCTTGTACTCCTCGCACGGCACCGCGAAGCACATGTTCAGGAAGTTCTCGGCGAAGGAGAGCGAGTTCTTCGGATAAACGAAGGGCTGGCCGATGGTGTATTTGTAGGCCATCGCCGCCAGGGTCGGGATCTTCGCGATCATCCGCATCGACGCGATCATGCGCTGCTTCGGATCGTTGATGTCGGTGGAGTCGTGGTAGAACGCGGCGAGCGCGCCGACCGAAGCGACCATGACCGCCATCGGATGCGCGTCACGGCGGAAGCCGTGGAAGAAGCGCGACATCTGCTCGTGCACCATCGTGTGATGGGTCACGCGATAGTCGAAATCCTGCTTCTGGGCCTTGGTCGGAAGCTCCCCGTACAGCAGCAGATAGCAGGTTTCCAGGAAGTCGCCCTTCTCGGCGAGCTGCTCGATCGGGTAGCCGCGGTATTCCAGGACGCCGGCGTCGCCGTCGATATAGGTGATCTTGGACTGGCAGCTGCCGGTCGAGGTGAAGCCCGGGTCATAGGTGAACATCCCGGTCTGGGCGTAGAGCTTGCCGATGTCGATGACGTCGGGACCCACGGTGCCGCTCAGGATCGGAAGATCGAAATTCTTGTTGCCGACGGTGAGGGTCGCGGTCTTGCTTGCGGATTTTGCGTCCATCGTTTGTCCCCGATGAGATCGTTAGGCTTGGCCCTTGTTCTTTTTGAGAGATGGCAGGGCAGGTGGACTTTATCTAGTGCGGTGGCTTTGACATTCGCGTCACTGTCGCTGCCAACAGCTTAAGCGAAGGTCAAATCCGAAACCGTACTGGAATCTTATATTTACTAGTGTCCTTCGGCCCTAACATCCGTCAACGAGCCCGCCGCAACGTGTGAAGGATGTCCGAGCCGGGAAAACCAGTGGGTGCCGCGCAAATGCGTATCGTATTGCCCTGTGCGCTGCAAGATGGGGAGCAATGCGACCTTATGAGGTGGTCTGGTCCTCCAGACGGCCCAAGGATTCATCACGCCCCAGGATCGCCAGAACGTCGAAAATACCGGGTGAGGTGGTTCGGCCGGTGAGCGCCGCGCGCAGCGGCTGCGCCACCGCGCCCAGCTTGAGGTTGTTGGCTTCAGCAAACGCACGCAGCGCGGCTTCCGTGGCCGGTCCGCTCCAGGACTCGACAGCGGCCAGCGCCTCATGCAGCCGGCCGATCAAAGCACGGCTGTCCGGCGTCAGCAGGGCGGCGGCCTTGGCGTCGATCGGAAGCGGCCGGTCGGCAAAGATGAAGGCGGCGCCGTCGATCAGCTCCAAGAGCGTCTTGGCGCGCTCCTTGAGGCTGGGCATCGCCTGGGCGAGCTGCGCGCGCGTGGCGTCGTTGAGCTTGGCCTTGAGAGCCGCGCCGTTCGGCACGTAATTCAGCACGTCCTCGAACTGGCGCACCAGCGCCGCATCGTCGCTGTGGCGGATATAGTGGCCGTTGAGGTTCTCGAGCTTGGCGAAGTCGAACCGCGCCGCCGAGCGGCCGATCGCCGGCAGGTCGAACGCCTTGATCATCTCCTCGGTGGAGAAGATCTCCTGGTCGCCATGGCTCCAGCCGAGCCGCACCAGGTAATTGCGCAGTGCCGACGGCAAATATCCCATCGCACGGTAGGCGTCGACGCCGAGCGCACCGTGGCGCTTCGACAGCTTCGAGCCGTCCGGCCCGTGAATCAGCGGGATGTGCGACATCGACGGCACCGTCCAGCCGAGCGCATCGTAGATCTGCTTCTGGCGCGCGGCGTTGATCAGATGGTCGTCGCCGCGGATGACGTGGGTGACGCCCATGTCGTGGTCGTCCACGACCACCGCCAGCATGTAGGTCGGATTGCCATCGCCTCGCAGCAGCACGAGGTCGTCGAGGTTCTCATTCTGCCAGACCACGCGGCCCTGCACCTGATCCTCGATCACGGTCTCGCCGGTCAGCGGCGCGCGCAGCCGGATCGTCGGCTTGACGCCTTCGGGCGCCTCCTTGGGATCGCGGTCGCGCCACATGCCGTCGTAGAGCCGGGTGCGGCCTTCCGCGCGCGCCTTCTCGCGCATCGCGGCCAGCTCCTCGGCGGTAGCATAGCAGCGATACGCCATGCCGCTGGCGAGCAGTTGCTCGGCGACCTCGCGATGGCGCGCGGCGCGGCTATATTGGTAGATGACCTCGCCGTCCCAATCGAGCTCGAGCCATTTCAGGCCGTCCAGGATGGCGTCGATGGCCGCCGTGGTCGAGCGCTCACGGTCGGTGTCCTCGATCCGCAGCAGCATCTTGCCGCCGCGGCCCCGCGCATACAGCCAGTTGAACAGGGCCGTCCGGGCGCCTCCGATGTGGAGAAAGCCGGTCGGGGAGGGGGCAAAGCGCGTGACGATCGGGGAGGTCATGGGCGGCAGCACGAAATCCAGGCAGGGGCTATGAAGGGCGGGGGGTGTATAGCAGGCCTATCGCATAACTAAAGCCTTCCTTGGGGGAAGCGGATTTGGCAGATAGGCTGCCAAATTCCGGAGCAGGATATTCTTGATGACCACGACGACAGACACGGCGACGACGGCAGAGGCAGGGCGCGACTTCATCCGCGACATCGTCCAGGCCGATCTCGACAGCGGCAGGCACAAGACGGTCGTCACCCGGTTCCCGCCGGAGCCGAACGGCTACCTGCATATCGGCCATGCCAAGTCGATCGGTCTCAACTTCGGCATTGCCCAGGAGTTCGGCGGTCGCTGCAATCTGCGCTTCGATGACACCAATCCGACCAAGGAAGAGCAGGAATATATCGATTCCATCCAGGCCGACGTGCGCTGGCTCGGCTATGACTGGGGCGACAACCTGTTCTTCGCTTCGGATTATTTCGAGCGGCTCTACAATTGGGCGGAAGGGCTGATCAAGGCCGGGCTCGCCTATGTCGACGACCAGTCGCAGGAGGAGATCCGCCTGTCGCGCGGCACGCTCACCGAGCCCGGCAAGAACAGCCCGTTCCGCGACCGCACGGTCGAGGAGAATCTCGACCTGTTCCGGCGCATGAAGGCCGGCGAATTCCCGAACGGCGCGCGCGTGCTGCGCGCCAAGATCGACATGGCCGCCGGCAACATCAACCTGCGCGACCCCGTGCTGTACCGGATCATGCACGCCCATCACCCGCGCACCGGCGACGCCTGGAAGATCTATCCGAGCTACGACTACGCCCACGGGCAGTCGGACGCGATCGAGGGCGTGACGCACTCGATCTGCACGCTCGAGTTCGAGGACCACCGGCCGCTCTACGATTGGTTCCTGGACAAGCTGCCGGTGCCGTCGCATCCGCACCAGTACGAGTTCGCGCGGCTCAACCTGACCTACACGCTGCTGTCGAAGCGCGTGCTGACGCGGCTGGTGCAGGACGGCCATGTCTCCGGCTGGAACGATCCACGCATGCCCACCATCGCCGGCCTGAAGCGGCGCGGCGTGCCGCCGGCTGCGGTGCGCGAGTTCATCAAGCGCATCGGCATCGCCAAGGCCAACAGCATCGTCGATGTCGGCATGCTCGAATTCTGCATCCGCGAGGAGCTGAACCGCACGGCGCTGCGTCGGATGGCCGTGCTGCGGCCGCTGAAGGTAGTGATCGAGAATTATCCGGAAGGCCAGGTCGAGGAGCTCGAGGCGATCAACCACCCCGACGATCCCTCGGCCGGCACGCGCAGGATCGCCTTCGGCCGCGAGCTCTATATCGAGCAGGACGACTTCATGGAGAACCCGCCGAAGAAGTTCTTCCGGCTGTCGCCGGGCAACGAGGTGCGGCTGCGCTACGCCTATTTCATCAAGTGCCGCGACGTCATCAAGAACGACGCCGGCGAGATCGTCGAGCTGCGTTGCACCTATGATCCCGCGACCAAGGGCGGCAACGCGCCGGATGGACGCAAGGTCAAGGCGACGATGCACTGGCTGCCGGCTGCGCAGTCGCTGACAGCCGAGATTCGCATCTACAATCAGCTGTTCGCCAATCCAAGCCCCAATGCGGCCGACTTCACCGCCGATCTCAATCCCAACTCACTCGAGGTCCTGACCGACGCCCGCATCGAGCCGGCGATCGCCGAGAGCAATTCGGACGCGCCGATGCAATTCGAGCGCCAGGGCTACTTCGTCCGCGATCCGGATTCGACGCCCGACAAGCTCGTGTTCAACCGCACCATCGGCCTGCGCGACACCTTTGCGAAGGAGGTCGCGAAGGGATGAGATGGGGACCGCAGCCGCAGCTCAATTGATCGCTGCGAGGCCGGCCTCGGTCAGCGTTGGCACGCCATCGCTGACCTCGACCAGGCCGCGCTCCGCGAGGAGCGAGAGATCATCGTCGGCGACGGGGGAGAGCGTGAGCCGGTGGGCCTTGATGTCCCGCAACGTCCAGCGCAGGTGGATCGCCGTGTCGAGCGCGAGGTCGGCAAAGGGATCGTCATTGTCATGGTGGTCCATACCCGCATAAGCCCGTGCGGTGCCGAAAGTTCCAATGACGTTCCCGGCACCGGGATTGGATTCTCGTTCCGTTCCGCTAGTCGGATTCCCCGTGGTTTCGCTAGCCTCCATGCCCGTAAAGTAACGGGTGGTGTGGGCAATGGCGGAGCCGGTCAGGCCGCCGGGAGGGCGTCGCGGGCTCGCGGGCACGATGGCCGATGTCTGGCCGCCGCGCGGCGCGCTGGCCGGCGGCTGGCCCGCGATCGGGTCCGGCGCGTCGTCGGCATTCGCCGCCCGCCTGAAGAGCTGGGCGGTCGAGGAGGCCGGGGCGGGCCGGCTGCTGCCCTGGGTGCCGGTGGCGTTCGGGGCCGGCATCGCGCTGTACTTCACCGCCGATCACGAGCCGGTGCTCTGGATCGCCGCCACCACCGCGGCGCTGCTCTGCATCGTCGCCATCATGATGCGGCGGCATCGGATGTTTCCGGTTGCCGTGATGATCGCGGCGGCGGCGTGCGGCTTTGCCGCGGCGACCATCAAGACGGCGCGTGTCGCTCATCCAGTGCTGGCGCGGCCGTTGTATTCGGTGGCGCTGTCCGGCTTCGTCGAGGCGCGCGACATCCGCGAGCGCAGCGATCGGATCGTGCTGCGCGTCACCGCGATGGAGAGCCCGCGCAACGCCGCCACGATCGCGCGCGTGCGGCTCGCGGTGCGTAAGGGCACGGCGCCCGAGGTCGGCAGCTTCGTGCAGCTCAAGGCGCGGCTGCTGCCGCCGATGGCCCCGGTGCGGCCGGGATCCTACGACTTCGCGCGCGACATGTTCTTCCAGGGCATCGGCGCCTCCGGCTTCGTGATGGGCGCGATCACGACGGCGACGCCGCCGCAGGCCGCCGGCTTCGGCCTGGGCTATGCGGCGGCCATGCAGGGCCTGCGCGATGCGATCGACGCACGCATCCGCGCCCGCCTGACGGGCGATGAGCGCGCCATCGCCACCGCGCTGCTGACCGGCCGGCGCGACGCCATCACGCCCGATGTCAACGATGCGATGTTCGTCTCCGGCCTCGGCCACGTGCTGTCGATCTCCGGCTATCACATGGCCGTCGTCGCCGGCGTCGTGTTCTTCGCCGTGCGCGCGCTGCTTGCGCTGATCCCCGGCCTCACTATCAGCCATCCGATCAAGAAATGGGCGGCCGCGGCGGCGCTGGTCGCGGCGGCGTTCTACCTGCTGCTGTCGGGCGCGGAGGTCGCGACGCAGAGATCGTTCTTCATGACGGCCGTGGTGCTGATCGCGGTCATGGTCGATCGCCGCGCCGTCACCTTCCGCACGCTCGCGGTCGCGGCGATGATCGTGCTGATCGCGGCACCCGAAGCGCTGGTGCATCCGAGCTTCCAGATGTCGTTCGCGGCGACGCTCGGCCTGGTCGCGCTGGTGCAGTTCGGCCTGCCCAAACTGTTTGCGAGGCCGGACAGCTCCACGACGCAGCGCATCGCGCTGTGGGGCGGCCGCGAGCTTGCGATGCTGCTGCTGGCCTCGCTGATCGCGGGGCTTGCGACCACGCCCTATGCCGCGTTCCACTTCCATCGCGTCACGCCCTATGGCGTGCTCGCCAATCTCGCGGCGATGCCGGTGGTTTCGGTGCTGGTGATGCCCGCCGGACTGCTCGGCCTGCTGGCGGCGCCGTTCGGGCTCGACGGTCCCTGGTGGACGCTGATGGGCCTCGGCATCGACTGGATGATCGCGGTGACGCGCTGGGTGGCGGCGCTGCCTGGCGCGGTCGGGCGCATCCCGGGCTTCGGCATCGGTCCGCTGATCCTGGCCAGCCTCGGCGTCATCCTGATCGGCCTGATGCGCACACCGCTGCGCTGGTCGGGTGCCGTCGGGCTCGTGGTGGCCACCGCGTGGGCCGCCACGACGCCGCTGCCCGACGTGCTGATCGCCGGCGATGGGCGCGCGGTGGCGGTGCGCGGCCGTGACGGACGCCTGCATGTGATGCGCACCGGCAAGGACGTGTTCGCCACCAAGGAGTGGCTCGCGGCCGACGCCGATGCCCGGCTGCCGGCGGATTCATCGCTCGCCGATGGCGTCTCCTGCGACGAGGCGGGCTGCGTGGTCGCGATGGCCGACGGCCGATTCGCCGCCTTGACCCTGCGCGCCGAGGCGCTCGACGATGATTGCGCCCGTGCCGCGCTGATCGTCACCGCGCGCGCCGCGCCGTCATCCTGCGCGGCGGCCGTCATCGATCGCCAGCGCCTGCAGCAGCAGGGCGCCTTGATGCTGGTGCAGCGGGGCACCGGCTTCTCCGTCACGCCGGTGCGCGCTGGCGGCACCGATCGCCCGTGGTGGCCGGCGCCCGCCGAGGCCGGCGAGTTCGACACGACGCTGACGCCGCGTGCGCCGGTGTCGCGGCTTCAGGACGCGACGCCGCCGGAGACGGAGCAGGGCGAGCAGGATTGAGCGCCGGACAGCTCGAACGTGCTGAGATGATACAACGTGCCGAGATGATACACGGTGTCATCGGGTCCATCGAACAGCGAGGGACCTTCGACCAGCGTGAACGCAGCGCCCGGATAGCGTTGCCAGATGGCGATGTCATCAGCCGTGACCGTCAGCCATCCGAACGCAAGCATGTAGCGGCCGGACTCGGAGAGCCGGCCGGCCTTGTTCCAATCGATCTTGTTGACCACGGCGGCAAGCTCCCCCGGCACACAATGCTGGCCGAGGGATGTCGTTCCTATTCGATGCGATGCCGGAGCGTGAGGTTCGCCGGAAAGACCTTGCGCTTGCAGAAACCAAATCTCCCCCGGCCGAAAGCTCGCTCATGGCCGAGAGAAATGCGGACGCGCAGGCGCTCAGGTGATGCTGATGCGGCGAATCGATGTGGCCTGCGAAGCCGGAACGTCCTCCGCCATGCCCGGGCGGCGCTCGGCCGGCTGCTTGCTGACCGGCAATTGTAGCACGGTGACGCGCTGGCCCTCGCAGAGCTGGGTCACCAGCACGTGGCGGCCGTCGGCGAATTCGATCGCGTCGTGATGGCGATCGGGGATGTGCGTCTCGATGCTGTTGAACTTCGCGACGCGCTCGCGGATCGTCCGGGTCCAGAGCCAGCGGCTGTCGTAGCGGACGTCCTCGACAAATGCCAACTCGGTGCCGGGCAGCATGCAGACTGCGACGGTCGGCTCGCTCTCGAGGGCGAAGCCGCGGGTGGCGGTGCCGCGAAACGTCGTCGAGATCAACGTCTCGCCGACCTTGGCGGGACGGGACGCAACCGCATGGAGGCTGTAGTCACACATCGGATCGCTCCTCGTTGAGAGATAGCCGACCCACGCTCCCCCCGGACAGGCGCAGGCCTCTATCAGAGTGGACATCGAGGAGATGTTAGCGCGCGCTTCACGGCAATTCTGCGCTGATCTGCACCGCGTGCGCCCGCGGGCGATCACAAGCGTTTGAGCATGCCGCGCTGCACATCCTGAGGTGCATTCGCGCGTGACCAATTTCGATCGGCGGAGAAGCGCGTGCGCTCGCCGCCGATCGACCGATCGCGTCCGCGATCAGTACTTGCGATACAGCCCGACCAGCTTGCCTTGGATCTTCACCCGGTTGGGCGGCAGGATGCGCACCTCGTAGGCGGTGTTGGCCGGCTCCAGCGCGATCGATGCGCCGCGGCGGCGGAAGCGCTTCAACGTCGCTTCCTCATCGTCGATCAGCGCTACCACGATGTCGCCGGTGTCGGCGGTCTCGTTGCGCTGGATCAGCGCCATGTCGCCGTCGAGGATGCCGGCATCGACCATGGAGTCGCCGCGCACCTCGAGCGCATAGTGATCGCCGTTGCCGAGCATGTCGGCAGGCACGCTGATGGTGTGGCTGCGCGTCTGTAGCGCCTCGATCGGGGTACCGGCGGCGATGCGGCCCATCACCGGCACCGCGACGGGGCGCTCGCCATCGTCCAGCGCGGGAGTGCTGGTGCGCACCTTGCCGAGATTGCCCTCGATCACCGATGGGGTGAAGCCGCGGCGGTTGTTGGCAGCCTGTGACAGCTCGGGCAGCTTGATCACCTCGATCGCGCGGGCGCGGTTGGGCAGCCGGCGGATAAAGCCGCGCTCCTCGAGCGCCGTGATCAGGCGATGAATGCCGGACTTCGAGCGCAGATCGAGCGCATCCTTCATCTCGTCGAAGGACGGCGGCACGCCGGCTTCCTTGAGCCGCTCGTTGATGAACCGCAGAAGTTCGTACTGTTTGCGCGTCAGCATCTCGACCTGGTCCCCAGTTTGTTGTCGTCCGAGTCCAGGAGCTGCGCCTTGAGCACAAACCGGCTGAGAGCGCCTTGGAGTCGGACCATCATCGCGTCGCCCGCAACATACTAAAAACAAATCATGAACGGACACTATATGTTCGATGTGTGTTCCGCAATCCTTAAATTGTAGTGAACGGACCGGGCTTTGCCGGGGGAAACGGCCTAGCTCGGCAGGCGCAGGATCTCGCACGGGCTGCCGGCGGCGGCCTTCGGCGCAAACGCCCGCCGGATCACCAGCGCCTGCGAGAGCGCGAGATTGCCGAGCAGCGACGAATCCTGCTGGGTCACCGGCGTTGCGATCAGGGTGCCGTCGGCGCGCTCCTCGAGCTGCGCCCGCAGATAGTCCTCGCGCGAATCGTTGGCCCCGAGTTCGCGGCCGAGCAGGGCGGTCTCGCGTGGCATGCGAGCTTCGTCGCGGCCGAGCAGCCGCCGAATCAGCGGCACCAGGAACAGGATGGCGCAGACATAGGACGACACCGGATTGCCGGGCAGTCCGATCACCCTCATGTCGCCGAGCCGTCCGTGCATCATCGGCTTGCCCGGCCGCATCGCGATCTTCCAGAACGCCATCTCGACGCCCTCGGCTTCGAGCGCCTGCTTGACGAGGTCGTGATCGCCGACCGAGGCGCCGCCGGTCGTGATCAGGATGTCGGCCTTGGCCTCGCGCGCCCGCCGGATCCCGGCGATCGTGGCCTCCATCGTATCCGCGGCGATGCCGAGATCGATCGGTGTCGCGCCCTCGCTGCGCACCAGCGCCCGCAGGGCGTAGCCGTTGGAATAGACGATCTGGCCCGGGCCGGGCGTCGAGCCAGGCATCACGAGCTCGTCGCCGGTGGCGAGCAGCGCCACCTTCGGCCGGCGCCGCACCGGCAGTGCCGGATGATTCATGCTGGCCGCCAGCGACAGGTCGCGGTCGCTGAGCCGGCGGCCCGCCTTCAGCAGCACCATGCCCTCATGAAAGTCGACGCCGGCGGGCCGGATGTGCCGGCCCTTGATCGCGGCCTCGGTGATCACGACGTGGCCATCTTCGGCGATCGTGTCCTCCTGGATCACCACCGCGTCGGCGCCCTCAGGGACAACGCCACCAGTGAAGATGCGCGCCGCCTCGCCGGGTCCGACCACGCGATCGAACGGCCGCCCCGCCGCGACCTCGCCGATCACCCTCAGCCGCACCTTGGCCTGGGCTGCGTCCGCCGCGCGCACGGCGTAGCCGTCCATCGCCGACATCGCCTCGGGCGGCTGCGTCCGCAGCGCCGCGAGGTCGCGGGCCAGGATGCGGTGATGGGCCTCGTCCAGCGTCACCAGCTCCTCGGCCAGCGGCTCCGCGCCGGCGAGCACGGCGGACAACGCATCAGACACCGGCATCAGGGCCATGAGAGTTCCTTCGGATGGAGACGGCAGATCGAATGAGTCGCCTTCTAACCGAACGCGCACGGCTCGGCCAAGGGCTCAGGCCGCTTCCTGCCTTCTGATCGTCTGATGTTGGCCGCGTCCGGGCCGCTGCCTCACGACCGCGCGAGAAACCCTGCAATCAGTGCGCAGAAGGTCGACCGCAGTGCCAAGGCGTTGGCCGATGCGCCGTTCCGGTTAGCTCCCGCCCCGCGTTCTATCCAGCAGCTGCGCGACAGGCGGCGCGCTCGGTCGTGTGCAGGATATCCGCCACCATGTTCCGCAGCCAGACCGATGCTGCATCACGATCGAGCTGCAGCGGCCAGACCATCGAGACGGCCGGCAGCCGCAGCTTCAACGGCGCGGGACAGAGCGTCAGCCCAAATCGCGGCCCGTAGAGCTTTGCCATCCTGGTCGGTATCGTCGTGATCACCGGTGATGCGGCGACCGTCGCCAGCACGCTGAGGAATTCCGAGGAGGCCGAGACCACGTTGAGCTCGGTCCCGATCTCATCCAGCGCCGCCTCCAGACAGCCCTGCAGGCTGTTGGTCAGCGTCACCAGCGCGTGCGGAAGCGACAGATAGTCGGCGAGGCTGATCGGTGTTTTCATCGCGATGCGCTTTGGATTGTAGACGCAGCTCAGCGCCTGCTCGAACAGGAGCTGGGATCTGTGCCGCTGTGCGACGGCGTCGAAGCAGCCGACCGCGACATCCAAGGCTCCGTCGTCGAGCAGGCGATGCACTTCGTTACGCTCGGTCGGCCGGCTGAGAAGCCGCACGCCGGGCGCCGTTCGACGGAGCACCGCGGTGAGCTCGGGGATCAGCAGCAGCTCGACCTCACTTGAAAATCCCAGGCGGATGGTGCGCTGCTCGGTCGCCGGGTCGAACTCCGGTGCGGCATGCAGCGCTGCCTGCATCTGCCCCAGCGCCGCCCGAACCGGCCCGGCGAGCACCGCAGCCTTTGGCGTCGGCTGCATGACGGCGCCGACGCGGACGAACAGCTCGTCCTGCAGCAGCACGCGAAGCGTCGACAGCGTATGGCTCATCGCAGGCTGACCCACCTTGAGGCGTGCGGCCGCGCGCGTCACGCTGCGCTCCTGCATGAGCGCGTCGAACGCGACCAGCAGATTGAGGTCGAAGGAGCGAAGATCGAAGTGATCGATGGACTGCATGAGCTGGATCGATTTGAGGAATGTATGACCTAGTCCTAGATCTCGGCCCAGACAAGACCACCGTTCGGATCGAGGCGGCCAGACATGCAGGACATCACGACCTATCGCGTCGGAGACGCCACCATCACGAGGATCTTCGAGATCGGCCTCGATGCGGTCGAGGGAGAGTTTTTGTTTCCGGGCGTAGAAGCAGACAGCATCGTTCGGGAACGAGGCCAGGTGGGGCCGGGATCGGTCGATCCGCACACGGGATCGTTGCGCCTGAGCATCCATAGCTGGCTGGTGCGGACGCCAGAGCGGGTGGTCCTGATCGACACGGCCACCGGCAATGACAAGGAGCGGCCCGGCGCAGCAGTTCTGCATCGCTTGAACGAGCCGTTTCTCGACCGGCTGCGGGCGGCCGGCGTCGCCCCTGGCGATGTCGATCTCGTCCTGATGACGCATCTGCACGCGGATCATGTGGGGTGGAATACGCAGCTTGCCGATGGCCGTTGGATGCCGGTGTTTCCCAACGCCCAGCACATCTTCTCAGGCCGCGAGCGCGCCTATGTCGCCGCACTCTCGGCCGGCAACGGCTCGGACGCCGCAATCAGAGACGCAGCTGGGCTTGGCCCAATGCTGCATCCACCGATGCCTGGGGTCTACGAAGACAGCGTGCTGCCGATCGTCGAGGCCGGCCTCGCGCGCGAGATCACGGTCGATGGCAGCGAGGTCGTCGACGGCTTCCGTTTTCTGCCGAGCCCCGGTCACAGCATCGATCACGCCTGCATCAGCTTCAGCTCACGTGGCGAGCGCGCGCTGTTCTGGGGCGACGTGATGCATCATCCGCTGCAGGTCGCGCGTCCGGACTGGAACTCGGTCTATTGCGAATTCCCGGATGCGGCGCGGACCTCACGCCGATGGGCGATGAACCATGCCGCCGAGACCGGCTCCCTCGTGCTCACGACCCACTTCGCCGAGTCCTCGGCCGGGCGGATCAGCCGCGACGGCGACCGGTTCGCGTGGCACTTCGCCTGATCCGAGGTGACCATGACCGAGAACGCAACGTCCTCCTCGCGCATCGTTTCCGAGCGCCGCCTGATCGAAGGCCCGGTGTCCGATGTACAGCTTCAGCTCATCAACAAGCGCCGGCATGACGTGCAACGGTTCTCGGCCGAGCGCACGCTGGCGATGATGCACGGCGCCACCTTTTCATCCGCCAGCCTGTTCGACGTCGCGGTTGGTGGCGCCTCCTTCATGGATGTCCTGGCGCAGGCCGGCTACGATGTCTGGGCCGTCGATGCGCGCAGCTATGGCGGCTCCAGCCGGCCGCCGGAGATGTCGCGGGCGGCCGAGGAGGGATCTCCATTGGTCAATGCGCGGACCGCCGTGGACGATTTCGGCGCGGCGGTGGACTTCATCTGCCGGCATCGCGACGTCCCGCGCGCCAACGTGCTCGGCATGTCCTGGGGCGCCACCGTCGCGGGCATGTTCGCGAGCGCGGCGAGCGCGAAGCTCGAGAAGCTGATCCTGGTAACGCCGCTCTGGCTGTCCAGCGAGCCGCTGCGCATCGACGCCGGCGGACCGCTCGGCGCCTATCGGATCGTCAGCCCGCGCGCGTTCGAGGCTGCGTGGCGCGGCGCCGCTCCGGAGCAGGCGCGGGACAAGCTGATTCCGGACGGCTGGTTCGAGTCCTGGGCGGAGGCGACGCTCGCGACCGATCCGGACTCGCCGTACCCCGGCGCGATCCGTGCGCCTTCGGGCGCGGTGCAGGACGTGCGCGAGCATTGGACCGTGGACCAGCCGATCTACGATCCCAGCACGATCAACTGCCCTGTTCTCGTGCTCTCGGCGGAATGGGATGTGGACGTCCGCTTCGACGTGGCGCACGACCTGTTCGTTCGTCTCGTGAGCGCGCCGTACAAGCGCCTGGTCGAGATCGGGCAGGGCACGCACATGATCCTGATGGAGCGAAATCGACGGCAGGCGTTCGATGCGGTGATCGGATTTCTGGACGAGCGCGTCGTGCCGGCGCGTTGATCGTCGCGCGGACGGCCTGCACCGCGTTAGAGCGGATGCCGAATCCAGACATTCGGCTCGACATAGGCGGCATGGTCGTGCTCGACCGACGCGAGCACGGGCACGAGAGCAGCGGGGACCTCGATCTCACCCGAGCGATCGAAGGTCACGCCGGTCCATTGCGACCACTCGGCGAGCGTGCCGACGATGGTCATCGAGCACGGCGCGATCTTGACGATCTCGCCACCGATGCCGAGGTGCGTGCGCAGCCAGGAATCGACCAATCGGCCGTCTTCGCGCCGCTGATCGAGATAGGCGCGCATCGGCGTCCGCGGCGCCAGATGTTTCTGGTTCGGCCGCACCGGCGCGTACAGCTCGGCAAAACCTTTGGCGCGTGCGCAGCCTTTCAGAGCCGCGAGCATGGCGAGCGAGCTGCCGGGCACGCGCGCCTTCGGCAGCAGCGCAATCTCCAGCGCGCTCATCGTCGTCGGCCGCCGTCCCAGCAGGCGGTCCTCGTGACCCCAGCGGATCACCTCGTCCCAGCCCGCATCCGGCAGCGTGCGGCGGCCCTCGATGCCGAAGGTGAAGGGGACGGCGAAGGCGCGCCCGACCACCTCGTCACCGGCGAGCGCCACGTAGGCGCAGTCCGCATATTGGTCGAACACTGGCGGATCATAGTACAACGTCGCCGTCCGGTCCTGCCGCATGAACTCCGGCCAGATGGCATCCAGCTCGGGCGAGAACACGCGCGGGATCAGGTCGGGCCGATCACGCAAACAGATGATGTCGAGGGGCATTCGGTTCTTCCGGGCCGCGGGGGCGTGCAGAGCGGACAGCTTAGGCGGTCGGGCCGTCTGCGACCAGCGGATGTGGCGGGAGACGGGCCGGATCGCTCCCTTGCCGGCGGTCGAATTTAGGATTCGCTTTTTCGGAAAAGTCTGCTATGCTGATTTGGTCCCGTGCTCGACAGGAGGGGCGCTTCGCGATCGTCACGGACGTGGAGCGCGGGATGCGGTGGCCGCGACGTGCCGCAGCGTGCTCGGATGGCACGCGGACGAACGGCATGGCGCGGACGTGAAGTCGCGTGGTCCTGGCATCCCGAAGCTGATGCCAAGCCGGCGGGTGATGATGATCCCGACGGCGACGGTGGCCAACAAGCCGGGCACCGGGGAGATCGCGTATAAACGTGAAGACCATCGCGCAGGGAATGCCGGATGTCGGCTGGACCTGTGGTGACTGCCGCCTGCTTTTTTTCTGCAGGCGGGCCATGGGTTGCGGCCAGCAGCCCGGCATTCCCTGCGCCCTCCGATTGGAGGAGGGGGAGATGAGAGCAGCAAAGCTCGGGCACATCGTGTCGCGAGAACAATCTTGCATGAGTGGGCACCGTCATTGCGAGCGCAGCCCTTCAGAACGTCACGCCGCTGGCCATGACGCACCCTTGCGCGATGCGATCAAATCCCGAGCGCCTCCAGCGCCGCGGCGATGTCGGCCGTCGAGCGCACCAGCACCGCCTGCAGCCCGCTGGCCCGCGCGCCGTCGATGTTTTCAGCGAGATCGTCGAAGAATACGATGCGCTCGGCGGGCACGCCGATCGCATCGACCACATGCGCGTAGGCCTCGGCATCCGGCTTTCGCAGGCCGATCGACGACGACAGGAAGATCTCGCGAAAGTGACCAAGCAGGTCGGCGTAGCGCGGCGAGAAGTGATCGATGTGCGGCTGGTTGGTGTTGGAGAAGGCATAGAGCGGCAGTTTCTCCGCCGCGCGTGCGAGCAGCGGGGCGATGCCGGGCATCGGACCGACGAAGATCGCGTTCCAGCCCTCGAGAAACTGCGCGTCGGTGATGTCGATGCCGAGCTGCCGGCGCAGGTTGGCGAAGAAGTCGGCGTCGGAGACCGTGCCGCGCTCATGGCCGTGGTAGATCTCGTCGCGCACGAAGCGCGCGGCGAGATGCTCCGGCGCGCAGCCGGCATGCGCGGCCCAGCGCGAGACGACCTGGACGAAATCGATGTCGATGACGACGCGGCCGAGATCGAACAGCAGCGCGTCGGCGTCGCCGGGGCGGAGAGCGGAGGAGGGCATGGAGGGGGGCGTCGATGGCTGGCGTTGAACGGAAGGGCCTCCGCCTCAATAACGGTAGGGCTCGATGTCGACCAGCGGAAACGCGCTGACGACGCTCGGCTGGTTGGTGGCGGTTGCCGGATGCAGGTAGGAGCCGTTGAGCTCGGCGAACGAGGTGACGCCGAGCAGGCCGAGCGCGCGGATGACCTCGTCCTCCAGCAGCTCGAGCATGCGCAGGATGCCGTCCTCGCCGGCCGCGGCGAGCGCCCAGCATTGCAGCCGGCCGATGCCGACGAGGTCGGCGCCGGAGGCGATCGCCTTGACGATGTCGGTGCCGCGGCAGAAGCCGCCGTCGACCATGATCTTTGCCCGGCTCTTCACGGCGGCGACGATCTCCGGCAGCACTTGCATGGCTCCGCGGCCATGGTCGAGCTGGCGGCCGCCATGGTTGGAGACGTAGATCCAGTCGACGCCGTGATCGACCGCAATCTGCGCGTCCTCGGCGGTCGCGATGCCCTTGATGATCAGCGGCAGCTTGAACTTGTCCTTGATCAGCTTGACGGTGTGCCAGCTCAGCGCCTTCTGGTGGTCGCCGCCGGTCGCGCGCAGCCGGCTTTCGCGGACGTAGCGCTTGGCGATGTCGCGCTCGCGCCGGCTGTAATGGGCGGTGTCGACGGTCAGGCAGAACGCGGTGTAGCTGTTGGCGACCGCCCGGCTCACATAGTCCTCGACGAAGGCGTCGTCGCCGCGGACATAGAGCTGGAAGATTCGCAGCGCGTCGGGCGCGGCCTCGGCGGTCTTCTCCAGCCCGGGTTCCGACACCGAGCTCAGCATGTGCGCCGCTCCGAATCGGCCCGCCCCACGGGCCACGCTGGCCGCCCCTGCCGGATCGAAGATTTCGAGCGCACCGACCGGGGCCATGACCACCGGCAGGCGCAGCTTGCGTCCGAAAGTTTCGACCGAGGCATCGACCCTGGACACGTCGCGCAGCACGCGCGGACGGAACGCGATCTCGTCGAGCGCCATCCGGTTCCGACGCAGCGTGGTCTCGGTTTCGGCCCCGCCGATGATGTAGTCCCAGGCGTTCTGGTTGAGCTGGGCGCGCGCCTTGCGGATGAGCTCGTGCAGGTTCTGGAACTTCTCGTCGCTCGAGCCGAGTTCGACGTTCCGCCACCCGGCCTCGATCGGGGTCCGTTGGTTCATGTTTGCCTCCCAGCGACTGTCATGCTTGCGGTTTTGCCGCGGAGCATTGCCCATCGAGCGGGCCGGGAGCAAGCCATTCCGAACTCGAGCTTCCCGGGCGCGCGCAGGGAGCGGCGCCCCGCAGGCCCAGGCCATCAAATCGCGGCGTGGTACACGGCTCGTCGAATTGTGATCATGGGTGTCCGTGAAAGACGGGGTATGTTCAGCCGGGCCCAGCGCCGGCGCAGCCTTGAGCTTGATTTCAGCCTGTGAACGTCCATTTCGGATGCGAGCGCCGGCGGTCGGGCCCCGGTACGGCGGCGCAATATCGGCCTTGAAGAAACCGGAAATGTGGTGTGTGTTCGCAACACAAATCGCGCCGGCGATGCGTGCGGACCATTTGATCGGCCGGCCATCCAACAAACGCTCGGGAAGCAAACAATGCGGAAAAACTGGCTGTTCTTGGCGGGCACGATGACCGGCGTCGGGCTGACCCTGATGGTCACGGGTCCCGACGGCGCGCAACTCGTTGCCAAGGCCAAGGCCGCGGCCGGCATGGCCGACACCTATTCGCAGCTCAATCTGTTCGGCGCGGTGTTCGAGCGTGTTCGCGCCGACTATGTCGAGAAGCCGAGCGATCCCGCGCTGATCGAAGGCGCCATCAACGGCATGGTGTCCTCGCTCGATCCGCATTCGCGCTACATGAACGACAAGTCCTGGCGCGACATGCAGGAGACCACGTCCGGCGAGTTCGGCGGACTCGGTCTCGAGGTCACCATGGAGGAGGGCCTGGTCAAGGTCGTCGCGCCGATCGATGACACGCCCGCGTCCAAGGCCGGCGTTCTCTCGGGCGATCTCATCGCCAAGATCGACGGCGAGGCGGTGCAGGGACTGACGCTCGAGCAGGCCGTCGCCAAGATGAAGGGCGGCGTCAACACCAAGACCAAGCTTACCATCATGCGCAAGGGCAAGGACGCACCGCTCGACGTTACGCTGACGCGCGAGATCATCAAGGTGCGCCCGGTCCGCTATCACACCGAAGGCGGCGACATCGGCTATATCCGCATCACATCCTTCAACGAGCAGACCACCGAGAGCCTGCGCAAGGCCGTCGCCAGCATCTCCAAGGACATTCCGCAGGAGAAGCTCGCCGGCTATGTGGTCGACCTGCGCAACAATCCGGGCGGCCTGCTCGATCAGGCGGTGTCGGTCTCCAGCACGTTCCTCTCGCGAGGCGAAGTGGTTTCGACCCGCGGCCGCAATCCTGAGGAGACGCAGCGCTTCACCGCACGCGGCGGCGATCTCACCAAGGGCAAGCCGCTCGTGGTGCTGATCAATGGCGGCTCGGCCTCGGCATCGGAGATCGTGGCGGGCGCGCTGCACGATCACAAGCGTGCAACCCTGGTCGGCACGCGCTCGTTCGGCAAGGGTTCCGTGCAGACCATCATTCCGCTCGGCGCCGGCAATGGCGCGCTGGCGCTGACCACGGCGCGCTACTACACGCCCTCCGGCCGCTCGATCCAGGCGCAGGGCATCGCGCCGGACATCGAGGTCAAGCAGGACGTGCCGGACGAGCTGAAGGATCGCGGCGATCTCAAGGGTGAGGCCGGCATGCGCGGCCATCTCTCGGCGCCCGACGGCACCGAGCAGACCGGCTCGCAGTCCTACGTTCCGCCGGACGAGAAGGACGACAAGGCGCTGCACGCCGCCTTCAACGTGCTGCGCGGCGTCACCGTGAATGCCGACGTCCGTGCCAAGGCGGCGGTGCCGAACTGATCTTCAGGGTGGCGCCTTGCGGCGCCCGATGCTCACACCCGAGGGGGCGGCCCTGAGGCCGTCCCGCCGTGGTTTTCGACCAGCGTGTACAAGCGGACACGGAGTATGTCCGTCTGTGTCCCGTAGATCATGGCGGAGCCGTGGACTTCAAGCGGCGGACGGGACGACTGGTTGGTAGGGTTTGAGTTTGGCTTGTGGAAAAGCCTCAAATTGCAACGGTATTTATCGGTTCGGAACTGGCTCACGCGGCGTTGGGGCGCGAATGGCGGCCGGTTGAGGGATTGGCGCGCTGCGCGGCGAACAATTGCCCCACGTCGGCTGCGGGCTTCGGAGGGCTGAACAGATAGCCCTGCATCTCCGAGCAGCCGAGCCGCTTCAGCACCTGGCGCTGCGCCTCGGTCTCGACGCCCTCGGCGGTCGTCGACATCTTGCGGATGGCGGCGATGTTGACCACGGCCTGGACGATCGCCGCGGAGCCTTCACTCTCGGTGATGTCCTGGACGAAGCAGCGGTCGATCTTGATCTTGTCGAACGGAATGCGCTGGAGGTAGCTGAGGCTCGAATAGCCGGTGCCGAAATCGTCGAGCGCGATACGGACGCCGAGCGCGCGCAACTGGTGCAGGGTGTCGAGCGCGTCGTCGTCGCGGATCAGCACCGCTTCCGTGATCTCGAGCTCCAGCCGATGCGGCGGCAGGCCGGAGGTCGCAAGCGCATTCGCGACCTTGAGCGCCAGGGTGCCGCTCTTGAACTGCACCGGCGAGACGTTGACGGCGAGCCGGATGTCGTCCGGCCAGCTCACAGCCTCGGTACAGGCGACCTGAAGGACGCGTTCGCCGAGCAGGTTGATGAGGCCCGTGTCCTCGGCGATCGGAATGAACTCGGCCGGCGAGACGGTGCCGCGGGTCGGATGCTTCCAGCGCACCAGCGCCTCGCAGCCGACGATGCGGTCGTCCTGCAGGCTCAGACAAGGCTGGTAGTAGACCTCGAGCCGATCGTCGGCGATGGCCTGGCGCAGGTCGACCTCGAGCTGGTGGCGCGCCTTGACCTGGGCGTCCATCTCGGGCTCGAAGAAGCGCCAGGTGCGCCGTCCCGCGGCCTTGGCGGCGTACATCGCCAGATCGGCATTCTTCATGATCTGGTCGAGATCGGTGCCGTGCTCGGGGATCAGCGCCACGCCGATCGAGGCGTCGGCGGTGAGCTGATGGCCGAGGCAGTAGCGCGGGGCGCGGATCGCGCTGAGAATATCCTCGATCAGCTGTTCGACGTCCTCGCGGTTGCGGATGGCCGTCTGAACCACGGCGAACTCGTCGCCGCCGAGGCGGGCGACGAATCCCGTGGTGCCGACACAGGTGCTCA
This sequence comes from Bradyrhizobium sp. SZCCHNR1043, assembly GCF_032489675.1. Lineage (NCBI taxonomy): Bacteria > Pseudomonadati > Pseudomonadota > Alphaproteobacteria > Hyphomicrobiales > Nitrobacteraceae > Bradyrhizobium > Bradyrhizobium sp. SZCCHNR1043. The sequence goes on from NZ_JAUEYN010000005.1 coordinate 129,525, forward strand.
GGCTCGCCGCGACGGATTTCAACAGCTCGTCGCCGACGAGGTGGCCGAGCGAATCGTTGACGCCCTTGAACTCGTCGATGTCGATGTAGTGCAGCGCGAGGCGCCGGCCTTGGGGGACGCCGGTCAGCTCCTCCTTGAGGCGCTCGTGAAACAGGGTGCGGTTCGGCAGATCCGTCAGGGCATCATAGTGCGCCAGATGCGTGATCTGCTCCTCGGACCGTTTGCGCTCGGTAATGTCCTCGTGGGTGGCGAGCCAGCCGCCGCCCGCGATCGGCTCGTTGACGATCTGGATCCAGCGACCGTCCGTGGTCTCGATGATCTGCGAGGTCTTGCGGCCGATGTCGCGCAGCACCGCATCGGCATATTCGCCGTCGTCGCCCGCGAGCGAGCCGGTCGCCTTGCGGTGCGCGATCAACTCGCGGAACGTGCAGCCTGGTTTCACGACGTCGGCAGACAGGCCGTACATGTCGACGTAGCGCTGGTTGCTGATGACCAGGCGCTCCGATGCGTCGAACAGCAGGAGGCCCTGGGTCATGTTGTTGACGGCCTTGTCGAGCCGTTCCTTCTCCAGCGTCAAGCGGCGGCTGGAGGCGTCGTGGTCGCTGATCAACCGGCGCACCACGACGTAGAGCATGCCGGCGATCAGCAGCACCGAGGTCACGCCGACGGCGATCAGGAAGCGCATCTGCTCGCGCCAGTCGGCGAGCGCCGCCGAGACCGTCGTCGTCGCGGTCACGATCAAGGGATAGCTCGTCAGCCGGTGCGACGCGCCGATGCGGTGCTCGCCGTCGACGGGGCTGCTGAAAATGCCCGTGGTGTTGCCATCGCCGGCCAGGATCTGGCGGAAGATCGGCGCGCTCTTGTAGTTCTGGTTCTGCATGCCCTCGTGGCGTGGATGGCGGGCCAGAAGGGTTCCGTCGCGATGCATCATCGAGATCGCCGCGTCGGGCCCGAGCGCGACGGAGGCGAAGAACCGCTCGACATTGATGGGTTCGAGGCTGCGGCCGATGATGCCCAGGAACTCGCCGTTGGGACTGGTCAGCTTCAGGGCGATGACCGCGACATATGTGCCGGTGATCCGGCCCACGACCGGTTCGATCAGCAATTGCGGCGCGGTCGGATCGGCTTTCAGCCGCTTGAAAAAGGTGCGATCGGCAATATTGACGGGCGGCACCGGCCAGGTCGCTCCGGAGTTGATCAGGTTGCCGTCGGAGTCGAAGATGTTCAGACCGCCGACATAGGTCACCGCGCTCAGCTTGTCCTTCAGCATGGCATTGACGGCGGCGCTTCCCATCTGCTCCTTGAAGCGGGCGCCGGTGTCGATATGGTTCTGTCGGACGTAGTTGGCGAGATCGCGCTGGATCGCGCCGAGATCCTCCATCTGCTGATCGAAATGACGCGCCAGTAGAAGGACGGTGTTCTCCAGCTCGCGCGTCGCGCTGTTCAGCGCGCGTTCCCGGAAACTGTCGGCCATGATGGTCGTGCCGATCGCGATGGCTGCAATCAGCACGAGGCCTCCGCCGACCAGCCAGCGGATCGGTCCACCGCGGTCGGTCGAAGCTCTGAGGGCATTCCGTGGACTAGCGTTGGTCGTCATCGGTCCTGAATACGCTTGCGATAGGCGCTTCGGGATGGAACCGCTACGATGTCCCTCCCACAACCATTGCTATAGGCCCGCTATGGAAGTGAGGTTAGGAAGTTGAGTTAGCGAACAATTAATTCGAAGTTGTATTTGGTTTTCCAATACCTTCAGGCGCGATAATGCCCGGACTTGCCGCCGATCTTCTCGGTCAAACGGATACCTTCGATGCGCACGCCGCGCTCGGCGGCCTTGATCATGTCGTAGATCGTCAGGCAGGTGACGGACACGGCCGTCAGGGCTTCCATCTCGACGCCGGTCGGCCCGGTGACCTTGACGGTTGCACTGACGATGCAGCCGGGCAGCGCAGCGTCGGGGGTGATGTCGACGGTGACCTTGGAGAGCGCCAGCGGGTGGCACAGCGGAATGAGCTCGGATGTGCGCTTGGCGGCCATGATGCCGGCAATGCGGGCCGTGCCGAGTACGTCGCCCTTCTTGGCGTTGCCGGAGATGATGAGCTCGAGCGTCGCGGGACTCATCACCACGCGGCCTTCGGCTGTTGCCGTGCGCTCCGTTGCAGCCTTGTCCGACACGTCGACCATGCGGGCCTCGCCACGAGCATCGATGTGGGTGAGGGCGGGAGCGCCGGGTGACTTGTCGGACATGGTCACTCAGCCGCGCTGGCGGAGGCGGCATCGCGCGCGAGCAACGCGCGGGTCGCCGCCGTGACGTCCGCCTGCCGCATCAGGCTCTCGCCGACCAGGAAGGTCTGGATGCCGACGCGCGCCAGGCGCGCGAGATCGGCCGGCGTGAAGATGCCGCTCTCGCCGACCAGCAGACGCTCCTTCGGGACCAGCGGCGCCAGCGTCTCGGAGGTCGCCAGCGTGGTCTCGAAGGTGCGCAGGTTGCGGTTGTTGATGCCGATCATCGGCGAGCGCAGCTTCAGCGCGCGATCGAGCTCGGCGCGATCATGGATCTCGATCAGCACATCCATGCCGTGGGCGAGCGCGGCGGCCTCGATCTCCGCAGCCGCGGCGTCATCGAGCGCGGCCATGATGATCAGGATGCAGTCGGCGCCATGAGCGCGAGCCTCGACCACCTGATAGGTGTCGAACATGAAGTCCTTGCGCAGCACGGGCAGGGCGGTCGCGGCGCGTGCGGCGACCATGAAGTCCAGATGGCCCTGGAACGACGGCGTGTCGGTCAGCACCGAGAGGCAGGCCGCGCCGCCGGCCTCATAGGCCCTGGCGAGAACAGGCGGATCGAAATCGGCGCGGATCAACCCCTTCGACGGCGAAGCCTTCTTCACCTCCGCGATCAGCGCGTAGTCGCGGTTCGCATGCTTGGCTCGGATCGCCGCGACGAAGCCGCGCGGCGCTGAGGCATCACGCGCTCGCGCCTCGAGATCCGACAGCGGGCACGCCCGCTTGGCGGCCGCGATCTCCTCGCGCTTATAGGCTTCGATCTTGGCCAGGATATCCGACATGGCGCGCTCCGCAGATCAGTCGTTCGAGACGTCGATCAGCTGCTTCAGCCGCGCTGCTGCGGCGCCGCTGTCGAGCGAATCCCGGCCGATTGCGACGCCTTCCTTCAGCGTCTTGGCGCGGCCGGAGACAACCAGCGCCGCCGCGGCGTTCAGCAGGGCCACATCGCGATAGGGACTCGGCAGGCCATCGAGCACACTCTGCAGCGCCACGGCGTTGGCCGCCGCGTCACCGCCCTTCAGACCATCGCTGCCGCACAGGCCAAGCCCGGCCTCCTCGGGCGAGACCTCGAAGGTACGGATATGGCCGTTCTCCAGGGCGGCGACGAAGGTCGGGCCGGTCAAGGTGATCTCGTCGAGCCCGTCGGAGCCGTGCACGACCCAGGCGGCTTCCGAGCCAAGATTCTTCAGCACCTGTGCCAACGGCTCCACCCATTGCCGCGAGAACACGCCGACCATCTGGCGCCTGACGCCGGCCGGATTGGACAGGGGACCGAGCAGATTGAAGATCGTGCGAGTGGCGAGCTCGACCCGGGTCGGACCGACGTTCTTCATCGCCGGATGATGCGCGGGCGCAAACATGAAGCCGATGCCGGCCTCACGCACGCAGCGCCCGACCTGGTCGGGCTTCAGATCGATCTTGACGCCGAGCGCGGCGAGCACGTCGGCCGCGCCCGAGCGCGACGACAGCGCGCGGTTGCCGTGCTTGGCGACCGGCACGCCGGCGCCGGCCACGATGAAGGAGGCGCAGGTCGAGACGTTGACCGAGCCAGAGCCGTCACCGCCGGTGCCGACGATGTCGACCGCGCTCGCTGGCGCGTCGACGCGCAGCATCTTCGCCCGCATCACGCTGACGGCGCCGGTGATCTCCTCGACCGTCTCGCCGCGCACGCGCAGCGCCATCAGCAGCGCGCCCATCTGCGACGGCGTCGCCTCGCCCGACATCATGCTGTCGAAGGCGGACGCCGCCTCCTCGCGGGACAGCGGCGCGCCGGTCGCCACCTTGCCAATGATCGACTTGAGATCGTCCATCGCGTGCCCCTAGCGATCCGTCATTGGTTGCTGCTGCCGCCGCCGACCACCTGGGCCACGGCAGCCTCGTTGATCGTCGTCCCGATGTCCTTCTCGAGCTTCATGACATAGGCCGTGCCCTGCTCGTCGGCGAGCGCGCGCTGCAACTGGTCCTTCAGCTTCTTGGTGTCTTCGGACGCGAGGTCGACCTTCGGCTCGATGATGTCGGTGACACGAAACACAATCCACTGCCGGCCGCCATCAGCCTCGGTCTGACCGACGCCGTCCTTCGCCGTGCGGAATGCGGCGGTGATCGCTCCGGTGGGGACGCCGGGAACCGAGGCGTCGCGCTTGAACGCGCTGGCCGTCTCGACCTTCACGCCGAGCGATGCCGCCTCGTCGGCGAGCTTGCCGCCCTCGTTGAGCTTCTTGACCAGTTCGGTGGCCTTCGCGCGCAGCTTGGCTGCGACCTCGTCGTCGCGCCAGCGCGCGGCGACCTGATCCTTGACCTCGTCGAGGGGGCGATCGCGCGGCGGGGTGATGCCGAGAACCTCGAACCAGACATAGCCGCCGCGGAACGAGATCGGCTCGTTGTCGACACCGACGTCGCTGTTGAAGGCCTGCGCAACGACATCCAGGCCAAGCGGGATGTTCGAAACGGGCTGGCCGTTAGGTTGCTTGCCGGACCTGTCGACCGCTTCGAGCGTGACGGCATTGAGACCGAGCTTCTTGGCGGCCTCTGACACGCTGGCGCCACCGCCGCGCTCGTCTTCCATCTTGTCGCGAAGATTGGCGACTTGCGACTTGGCGCGGTCGGCTGCGATCTCTTTCTTGATGTCGGCAGCGACGCTCTCATATTCCGGCTGTTGGCCCGGCTGAATCGCGCTGACCTTGATCAGCGCCACGTTGAACGCGCCCTTGACCGGCTGGCTGACCTCGCCGGTCGGCAGCGAGAAGGCGGTATCGGCAACGACAGGGTCGAGAATCGCCGATTTCGTCACCAGACCGAGATCGAGATCGGCTGGGTTGAGGTTGCGCTCCTTGGCGAGCTCGTCGAACGTGACTTCACCCGCGGCGATCCGGGCGCGCGCCGCTTGTGCCTCCTCCATGGTGGAGAAGGTCATCTGCTGGACTTGGCGCTTCTCCGGCGTGCCCATCAGCGCCTTGCGCTGGTCGAACAGCTTCCTGGCGTCCTCGTCAGATACGTCGGTCCACTTGCCGATCTCTTCGGGCGTCACCACGACGAAGGAGATCTTGCGATATTCCGGCGCCTTGAACTGGGCTTTGTGCTCTTCGAAATAGGACGCGAGAACCTCGGGCGAGGGCGCATCGATGGTGCCGGCCTGCGCCGCGTCGAGCTTGATGTAATCGATCGAGCGCTGCTCGTTCTGGAAGCGGCCGAGCGCCTCGAGCATCGTGCTGGACGGCTCCAGCCCGGCCGCGATCGTGCCGGTGATCTGCCGCCGCAGCGACTGTCGGCGCTGGTCAGCCAGATAGCGCTGCTCGGTGAAGCCGAAATTGCGGATGATGGCCTGGAAACGCTGCGGGTCGAACGCCCCGTTCGGGCCCTTGAAGTTGGGATCGCTGAGGATCACCCGCATGGTCTCCGCATCGGACTGGGCGAGACCGAGACGGCGGGCCTGCTCGTCGAGGGCGGCTTCCGCAATCGTCTGCTGCAGAACGGAGCGGTCGAGCCCGAACATGCGGGCCTGCTCGGTGGTCAGCGGACGGCCGAGCTGGCGGCCGATCTGCTGCAGCCGGTCGGTATAGATCTGCCGGAACTCGTTGACCGAGATCTCCGTGCGTCCCACGGTTGCAGCCGTCGACTGCCCGAAGCCGCGGAAGATGTCGGCGATGCCCCAGATGCCGAAACTGACGATCAAAACGCCCATGACCACCGCCATGATGGTCTTGCCGAGCCAGTTTGATGAGGCCTTGCGTAATCCTCGAAGCATGGGTCCAGTCTGTCTGCAGGAAAAAGGATGAAGAGGCCGCGCCTTAAAGCAGATTCCGCAAAAGGCCGTCACCGAGTTGAAACGGCTTATAAAGAGGCCGCCGCCCGGTCGCAACCTCGGCCCTGAGGCCGATTGAAGCGGTGGGAAGACGGCTCCCGCTCTGGTGCTCGTCGAAGGGCTCTGCTAGCCGATGTCCGTCACAACATTTGCTGGAATCCCGCCATGACCGACCGCATCCGGCCGCTGATCGCCGGCAACTGGAAAATGAACGGCCTGAAGGCCTCGACCGCCGAGTTCGACGCAATGCTGGCCGGAGCCGCCGAGGTCACCGGCAAGGCCGATCTGCTGGTCTGTCCGCCCGCCACTCTGGTGGCAGGCTTTGCCGAGAGGGCACGCGGCACCCACGCGATCGCGGTCGGGGCCCAGGATTGCCACCCCAAGGCGTCGGGAGCCCATACCGGGGACATCTCGGCGGAGATGCTGGCCGATGCCGGCGCCAGCGCCATCATCGTCGGCCATTCCGAACGGCGCGCCGATCATGGCGAAACCGATGTTGTGGTGCACCAGAAGACTGAGGCGGTGTGGCGCGCCGGATTGGTCGCGATCGTTTGCGTAGGCGAGACCCTGCAGCGCGATGCCGGGCAAACGCTCGACATCCTGCGCGGCCAGCTCAACCTCAGTCTGCCGCAGGGCTCACGGGCCGACAACCTGGTCGTGGCCTATGAGCCGGTCTGGGCGATCGGCACCGGCCTGACCCCGACCGCCAAGGATGTCGAGCAGATTCATGCCTTTATCAGAGAGCTGCTGATCGATCGCTTCAAGCAGGAGGGAGCGCGGACGCGCATCCTCTATGGCGGCTCGGTGAAGCCCTCCAATGCGGCCGAGCTGATGGCGGTCGCGAATGTCAACGGCGCGCTGGTCGGCGGCGCCAGCCTGAAAGCCTCGGACTTTCTCGCCATTGCGAAGGGCTGTTGAGAAGCGACGTGAGCGAAAACGCGCCAGGCGTTTCAGTCCGCCTGTTCGATTCGCTTCCAATAGATCTTCGTGCCGGTGAGGCCGCCATGCGGCTTCAAGGCATAGTCCGGAATGGTTCCGCTCAGCTGGAAGCCGACGCTTTCATAGAGCTGTGAGGCGCCCCCATCCTCGGCGGTATCGAGGACCAGCATCGTCCGCCCATGCGCGCGGGCGAGGTTTTCGGCCGCGCAGAGCAGCGCGGTCGCGATTCCGCGTTTGCGGTGGCTGATGCGCGTCATCATCTTTGCGATCTCGGCGCGGTGCGGCTGGTTTGGCGGCAGCTTCAGCTGCAGCGTCACGGTCGCGATCACATCCTCTCCATCTAAGGCGCCAAGAACGGCTCGTTCGCCGCGCGCCGCGGCCGACAGCGATTCCCGCCAGAACGCGTCGGCATCCTCCTCGCGAAGCGGGTGCATGAAGCTGACCGAGCCACCATGGGCGACCGTTTCGATCAGCATTGCGCGAAGCGCAGCCCGGATTGCCGGCGTATCGGACAGGGCCGCGATTCGGGGCGGGGACATTCTCAACTCCTGGCAAGGGCGACGACGTAGACGCAGGGCGCGTCGGTCTCATTGGCAAAGGTGGTGTCGATCGGTGGGCCGAAGCCGAGGCAGTCGCCCGGCCCGAGCACGTGGCGTTCCGCGCCTTCCGTGATGGTCAATTGCCCGCTCTGAACCCAGAGGAGCTGGCGGATGTGGATGTAGGAGGAGGCCGGCAAGGTTACGCTGCGGTGCGCCGGCATCTCGACGGTCACCAATTCGATCGGATGATCCGGCCTGAGAAAGACCTGGCGCCTGACGTAGCCCGTGTCCGGGTCGCGCCAGACCGGCTGCTCGGCGGCCTTGGACAGGCGCTCCGACTGGGCTTCGGCGCGGAGCATCAGGCCGGCCAGCGTGAGATCGAACGCGCTCGCGAGCTTGACCAGAATGACCGCGGTCGGGCTGACCTCGGCGCGCTCGATCTTGCTGATGGTGGCCTTCGACACGCCCGAGCGTTCGGCGAGGTCGGCCAGCGACCACCCACGGCCGTCCCGTTCCAGCAGCAGGCGACGGGCGAGCCTCTGGCTGAAGTCGTCTATTATTTGATCCATTCGTCTCTAATAGTGGATATTGAAGCGGCCGGCAAGTGTCGACCCGGAGGGCGACGTCGGCGCTTGTGCGAAGCGCGGTTGGGATTATCTGCGGGGTGGCGTTGCTCGACATGATCGTGTAACACCGCGCAAATTTCCGAATAGCCCGCGAAGCTCTCGCGATCCCGGCCCCCGGTCGGGGCCTGCGAGGGCTTGTGACGGAAGGTCACCATGCAGACTGTCTTGATCGTCATCCACCTCATGATTGTCGCCGTCCTGATCGGTACGGTGCTGTTGCAGAAATCCGAGGGCGGTGGCCTTGGCATGGGCGGCGGCGCCGGTTTCATGTCGAGCCGCGGCACGGCCAACCTGCTAACGCGCACGACCGCGATCCTGGCACTCCTCTTCTTCCTCACCAGCCTGGCGCTGACTTGGCTCGCGGGTCTGGATCGCAAGCCGACCTCGATTCTCAACAACCTGCCGGGGCAGACCCAGTCAGGCGGAGCGACCCCAGTGGCGCCGACCGCGGGCGGCGTGCTCGACCAGCTCAAGAAGGCCGACGAGCAGCAGGCACCCGCGGCTCCGGCTGCGCCGCAGGCCCCGCAGTCGCAATAACGCGGGCAAGCCATGCAGGAACGCAATTGGCGTCCTGCGTCATGAGGCGGTCTCAAGTACCTGAGACCATTAATATTTTGAAGTAACCCACAGGCCCGCGACAGCGTTGCGGGCTGCAAGCGATTCGTTTTGGCGAATCGAGCGCGCGGCATTAAAGGTAGGGTCCCATGGCGCGGTACATCTTCATCACCGGCGGCGTGGTTTCCTCGCTCGGAAAGGGTCTGGCTTCAGCCGCGTTAGGCGCGCTGCTGCAGGCCCGCGGCTACAAGGTCCGGCTTCGCAAGCTCGACCCCTATCTCAACCTCGATCCCGGCACGATGTCGCCGTATCAGCACGGCGAAGTGTTCGTGACCGATGACGGTGCCGAGACCGATCTCGATCTCGGTCATTACGAACGCTTTACCGGCCGGCCGGCGACCAAGGCCGACAACATCACCACGGGCCGGATCTATCAGGACATCCTGACCAAGGAGCGGCGCGGCGACTATCTCGGCGCGACCATCCAGGTCGTCCCGCACGTGACGAATGCGATCAAGGATTTCGTCCTGTCCGGGAATGACGAGTACGATTTCGTGCTGGTCGAGATCGGCGGCACCGTCGGCGACATCGAGGGCCTGCCGTTCTTCGAAGCGATCCGGCAGCTCGGCAACGAGCTGCCGCGCCATCACGCGATCTATATCCATCTCACGCTGCTGCCTTACATTCCGAGCGCCGGCGAGTTGAAGACCAAGCCGACGCAGCATTCGGTCAAGGAGCTGCGCTCGATCGGCATCCAGCCGGACATCCTGCTGTGCCGCACCGACCGCCCGATCCCGAAGGAGGAACGGCGCAAGCTCGGCCTGTTCTGCAACGTGCGCGAAAGCGCCGTCATCGAGGCGCGCGACGTCGACAACATCTATGCCGTGCCGGAGGCCTATCATGCCGCCGGCCTCGACGACGAAGTGCTGGCCGCGTTCGGCATCGAGCTGCGGGTGCCGCCGGCGCTGGCGAGCTGGCACACGATCAACGAGCGCGTCCGCAATCCGGAAGGCGACGTCACGATCGCGATCGTCGGCAAGTACACGGGCATGAAGGATGCCTATAAGTCGCTGATCGAGGCGCTCTCTCACGGCGGGATCGCCAACAAGGTCCGCGTCAAGCTCGACTGGATCGAGAGCGAGGTGTTCGAGAACGAAGACCCGGCGCCATTCCTCGAGCACGTCAACGGCATCCTGGTGCCCGGCGGCTTCGGCCAGCGCGGCGCCGAGGGTAAGATCCGCGCGGCGCGGTTCGCGCGGGAGCGTGACGTGCCGTATTTCGGCATCTGCTTCGGCATGCAGATGGCGGTGATCGAGGCGGCGCGCAATCTCGTCGGCATCACCGAGGCCAACTCGACCGAGTTCGGTCCGACGCCGGAGCCGCTCGTCGGCCTGATGACGGAATGGCTGCGCGGCAACGAGCTGGAGAAGCGCTCCAAGAGCGGCGATCTCGGCGGCACGATGCGGCTCGGCGCCTATCCTGCGGCGCTCAAGCGCGGCAGCCGCGTCTCCGAGGTCTATGGCGGTGCCACCGAGATCTCCGAGCGCCATCGCCACCGCTACGAGGTCAACACCGCCTACAAGGACCGGCTCGAGCAGCACGGTCTGAAGTTCTCCGGCCTGTCGCCGGACGGCGTGCTGCCGGAGATCGTGGAATATGAGGACCATCCCTGGTTCATCGGCGTCCAGTTCCACCCCGAGCTGAAATCGCGGCCATTCGAGCCGCATCCGCTGTTTGCGTCCTTCATCCAGGCGGCGATGGTGCAGTCGCGGCTGGTCTGACGACCGTCTTTGACGGTGTGGCCGAATATTGCGAGAACGCTCCCTGATCACACGATCCAACGACAGATCAGGGAGTGACCAATGATCTACGAGAGCCGCATCTATCGCTGCATTCCAGGCCGGCTGCCGGCGCTGCTGAAGCGCTTCGAGACCACGACGCTGAAGCTGTGGGAGAAGCATGGCATCCGCCCGGTCGGCTTCTTCACGACGCTGATCGGCGAATCCAACCAGGAGCTGACCTATTTCCTGGCCTGGGAATCGCTCGCCGAGCGCGAGACCAAATGGACTGCGTTCATGACCAATCCCGATTGGATCGCGGCGCGCGCCAAGAGCGAGGAGGACGGCCAGATCGTCGCCAACATCACCAGCCAGTTCCTGGTACCGACCGCGTTCTCGGCCTTGAAATAGAAGCCGGAGAGGGGCGGGGATGACCGATCCCCGCAACCCTGCTATTCGCGGGCACAGGCCGGGTTGATCCGGACGCCAGCGCTGGGCATGGTCGCGCACTCTCAAGAGGATGATGTCGTGAACGCTTCGATCTCTGCTGCGCCGGTCGTCTCGGTCGGCTCCATCAGCTTCGGCAATACCCTGCCGCTCGCCGTCATCGCCGGCCCCTGCCAACTCGAGAGCCGCGCCCATGCGCTCGAGGTCGCCTCGGCGCTGAAGGAGATCGCGACGCGGCTGAACATCGGGCTCGTCTACAAGACCTCGTTCGACAAGGCCAACCGCAGCAGCGGCTCGGCTGCGCGCGGCCTCGGGCTTTCGCAGTCGCTGCCGATCTTCGCCGAGATCCGCGCGTCGCTCGGCCTGCCCGTGCTGACTGACGTCCACGATGCGAGTCAGTGCGCCGAGGTGGCGCAGGCGGTCGACGTGCTGCAGATCCCGGCCTTCCTGTGCCGGCAGACTGACCTGCTGCTCGCGGCCGCCGCGACCGGCAAGGTCGTCAACGTCAAGAAGGGCCAATTCCTGGCGCCATGGGACATGGCCAATGTGGTCGCCAAGATCACGGGCTCCGGCAATCGCAACGTGCTGGTCACCGAGCGCGGCGTCTCGTTCGGCTACAACACGCTGGTCTCCGACATGCGCGCGCTGCCGATCATGGCGCGCACGACCGGCGCGCCCGTCATCTTCGATGCCACGCATTCGGTGCAGCAGCCGGGCGGGAAGGGCACCTCGTCGGGCGGCGAGCGCGAATTCGTGCCGGTGCTGGCGCGGGCGGCGGTGGCGGTCGGCGTGGCCGGCGTCTTCATCGAGACGCATCCGGATCCCGATCATGCGCCCTCCGACGGGCCGAACATGGTCCCGCTCGCGCAGTTCGAGGGTCTGCTGCGAACGCTGATGGCGTTCGACCAGCTCGCAAAGGGGCAGGCGACGACCGGCCTCGCGCGCTGATGCACCAGCCCGTGGCCCGGCCCTCCGAGCAGCGCTTTCCTCCGGCCGTGAACATCATCGCGCTGGCGGGCTTCTCGGCGGCGCTGTCGACGCGGGCGCTCGATCCGGTGCTGCCGCATGTCGCCGAGGATTTTTCGATCAGCATCACGACTGCGGCCGGGATCGCGGCCGGCTATGCGCTGATCTATGCCCTGATCCAGCCGGCGATCGGCGCCGCCGCCGATCTGTTCGGCAAGGCGCGGCTGATGACGCTGTGCCTCGCATTGCTCGGTGTCGCCAGCATCCTCGGCGCGCTCGCCACCTCGTTTCCGCTGCTGTTCGCCTCGCGCATTCTTGCCGGCATCGCCTCTGGCGGCGTGTTTCCGGTGGCGCTCGGGCTGACCAGCGATCTCGTTGCACCCGACAAGCGGCAGGTCGCGATCGGCCGCACGCTCGCGGGCTCGATGGCGGGCAACCTGCTCGGCGCGACGGCATCCGGCATCATCGGCGATTTCATCGGCTGGCGTGGCGTGCTCGCGATCCTCGGCGCGCTCGGGCTGATCGCCTCCTTTGCGGTGGCGGCAGGCTTTCGCGGCGCCAAGGTCACGCATGCGCCGACCACCGATCTCGCCGCGCTGAGGAAGGGCTACCGCACCATCTTCACCAACCCCAATTCGCGCTTCTGCTTCTCGGCGGTGTTCGTCGAAGGCTGCTGCGTGTTCGGGCTGTTTCCGTTCATCGCCTCGTTCCTGTTCGATCTCGGCGAGACCTCGCTGTCGATCGCGGGCATCGTCATCGCAGGCTTCGCGGTCGGCGGGCTGTTCTACACGTTCACGGTGTCGAACTTCCTGCCGCGGCTCGGCGTCAAGGGCATGATGATCACGGGCGCTGCCCTGGTCGGGCTGCAGCTCGCCGCGCTCGCCTTCGGCCCGGGCTGGAAGCTGCAGTTCGGCTGCATGCTGCTGATGGGCTGGGGCTTCTACATGATCCATGGCTGCCTGCAGGTGTTCGCCAGCGAGCTGTCGATCGGGGCGCGCGCGACCGCGATGTCGCTGCACTCGTTCTTCTTCTTCATGGGCCAGACGGTCGGCCCGATCGCCTATGGCTTCGGCCTGGTCCATGGCGGCAAGCAGCCGACGCTGCTGATCGCCGCCATCATGATGGTCGTGCTCGGCTTCGCCTGCGCCGCGCTGCTGCGGCAGCGGCCGCCGGCGGATGCAGCGGCGACGTGACGGCGCGCTCGTTTGCGAGCCGGCCATCCTTTCCTCGCTGTTGATGCTGATGCTGCGCGCCTCTGACATGGCGTGTTGCTGTCGTTGACACGGACGCACCGCCCCGATCTCGCGGCGCATCGGCGTCCGAGCTTTGCCTTTGAGAGTGCCCTTTTCCGAGAAGAGGGCACGGGGAATGCCGGGAGCTGGCCGCCCCCATGGCCCGCCAGCGAGAAAAAATGCTGGCGGCAGGAACCACAGGTTCAGCCGAGACATCCCGGCATTCCCCGCGCGATGGTTGGGCGGCTTGTACGTACTCTCCCCGGGGACCGGGCTGTCTTGCCCCCGTGACCGGCGGATCATCATCACCGCCAGCGTAGCCTCAGCGTCGGGAGGCCAGGACCATACGATTTCGCCGGCGCATCAGGCTCGTTCGTCCGCATGAGTGATCACGCTGCGAACCCGACACGCCCACCGCATCCCGCCTCAACGTCCGTGACGACCGCGAAGCGCCCCTCTGATCGAGACGGGATGGTGATAGTCAATCACAAATTCCGATAAAGCGAAAGTGGAATATTTTTAGCGGGATGTCTGAGAGCGGTGATCGGCTTGAAAGCGCGGCACAAACTGGCTTTCGGGGCAGCGGTTTGATGGTTGCGTCGACTGAGAAGGTCGAACGGGAGCGTGCCCGTCGGGCGACTCAGTGGCCATAGGCTCGCGGGCGGGAGAAGATTCATTCAGTGGTGCGGTACAGGGCTGAGACCCAGGAAGGCCTGCTCAACTGAAAAGTACCAAGCCAAATAGATGAGTATCAGTGAGGCCACACAGGCGCAGGCTACCTTTTCCCGAAACACTGTCTGACTTGTTCGTAATGCCCACAACGAGCGGGTATAAGTCTGCCAGTTTGTATGGTGTTTGAGGACTCACGGATGGTTTCTTTCGACGAAGCGAGAGAGTTGGCCGCCAGACACGTCGCGGAACTGGAGCAAGTGGCTGGATGCGAGTTGGTGGTTCTTGAAGAGGCCACGAAAAATGTGGAGCAAGGATGGGTCTTCTTTTATGACTCAAAGTTGCATCAAGAGACGGACGAGTTTCAGTATTCGCTTGCCGGAAACGCTCCCATCTTCATAGATCGGGACGGCAAGCTCCGAAATTTGCCTACCTACCTGTCGTGGCAGGAAGGGCTGAAGCTGGTGCTTGCAGAAAATTGAGACGGGTTTGATCGTCGCTCTAGAAGAGAACTGCCGGAAATACGTCTTTGCTCCTGCCAAATCTTCTTGCAGGATGGCGGAATGACAACCGAAGGTTGTTTCTCCGCCGATATCTCGCCCAGCAATGCAGACGCTGCCGCATGCGTTCGTGCAATCCTGGCCGCCGTCTGCCCCCTGGCGGCCGAGTACTATGCCCTACAGGTAAGCCCCTGGGCGTCACCGGTGAGATCGCCGAGTTCGCCGCCGCAGAATGCCTCGGTCTTGGCGCGTACCGCTGGGTATGACGCCGTTCGCCAAAGTCCGAACGGACCCGTTCGTATCCAGATCAAGGGCCGCGCCTGCACCGGGAATGCAAACCGAGGCCAGCGGATCGGGCGCATCGAGCTCGACTCCGCCTGCGACGTGGCTCTACTGGTGCTACGAAATACGGTGACATTGCACTAAATGCCCCGGAGCGGCGGATTGTGAATTAAGTGCACTGTCACCATAATCCTGGGATTGTGAATTAAGTGCACTGTCACCGTAATCCCGTAATCCCATACGATTTCGCCGGCGCATCAGGACCGCTCGTCCGCATGAGTGATCACGCTGCGACCCCGACACGCCCACCGCATCCCGCCTCAACGTCCGTGACGACCGCGAAGCGCCCCTCTGATCGAGACGGGACGGGAGCAATCAATCACGAATTCCGATAAAGCGAAAGAAGAATGTTTTTCGCGGAAGATCTGGACAGGGGTGATCGCCCTGAGCGGACAACAAAATTCAGTTTTGAGGCGCAGGAGGTTCAGCAGTCGAAATCGATGGCGAAGGGCCTCGCCTGATAGCAACCATGCCCGACGGGCGACTCGCCGCCACGGACGGTCATTGATGCGGGACTTTGCATGCGCTGCGCCGCAAATGCGTGCGCCGGCCAATACAACCTGAAGGTATTTTGACTTGTGTTTCTGATTTGTTCTATCTAATATTCTTGGCGGTGAGTGAAGGGAGAACGACGGTGAAGCGGGCGGGGCATTTGTTGCTGTATGTCGCGATCGTTGCGGGCGGTTTCCATCAGGCGCTGGCGCAGCCCTCGGCCAAGTCCGAGAGCCCACGCGTTGCTGCGACGGCGCCTGCCAAGATCCTGCTCAGCGCCCACAGGGGCGATGCGACCATTCTGACCATCTCCGACCAGGATAGCGACACCGCCGCGGTGACGTTCCGGATCGAGCTCGACGACGCGATCGAGAGCTGCCTGCGCGAGCCGCCGCCTGACGACAGCAAGCCGGCGGAAGTGGCGCGTTGCGCCAAGCAGGTCATGGATCTCAACGCCGGCAAACAGACCAAGCGGCGGGCGATGTGCTCCAAGAACACGGTTTATACCGAGTTCGGCAACTACTCGCTGGTCGGCACCGGGGAGCCTCAGTCGAGCGGCGAAGGAAAGAAGATGATCCGCACCAACTGGAAGGATCATCGCAACGAGCAGATCGTCGACAACAGCACGGCGGCGAGGACGGACGCAATGCTGAGTACGTTTCAGATCCTGTGTCCATCCGCCTACAAGGCGAAGTTCGACGGCTACTACGCGTATTGAGGCAGGAGCGCGCGATCGGCGACTACCAGTCGAGGTTGGCCGAGCGGCACGTCTCGCAGACGCTCACATCGTCCTTCCGGGAAAGCGGACGACGGCAGCGGTGGCACGTGCCTTCCGTCAGCGTTACATGCAGCGTCAGAGCTTTGGCTTCCCTCATCGAGAAGCCAAACTGGGCGACGAGCAGTTTGTGGCCCTCAATCTGGCTGCGGCGGATTTCGGCTGCAATTCTCGCCTTGTCCGTTGCTGACAGCGAAGGCGGCCACGTGACGGTTGTGGTGCACTTGGGACAGAACACCGACAGGCGGGCATATTCGACTGCGCCGTTCACGACCGCACCTTCCGCTTCTCGATCGTCATCACCCCCGCCCGCGATACGGCGCCACGCCCTGGTCCGGCACCCACAGGCCCTTCGGCAGCTTGCCCGTTTGCCAGAACACGTCGATCGGGATGCCGCCGCGAGGGTACCAGTAGCCGCCGATGCGCAGCCATTTGGGCTTGATCTCTGACGCCAGGCGCTTGCCGATCGCGACGGTGCAGTCCTCGTGGAAGGCGCCGTGGTTGCGGAAGCTCGCGAGGTACAGCTTGAGCGACTTGGATTCGACCAGCCAGGGACCGGGGGCGTAGTCGATGACGATATGGGCGAAGTCCGGCTGACCGGTCACGGGGCAGAGCGAGGTGAACTCGGGCACCGTGAAGCGGGCCAGGTAATCCGTGTCCTTCTGCGGATTGGGAACGCGGTCGAGCTTGGCCGCGTCCGGACTGTCGGGCGTCGCCACCTCGCGGCCAAGCTGAAGGCCGGCGGATGTCAGGGATGGGTTGGATTTTTTCGCCATGTGTCGTGTCACCTGCCGCAGAGGCGCCCCTTTAGCCAATCGGAGCGCCCACGTCATCCGCTTCGTGATTTCCGCGTCAGGTGGCCTTTTCGCCCCCGTGACCTTGCGGTAGAAGCAGCGCAACAACGTCCACCCAGAAACGCCCGCGAGAGGACCTCATGACCGCCATCGTCGACATCATCGGCCGCGAAATCCTGGACAGCCGTGGCAATCCCACGGTCGAGGTCGACGTCGTGCTGGAGGACGGCTCGGTCGGCCGCGCCGCCGTGCCGTCCGGCGCCTCCACCGGCGCCCACGAGGCGGTCGAGCTGCGCGACGGCGACAAGCACCGCTATCTCGGCAAGGGCGTGCTGAAGGCCGTCGAGGCCATCAACGACGAGGTCTATGAGGCCTTGAGCGACATGTCGGTGCAGGACCAGGTCCAGATCGACCAGATCCTGATCGAGCTCGACGGCACCGAGAACAAGAGCCGGATCGGCGCCAACGCCATTCTCGGCGTCTCGCTCGCCTGCGCCAAGGCGGCGGCGATCTCCTACGACATGCCGCTGTATCGCTATGTCGGCGGCACCTCGGCCCGCACCCTGCCGGTGCCGATGATGAACATCGTCAATGGCGGCGTGCACGCCGACAACCCGATCGACTTCCAGGAATTCATGATCATGCCGGTGGGCGCGCCGAGCTTCGCCGAGGCGTTGCGCTGCGGCTCGGAGATCTTCCACACGCTCAAGGCCGAGCTGAAGAAGGCGGGCCACAACACCAATGTCGGCGACGAGGGCGGCTTCGCGCCGAACCTGCCGTCGGCGGACGCCGCGCTCGACTTCGTCATGAGCGCGATCGGCAAGGCCGGCTATACCGCGGGCGAGGACGTCATGCTGGCGCTCGACTGCGCGGCGACCGAGTTCTTCAAGGACGGCAAGTATGTCTACGAGGGCGAGAACAAGTCGCGCTCGCGCTCCGAGCAGGCCAAGTATCTTGCGGATCTGGTCGCCCGCTACCCGATCGCCTCGATCGAGGACGGCATGTCCGAGGACGACATGGACGGCTGGAAGGAGCTGACCGACCTGATCGGCCACAAGTGCCAGCTCGTCGGCGACGACCTGTTCGTCACCAACGTCAACCGTCTCGCCGACGGCATCCGCAACGGGCGCGCCAATTCGATCCTGATCAAGGTCAACCAGATCGGCACGCTGACGGAGACGCTGGCCGCGGTCGAGATGGCCTACAAGGCCGGCTACACCGCCGTGATGTCGCACCGCTCCGGCGAGACCGAGGATTCCACGATCGCCGATCTCGCGGTCGCCACCAATTGCGGGCAGATCAAGACCGGCTCGCTGGCGCGCGCCGACCGCACCGCCAAGTACAACCAGCTGCTGCGCATCGAGCAGGAGCTGGATGCGCAGGCCAAGTATGCGGGCAGGGCGGCGCTGAAGGCGCTGGCCTGAGTCTGGACTAAGCTAACCAAAGAAAAAAGGGAGGCACGCATGGGTGTCGAGACACAGGGCCTGCAACTGCGGACCCTGATCAGGCGCAGCGGCGAGCTCGAGCTCTCGCTGGTCGACGTGCCGACCCCCGAGCCGGGGCCGGACGAGGTGGTGGTGCGGATCGAGGCGGCGCCGATCAATCCGTCCGATCTGGGCCTCCTCGTCGGCGCGGCCGATCTGTCGACCCTGCAGGCGTCCGGCACCACGGACCGCCCCGTGGTCACCGCCAAGGTGCCGGAGGCGGGTATGCGGGCGATGGCCGGCCGGCTCGATGAGTCGCTGCCGATCGGCAATGAGGGCGCGGGCGTGGTGGTCAAGACCGGCTCCTCGGACGCCGCCAAGGCGCTGATGGGCCGCACCGTCGCGGCCATCGGCGGGGCGATGTACAGCCAGTATCGCTGCCTGAAGGTCTCCGAATGCCTGCCGCTGCCGGCCGGCACCACGCCGGCCGAGGGCGCCTCCTGCTTCGTCAACCCGCTGACGTCGCTCGGCATGACCGAGACGATGCGGCGCGAGGGCCACACCGCGCTGGTGCATACCGCGGCCGCGTCCAACCTCGGGCAGATGCTCAACAAGATCTGCCTCAAGGACGGCATCCCGCTCGTCAACATCGTGCGCAGCGCTGATCAGGCCGAGCTGTTGCGCGGCATCGGCGCGAAATACATCGTGGATTCGACGGCGCCGACTTTCATGGACGACCTGATCGCGGCGCTGGTCGAGACCGGCGCGACCATCGCGTTCGATGCGATCGGCGGCGGCAAGCTCGCGGGCCAGATCCTCAACGCGATGGAAGCCGCGATCAACAAGTCCGGCAAGCATCCCTACAGCCGCTATGGCTCGAACGTGCACAAGCAGGTCTACATCTACGGCAGCCTGGACACGCGCCCGACCGAGATCACGCGCGGCTTCGGCATGACCTGGAGCGTCGGCGGCTGGCTGCTGTTTCCGTTCCTGATGAAGATCGGCAAGGCGGATACCGAGCGGCTGCGCCAGCGCGTCGTCGATGAGCTGAAGACGACCTTTGCGAGCCACTACACCAAGGTCGTTTCCTTGTCCGAGGCGCTCGATCCGGCCAACCTCGCCGTGTACGCCAAACGGGCCACCGGCGAAAAATTCCTCATCGACCCCAGCAAAGATAAGTGACCTAACGTCGCTCCTCGGACGTTGCTGACGGGCTTGCGTTTGGCCCACATGCGGAGACAATCCGCCCCGTTTGTCTGGGGGCGGTGTCAGCCGCATGGAGCACTGAGGAGAGATTTGTCATGACCCTATTGGATCGCCGTCGATTTCTGGCCGGCGCGGCCCTCGCCGGAGCTGCAACCGCTTTGCCGCCGCTGGCCGGACAGGCACGCGCAGCGGTTGCACCCGCCGGCGCGCAGGCGCCCGGCTTCTATCGCTACAAGGTCGGCGACTATGAATGCACCTCCGTCAATGACGGCGCGCGCACCTTCCCGATGCCCGACACGTTCGTCGTCAACACGGCGAAGGACGACGCGCTCGCGGCTGCCGAAAGCGCCTACATGCCGAAGGGCATGATCACGATCCCCTTCAATCCGCAGCTGATCAACACCGGCTCCAAGCTGGTCCTGATCGACACCGGCAACGGCGCTGGCGCCTTCGAGGCCAGCAAGGGCGCGGTTGGCCGCACGCTGCAGAACCTCGCTGCCGCCGGCGTCGATCCGAAGAGCATTGACGTCGTCGTGCTCTCCCACATGCATGGCGACCACATCAACGGCCTCAAGCTCGCCGACGGCTCGCTGGCGTTCCCGAACGCCGAGCTGAAGGTGCCGGCCAAGGAGTGGGCGTTCTGGGCCAGCGACGAGAATGCCGCCAAGGCGCAGACCGACTTGATGAAGGGCAATTTCGCCAACTTCAAGAAGGTGTTCGGTGGGCTCGAGAGCAAGGTCACCCAGTACGAGTGGGACAAGGAGGTCGCGCCCGGCATCACCGCGCTCGGCACGCCCGGTCACACGCCGGGCCACACCTCGTTCGCCGTCGCCTCGGGCAATGCCAGGGTCCTGATCCAGGCCGACGTCACCAACGTCCCCGAGCTGTTCCTGCGCAACCCGGACTGGCACGTGATGTTCGACACCGATGCAGCGATGGCGCAGGAGACGCGGCACAAGTTCTACGACATGGCCGCCGCCGAGAAGGCCAAGGTGATCGGCTTCCACTTCTCGTTCCCCTCGGTGGGCTATGTCGAGAAGGACGGCGCCAAGTACCGGCTGATTCCGGCGCCGTGGAATCCGGTGATCTGAGCAGGGACCGCGAATTCGTCGCCGTCATTGCGAGCCAACGGGTCCGCGCGAACGCGCGGCCCGATGACAGGCTCCGCGAAGCAATCCAGGGCTCGGTTGGGACTCTGGATTGCTTCGTCGCTTCGCTCCTCGCAATGACGGAGAAGAGAGAAGGGGGGCCGCCTTCGGGCGGCCTGCTCGTTTTTGCATATGCGAAATGTCGGGCTTTCCGCGGCTCGCGCGAGCGCCTATGTCGAACCTCCCGGGATGTCCGCAGGGCCTTGCATGTCGACCGATCTCTCAACCTCCAGCGCCGATCTTTCCAACTGGCGCTCCGCGCCGTTCAGCCGCTGGGCCTTCCACAACATCCGGTCGATCCTGCCGGTCGCCGACATCGAGAGCGCGCCCGGCAGCGCGTGGCCGCTGCCGGCAAGTCCGATCTCCTTCGATCAGTTCAGCCTGCGGCTGCCGAAGGGCGGCACGCTCGACCTCGACGGCTTCCTGAAAGCGACGGCGACGGACGGGCTCCTGATCCTCCACGACGGCCGCATCGTGTTCGAGCACTATGACGGCGGCACCGACCGCGACACGCCGCACATCCTGATGTCCGCGACCAAATCGATCACCGGGCTGATGGCCGGCATCCTGGCCGGCCGCGGCGAGCTCGACGTCGACGCCGAGGTCACGCGCTACGTGCCGGAAGTGGCAGCCACCGCCTATCGCGGCGCCACGATCCGACAGCTCCTCGACATGCGGGCCGGCATCATCTTCGACGCCGCCGGCCTGCAGGCCTATGCCGACGCCGCGGGCTGGGAGCCGGTCGCACCTCGCACGACGCCGAACCTGCATGAATTCTATGAGACGATGCGCGCGCAGGCGATTCCGCATGGCGGCACCTTCAGCTACGTCTCCGCCAACACCGATCTGCTCGGCTGGGCGATCGAGCGCGCCACCGGCCGCAGCTTCGCGAGCCTGGTCAGCATCTTGCTATGGAAGCCGATGGGGGCGAGCGGCGAGGCCTTCATCACGCTCGACCGCAAGGGCGCGCCGCGCTGCACCGGCGGGTTCTGCGCCACGCTGCGCGACGTTGCGCGGCTCGGCCAGCTCGTGCTGTCAGGCGGCCGGCGCGGCTCGCACACGATCATCCCCGAAGCCTGGCTCGACGACATCAGGCACAATGGCGACGCCCAGGCGTGGCGCGACGGGCAGTGGCGCGACAGCTTTGCCGCCATCAGCCGCAACATGCATTATCGCAGCGGCTGGTACGTCATCAACGACCAGCCGCAGCTCATGTTCGCGATGGGCATTCACGGCCAGAACCTGTTCGTCGATACGTCCAACGACATCGTGATCGCCAAGGTCTCGTCATGGGCGCAGCCGGTCGACGGACAGGCCATCTGGCTGACGCGTCAGGCGGTGGCGGAATTCACCCGTCATCTCAAAGAGACCGGTTGAGCCCGAGGGAAGCGGCAGGCGGGCGGGGTCATCGAGCGCCTCTTGCGATGAAGCGCAGTGTTTCGCGGGATCCGGTTTCATGCACTTGCATGTTCCTGCCGGAGCGCTTTAAGTGCCCCTCACACGCCGCTCCTCAAAGGATCTCCCCATGCCTGCACCCTATTCGATCGTCGCCCTCGTCGGCAGTCTCCGCAAGGAGAGCTTCACGCTCAAGATCGCCAAAGCCCTGGCCAAGCTGGCGCCGGTCAGCCTGAAGATCGACGTCACCACGCTCAACGGCCTGTCGTTCTTCAACCAGGATCTCGAAGCCAATCCGCCGGCCGACTGGCTCGCCCTGCGCGACAAGCTGAAGGCCTCGAACGGCGTGCTCATCTTGACGCCCGAATACAACCGCTCGATTCCCGGCGTGCTGAAGAATGCGATCGACATCGCCTCGCGCCCCTATGGGCAGAGCTCGTTCCTGGGCAAGCCGGTCGGTCTCATCGCCAACTCGCCGGGTGCGCTCGGCGGCGTCGCGGCGGCCAAGCACCTGCAGAACATCATGCCGGGCATCTCGGGTCCGGTCATGGGGCAGCCGGAAATCTACCTGAATGGGGTCGGCGACGCCTTCGACGCCCAGGGCGAGTTGGTCAAGGACTCGCTCAAGACGGTGCTGCAGCAATATCTGGAGGCGTTCGCCGCCTTCGTGGCCAAGCAGAACGGCTGACCAGGGTCGTCGCCGTGCGTCCGCCCGTGCGGCGGTCGCCAACTGCATGACGGGTATGATGCGGGCAGGGCGTTGACGCGCCTTGCCCGATCCGTTTCAAGGCAATGCCGGACCTGCGCAAGGATGCGCATTGCCAAGGAAGCACGATGGCCCATTCGTTCACACCCGCGTCGTCGGCGAAGCCCGGCCCGAACCAGCCGGATCTCGACTCGGAGGCCGTCTGGCAGGCGCGGATCGACCTTGCGGCCTGTTTCCGGATGGCGGCGCGGCACGGGCTCGAGGAGGGCATCTGCAACCACTTCTCGGCGCTGGTGCCCGGCTATGACGACCTCTTCATCGTCAATCCCTACGGCTATGCCTTTCGTGAGCTGACCGCCTCGAAGCTGTTGGTTTGCGATTTCGACGGCAACGTCATTGCCGGCGACGGCCGCCCGGAGGCGACCGCATTCTATATCCACGCCCGCATCCACAAGGCGCTGCCGCGCGCCAAGGTCGCGTTCCATACGCATATGCCGTATGCCACCGCGCTCTCGATGACCGAAGGCGATCCGCTGATCTTCGCCGGGCAGACGGCGCTGAAATTCTATGGACGAACCGCCGTCGACGCGAACTACAACGGGCTGGCGCTCGACGCGCGCGAGGGGGACCGCATCGCCGGGGCTGTCGGTGATGCCGACATCGTCTTCATGAAGCATCACGGCGTCATGGTCCTGGCGCCGACCATCGCCGAAGCCTGGGACGATCTCTATTATCTCGAGCGCGCCTGCCAGGTTCAATGCCTGGCGCTGTCAACCGGGCGCAAGGTGGTGCCGGTGGCGCCCGACATCGCCGAGGCCGCCTATCGCCAGATGCGGGAGGGGGATGCGGAATCGGCGCGGCTGCATCTCGAAGCGATCAAGCGGACGCTCGACGCCGAGGAGCCCGCCTATCGGGCTTGAGCGCGTAGCGGGGCGGGGGCTCAGGGTTAGCGCTTCCTTAACCGGGGCGCCGCATTCTCGGGCCATGGTCTCCCGCGCGCGCCTCAAATCCTTCCTGACCGGGCTAGCCCTCTACACGATGGCGGCCGCCATCATCGGCTATTTCGGCATCAACGCCTATACCGGCCGGTACGGCCTGACCGCGCGTCAGGAGCTCGACCAGGAGATCATTGCGCTCACCTCCGAGCTCGCCCGGTTGAAGCAGGAGCGGGCGGAGGGTGAGAAGCGCGTATTGCTGCTGCGCTCCGACCGGGTCGATCCCGACATGCTCGATGAACGCGCCCGTTTTCAGCTCGGCTATGCCAACCCGCGTGATCTGATCCGGATCAATCGGCCGCAGTGACGCGTGTCCCTTCGCCGCGGTGCCTAAACTTTAGCAGGCCGTGGCGTCAGGAATTTCAAAAACGCGCTCATCAGCATTCGTTTATTTCGCGCTCGTTTGCAGTGCGGCAAAGCAAAATGAACCGCAATTCACGCAGTCCTTTTACGTGCCTTGGAGTTGAGCTAGAGAGAGCTACTTTTTCTCTCATCCGGAATTGCCATGGCCGCACCCAAGAAGACCGCCGCAAAGGAACAAGGGCAGGACAGAGACAACGGCCCGCCGCCGGAATTCACCAGAGAACAGGAATTGGCCGCGCTGCGCGACATGCTGCTGATCCGTCGCTTTGAGGAGAAGGCGGGTCAGCTTTATGGCATGGGTGCGATCGGCGGTTTCTGTCACCTCTACATCGGGCAGGAGGCTGTGGTCGTCGGCATGCAGATGGCGCTGAAGCCGGGCGATCAGGTCATCACCGGCTATCGCGATCACGGCCACATGCTGGCGACCGGGATGGATGCCAAGGGCGTCATGGCCGAGCTCACCGGGCGCCGCGGCGGCTACTCCAAGGGCAAGGGCGGCTCCATGCACATGTTCAGCATGGAGAAGAATTTCTTCGGCGGCCACGGCATCGTCGGCGCCCAGGTGTCGCTCGGGACGGGCCTCGCGCTCGCCAACCGCTACCGCGGCAACGACTCAGTCAGCATTGCCTATTTCGGCGACGGCGCGGCAAATCAGGGGCAGGTCTATGAGAGCTTCAACATGGCGGAGCTCTGGAAGCTGCCGGTGATCTACGTCATCGAGAACAACCGCTATGCGATGGGCACGGCCGTGTCGCGCGCCTCGGCGCAGACCGACTTCTCCAAGCGCGGCATCTCCTTCAACATTCCGGGCGAGCAGGTCGACGGCATGGACGTCCGCGCCGTGAAGGCTGCCGGTGAGAAGGCCGTCGCGTGGTGCCGCGAGGGCAAGGGCCCGTACATTCTGGAAATGCAGACCTATCGCTATCGCGGCCACTCGATGTCCGACCCGGCCAAGTATCGCACCCGCGAGGAAGTCGAGAAGGTGCGCCACGACCAGGATCCGATCGAGCAGGTACGCAACCGCCTGCTGGCGGCCAAGGTCACGGAGCAGGATCTCAAGGCGATCGATGCCGACGTGCGCAAGATCGTCAACGAGGCCGCCGATTTCGCCCAGGCCGATCCCGAGCCGGATGTCGCCGAGCTCTACACCGACGTTTACCGTTAAGCGCAGACGCTGTTTTGTCCGGAGCTGATATGCCAATTCAAGTTTTGATGCCTGCGCTGTCGCCCACGATGGAGAAGGGCAATCTCTCCAAATGGCTGAAAAAGGAAGGCGAGGCGATCAAGTCGGGTGACGTGATCGCCGAGATCGAGACCGACAAGGCCACGATGGAGGTCGAGGCGACCGACGAAGGCACGCTCGGCAAGATCCTGATCCCCGAAGGCACCGCCGACGTCGCGGTCAATACGCCGATCGCGACCATCCTCGCGGACGGCGAGACCGCGGCCGATCTCGGCAAGGCCGCATCACCTGCGGCCGAGACGAAGGCTGCGCAATCGGCGCCGCCGTCTGAGCCTGCCGCAGCCACGCCGGCCGCGCCTGCGCCGACCGGCGTGGCTGCGCCGCAGAGCATCGCTCAGCCCGATCCCGAGGTGCCCGCGGGCACCGAGATGGTCACGCAGACCATCCGCGAGGCGCTGCGCGACGCGATGGCCGAGGAGATGCGCCGCGACGGCGACGTCTTCATCATGGGCGAGGAGGTCGCCGAATATCAGGGCGCCTACAAGGTCACCCAGGGCCTGCTGCAGGAGTTCGGCGCCCGCCGCGTGATGGACACGCCGATCACCGAGCACGGCTTCGCCGGCATCGGTGTCGGTGCCGCGATGGCCGGCCTGAAGCCGATCGTCGAGTTCATGACCTTCAACTTCGCCATGCAGGCGATCGACCAGATCATCAACTCCGCAGCCAAGACGCTCTACATGTCCGGCGGCCAGATGGGCTGCTCGATCGTGTTCCGCGGCCCGAACGGCGCGGCGGCGCGCGTTGCCGCCCAGCACAGCCAGGACTACTCGTCCTGGTACTCGCACGTGCCCGGTCTGAAGGTGGTCGCGCCGTATTCGGCGGCGGACGCCAAGGGCCTGCTGAAGGCCGCGATCCGTGATCCGAACCCGGTGATCTTCCTCGAGAACGAGGTGCTGTACGGTCATTCCGGCGAGGTGCCGAAGCTCGACGACTACGTGATTCCGATCGGCAAGGCGCGCATCGCGCGCGCCGGAAAGGACGTGACGATCATCGCGTGGTCGAACGGCATGACCTATGCGCTCAAGGCCGCCGACGAGCTCGCCAAGGAGGGCATCGAGGCCGAGGTGGTCGACCTGCGCACCCTGCGCCCGATGGACACGGAGACCATCGTCGCCTCGGTCAAGAAGACCGGCCGCGCCGTCACGGTGGAAGAGGGGTGGGCGCAGAGCGGCGTCGGTGCCGAGATTGCCGCGAGGATCATGGAGCACGCCTTCGACTATCTCGATGCGCCGGTCGTCCGCGTGTCCGGCAAGGATGTGCCGATGCCGTATGCGGCCAACCTCGAGAAGCTCGCGCTGCCGTCGGCGGCGGAGGTCGTGCAGGCCGCCAAATCCGTCTGCTACCGCTAAGGGAAAGCCCAGATGGCCGGACCCAAGGAGCAGCCATTGCCGCCGGACGTCATCGGCCGCGAGGACGCCACCGAAGTGTTGCGCGCCTTCGTGCTCGATGGCGGGCTCTCGATCGCCTTCCAGCGCGCCTTCGAGGAGCCCGACGTGTGGGGGCTGCTCCTGGTCGACGTCGCCCGCCATGCTGCGCGCGCCTATGCGCGCGAGAGCGATTATTCCGAAGACGAGGCGCTGCAGCGCATCGTCGAGATGTTCGAAGCCGAGCTGGCTCGGCCGACCGACACGGGCACCACCAGCCCCAGGTCGAAACAAGGTCACTGATCATGCCGATCAACATTCTCATGCCCGCGCTGTCGCCGACGATGGAGAAGGGCAACCTTGCTCGTTGGCTCAAGAAGGAAGGCGACCAGGTCAAGTCCGGCGAGGTCATCGCCGAGATCGAGACCGACAAGGCCACGATGGAAGTCGAGGCGGTCGACGAAGGTACGCTCGCCAAGATCCTGGTGCCGGAAGGCACGCAGGACGTTCCGGTCAACGACGTGATCGCGGTGCTCGCTGGCGAGGGCGAGGACGTCAAGGCGGCCGGCAGCGCGCCGGCGGCAGCAGCTCCGAAGGCCGAAGCCAAGCCGACGGCATCTGCGGCGCCCGCCGCGACGCCTGCGCCTGCCGCTGCGTCCGCGCCCAAGCCGGCCGCGGCTCCTGCGCCCGCCGCGCCTGCGGCTGCGCTCCAGGTCAACGGTCACGCCCGCATCTTCTCCTCGCCGCTGGCACGGCGGCTCGCCAAGGATGCCGGCATCGATCTCGCCCGCATCACCGGCACCGGCCCGCATGGCCGCGTGGTCGCGCGTGACGTCGAGGAGGCGAAATCGGGCAAGGGCCTCAAGGCCGCGCCGTCAGCCGCAACCGCCGCGGCAGGCGCCCCCGCGCTCGCGCCCTCGATGTCGGACAAGCAGATCCTGGCGCTGTTCGAGCCGGGCTCCTACGAGGTCATCCCGCATGATGGCATGCGCCGCACCATCGCGCAGCGCCTGACCGCGTCGGTGCAGAACGTCCCGCACTTCTACCTGACGATCGACTGCGACATCGGCAAGCTCTTGGCCGCGCGCGAGGAGATCAATGCGGCGGCTCCGAAGGACAAGGAAAAGAAGCCGCTCTACAAGCTCAGCGTGAACGACTTCGTCATCAAGGCGATGGCGGTGGCGCTGCAGAAGATCCCCAATTGCAACGTCAGCTGGACCGAAGGCGGCATGGTCAAGCACAAGCATTCCGACGTCGGCGTCGCCGTGGCGATGCCGGGCGGCCTGATCACGCCGATCATCCGCAAGGCCGAGACCAAGACGCTGTCGGCGATCTCCGGCGAGATGAAGGACTTCGCCGCGCGTGCCCGCTCGCGCAAGCTGAAGCCGGAGGAATATCAGGGCGGCACGACAGCCGTGTCCAACCTCGGCATGTACGGCATCAATCACTTCACGGCGGTGATCAACCCGCCGCATGCGACGATCCTCGCGGTCGGCACCTCCGAGGAACGCCCGGTGGTGCGCAACGGTAAGATCGAGATCGCGAGCATGATGAGCGTGACCCTGTCGTGCGATCACCGCGCCATCGACGGCGCGCTCGGCGCCGAGCTGATCGGCGCGTTCAAGCAGCTGATCGAGAACCCCGTGATGATGATGGTGTGATGTTGCTTTGCGGAGCGGGATGGCAAACGGGGCCAGCGCATGCGGATCAGAACGCGGTGGCCCTGGATCACGGCACTGGTAAGCGTCGCGCTGCTCGCCAACCCGCTCGGGATCGACGTCATCCATTCTGCTTTCTTCTCCGGCGAGGCGCTGTCGCGCGGCATCTGGGCGCCAATCGTGCTCGCCGGATTCGCGATCTGCGCTGTGCTGATGCTGCTGGAGGCAATTATTCGAGCCTTGATCTGGCGACGTTCCGTCGGCAGCACCACGACCATCTGATTTCCAACTGCTTCAGTTGAATGGGAGCCGTAATGGCCGACACATCCTTCGACGTCATCATCATCGGCTCCGGCCCGGGCGGCTACGTCGCCGCAATCCGCGCAGCCCAACTCGGGTTCAAGACCGCGATCATCGAGAAGTCCTACCTCGGTGGTATCTGCCTGAACTGGGGCTGCATCCCGACCAAGGCGCTCTTACGCTCGGCCGAGATCTATCACTACATGCAGCACGCCAAGGATTACGGCCTCTCTGCCGAGAAGATCTCCTACGATCCGAAGGCGGTGGTGCAGCGCTCGCGCGGCGTCTCCAAGCGGCTGAACGACGGCGTCGGCTTCCTGATGAAGAAGAATAAGGTCCAGGTGATCTGGGGGCGCGCCGCGATCGATGCGCCCGGCAAGATCACGGTGACCAAGTCGGATGTCGAGGCGCCCAAGGGCGCGCTGGGCGAGGGGACCTATCAGGCCAAGCATATCATCGTCGCGACAGGCGCGCGGCCGCGCGTGCTGCCGGGCCTCGAGCCGGACAAGAAGCTGATCTGGACCTATTTCGAGGCGATGGTGCCGGACAAGATGCCGAAGTCGCTGCTGGTCGTCGGCTCCGGCGCGATCGGCATCGAGTTCGCCTCGTTCTTCCGCACCATGGGCTCCGAGGTCACCGTGGTCGAGGTGCTGCCGCAGATTCTCCCCGTGGAGGACGCCGAGATCGCCGGCATCGCGCGCAAGCAGCTGGAGAAGCAGGGCCTCAAGATCATGACGGGGGCCAAGGTCACCAAGCTCGACAAGAAGAGCGACAGCGTGGTGGCGACGATCGACGACGGCAAGGGCAAGACCGAGTCGGTCGAGTTCGATCGCGTGATCTCGGCGGTCGGTGTGGTCGGCAACATCGAGAATCTCGGCCTGGAGAAGCTGGGCGTGAAGACCGATCGCGGCTGCATCGTGATCGACGGCTACGGCAAGACCAACGTGCCCGGCCTCTACGCGATCGGCGACGTCGCTGGCCCCCCGATGCTGGCGCACAAGGCCGAGCACGAGGGCGTCGTCTGCATCGAGGCGATCAAGGGCCTGCATCCGCATCCGATGGACAAGAACCTCATTCCCGGCTGCACCTATTGCCATCCTCAGGTCGCCTCCGTCGGGCTCACCGAGGCCAAGGCCAAGGAGCAGGGCCGCGACATCCGCGTCGGCCGCTTCCCCTTCGTCGGCAATGGCAAGGCGATCGCGCTCGGCGAGGACCAGGGTCTCGTCAAGGTGATCTTCGACAAGAAGACGGGACAGCTGATCGGCGCCCACATGGTCGGCGCCGAGGTCACCGAGCTGATCCAGGGCTATGTCGTGGCGATGAACCTCGAAACGACAGAGGAAGAGCTGATGCACACGGTGTTCCCGCATCCGACGCTGTCGGAGATGATGAAGGAAGCCGTGCTCGACGCCTACGGCCGCGTGCTGAACATGTAGTCTCGTTTCCCGTCGTCATGCGCGGGCTTGACCCGCGCATCCATCGCGCTTCTGGAACGTTCGCGAAGAGGATGGATTGCCGGGTCAAGCCCGGCAATGGCGGATGCAACCAGACGGGCCAACCTGAAAGTCCAGCCGTGAAATCCAGCGACAATCTCACTATCGAACGCCCGACCTTCGTCACCCACCTCGAATGCGCGATGGAGGGCGATCATTATCCGGCGGACCAGGTCCACAACCTGTCCAAGGCCGGCAAGCCGCTCCTGGTGCGCTACGATCTCGCCGGCGTGAAGCAGGCGCTGACCAAGGACGCGCTGGCGCAGCGTCCGGCCGACATGTGGCGCTATCGCGAGCTGCTGCCGGTGCGCAAATGCCAGGACATCGTCAGCCTCGGCGAGGTGATGACGCCGCTGATCAATCTGCCGAAACTCTCGAAGAAGCTCGGCGGCGGCGAGATCATCGTCAAGGATGAGGGGCGGCTGCCGACCGGCTCGTTCAAGGCGCGTGGCCTGGTGATGGCGGTGTCGATGGGCAAGGCGCTCGGCATCAAGCACATGGCGATGCCGACCAACGGCAATGCCGGTGCAGCGCTCGCCGCCTACGCGACCTCCTGCGGCATCAAGACCACGATCTTCTGTCCGGCCGATACGCCGGAGGTGAACGTCAGCGAGATCGAGCTGCAGGGCGCGACCGTCTACCGCGTCAACGGCCTGATCGACGATTGCGGCAAGATCGTCGGCGAGGGCAAGGCCAAGGTCGGCTGGTTCGATACCTCGACCCTGAAGGAGCCCTATCGCATCGAGGGCAAGAAGACGATGGGCCTGGAGCTCGCCGAGCAGCTCGGCTGGGACGTGCCCGACGTGATCTTCTATCCGACCGGCGGCGGCACCGGCCTGATCGGCATGTGGAAGGCGTTCGACGAACTGCAGAAGATCGGCTTCATCGGCGCGAAGCGCCCGCGCATGGTGGCGGTGCAGGCCTCCGGCTGCGCGCCGATGGTGCGCGCCTTCGAGCAGGGCGTCGAGCATGCGACGCGCTGGGAGGATGCCCACACCATCGCGTCCGGCATCCGTGTGCCCCAGGCGGTCGGTGATTTCCTTATCCTGCGCGCCGTCCGCGAGAGCAAAGGTTTCGCCATCGCGGTCGATGACGAGAAGATTTCATCTGCGCTCAGCGAAGTCGCGCGCGAGGAGGGGCTGCTGTTGTGCCCGGAAGGCGCGGCGACCTATGCCGCCTACAAGCAGAGCCTGGCCGACGGACGCGTGACGAAAAACGATCGCGTCATGCTGTTCAATTGCGCGACAGGACTTAAATATCCGCTGCCGCCGGTCACCCGGACGCTCGATCGTCACCAGCCGATCGACTTCGGGCAGTTCTAACTAACAAAACAGCACCGCGGCCTCGAGCACATGCTCCGGCGCAGACGCATTCGCGTCTGTGACCGGCGCGTGCGACACAAGGGAGGACGTGATGCGACGAGCTCTTTGCGCCGTGCTGTTTGCGTGCCTGGCTCTGGCGGTGCCAGCGCGCGCCGACACCTACCCCTCGCGCGCGATCACCGTGATCGTGCCGTTCGCCGCCGGCGGCCCATCGGATGCGATGATGCGCATCCTCGCCGAGCACATGAAACGGACGCTCGGCCAGCCCGTGCTGGTCGAGAACGTGACGGGCGCGGGCGGCTCGATCGGCGTGGGACGCGCGGTGCGCTCGAAGCCCGACGGCTACACCGTGAGCTTCGGCCATCTCGGCACCCACGTCGCGAACGGCGCCGTCTACCGGCTTGGCTATGACCTCGACGCCGATCTCGAGCCGGTCGTGCTGCTGCCGAGCAATCCGATGATCATCGTCAGCAGGAACAACATCCCGGCCAAAACGCTGCCGGAGTTTCTCGCCTGGGTGAAGTCGCAGCCGAACCCCGTATCGGCCGGCACGGCGGGCAACGGCTCCGGCAGCCACATCGCAGGCCTCTATTTCGAGCAGGTCACCGGCCTCAAGCTGCAATACGTGCCCTATCGCGGCACGGGGCCGGCGATGAACGATCTCGTCGCCGGCCAGATCGATCTGATCGTCGACCAGACCTCCAATGCCATCAACCAGGTCCGCGCCGGCACGATCCGCGCCTACGCCGTCACGGACGCCAAGCGCCTCGATTCCGCGCCCGAGATCCCGACCACCGATGAAGCCGGCCTGCCGGGCTTCCACATGACCCTGTGGTCGGGACTCTGGCTCCCGAAGGGCGTCAGCAAGGAGATCGTCGACACGCTCAACGCGGCCGCCGTGGCTGTGCTGGATGAGCCGGATGTGAAAAATCAGTTGAAAAACCTGGGGTTGCACATACCGGCGGCGGACCAGCGCAGCCCGGCCGCCCTTGGAACCCTGCAGCGCGCCGAGATCCGCAAATGGTGGCCGATGATCCGAGCCTCCGGGGTGGTGCCCGAGTAGCTTTCGCTCTTCATGCTAACCGAGGATGGTTGCGCGTCGGCCACGAATGTTGCGACGTCGCCACAGTTTACGAAGTTTTGGTAACAATCTCCGGCGCTCCGCAAACGCGCCGCTTTTTAGCCACACCTGGTCGTGAAATACTTTGATCAGAACATAACCAGTGCGTGTGAGGCTGCCGAAAATCCATTTCTAGGATTTTAGCGTTCTCCTCAGCACCGGGAGGCCAGAACAGCGATGGACGCGAAGACCGACATCAAGCGCAGGCTGCCCAGCCGTCATGTGACGGAAGGGCCCGAGCGTGCGCCGCATCGGTCCTACCTCTACGCGATGGGCCTGACCACGGCCCAGATCCACCAGCCCTTTGTCGGCGTCGCCTCGTGCTGGAACGAGGCCGCGCCCTGCAACATCGCGCTGATGCGGCAGGCCCAGGCGGTCAAGAAGGGCGTGGCGCATGCGGGCGGCACGCCGCGCGAATTCTGCACCATCACCGTGACCGACGGCATCGCGATGGGCCATGACGGCATGCGCTCGTCGCTGCCGTCGCGCGAGGCGATCGCCGATTCCGTCGAGCTGACGATTCGCGGCCATTCCTACGATGCGCTGGTCGGGCTCGCCGGCTGCGACAAATCGCTGCCGGGCATGATGATGGCGATGGTCCGGCTCAACGTGCCTTCGATCTTCATCTATGGCGGCTCGATTCTGCCGGGCAATTTTCGCGGCCAGCAGGTCACGGTGCAGGACATGTTCGAGGCCGTCGGCAAGCATTCGGTGGGTGCGATGTCGGACGAGGACCTCGACGAGCTCGAGCGCGTCGCCTGTCCATCCGCCGGCGCCTGCGGCGCCCAGTTCACGGCCAATACGATGGCGACGGTCTCCGAGGCGATCGGGCTGGCGCTGCCTTATTCGGCCGGCGCCCCGGCGCCTTACGAAATCCGCGATTCGTTCTGCATGACGGCTGGCGAACAGGTCATGGAGCTGATCGCCGCCAATATCCGCCCGCGCGACATCGTCACGCGAAAATCCCTGGAGAATGCCGCTGCGGTTGTGGCGGCGTCCGGCGGGTCGACCAATGCTGCGCTGCATCTACCTGCGATTGCACACGAGGCGGGCATCAAGTTCGACTTATTCGACGTCGCCGAAATCTTCAAAAAGACACCTTATATCGCGGATTTGAAGCCGGGTGGCCGCTATGTCGCCAAAGACATGTTCGAGGCTGGTGGCATTCCGCTCTTGATGAAGACGTTGCTCGACCATGGCTATTTGAACGGCGACTGCCTCACAGTCACCGGCCGGACGATCGCCGAAAACCTCAAAGGCGTGAAGTGGAATCCGCACCAGGACGTGGTGAGGCCGGCCGACCAGCCGATCACTGCAACCGGGGGTGTCGTCGGTCTGAAAGGCAATCTCGCGCCGGAGGGCGCGATCGTGAAAGTCGCGGGCATGTCGAACTTGAAATTCTCTGGGCCGGCCCGCTGCTTTGATCGGGAAGAGGACGCCTTTGACGCCGTCCAGAAGCGCACCTATCGCGAAGGCGAGGTGATCGTCATTCGCTACGAGGGGCCGCGCGGCGGTCCGGGCATGCGGGAAATGCTGCAGACGACGGCGGCGCTGACCGGGCAGGGCATGGGCGGCAAGATCGCGCTCATCACCGATGGCCGGTTCTCGGGCGCGACCCGCGGCTTCTGCATCGGCCACATCGGACCAGAGGCGGCGGTCGGCGGAACGATCGCTCTGGTCGAGGATGGCGACATCATCGAGATCGACGCCGAGGCGGGTGTCCTTAACGTGAAGTTGAGCGATGCCGAGCTGGCGACACGCAAGACCAAGTGGACGCCGCGTGAGACGCATCACACGTCAGGTGCACTTTGGAAATATGCCCAGCAGGTGGGGCCGGCCGTGGCGGGCGCCGTGACTCACCCAGGTGGTGCGCAAGAGAAGTATTGCTATGCGGACATCTGATCGGATCATTTTCGCATTGATGCTGGGGGTTGCCCCGCTCGCGTTGCCGACGCCATCGTTCGCGTTCGATGGCGCTCCGGTCAACCAGGAGCCGGCGATCCCCGTGGCTGGAGCTCAGGCCGGCGCCGGCGCGCTGCGCAAGGCGTTGCCTGCGACCACGTCCTCCACGTCGCCCACGCAGTCGCTGACGGCGCTGCAATACGCGGCGGAGGAAGGTCACCCGGTTGCGCAGTTCAAGCTCGGCCGCATGTATGCGGCTGGCGATGGCGTTGCGCGGGATGACATGCGCGCCTTCGACTATTTCAGCCGCATCGCCAATGCGCATGCGGAGGACAGTCCGTCGGCGCCGCAGGCGCAGATCGTCGCCAATGCCTTTGTCGCGCTTGGCCGCTATTACCTGAGCGGCATCCCCAACACGAAGGTGAAGGCGGATCCGGATCGCGCGCGGGAGATGTTCTCCTATGCGGCGTCCTACTTCGGCAATGCCGACGCCCAATACGACTTGGCGCGGATGTACCTGAAGACGGCGGATGCTTCGCGCGACGACTTCCGCTATGGCGCGCGCTGGCTTGGCCTCGCCGCGCAGAAGGGCCAGCATCAGGCCCAGGCGCTGCTCGGCCAGATGCTGTTCAACGGCGACCGGCTGCCGCGCCAGCCGGCGCGCGGCTTGATGTGGCTCACCTTGGCGCGCGACAGCGCCGGTGCGGACGAAGCCTGGATCAAGGAGAGCTACAACCGCGCCTTCGCCAAGGCCTCCGACGATGACCGCGCCTCGGCGCTGCAGATGCTCGAAAGCTGGGTGCAGGGCAAGCGCGAGTAGCAGGAGCGCATCGCGTTCCCTCCGTTCGAGAGAGGGATTGAATGGTCATTCGCGATGCGACACCGGAAGACGCAACGGCGGCCTGCGAGATGCTGCGGGCATCCATCATCCAACTGTGCGTGGCTGATCACCGCGGCGATCCCGACATCCTTGGCCGCTGGCTCGCCAACAAGACGCCGGACAACGTCGCGACCTGGGCCGACGGGCAAGGCCGGTCGCTGTTGGTGGCGGTCGAGGAGGGGGCGATTCTCGCCGTCGGCGGGCTCGCGCACCCCGGCGAGATCACGGCCAACTACGTGTCGCCGCAGGCGCGCTTTCGTGGAATCAGTTCGGCGCTGTTGGCGGAGCTGGAGCGCCGGGCGATGGCACTGGGCGCCCGCGACGTCGCGCTGCTCAGCACCGAAACGGCGCACCGATTCTATCTTGCCCGCGGCTACGCCGATGTCGGCGTGCCCGCCGGCAAGTTCGGCACCGCGGCCTCCTATCCAATGAGCAAGACGCTCGCCACCGCGCCGTGAGTCGCGGGCCACGGTGAGACATCAAGGCCACGGCAGCGGCTGCCCAAGGAGTGGGCGATGACGCGCCGATGTTTTGACCAGCGTCAGGTTCCAGAACCAAAATCGGCGATCTTTGGTACACGAACGACCCCGATGACGCCAAAACGCGCTTGGCACGATTCGTGAGTGCAAGTCCTCTGCGACAGCAGAGGCGGCACGTTTGCGCAGCGTTCGGATCGGCCTGATCATTCCTCAGCGCGGCTCGGCAGGGTTGTGGGCGCCCTCCGCCGAAGCCTGCGGGCGGCTGGCCGTGACCGAGCTCAACCAGGCCGCCGGCATCCGCCGCCGACAGGTCGAGCTGATCGTCATCGACGCCGGCGCGACCGCCGCCAGCGCGGGCCGGGCTGCGGTCGAGGCGGTCGACGAACTCGCCGTCGACGGCCTCGTCGGCATGATGCCGAGCTACGCGCGCGATCCTGTCGCGCAAGCCGCGCGCGGCCGCGTGCCGTTCGTCTACACGCCCCAGTTCGAAGGTCTGTCGGCGAACAGCGACGTGATGACCACGGGCGAGACCGCTGGCGAGTTGCTGGGGCCGGCGGTGCAGTGGCTCTCGGAGGTCAAGCGCGCCAGGCGGTTCTTCCTCTGCGGCAACGACTACATCTGGCCGCGCTCGTCGCTGCAGATCGCCAAGCGGCTGATCGCGCGATACGGCGGCGTCGTCACCGGGGAGCACTACGTGCCGGTCGGCGTGCATGATTTCGACGAGATGCTCGATCGGATCAAGACCACGCGCAGCGATGTCGTTCTCCCGGTCTTTCTCGGCTTCGACTGCATCGCCTTTAGCCGCGCCTTCTGCGCCGCCGGTCTCAGCCGTCACGTGCTGCGATTCTCGTCCGCCTTCGACGAGACCATCGTTTACGGTCTCGACAGCGGCGAGACCGAGAACGTCTACGTGGCGTCGAGCTATTTCGCCTCGCTGCGGTCGCGCAACAACGGCGCGTTCCTCGAGCGCTACTACACGGCATTCGGCGACAATCCGCCGCCGCCCAACGGCTACGGCGAATCCTGCTACGAAGGGATTCACGCGCTCGCCGCGCTGATCGAGCGCGCCGAGAGCTTCGACGCCCGCAACCTCAGGCGCTTCTACGGACGCACGCTGCAGCGGCGCACGGCGCGCGGCAACGAGGCGCAGCCGGTGGTTGGCGGACGCCACCCGATCCATCTCGCCGAGCTGGACGGCTACGACTTCGCGGTCGTCGCGTCGCGCTAGCGCGCAGGACGCTTCCTAAAAACACTTGCCTTTTCAAATATTGTCATTTTAAACTTCTCGCGGATCATGAACCGGCATCATCAACCCATGGGGACCTTTATGACTCTCTCCCGACGTCGTTTCCTGCAACGCTCGGCCATCGCGACCTCGACATTGATCGCGGCACCCGCCGTGCTGCGCTCGGGTGCGCTCGCGGCCGAGAACCCGATCACGGTCGGCAGCCTGCACGACCAGTCCGGTCCCATCGGCACCTCCGGCACGCCGATGGTCTATGCGCTGCAGCTTGCCGTCGAGGAGATCAATGCCGCGGGCGGCCTGCTCGGACGTCCCTTGAAGGTGATCCACTACGACACCCAGTCCAACATCCAGATGTACTCGCAATACGCCCAGCAACTGGCGGTGAAGGACAAGGTCGACGTCGTTCACGGCGGAATCACCTCGGCCTCGCGCGAGGCGATCCGGCCGACCTTCGACCGCTTCAAGGTGCTGTATTTCTACAACACGTTGTACGAAGGCGGCGTCTGCGACCGCAACACCTTCTGCACCGGCACGACGCCGGCGCAGACGGTGGAGAAGCTGGTGCCGAGCGCGATGAAGAAGTCGGGCAAGAAAGCCTACATCATCGCGGCCGACTACAATTACGGTCAGATCACCGCGAAGTGGATGACCAAATACTGCAAGGACAATGGCGGCGAGATCCTCTCGACCGACTTCTTCCCGCTCGACGTCACCAATTTCGGCTCCACCATCTCGAAGATCCAGGCGGCCAAGCCCGACCTCATCCTGTCGGCGCTGGTCGGCGGCAACCACACGGCGTTCTACCGGCAGTGGACCGCGGCCGGCATGAAGGGGAAGATCCCGATCGCCTCGACCACCTTCGGCCTCGTCAACGAGCCCTCGACGCTCGATGCCGCCGAGAGCGACGCCATCATCGGCGCCTACGGCTATTTCGAGGAGCTCACCACGCCGGCCTCCAAGAGCTTCGTCGAGAAGATCAAGAAGGCGCATCCGGATTCGCCTTATATCAGCGAGCTCGCCTCGTGCACCTATGAAGGGGTGATGCTCTGGGCCGAAGGCGTCAAGAAGGCCGGCAGCATCGACCGGATGAAGGTGATCGAGGCGCTCGAAAGCGGCCTCGTCTTCGATGGTCCCAGCGGCAAGGTCTCGCTGGACAAGCCGACGCACCACACGGTCCGCAATGCGTTCCTTGCCGAGGTGAAGGAACGCAAATGGTCGGTGCTGGAAACCTACACCGACGCCAAGCCGGCCGACACCGCTGGTGTCTGCGACCTCGTCAAGAACCCGAACGACGTCAAGCAGTACATCATCAATCTCTGACGCTTGCCGGGTCCCGCCATCCGGCGGGACCCGGTTTCATTGGACTGCCCTGAAAGACCTGACGCATGGCGATCTACGTCATCCTCGCGCTCGACGTCCTCAATGGAATCTCCTCGCTGTTCCTGCTGTGCCTGGGACTGGCGATCATCTTCGGCATGATGAAGATCATCAATCTCGCCCATGGCGAGTTCATCATGTTGGGGGCCTATGCGACGGTGATCTCCGCCAATGCCGGGGTGAACATCTGGATCGCGATGCTGATCATCGCGCCGTTGTTCGTCGGCATCGTCGGCCTCGTCATCGAGCGCTGCCTGATCCGCTTTCTCTATGGCCGCCTCGTCGATTCGATGCTCGCGACCTGGGGCCTCAGCCTCCTGATCATCGGGATCGTCACGACGATCTATGGCAACACCCAGCAGGGCGTGCCGACGCCGCTCGGCGGCTTCTCGATCGGATCCTACCAGTCGAGCTACTACACGCTGTTCCTTGCGTTGATGGCGGCCGTCATGATGGCGATCATCTACGGCGTGATGCGCTACACCCGCTTCGGCCTGGTGGCCCGCGCGACGATGCAGAACCCGGCGATGGCGGCCACGCTCGGCGTCAATCCGGCCCGCGTCTACATGAGCACCTTCGCGCTCGGCGCGGCCGTGACGGGCCTCGCCGGCGGCCTGCTGGCGCCGGTGTCAGGCATCACCCCGGTGATGGGCGGTGCCTATGTCGCAAAAGCCTTCATGACCGTGGTCGGGGGCGGCGCGGCGATCCTCTCCGGCACGCTGTCCGCGGCAAGCCTGTTCGGCTCGGTCAACCAGATCGGCGCCTACTTCACCACGCCTGTCTATGGCGAGGTCATCGTCTTCACCACCGCGATCGTGCTGATCCGCTTGCTGCCGCAGGGCATCTCCGGGCGCTTCTTCAAGGGGAACCTGTGATGCCCAAGCACTCCCGTCTTGCGGGCCAGATGGGTGCGATCGTCCTTGCCATCGTGGCGATTGCGATCGTGCCGAGCGTGATCGAGCTGTTCGCCCTGATGCAGCTGACGCTGTTTGCCGCGATGTCGGTGCTGGCGCTGAGCCTCGCCTTCATCTGGGGCTATGGCGGCATCCTGTCGTTCGGGCAGACCGCGTTCTTCGGGCTCGGCGGCTATGCCTATGCCATCGCGGCCATCAATTTCCAGGATTCGACGCCTGCGATCCTGCTGGCCATCGTGATTCCGGCGCTGTTCGCAGCGATCCTCGGCTACTTCATCTTCTTCGGCCGCATCTCCGACGTCTATCTCGGCGTCATCACGCTCACGGTCACCCTGATCCTGTTCAACTCGGTCAACTCGACCTCGGGCGATGCCTACAAGATCGGCAAGGCGCTGCTCGGCGGCTTCAACGGCATGCCGGCGGTGCCGACCTTCAACATGCCGTTCGATCCGTCGACCGTGCTGTCGCCGGAGCAGTCGTGGTGGACGACAGCCTATGTGCTGCTTGGCGTGTTCCTGCTGCTGCGGCTGCTGCTGGCGCTGCCGGCCGGGCGCGTCATCGTCGCGGTGCGTGAGAACGAGGTGCGGGCCTCGCTGCTCGGCTATGACCCGCGGCTCGTGAAGTGCCTGACCTTCATCCTCGGCGGCGCGATCGCCGGTCTTGCCGGCGCGCTCTACGTCAACTGGGGCGCCTTTGTCAGCCCCACCATCTTCAGCCTGTCGCTGTCGGCCGAGATCATCATCTGGATCACGGTCGGCGGTCTCGGCACCTTGCTCGGTCCGATCATCGGCTGCGTCGTGATCGAATACATCGTCGCCTATATCGGCTCGCAGCAGCTCTTGAACTCCAACCTCGTGCTCGGCGGCGTGCTGGTGATCTTCGTGCTGCTGCTGCCGAAGGGCATGGTGCCGACCGCCCGCGATCTCGTGATGCGGCTGATGCCGGACAGGAAGAAGACCAACGGTCCCCCGATGCAGCCAGCGGCGGCGCCGCATCCCGCAGGAGCCGAATGACATGGCGGACCTGGTTCCTCTGCTCAAGGCCGAGCACCTGACGATGCGCTTCGGCGGCGTGGTCGCCAATGACGACATCACCTTCACGCTTCAGGAGATGGAGCTGCGCTGCCTGATCGGCCCGAACGGCGCCGGCAAGAGCACGTTCTTCAAGACGCTGACCGGACAACTGGTGCCGACTTCGGGCAGCATCGCATTCCGCGGCATGCCGATCGCGGGCAAGCTGTCGCACGAGATCGCGCGCATGGGCATCGGCATCAAGACCCAGGTCCCGAATGTGTTCAACGGCCTGTCGGTGCGCGAGAACATCTGGATGGCGGTGCGCCGCAAGGCGACGCCGCGCCAGCAGGGTCCGGCGGTCAATGCCGTGCTCGAGATGATCCGGCTGACCGAATACGCCGACAGCATCGTCGCCACCCTGTCGCACGGCCAGCGGCAATGGGTCGAGATCGGCATGGTGCTCGCCGCCGAGCCGGAGCTGATCCTGCTCGACGAGCCCGCCGCGGGGATGACCGACGAGGAGACCTTCCACACGGCGGCGATCATCCGCGAGATCAACCAGACCCGCGCCATTGTCGTGGTCGAGCACGACATGGAGTTCATCAAGCAGATCGCCAAGCGCGTCACGGTGTTCCACCAGGGCCGCGTGCTGGTGGAGGACACCGTCGACAAGGTGCTCGCCGACCAGCGCGTACGCGACGTCTATCTCGGCAAGAAGGTGGCAGCATGAGCGCGCTTCTCGAGGTCAAGGGGCTCAAATCCGGCTATGGCCGGATTCCGATCCTGTTCGGCGTCGACCTGACGGTGGCCGATGGCGAGTATCTTGGAATTCTCGGTCACAACGGCATGGGCAAGACCACCGCGCTGCGCACGCTGATGGGGCATCTGCCGACCACCGACGGCTCGGTCGTGTTCGCGGGCAAGACCATCACGCATCTGAAGCCGCATGAGCGCTCGCGGCTCGGCATCGGCCTTGTGCCCCAGGGCCGCGAGATCTTCCCGGACCTGTCGGTCATGGAAAATCTGCGCATGGGCCTCGCATCCGCGCCCAAGGAAGATCGCAGCGTCATTGATGCCGTGCTCCAGGATTTCCCGCGGCTGGTCCGGCTGCTCGATCGTCGCGGCGGCGCGCTGTCCGGCGGCGAGCAGCAACTGCTGGCGCTGGCGCGCTGCCTCTGCACCAAGCCGAGGCTGATCCTGCTGGACGAACCGACCGAGGGTATCCAGCCGTCGATCATCGAGGAGATCATCGAGACCCTGCTGGCGCTGAAGATGCGCTGGAAGATGTCTTTGATCGTGGTCGAGCAGAACCTCGAATTCATCACGTCGTTGTCGGATCGCATCCTGCACATCCAGAAGGGGCGCATCACCGAGGAGCTCGACCGTGAGACTCTGCTGGCCCGGGAAGGTCAGATGGTCCCGAGCTAGAATCTACCGGCGTGCTGCGCCGGCCCATTGAACTGACAATTTGCTGTCTCTGCCCAGCTTGTCCTCACAAGAAAGGATGACTCATGTCCATCAAACGCCCGAATGCCGAGGAAGTCGCCGATCTCGCCGCCAGCCTGCATATGAACATGACGGTCGAGGAGGCCGCCGAATATCTGTCGCTGATGGGCGGCATGTTCGATCAGTACGACATCATCGATGAGTTGCCGAACCCGCTGCCGCCGGTGAAATATCCGCGTACGCCGGGCGCCAAGCCGCCGGCGAAGGAGAACAAGTACAACGCCTGGGCGATCAAGACCGAGGTCAAGGGCGCATCGGGCGGCAAGCTCGCAGGCCGCACCGTTGTGCTCAAGGACAACGTCGCGCTCGCCGGCGTGCCGATGATGAACGGATCGACCACGCTCGAGGGTTTCATTCCCGCCGCCGATGCCACCATCGTCTCCCGCATCCTCGATGCCGGCGGCACCATCGTCGGCAAGGCGGTCTGCGAACACTTCTGCCTGTCCGGCGGCAGCCACACTTCCAATCCCGCGCCGGTGCACAATCCCTGGAAGATGGGCTATTCCGCCGGCGGCTCGTCCTCGGGTAGCGCCGCGCTGGTGGCGGCCGGCGAGGTCGACATGTCCATCGGCGGCGACCAGGGCGGCTCGATCCGCATCCCCGCGTCCTATTGCGGCATCTACGGCATGAAGGCGACCCACGGTCTCGTGCCCTACACCGGCGTGATGCCGATCGAGTCGACGATCGACCACACGGGACCGATGACCAAGTCGGTTGCCGACAATGCGCTGCTGCTCGAAGTGCTGGCCGGCGCCGACGGGCTCGATCCCAGGCAATATGCGCCGAAGGTCTCCGCCTACACCGAGTCGCTCGGCAAGGGCGTCAAGGGGCTCAAGATCGGCGTGCTCAAGGAAGGTTTCAGCGCGCCGAACATGGAAGAGGGCGTGATCTCCAAGGTCAAGGCCGGCGCGGAGCGCTTCGCCAAGCTCGGCGCCTCGGTGTCCGAGGTCTCGATCCCCGAACACATGCATGCGCTGGCGGCGTGGAATCCGATCACGCTCGAAGGCTTCCTGGTGCAGATGATGCTCGGCAATGGCATGGGCTTCAACTGGAAGGGGCTCTACGACGTCGGTCTGCTCGACGCGCATTCCGGCTGGCGCACGCGCGCCGACGATCTGTCGGTGACGTTGAAGTTGACCATGCTGGTCGGGCAGTGGGGCCTCGAGCACTATCGCGGCCGCTACTACGCGAAGTCGCGCAACATCGCGATCCAGGCCAAGGCGGCCTATGATGCCATGTTCGGCTCCTATGACCTGTTGCTGATGCCGACCTTGCCCTGCGTCGCGACGCCGATCCCGGCCAAGGATGCGCCGCTCGCCGAGGTCGTGCAGCGCGCCTTCGAGATGACCGCGACGACGAGCCCGTTCGACGTCACAGGTCATCCGGCGATGACCTTGCCGTGCGGCTTGTCGGACGGCCTGCCGGTCGGCCTGATGCTGATCGGCAAGGACTATGGCGAGTCCACGATCTACCAGGCGGCGAGCGCGTTCGAGGCCGACGGCGACTGGAAGACCTTCTGATGATCACCATCACCGCGGTCATCAGGGCCAAGGCGGGACACGAGGCCACGATGCGCGACGCTCTCGTCGCCGTCGCGGCCCATGTCGCGGAGAGCGAGCCGGAGA
Source organism: Bradyrhizobium sp. SZCCHNR1043 (assembly GCF_032489675.1). Classification (NCBI taxonomy): domain Bacteria; kingdom Pseudomonadati; phylum Pseudomonadota; class Alphaproteobacteria; order Hyphomicrobiales; family Nitrobacteraceae; genus Bradyrhizobium; species Bradyrhizobium sp. SZCCHNR1043. The sequence goes on from NZ_JAUEYN010000005.1 coordinate 172,943, forward strand.
CGATCGGGTTCTTCATCTCGCAGAGCGAGACCGAGCCCGGTCTGTTCACGACCTACGAGCGCTTCGCCGACAAGGCCGCGATGGACCGCCACAACGGCTCCGCCGCGGTGGCGACCTTCTTCGGCATCGCCAAGCCGATCCTCGACGGCGAGGTCATTCTCGTGACCTCGCAGGAGGTCTCGGCGACGCTGCGGTAGGGCGCGGAGGTACTTGAGCAAACCAATCGTCCTTCGAGACGCCCGCCTTGCGGCGGGCTCCTCAGGACGAGGACGGTGGCTGTGGCGGGAGAAAACTCACAGCGAAGCTAACCCACCGCGAAACTCTCAACCCTCATGGTGAGGAGCCCGCCACTTGGCGGGCGTCTCGAACCATGAGGCCCCAATGCCGAGAACTGACGAATAAGGAGGACCTACGCCGATGCTGCGTCTTCACGGCATCCTAGGACGCGCCGAAGACAAGGCCTATGCCGGCCGGCTGCACGCGCTGGAGCACCGCGGCGGCATCGAGCTGTTGTTCGTGCCGCCGGCCGATGCCGGCCGCAAGCGCTTCCGGCTGACGACCGATCGCGGAACCGACTGTGCCGTCAGCCTCGATCGTGACGAGGAACTGGTCGACGGCGCGCTGCTCTATCTCGAATCCGATCGCGCCATCATCGCCCGTTTCGGCGAGCAGAGGGTCTGGCACCTCACGCCGCGCGATCCGGCCAGCGCGCTCAAGCTCGGCTGGCACGCCGGCAACCTGCATTGGCGGGTTCGCTTCGAAGACGATCATCTGATCGTGCTGCTCGATGCCCCGCTCGACACCTATCGCGCCCGCGTACAGCCGCTGCTCGATGCCGGCGAGGTCGTGGAGCGCGATCATGTTTGACCGCGGCGAGGCGCTCGTGCTGCTGCAGCTCGGCGACAGCGCTTTTCCTGCCGGCGGCTTTGCGTTCTCCTGGGGCATCGAAGGCCTCGCCGCCGACGGCCTGTTGTCCGATCGCGATGATCTCGACGACGTCATTGCCGATCACCTTGCGCAGCGCTGGGCAAGCATGGATCGCATCCTGCTGCGAAGAGCATGGCATGCGAACGACATCGCCGCCGTGGATCGCCTCGCGGAGGCGACCACACCGTCGGCCGAGATGCGCGACGGCTCGCGGCGCGCGGGCAGGGCGCTGCTCGGCGTCTGGGTCAAGCTCGCCGGTCCCTTGTCGGTCGCCTATCGCGCCCAGGTCTCGACCGATGTGCGTCTCGGCCATCTGCCTGTCGTGCAGGCCATCACCGGCCGCGATGCCGGTCTCGGCCTTGCCGCCGCCGAGCTCGTCTCCGGCTGGACGCTCATCACCGGTCTCGTCAGCGCCGCCGTGCGGCTCGGCCTGATCGGCCACATCGAATCTCAACGCAGCCTCGCGCGCGCCCGCGCGCTGCTCTCCGATTTGCTGGCTGATACACCCGACGACGACGCCATGCCATCGAGCTTCACGCCCTTCATCGACATCGCCGTGTCGCGCGGTCCGCTGCGGCACGTGCGCATGTTCACGACCTGAGAGGTTGCGCCATGATGAACCTGTCGCCGACCGAGATGGATCGTCTCGAGATCTTCAACGCCGCGCAGATGGCGCGGCGCAATCGCTTGCTCGGCATCAGGCTTAGCCATCCCGAGGCGGTGGCCTACATCACCGACGAAGTGATGACCGCGGCGCGCCGCAATCTGCCCTATGCCGAGATCCGTGACATGGCGGGGCGGCTGCTCACGACCGACGACGTCGAGCCCGGCGTCGCCCAGATGATTCCGATGCTGTATGTCGAGCTGATGTTCGCCGAGGGCACCAAGGTGATGGCGCTGTTCGAGCCGATCCAGCCGGCGGAGGGCGCCGTCGCCGATGACATCGTGCCAGGCGAGATCATCGAAGGCTCCGGCGACATCGAAATGTTCACCACGCTGCCGGCGGTCACGCTCGACGTCGTCAACACCGGCGACCGCGACATCCAGGTGCGCAGCCACACCCATTTCTTCGAGGTCAATCGCGCGCTGTTGTTCGACCGCGCCGCCGCCTGGGGCATGAAGATCGATCGTCCGGCGGGACTCGGCGTCCGCTTCGAGCCGGGTGTCACCAAGTCCGTGCGACTGGTGCTGATCACCGGCGACCGGATCGTGCGCGGCCAGGCCGGCCTCGTCAACGGCCCGCTCGATGCAGCCGGCGCGCGCGAAGCCGCGTTGAAGCTCGCGCAGTCGCGCGGCTACCTGGGAGCCTGATGATCATGGCCACGCTGACCCGCCGCGCCTATGCCGAGCTGTACGGTCCCACCAAAGGCGATTTGATCCGGCTCGCCGACACCAGCCTGCTCGCCGAGATCGAGCACGACTACACGACCTACGGCCATGAGCTGCTGGTCGGCGCCGGCAAGAATTTGCGCGACGGCGAGGCCATCGCCGGCCACCGCACGTCGTCGCACAAGGTCCTCGACGTCGTCATCAAGAACGCCACCATCATCGATGCCGTCGCCGGCATCGTGAAGGCCGACATCGGCATCCGGGACGGCCGCATCGTCGGCATCGGCAAGGCCGGCAATCCCGACGTGATGCCGGACGTGCATCCGGACATGGTGGTGGGACACACCACCGCGCCGATCGCCGGCGGCCCGTTCATCGTCACGGCGGGCGCGATCGAATCCCACGCGCATCTGATCTCGCCAGAACAATCCGATCATGCCCTCGCCGGCGGCACCACGACCCTGGTTGGCAACGGCTCGGGGCCTGTCTTCGACGTCGGCAGCGGCTCGGGGCCGAACTTCGGCCATTTCCTGAAATCGATCGAGTTCTCGCCGCTGAACTACGCGCTGTTCGGCCGCGGCGGCTCCAACCCCGAAGCGGTCGAGGAGGCGGTCGCGGCCGGCGGCATGTCCGTCAAGATCCACGAGGATTTCGGCGCCGCGCCCGACGTGATCGACAAGAGCCTGATCGCCGCCGACCGCAACGATTTCGCCGTCCATCTGCATACCGACTCGATCAATGAATACGGCTTCTGCGAGGACACGATGGCCGCGGTCGATGGCCGCACCATCCACATGTACCACGTCGAGGGCGCCGGCGGCGGCCATGCGCCCGACCTGCTCAAGGTCGTGTCCTGGCCCAACGTGATCCCGTCCTCGACCAATCCGACCAATCCCTACACCTCGTATGGGATGGAGGAGGGCGTACCGATGACGATGATCTGTCATCAGCTCAACTACAACGCCCCCGAGGACGTCATGTTCGGCGAGGCGCGGGTGCGCGCACAGTCGATGGCGGCGGAGGATTTCCTCCACGACATGGGCGCGATCTCGATCTTCGGCACGGACACGCAGGGGATGGGGCGGCTGGCCGAGAACGTCGCCAAATGCTGGCAGCTCGCCAGCGTGATGAAGGACCGCATCGGCCGGCTGCCGGAGGAGACGACCGCGCGCGCCGACAATGAGCGCATCAAGCGCTACGTCGCCAAGCTCACCATCAATCCCGCTGTTGCCGTCGGCATCGATCATGTCGTCGGCTCGATCGAGGTGGGCAAGATGGCCGATCTGGTGCTGTGGCCGCGCGCCTCGTTCGGCCTCAAGCCCTACATGGTGATCAAGAACGGCTTCCCGGTGTGGGCGGCGATGGGCGACGGCAATGGCAGCCTCGGCCTGTCGGAGCCGATGATCCAGAAGCGGATGTGGGGCGCGCTCGGTGCTGCGCCCCAGCGGCTCGGCGTGAACTTCATGTCGAAGCTCGCGGTCGAGGCCGACATCCGCCGCAAGCTCGGGCTGGGCCGCGAGACCGTGCAGATCAAGAATGTCCGTCGCCTGCGCAAGACCGACATGATCAGAAACGCGGCGATGCCGCATGTCGAGGTCGATCCGCAGACTTTCGAGGTGCGCGCCGACGGCAAGCTGCTGATGTGCCCGCCGGCCACCACGGTGCCGCTCGCAAGGAGGTTCATGCTGCGATGAGCCGGCTCGTTCTCACCCGCGTCGATCAGCCCATGACCGCGGCGCGCGTCGGCATCGGCGGCCCCGTCGGCTCCGGCAAGACGGCGCTGGTCGAGCGCCTGATCCCGGCGCTGCAGGCGCGCGGCATCGACATCGCGGTCATCACCAACGATCTCGTCACCGCCGAGGATGCCGAGCGCGTCCGCCGCTCCGGCCTGATCGATCCCGAACGAGTCTCGGCGGTCGAGGCCGGCGCCTGTCCGCACACCGTGATCCGCGAGGACCCGACGCTCAACATCGAGGCCGCCGACGAATTGGAGCGGCGCTTTCCCGGCGTCGAGCTGATCCTGCTGGAGAGCGGCGGCGACAACCTCGCTTCGACGTTCTCGCGCGACCTCACCGATTTCTGGATGTTCGTGATCGACGTCGCCGGCGGCGACGACATCCCGCGCAAGCGCGGTCCCGGCGTGATCCGCGCCGATCTGCTCGTCATCAACAAGGTCGATCTCGCCCCGCATGTCGGCGTCGATCTCGCCCGCATGCAGCGCGAGGCCACCGATGTGCGCGGCGGACGGCCCGTGCTCTTGACCAACTGCCGGCGCGGCGAGGGCGTTGAAGCGATCGTCGACCTGCTCGAGCGCGAGGTGCTGTTCCGCACGTGACCGATGGCGTCCCCATAGAGCAGCCGCGGCTTGACCTGAGCTTCGTCCGGCGCGGCGGCCGCACCGTGATCGACCGCCGGCTGTTCGCCTGGCCGTTCGTGCTGACGCGCAGCTTCCACACCGACCCGGCGCGGCCCGATCGCCTCAGCGTGATCCTGCAGACCGGCAGCGGCGCCGTGCACGGCGAGGACCGGCTGACGCAGCGCTTCATGCTCGGCGAGGGCGCCGCCGTCTGCATCACGACGCAGGGCGCGACCTCCGTGCATCGCGCCGAACGGGGCATGCGCGCCGTGGAGCAGGTGAAGCTACACGTCGCGGCCGGCGCCTCGCTCGACTACCGGCCCGAGCCACGCATCCTGTTTCCCGAGGCGGCGCTGGGTCAGGTGCTCGATCTCGAATGCGCTCACGATGTGTCTGCGCTCGTGGCCGACGCGTTCACGATGCACGATCCTGACGGGCAGGGGCGGCTGTTCCGCGAGCTCGATTCCACGCTCGTCGTGCGACGGCCGGGTGCGGATCCCTTGCTGATCGACCGCATGCATCTGCGCGGTCCCACGATCGCGCTGTTCAAGGGCCACCGCGCCTTCGGCTCGGCGCTGCAGCTGCTGCCGGAGGGCCACGATCACGGCGCAATTCGACTGCGTCTGGCCGATGCGCTTGCGGGCGTCGATGGTCTTTATGCAGCCGCGAGTCTGCTGCCGGAGGGGGCCGGCATTGGGGTTCGGCTCGCCGCACGCGAGGTCCGCCAGCTGCGGGCCGGCTTCGACACGATCGCAGCGACGCATCGAGGGATCGATCTCGGCGTGTGCGCCGGTCAGGCGCCGAGCGCAGCCGTGACGGCTCGGCCGACCGCCGCGTGAACCGCGTTGCGCTTGTCGTCGCTGGCCTTGGTCTCCGTGAGATAGCTCGTCACGATCACCGGAGCGCGTCCCGTCGGCCAGATCACCGCAACGTCGTTGCTGCTGCCGCGCTCACCCGCGCCGGTCTTGTCGCCGATGCGCCATTCGCCGGGCAGGCCGGCGCGCAGCTTGGCACCACCCGTCTTGCAGGCGATCAGCCAGCCGTTCAGGACGTCGCGCGACGCGGTTGACAGGGCATTGCCGGTCGTCAGCTTCGCCAAGGTCTGCGCCATCGCCGCCGGCGTCGTGGTGTCCCTGGGATCGCCCGGCACGCTTTCATTGAGCTCGGGCTCGATGCGGTCGAGCCGGGTGATGGCGTCGCCGAAGCCGCGGATGGCGCGGGTCAGTCCGGTCGGACCGCCGAGCGACGCCAGCAGCAGGTTCGCCGCGGTGTTGTCGCTCAGCGTCACCGTGGCCTCGCACAGCTCGCCGATCGAGAGGCCCGACGTGCCGACATGCAGCTTGGTGACCGGCGCATAGGACAGGATGTCTCCTTGCGCGATCGGAATGCGGCGCGCCAGCTGCTCGGCGCCGGCATCGACCTTGGTCAGGATAGCGGCCGCCAGCACCGCCTTGAAGGTGCTGCACATCGGGAACCGCTCGTCGAGCCGGTGGCCGCTCAGGGCGCCGCTCGCGGTGTCCAGCAGCGCGACGCCGAGCCGCCCGACGCTGTCGGCCTCGATGCCCGCAATTGTCTCTTGGAGGTCGGCTGCGAGCGCGGGCTTCACCAGCAGGGGCACGAGCGCGAGCGGAAACAATTGCCGCCGTGAGTAACGCATCACGGGAACCGTCCTTGAACTCTACGCCGTCTCGAGATCGAAATCGGCCCACACCGGCACGTGATCCGACGGCTTCTCCCAGGCGCGGACATAACTGTCGATGCCGACCTCGACCAGCCTGTCGCTGGCCTGCGGCGACAGCAGCAGATGATCGATTCGGATCCCCATGTTCTTCTGCCAGGCGCCGGCCTGATAGTCCCAGAACGTGTATTGCCCGGGCGCATCGGTCACCGCGCGCAGCGCATCGGTGAGCCCGAGGCCGAGCAGCGCCTGGAAGCTCTCGCGCGTCTGCGGGCGGAACAGCGCGTCCTCGACCCAGGCTTCCGGATTGGAGACGTCGGCCGCCGTGGGGATGACGTTGAAATCGCCTGCGAGGATCAGCGGCTCCTCGGTCTTCAGCCGTTCACGCGCATAGTCACGAAGCCGCGACATCCATTTGAGCTTGTAGGGATATTTTTCCGTGTTCGGCGGATTGCCGTTGGGCAGATAGAGGCAGGCGATGCGGACGACGCCGCTTCTGAGGCTGACCACGCCTTCCAGGAAGCGCGCATGCACATCCTCTGCATCTCCATCGAGCCCGGACTTGGTCTCGTCGAACGGCAGCTTCGACAACAGCGCCACGCCGTTGAAGGTCTTCTGGCCGTGCGTCACCACGTTGTAGCCGAGCGCCTCGATCTCCAGCCTGGGGAACGCGTCATCGGTGCACTTGATCTCCTGCAGGCAGACGATGTCCGGCGCGCACTCCTTCAGCCAGGTGAGGAGGTGATCGATCCGCTGCCGGACCGAATTGACGTTCCAGGTGGCGATGCGCATGGCCTGAGGTTCCCGGGGGAAGGAGAAACGGCCCCGGTTAGATCAAGCCGCGACCACCCCGGTCAAGGCGAATGGCGTGGAATCACAGGCTGAACGAGCGCCGCTAGCCGACGACGAGCGCAACTCCTGTGGACCACCGGCCGCAGGGCTGGCGCCTGCGGTGCCGATCCATTTGACGGCGAGGCGGGGTGGGCGGTAAAATTTAGGTTCGATCGTCACGTGGCCGCGCTCCGGTCATCCTGGAGCCGCCACAACGGGGGGCATCGACCCCGGACCGATCGGCGGTTGAGCCTCACGACTGTGCCGGACCCGCAGTCTTCAATGTGACGATGTTTGGCTCACTAAGTCGTCCCGGCGAACCGCATCAGACTTCCGTCGACTGGTGGGGTGGGCAAAAGGCGCGCAGCGCCGTGCCCACCGCGCCACGCGGTCAAATGCTCCATCCCTCCGCCGGATACGCCGGCGCATCGCCCGGCAAGATCTCCGCACCCAAGCCGTTGCGGAAGCGGCTGGCGTAGAACGCGAGCGGCAGGCCGTCCCTGTGCCGGCACCAGCGGACCTCGCCGATGAACAGCGTGTGGTCAGCGATCTCGACCGTGCTGACGACCTCGCAGCCGAACTGCGCGATGGCCTGCGGCAGCAGGAAGAACCCGTCGCGCGCGTCAAGCGCTGGTGCTCCTTGGGCCAGCGGAGTGCCGGCGAAATGCCGGCATATCGCGACGTCATCGGCCGCGAGCACATTGACCGCATAGCGACGTGTCGTGCTCACCGCCTGCCACGTCCGGCCGCGCTTCAGCGACACCAGCACCGTCGGAGGCTGCGTCGAGACCGTGGTGAAGCTGTTGGCGGTCATGCCGACCGCCGCGCCGTCTTCGCCGCTGCTGGTCACCACGGTCACACCGGTCGAGAACCGCGACGCGGCCGCGCGAAAACTGGCCGGGTCCGGCTGATGGCTCATCGGCTTTTCTCCGCCATCACGCTGCAAGCTTTGCTCGGTCATCGATCCAGGCATGAATCCGCCGCTCGCTCGCCAGCCGGTCCCATTGCCGCTCAGGATAGTTGAAATTGTCGGTGAACTCGTCGCAGAGCCCGCGATCCTGCGCCATGGTGAAGATCAGCCGGCCCATCGCCTCCGAGGGCGGCTGTAGCATCAGGTTGGTCCAGCGCGCGGCGGCGAGCACGCGGTTCTCGCGCGCACGATCGACCGTCTCGACGAAGCGGTCGTCGAACGCCACCGCCTCGGTGATCGCCTTGCCAAGCTCGAACGCGGCATAGGAGGCCATGTTGGCACCCTGGCCCATCATCGGATCGACCACGGAATGCACGTCGCCGAGCGCGATCGCGATCTTGCCGTCGTCGAAGCTGACCGAGGAGCGCCGCACGGTCGGCACCACGGCGCCCTGCAAGAGGTCCAGCGGCTGCAGATCGAAGCGGTGCGTGTCGATCCGGTTGTAGGTGTGCGGATGGTGATTCTCCAGCTTGTCGAGCAGCGTCCGCCGGAAGCCCGAGGGATCGGCGTCGTAGTTGAGCGACACCAGCTCGGCCATGTCACCGCCGGGAATGTTCTCCATCAGCAGCGCCGTCTTCATGCCGCCGAAGGTGAGCGTCGGGATCACGATCATCTCGCCATGCCCCGGCGAGACCGACAGCGTCACGCCGCGCGGATCGTCGCCGTCGGGGCTGCCGTGGTCGACGCCGTCATACAGGCCGACGCAGAGCAGGCGCTGCGGCTGGTTGTAGGGCGACAGCTCCGGCCGGTGGCTGAACATCCGCCCCAGCGCGCCCTTGCCGGTCGATACCACGAGCAGGTCGAAGCGCGCCACCAGCGCCGGAATGTCGTCGTCCTGAATGCTGGCATATTCGATCGCGCCGCCGCGATCCTCGAAATCCTTCATCAGCGCCGGCAAATAGATCCGATAGTCGACGGCCCGGCTCGGCTGCTTGAACGCGCCGCGGAAGAGCAGGGGGCTGCCCGGAAAATTGAAGAAGTGATCATGGTGGTGATAGACGACATCAGGATCGTCCCAATGGTTCACGCCGAGCTCGTTCTCGCGTGCCACCGTGACGCCGTGGTGCGCCACCGTGTTCATCAGCCGCGTTGCAGCATACTGCTCGGGCTCGCGGTCGGTCAGGACCGTCGCCCGGACGCCATGCTTTTGCAGATAGAGCGCGAGATGCAGCCCGCCGATGCCGGCTCCGACAATGCCAATCGACTTCTCCATGGTCTCCCTCCGTTTCATTTTTTGAGAGGCTAGACCAGGCCGCCTCCTGACGTATACGGAATGAGGAGAATAAAACTCATTCCGGGGAGGAATGGATGGACCGGATCGACGCGCTGCAGACCTTCATCCGCGTCATGGAGGCCGGCAGCTTCACCCAGGCCGCGGCCGATCTCGGCTTGGGACAACCGGCGATCACCAAGCGCATCGCGCTCTTGGAGGAGCAGTTCGGCTGCCGCCTGTTCGTCCGCACCACGCGCAAGCTGCGTCCGACCACCGAGGCCGATCGCGTCCTCAAGCTCGCCAAGGACATCGTCACCTTGTTCGAGAGCGCCGGCGTGCCGTCGCCGAAGCGCGTCGGCGCGCCCTCGGGCACCTTGCGGATGACGGTGCCGACCTCGTTCGGCCGCTATTTCTTCGCTGACATCTTCGCCGAATATAGCCGCCGTTATCCCGAGGTGCGGCTCGACATCCGGTTCACCGAGCAGTTCGTTGACCTCGTCGAAACCGGAACCGAGCTCGCCGTCCGTATTGGCGTGCTCAGCTCGAGCTCGCTGGTCGCGCGCCGCGTCGGCACCGTGAAGCGGCTGCTGGTCGCGGCGCCCACGCTGCTCGCCCGGCACCGTCAGCCGCGGCTGCCGAACGATCTGCGCGAGCTCCCCTGCGTGACCTATTCGCGGTTGTCGCCAAAGAACGAATGGAGCTTCGAGTCCGAGACCGGCCGCCACGTCGTCGGCATCATGCCATCGCTCACGTGTGATGACGCCGACATCATGACCCTGGCCGCGCTGGAAGGGCTCGGCGCTGCCGTGCTGCCGGACTGGTGCGCTGTGGAGCATATCGTGTCGGGCAAGCTGATCCACTTGCTGCCCGACTACGACGTCCCGTCGCTGCCGCTGCACGTCGTCTATCCCGATCCGCAATGGATGTCGCATAGGGCGCGTCTGTTTCGCGACCTGATCATCGAGCGCGCCGATGTGTTCGCGATCAATGCGCCGCAATGAGAGAATCGTAGGGTGGGCAAAGGCGCACAGCGACGCGCCAGCGTCGCGAGCACCGTGCCCATCGTTCCACAACATGATCGCGATGGTGGGCACGCGCCGCCTTCGGCGCCGCTTTGCCCACCCTACGTTTGCGCCGTCATTGCGAGCGAAGCGAAGTAATCCATAGTTCCTGGGTCGCCCTGGGTTGCTTCGCTTCGCTCGCAATGACGATCATGCTATGGCTCTGTCTCAAGTGATCACTACGAATTGCGACGCGAGGAAACGACAATGCGACTGGCCGTGATTTCCGATGTGCATGGCAATCTTCCGGCACTGGAGGCCGTGCTCGCCGACATCGCGACCCGCAGCGTCGATGCCACCGTCAATCTCGGCGACTGCGTCACCAGCCCGCTATGGCCGCAGGAAACCTTCGAGCTGCTGCAGTCGCTGGCGCTGCCGACGGTGCGCGGCAATCATGACCGCTGGATCGAGGAATGGCCGGAGGAGAAGCTGTCGCCGGCCGGCCGCTTCGCGCGTGCGGCGCTCACGCCTGAGCAGCGACGCCAGTTGCATGCCTTGCCGGCGCGGATCGCGTTGGAGCAGGGCATTCTTGCCGTCCACGGCACGCCGGATGACGACAGCACCTGCCTCCTCGAAGAGATGCTCGACGACGGCCGCTACGTCTCGGCGCGTCGCGACGTGCTGGCCGCGCGTCTCGTCAATCTCGGCGGCGCCACGCTGGTGCTGTGTGGCCACAGCCATCGGCAGGCGATGGTGCAGGTGCCGCGCGGTCCCCTGGTGGTCAATCCCGGCAGCGTCGGCTGCCCCGTATTCGGCGACATCCCCGTCGCTGCCCAGCTCGAATATCGCTCGCCGCACGTGCGCTATGCCGTTCTGACGGAGCGGCGCGGACATTGGCAGGTGGAGTTGTTCGCGCTGACCTACGACTGGGATCGCGCCGCGGCGCGCGCCATGGAGAACGGGTTTCCGCGTTGGGCCAGCGCCTACGCATCCGGCGCGGTGATCTGAGGGATCGGTCCGAGCGCGGCGCGACACTGGCCCTCGCGCGTGCCCGTCGGGCAAATCGGTGGCGCGGCCTTGTGTATTCTTCGAGCGTCAGCCGGTGCGGCCGGCGTCGAATCCGTCTGCGCGCCGAAAGGATTTTCGTCAGTCGCTTCAAGCTGATTTGCCCTGTCCAGTCCCGCGTCGAAAAATTTCGTTGTTTCTTTTTATCAGAAATCGTGCTTCATTCAGGTCGTCCCGCCCCGGCACGAGGGGCGTATCGCGATCGTCACGACACGCGGGGCGGGATGCGACGGGCGCTGTGGACTGCAGCATGGCTGATGCCGTGCGGACGAACAGTCCTGGCGCACGCCGAAATCGCATGGTCCTGGTCTCCCGATGCTGAGGCCAAGCCGGTGGGGACGATGATCCGCCGGTCACGGGGGCAATCAAGCCGGTCCCCGGGGAGAGTGCGTATAAGGCGTAGAGCCGTCGCGCAGGGAATGCCGGTTGACCGGCTGGACCTGTGGTGACTGCCGCCTGCTTTTTTTCTGCAGGCGGGCCATGGGTTGCGGCCAGCACCCGGCATTCCCTGCGCCCTCGACCTCAACGAGGGTGAAATCGACGATCATGACTCGGGCATATCGTGCCGCGAGAACGACGAGTTGCATCCAGCCCTGTCAGCGCGCGCGTTCGGAGCTTCCGTAATTCTACGGGCGGGACAATTAACGCGGCTGAAGCAGCCGGTCAGGCATGGCAAGGGATCACAAGGAAGGTTCTGCGCGCTCATGAATTGGCCTGGGGATCCCACGCGCTCGAAGCGAACGGCCGGTGGCAGCCCGCTGGGTGCCTTCTTCCTTTGGATCGGCGGCTTCGGCGCCATCGAAGGTCTCGACGATGAAGCGCTGACCGAGCGCGATCGCCGGCGCATCCGGGCGCAGCAGGTCGATGCCGTCGCGCGCCTCGTCCCCGTGACCATCGGCATCAATTTCGCCAACGCGGCGATCATTCTCGGCGTGTTCTGGAACACCGTCTCCAATCTCTTCCTCATCGCGTGGGGCGCCGCGATCGCCGTGGCCGGCGGCATGGCGCTGCGCGGCTGGTGGCGCGCGCGCAAGTCGCGGCCGCAGGAGGCGTCCGAACGCGCCATCTCCCGGATGACGCTGCAGGCGTTTTTCTTGGCGACCATCTGGGGATCGCTGCCGCTGATCGTGATGCCGCAGGTCGATCCGCATCTGCAGATCATCGTGGGCTCGCTGATGACCGGGATGATCTCCGGTGGCGCGTTCGCGATGTCGAGCGTGCCGCGGGCCGGCCTCGCCTACACCTGGACCCTGATGCTCGCCTCGGTGGGGTCGCTGTTTCTGTGCGGCGGCGCGACCTATCTCGTGCTCGTCGTGTTCCTGCTGCTCTACACCTCGTTCATGGTGCGTCACCTGGTGTCGCACGGCAACGTGTTCCTGGAGAACCTGAAGGCGCAGATCCGGCATGAGCGCCAGAACGAGACGATCTCGCTGCTGCTGAAGGAATTCCAGGAGAACGCCGCGAGCTGGCTGTGGCAGACCGATGCCGAGGGCCGTCTGATCGACGCGCCGCAGCGCTTCGCCGACGTGGCGCAGCTTCCGCTCGATCAGCTCAAGGGCGAGCGGCTGATCGATACGCTGAAATATCTCTGCCCAACGGATACGGCGACGCTTTCGACTCTCGCCGACCGCATGGCAAAGCGGCTGTCGATCCCGGAGATCCTGATCCATGTCGTGGTCGCGGGCGGCGAGCGCCGCCGCTGGGCGCTGACGGCGCGGCCGGCGCGCGACCATGAGGGCAAGTTCGCGGGCTATCGCGGCTTCGGCCGCGACGTCACCGAGCGCTGGCGGGCCGAGCAGGCGGAGGCCGAGAGCCGTGCCAAGTCCGACTTCCTGGCGATGATGAGCCACGAGATCCGCACGCCCATGAACGGCGTGCTCGGGCTCGCCTCGACCCTGCTGGAGACAAAGCTCGACGATGAGCAGCGCCACGCGGTCATGACGATCCGCGAGTCCGGCGACAATCTGCAGCGCATCCTCAACGACATCCTCGATCTGTCCAAGCTCAATGCCGGCAAGCTCGAATTCGAGACGGTGGATTTTTCGCCGGCAGCCCTGGTCGAGGCGGTCACCGCCATCATGGGGGTCAATGCGAAATCGAAGAGCCTGCTGGTCAACGCGGACATCGATCCGAAGCTGCCGCCGGCTCTGAAGGGCGACGTGGCGCGCATTCGCCAGGTCCTGATCAATCTTGCATCGAACGCGGTGAAGTTCACCGAGCGCGGCGGCGTCACCATTGCCGTAGCCTGCCGCACGCGGGACGATCACAAGGCGACGATCGAGTGGCGCGTCTCCGACACCGGCATGGGCATTCCCGCCGATCGCGTCGGCAAGCTGTTCACGGATTTCGCCCAGGCCGATGCGTCGATCAATCGCCGCTTCGGCGGCACCGGGCTGGGGCTCGCGATCTCCCGGCGCATCATCGAGCAGATGGGCGGATCGATTGCGGTGTCGTCGGTACAGGGCGAAGGCTCGACCTTCCGCTTCAGCCTGACCCTGCCGTGGAGCGACAAGCAGGTGTCCGATCAGCGCGGCGACCGCGTCGGCGCCGGCGACCTCAAGGCGCGGATCGGGGCGCTCGGCCGTCCCTTGCGGGTCCTGATCGCCGAGGACGACGCCACCAACCGCATGGTGGTGTCGAAGATGCTGCAGGAGTTCGCGGTCGAGAAATGCACCGTTCCGGATGGCTTGCAGGCGGTGAAGGCGGCGGACGAACAGGAATTCGATCTGGTGCTGATGGACGTCCGCATGCCCGAGATGGATGGCATCACTGCGACCCGGACCATCCGGGCGAGGGGCGGGCGGCTCGCCGAGCTCCCGATCATCGCGCTCACGGCCAACGCCTTCCCGGACGACATCAAGCAGTGCCGCGAGGCCGGCATGACCGACTTTCTGGCCAAGCCGTTGCGCAAGCCGGCCATGGTGGCGGCGATGCTGAAGGCAATCGGAACGCCCGCACCGAGCCTTGAAGGGCCAACGCTTGCGCCGTCCGACGGCCCTGCCGTTACCGCGGAGGTCTGACCGATACGACGGAGGCTAGACCGAGAAGCTGGTGCCGCAGCCGCAGGAGGCGGTGGCGTTGGGATTATTGACCCGGAACGAGGCGCCCATCAGGTCGTCGACGAAATCGACCTCCGAGCCGGCGAGGAACGGCACCGAGGCCGGATCGACCAGCACCACCGCGCGATCGCGCTCGATGACGAGATCGTCGTCCGCCTTGGCGCGGTCGATGTCGAACTTGTACTGGAAGCCGGAGCAGCCACCGCCTTCGACCGAGATGCGCAGCATCGCGCCGGCGCTCTCCTTGCCGAGGATCTCTCCGATGCGGCGGGCGGCGCGTTCGCTGATGGTGACGGGGCCGGTCGAGGCATCAGTCATGGCAATGGGTCTCCGGGAGGCGCGTCATGCCCTATTCATTTGGTGCCGGGCACTCCCCATAGTTAAGTGGGCTCCGCTGAGGAATCAAACCGCAAAAGGAACAATCGCCCGTGTCGGTCGGAATGGCTGCCCCCCGCGCTCCCTATTCCTGCGATCCCGATCGCAGCCGGGGCCGCCTGTTCGCCGAGCCGCCGTCCCGCACCCGCAGCCCCTTTCGCCGCGATTGCGACCGCGTGATCCATTCGACCGCCTTCCGACGGCTCAAGCACAAGACCCAGGTGTTCGTCTTCCACGAAGGCGACCACTACCGCACCCGTCTGACCCATTCTTTGGAAGTCGCCCAGATCGCCCGCGCGCTCGCCCGCCAGTTCGGCCTCGACGAGGACCTGACGGAGACGCTGGCCTTGGCGCATGATCTCGGCCATCCGCCGTTCGGCCATGCCGGCGAGCGCGCGCTGAACCGCTGCATGGCGGACCATGGCGGCTTCGACCACAATGCCCAGACATTGCGCATCGTCACGTCGTTCGAGCAGCGCTACCCGGATTTCGACGGTCTCAACCTGACCTGGGAATCGCTCGAGGGCATCGTCAAGCACAACGGGCCGTTGCAGGCGCCGATCCCGCCGGGAATTACCGAGTTCAACGCCCGGTTCGACCTGGAGCTGTGGAGCTATGCCTCGCTCGAGGCCCAGGTCGCGGCGCTGGCGGACGACATCGCCTATGATGCCCACGACATCGACGACGGGCTGCGCGCCGGCCTGTTCACGGTCGACGACCTCAAGGAGATTCCGCTGCTCGCGGCGATGATCGCCGAGATCGACCGCCAATATCCGGCGCTCGATCCGATCCGGCGCGGCGCCGAGCTGGTGCGCGAGCTGATCTCTTACCTGATCGCAGCCGTGGCGGCTGAGACCGAGCGCCGGATCGCGCGGGCGCAGCCGATGTCGCCTCACGACATCAGGCGGCACAGCGGGCCGCTGGTGGCATTTCCGGCCGATGTGGCCGAGCACGAGGCGACCATCAAAGGGTTTCTCTGGCAGCGGATGTACCGTCATGAGCGGGTGATGCGGGTGATGCGCGATGCCGAGCGCATCGTCGCCGACCTGTACGGCCGCTACCATGAGGACGGTTCGACGCTGCCCGCGGGCTGGCTGGACGGTTGCGAGGGCGAGGGCGATCGGGCTCGCCGCATCGGCCACTTTATCGCCGGAATGACGGACCGTTTCGCCTTAACGGAGCACCACCGGCTTTTTGACTCGACTCCGGATTTGCGTTAGGCGGCGGCATGGTCGAACAAGCTTCCACCCCTTACCTTTTTGCCGACATGCTCGCGCGTGTCCACGCCATCTGCGCCGCGCTCGCCAAGCAGGGCGGCTGGCCCGAGGGCATCGATTTTTCGCGCGTGGTGGTCGAGCCGCCGCGCGATCCGAGCCATGGCGACATGGCCACCAATGCCGCGATGGTGCTCGCCAAGGAGGCGAAGGCCAAGCCGCGCGAACTCGCCGAGCAGATCGCCGAACGTCTGCGGGCCGACGAACTCGTCGCCAAGGTCGACGTCGCCGGTCCCGGCTTTATCAATCTGACGCTTCAGCCGGTGGTCTGGGCGCAAGCGCTCGGCACGATCCTGCGCGAAGGCGCTGCTTACGGCTGCGTCACGCCGGTGCCCGGCGCGCCGAAGGTGAACGTCGAGTACGTGTCGGCCAATCCGACCGGGCCGATGCATGTCGGACACTGCCGCGGCGCCGTGTTCGGCGATGCGCTATGCAGCCTGCTGCAGTTCGCCGGGCGCGACGTCACGCGCGAGTACTACATCAACGACGCCGGCGCGCAGGTCGACGTACTCGCACGCTCCGCCTTCCTCAGATATCGCGAGGCGCTCGGCGAGGATATCGGCGCGATTCCGGATGGGCTCTATCCCGGCGACTATCTCAAGCCGGTCGGGCAGGCGCTCGCGAGCGAGTACGGCGACAAGCTCAAGGCGCTCCCTGAGACCGAGTGGCTGCCGATCGTACGCGACAAGGCGATCGCGATGATGATGGCCGAGATCAAGGACGATCTCGCCGCGTTGAACATCCGTCATGACGTGTTCTTTTCGGAGCGCTCGCTGATTGCAGGTAGCACCAACAAGGTTGCCGACACGATCGAGTTCCTGCGCGAGCGGGGCGACGTGTATGAAGGCCGTCTGCCGCCGCCAAAGGGCGCGCCGGTGGAGGATTGGGAGGATCGCGAGCAGCTCCTGTTCCGCGCCACCGCCTATGGCGACGACGTCGATCGTCCACTGATCAAGTCGGACGGCAGCTACACCTATTTCGCCTCCGACATTGCCAACCACCGGCACAAGTTCGAGCGCGGCTTCGCCGACCTGATCGACGTATTCGGCGCTGATCACGGCGGCTACATCAAGCGCATGCAGGCGGCGGTGAAGGCCGTCACGGCTGCGCAGGCAGTGCTCGACGTCAAGGTCGTGCAGCTCGTCAAGCTGTTGCGCAATGGCGAGCCGGTGAAGATGTCGAAGCGCTCCGGCGACTTCGTCACCTTGCGGGAAGTTGTTGATGAAGTGGGGCGCGATGCGGTCCGTTTCATGATGCTCTACCGCAAGAACGACGCCGTGCTCGATTTCGACCTTGCCAAGGTGATCGAGCAGTCGCGCGACAATCCCGTGTTCTACGTCCAGTACGGCCACGCGCGAGGGCATTCGATCTTCCGCAATGCCCGGGAAGGCCTGCCCGAATTGCCGGAGGCGGAGGGCGCGCGACTCGCGTTCCTGGCGCAGGCGAATCTCGAAAAACTATCCGACCCGGCTGAACACGACCTCTTGAAACGGCTGGCGCTGTACCCACGTACGGTCGAGAGCGCGGCCGTAGCGCATGAGCCGCACCGGATCGCCTTCTACCTATATGAACTTGCAAGCGAATTTCACGCCCTCTGGACGCGGGGGCGGGATTTGCCCTATTTACGCTTCATTATCGATGATGATGCAGAATTGACCAAGGCACGTTTGGCCATGGTTCAGGGCGTCGTCTCGGTTCTGGCGTCGGGACTTGCGATCTTGGGCGTTAATGCTCCTGATGCAATGCGCTGATTGGGGGAAACACACGACTTCAGTTGGGGGCCTCAATCTGGCAGGGTCCGCCTTAGGACGCATATGCGGCTCACCCGCAGGGACGCTTCATCACGATGGCTGATCGTTACCAGGACAGACCCTTTCCCGCTGATGGTTTTGGCCGTGGTGGAAACCAGCAGGCCGATGCCGATCCGCTCGCCGAACTCGCTCGCCTGATCGGGCAGAACGATCCTTTTGCCGCGTCGGGCCGGGCAACTCCGCAATCTCAGCCGCGTCCGATGGTGCGCCCCGCCGCGCCCGCGCCAGAACAGCCGGTTCCCGGCATGCCTCCTGCCGGCGCTCCGGCCTGGATGCAACGTGCCCAGCCTGCCGCCGCCAACCCCTTCGCCGACATCGGCCGCGAGCCGCCGCAGCCGGCGCCGGCACCGCCGGCCTTTCCGGCGGGCTATCAGGATCCGCGCGGCCAGCCGGGCTTCCCGGACCAGGATTTCGCGCCCGCGCCCGCTCCCCGGCAGCAGCAGGGTTATCCGAACGCGGAGTTCGCCGACCAGCTGTCCAAGCTCGACTACAGCGTCGGGGAGTCGCGCCACGGGTTCGCCGAGAACGACCGCGACTACAACCGCGACAACGGCTTCGATGACAACGAGCCGGACTCCTCGCGCTATGACGATGCGCTGTTCGGGCAGATGGGCTCGGGACAGCAGGGGTTTCAGGGCGACAACGATTTCCAGGACGGCCAATACGGCTATCAGGACGGCTACGACGAGGGCGAGGAAGAGGAGCGGCCGCGGCGGCGCAGCGGCATGAGCACCGTGCTCGCGGTGTTGACCCTTGCAGTGGTCGGCACCGGCGGCGCCTACGGCTACAAGACCTACATCTCGTCCGGCCGCACTGGCGAGCCGCCGATCATTCGCGCCGACAACAGTCCGACCAAGATCATGGCCCAGCAGGATCCGACGCCGAAGGTGCCGGATCGCCTGCTCGGCAATGACGGCGGCGAGAAGCTGGTGTCCCGCGAGGAGACGCCGATGGATCTGAACGCCCGCGGCGGCAATCCGCGCGTGGTGTTCCCGCAAATGAACCAGAATGCGGCTCCGCCGCCGGTCAGCGCCGGGGCGGCCCCGATGTCGCAAATGGCCAACGCCAATGGCATTTTGCCCAACAGTGATCCGCGTCCGATCAAGACGCTGTCCGTGACGGGGGGCAATCAGGCCGCAGCGGCCGATCCGCCGATGCCGGCGACGCCTGCAACCAAGCCGGCGGCGACGCCGAAGGGCCGCAAATCGCCGGCCAACGCCAACGCGTCGGCCGCCAATGACAGCCCGATGCCGCTGACACCGCAGGCCGCCGCACCGGCGCGCATCGCCGCGGCCGTGCCCGTCACCGAGCAGACCCAGAATGATCGTACCGGCGGCTATCTGGTCTCGATCTCGTCGCAGGCCAGCGAGGCGGAGGCGATGTCGTCCTACAAGGCGGTGCAGGACAAGTACGGCGCCGTGCTGGGCAAATATGAGCCGATCATCAGGCGGATGGATCTGGGTGAGAAGGGCGGTGTCAGGTACCGCGCAGCCGTCGGACCCTTCGCGACGAAGGAAGAGGCCAACAAGATGTGCGGATCGTTGAAAACCGCCGGCGGACAGTGTTTCCCGTTTAGCAACCAGTAAGGCTTGCTTGACCGCCCCCGAGGCGGGGTCTATGCGGCCCGCATGACCATGCGGGCTTTCATTACCGGCATCTCCGGGCCTGATCTCACCGACGCCGAGCGCGCGTTCATCCGCGAGTTCAGCCCCTGGGGTTTCATCCTGTTCAAACGCAACGTCCAGTCACCCACCCAAGTGACTGCACTGGTTGAGGAATTAAGGGCCTGCGTCGGCCGCGCCGAGGCTCCAGTCCTGATCGACCAAGAGGGGGGCCGGGTGCAGCGGCTGGGGCCGCCGCATTGGCCGGCCTATCCCGCCGGCGTGGTGTTCGACCGTCTCTACGATCTTGATTCGGCCGCAGGCCTCCGTGCCGCTTGGCTCAGCGCCCGCCTGATCGCCGACGACCTGCTCAAGCTCGGCATCACCGTGGATTGCCTGCCGCTCGCCGACGTCCCCGTCGCCGGCGCTGATGCCGTGATCGGGGATCGGGCTTATGGCACGACGCCAGAAAAGGTGGCGGCGATCGCCCGGGCGGTGACGGAGGGGCTGGAGCAGGGCGGCGTGCTGCCGGTGCTGAAGCACATTCCGGGGCATGGCCGGGCCGCCGCCGACACCCATTTCCGGCTGCCGACCGTGGACACGCCGGAAGCGGAACTCGACGCAACCGATTTCGCCGCCTTCAGGCCGCTGGCCGACCTCCCGATGGCGATGACTGCACATGTTGTGTTTAGCGCGATCGACGCCGCCCATCCGGCCACGACTTCTGCGACAATGATCGAACGGGTGATTCGCAAACGGATCGGGTTCCAGGGTTTGTTGATGAGTGATGACGTTTCCATGAACGCATTGGCCGGATCGATCGCCGAGCGCACGCGTGCGATCGTGGCGGCCGGCTGCGACATGGTTCTTCACTGCAACGGCCGACTGGACGAGATGCAGGCGGTCGCGGCCGAGACGCCGGAGCTGGCCGGCCAGGCTCTGGTTCGCGCCGATCGCGCGCTTGCGGCGCGCAAGGCACCCACAGGCTTCGATCGTGACGCCGCGCGCGGCGAGCTCGACGCCTTGATCAACCGGCTGGGACCCGCGAGCGCATGACCGCTGAAATTCTGTCGTTTGAAACCGGCCGGCCCACCACGGAGCTGGCCGAGGCCGAACCGGCGTTGGTCGTCGACGTCGAGGGCTACGAGGGCCCGCTCGATCTGCTGCTCGCGCTGGCGCGGCAGCAGAAGGTCGACCTCGCCAAGATCTCGATCCTAGCGTTGGCCGACCAGTATCTCCAGTTCATCGAGGCTGCGCGCAAGATCCGGCTCGAGCTCGCTGCCGACTATCTGGTGATGGCGGCTTGGCTCGCCTTCCTGAAGTCGCGTCTCCTGTTGCCCGAGCCGCCAGCGCAGGAAGGGCCGAGCGCCGAGGAGATGGCGACCGCGCTCGCCAACCGGCTGCGCCGCCTGGAGGCGATCCGCGAGGCCGCCAATCGTCTGATGAATCGGCCGCAGTTCCAGCGCGACGTGTTTCCCCGCGGCAATCCGGAAGAGATCGCGGAAGTCCGCCGCCCGAAGTTCACAGCCACCCTGTTCGACCTGCTGTCGGCCTACGCCATTCAACGGCAGGCACGTGTCGTGACATCCGTTCATATGGCCAAGCGCACCGTCTGGTCGCTCGCCGAGGCGCGCGCGTCGCTCGAACGGCTCGTCGGCATGACCGAGGTGTCGGACGACTGGGGATGTCTCGACGACTATCTGCTGAGCTACGTCGCCGAGCCGGCCCAAAAGGCTACCGTCTTCGCATCGAGCTTTGCGGCCGTGCTGGAGCTGGTCCGCGAAGGGCAGCTCGAGCTGAACCAGAAGCAGGCGTTCGCGCCGCTGTATTTTCGTAAGCGTCCACCGATCCAGCCCGGCGCCATGGCTGCGCCGGACTTGACGGTTGAGTAACGAAGAAGGAGACCCTGCCATGGCAAGCTTGGCGGAACTGCGCATGGAAGAGCCCGACGAGATCGCGACGAGCGAGCCCGAGGTGCGCCCCGAAGAGTTGCGCATCCTCGAGGCACTCTTGTTTGCCTCGGCCGAGCCGCTCGAGCAGGCCACGCTTGCCAAGCGTATGCCTGAAGGTGTCGATATCAAGGCCGCGTTGGCGCAACTGCAGGCGGAATACGCCAATCGCGGCGTCAACCTCGTGCGCGTCGCCAACAAGTGGACCTTCCGTACCGCCGGTGATCTCGCCTGGCTGATGACGCGCGAGAGCACCGAAACGCGCAAGCTATCACGCGCGGCGATCGAGGTTCTGGCCATCGTTGCCTATCACCAGCCGGTGACGCGTGCCGAGATCGAAGAGATCCGCGGCGTCGTCACCTCCAAGGGAACGTTGGACGTTCTGTTGGAGACCGGCTGGATCAAGCCACGCGGGCGCCGCAAGACCCCGGGCCGTCCGCTGACCTTCGGCACCACCGATGCGTTCCTGGCCCAGTTCAGCCTGGAGACCCTGGGCGATCTGCCAGGACTGGAAGAGCTGAAGGGCACGGGCCTGCTGGATTCCCGCTTGCCGACCGGCTTCACCGTCCCGACGCCATCGGACGATCCGACGCTCCGGGAGGACGAGGAGCCGCTGGACCCGGGCGATCTCGATCTGGCGCTTGCGCCGGCGGTCGAGGCCGAACCGGGCGAAGCTGAGGCCGCAGAGGCCGAAACGGCGGAGATGGAAACAGCCGCAGCCGACACGGCTGCGGCCGAGGCCGCCGCGGGCGACATGGTGACCGCTGAGACCTCCGTTCAGGACGACGCCTCCTCGCAGGTCGCCATTGGCGATCTGGAACTGCCGGGCGACGATGCGGAAACCGAGATCACCGAGGTGGACTTGGCCGTCGAGGAGATCGAGGTCGGGCCGGACGACGGGGCCGTTATCGAGCTGTCTGCCGACGCTGACGCTCAGGCAGACGACGAGGCAGAAGCACAGGCCGAGGTCGACGCGACAGACGACGAGATCGACGCAGCCGATGACGCGCACGACAGCGATACCGACGAGGACGGCTCGCCGCACCGAAACTAGCGGTCGGAGCCGTTAACACTCGCGTTATTGCGTAGGTCCGGCCTCGATTTGTCGGACCTTAAGTGCTTGTTTTTGGAGGCGTTGGCGCCTACCTTCCGCCCAGATCGGGCTGTCCGCGCGCTATTTTGGCCAGTGACAGGCCGCGTTCGTGTTGCTGTTTCGCAATCGAATGCTAGAAGCGAAGTGTCGCGGTCAAGTCCATGGATATGGCGCGGTTTCGGCGGTAGCGTCGACGGGCAGTCGGGTGAAGGCTGCGCCGGTGTTTGGAGGGTTGCAGGATGGGTTCGCTTAGCATTTGGCACTGGATCGTCGTGATCGCGGTCGTCCTGCTGTTGTTCGGGCGCGGCAAGATTTCCGATCTGATGGGCGACGTCGCGCAGGGCATCAAGGCCTTCAAGAAGGGCATGCAGGACGACGACAAGGCGCCGGAGAAGACCGAGCCAGTCAAGTCGATCGACCACGGCGCGACACCTTCAGCCACCCGCACGGATGTCGGCAGCAAAGCCGTGTGATCTGCGCGTGAAAGGCGCGGGCGGCGCGCTCCCGCAGAGACGGCACCGGGACCTGTTCGGACAGACCCGGGCAGGCGGGATCAGAGGCGTCGTCGCGTAGGCGGATTGTTTCATGTTCGATATCGGCTGGAGTGAGCTGCTCGTCATTGGGGTCGTCGCGTTGATCGCGATCGGTCCCAAGGAGCTTCCGGGCGTCCTGCGTATGGTCGGGCAATGGATCGGCAAGGCGCGCCGGATGGCCTCGGAGTTCCAGGGCCAGTTCCAGGAGGCGATGCGCGAAGCGGAGATGGCCGACCTCAAGAAGAGTTTCGATGAGGTCCGCGAGGCGGCCAGCGGTTTCACCCCGACCGGCGTGATCTCCTCGTTGCAGCGCGACGTCGACAAGGCGCTCGATATCGAGGGGATCGACAAGTCCGCCGAGCCGGCACCAGCATCGGACGTGGCTGCTGCTTCGCCCGAGCCTCCTGTGATGACCCCGACCACCCCCGAACCTCCAGTGGCCGAGACCTTCGTGGAGCCTGAAGTCCATCAAGCCGTGGGCGAGCCACTGGCGATCGTGCGTGAAATCAAGCCCGAGCCGCAGCCTGAAATGTCTGCGTCAGCAGAAGCTGAACGTCTGAAGGACGCCAAAGCGTCATGACCGTCGAAGATATCGAGGCCAGCAAGGCCCCGTTGATGGATCACCTGATCGAGCTGCGGTCGCGGCTGATCAAGGCACTGCTCGGCTTCGGCGTGGCCTTCATCTTCTGCTTCTTTTTCGCCAAGCAGATCTACAACATCCTGGTGCTGCCGTTCGTCTGGGTGGCAGGGGCCGAGAACAGCAAGTTCATCTACACCCAGCTGCTCGAATATTTCATCACGCAGCTCAAGCTCGCGATGTTCGGCGCTGGTTTCATCTCGTTCCCGATCATCGCGACGCAGATCTACAAGTTCGTGGCGCCGGGGCTGTATCGCCACGAACGCAATGCTTTCCTGCCCTACTTGATAGCGACCCCCGTCTTCTTCGTGCTCGGCGCCATGCTGGTCTATTTTGCGGTGTGGCCGATGATCGTGCGCTTCTCATTGGGCATGCAGCAGCTCGGCGGCCCCGAGACGGCGCAAATCGCGCTGATGCCCAAGGTCGGCGAATATCTGTCGCTGATGATGTCGCTGATCTTCGCCTTCGGCATCGCGTTCCAGTTGCCGGTGATCCTGACCCTGCTTGGTCGCATCGGCATCGTGACCTCGCAGATGCTGAAAGAGAAGCGGCGCTATTTCATCGTCATCGCCTTCATCATCGCCGCCGTGCTGACGCCGCCGGACGTGCTGAGCCAAGCGTCCTTGGCGATCCCGCTGCTGGCCCTCTACGAAGGCGCCATCATCGCGGTGGGGATCGTCGAGAAGCAAGCGGCTGCGAAGTCGGGCTCCGGCACGTCGTCCGGCTCCGGCAATCTGCCCAGCAATCCGGCCGAGTAGGGCCGGGCTTCCCGCCCGGCCTGGCCTGTTCCCATCCGCTGCCATTCGCGGTAGTGCAAGCCGGCCCGTGACCCCGGGCGACTCGCCGAGATCTTTTCGTCTCCAGGACCGAACGACCATGCACGACATCAAATCGATCCGCGACAATCCGCAAGGTTTCGATGCGGCGCTGACGCGCCGGGGTCTGTCGCCCCAGTCGTCGCAGCTGCTCGCCATCGACGAACGGCGTCGCGCTGCGATCCTGGCGTCCGAGCAGGCGCAGGCGCGGCGCAACGCCGCCTCCAAGGAAATCGGCGAGGCCAAGAAGGCCAAGGACGACGCGCGCGCATCGGCGCTGATGGAGGAGGTCGCCAAGCTCAAGACCACCATGCCGGAGCTCGAGGCGGCCGCGAAGCAGGCAGATGAGGAGCTGGCGCGCGAGCTCTCGGCGATTCCCAATTTGCCGCTCGACGAGGTGCCGGACGGCAAGGACGAGCACGACAATGTCGAGCGCCACATGTTCGGCGCGCGGCGCAACTACGCCTTCGCGCCGAAGCCGCATGATGATCTCGGTGCGGCTCTTGGCACCATGGACTTCGAATCGGCTGCGAAGCTGTCGGGCGCGCGCTTCGTCGTGCTGAAGAGGGGCCTGGCGCGGCTCGAGCGCGCGCTCGGGCAGTTCATGCTCGACCTGCATACCAATGAGCACGGCTACACCGAGATCAATCCGCCGCTGCTGGTGCGCAACGACGTCATGTTCGGTACGGGCCAATTGCCGAAATTCGAGGACGACCAGTTCTGGGCCGTGAAGGGCGAGCTGATTGCAGCGCCGGATGATCGCCTCAAGACCGAGCGGCTGGGTCTCATTCCAACTGCCGAGGTGGCCCTGACCAACCTGGTCCGCGAGTCCATCGTTGACGAGAAGGAGTTGCCGATGCGGCTCACGGCGCTGACGCCGTGCTTTCGCGCCGAGGCCGGAGCAGCCGGACGCGACACCCGCGGCATGATCCGTCAGCATCAGTTCACCAAGGTCGAGCTGGTGTCGATCACGACGCCGGAGACCAGCAAGGACGAGCACGAGCGCATGCTGGCCTGCGCCGAGGAAGTGCTGCGCCGGCTCGATCTGCACTATCGCGTCATCACGCTGTGCACCGGCGACATGGGCTTCTCCTCGCAGAAGACCTACGACATCGAGGTCTGGATGCCCGGGCAGGGCGATGGCGGCGCCTTCCGCGAGATCTCCAGCTGTTCGGTGTGCGGCGACTTCCAGGCACGCCGCATGGATGCACGCTATCGCGGAAGCGACGGCAAGCCGCGCTTCGTGCACACATTGAACGGCTCGGGCACGGCAGTCGGCCGCGCGCTGATCGCAGTGATGGAGACCTATCAGCAGGCCGACGGCTCGATCGCCGTCCCCGATGTGCTGCAGCCCTATATGGGCGGCCTCAAGGTGGTGGCCGCGGAGCCATAGCGCCGCGGCAAATTGCATCCGCCCAGGTCGCCGCCATTGCGTGGGCGCCGGCGGGTCGTATCCTCGGTTCTGTTCAGCAATTGCTTTTCAGATACCGGCATCATGGCTCTGCATCGGGATATTTTCTGGATCGGACGGCAATGGGCCGTCACCGGCTCCGGCATCCAGGCGGTCGACCAGCGCCTGAAGGGAGCATTCGATATCGATCGTGCAGCGGTGTGGCATGATGGCCCGCCGGAGGCCCTGCGCCATCAGGCCTGGTTCAACGCTGCTGATTTCGACAAGGCGCTGGGTGTTGCGCGGGCCCGGTTTCCGGCGCCGCCGCTGGCCGAGTCCGCTGTGCCTTCGCCGGTCCCTCCGCCAGCGTCCCATGTGTCCGTCACCCCCGCCGCGTTGCTCCGGCTGGGTACGCGAGGGAAGCTCGCCAGGTTCCTGCCGCAGTGGCGGATTCGGCCCTGAACCACTGCCGAACCCGGCTCGAGGTGGCGGGTTTGCCTCGATGTCGCGCAGCAGATAAGACACCGCGGCAATCGTCTTGAACGGGATGGAAAGGTGGCCATGCGGATTCTCTGCACCAATGACGACGGAATCCATGCGCCGGGTCTCAAGGTGATCGAGGAGATCGCACGCGCCCTGTCCGACGACGTCTGGATCGTGGCTCCCGAACTGGACCAGAGCGGCGTGTCCCATTCGCTCTCGCTCAATGACCCCCTGCGGCTGCGCGAGGTCGGCCCGCGGCATTTCGCGGTGCGCGGCACGCCGACCGACTGCGTCATCATGGGGGCCCGTCATATTCTGGGGGCGAAGCTGCCCGACGTGGTGCTGTCCGGCGTCAACAAGGGCCGCAACGTTGCCGAGGACGTCGTCTATTCGGGCACCATCGCCGGCGCGCTCGAAGGCACCATTCTCGGCTTGCCGTCGTTCGCCCTGTCGCAGGAATTCAGCGTCGCAACCCGTGACAAGCCGTCCTGGGACACCGCGCTCAAATTCGGCCCGCAGATCGTGCGCAAGGTGCTCGAAGCCGGCGTGCCGAGGAATACGGTGATCAACGTCAACTTCCCGGCCTGTGCGCCGGAAGAGGTCAGGGGCGTCGTGGTCACCCGCCAGGGCAAGCGCAATCTCGGCTTCTTGAAGGTCGACGAGCGTCGCGACGGCCGCGGCAATCCCTATTTCTGGATCGGCTTCGACCGCGCTGCCTCGCTCGACGTGCCCGACGAGGGGACGGACCTCGCGGCCCTCGCGGCGCACTACGTGTCAGTGACTCCGCTTCGCCTGGATCGCACGGACGAGGCGTTCTCCGGCAAGCTCAGCGACATTCTGGGCTGAAGCGCCGTCTACCCCTGTGGCTCAGCGCCACGCAGCGCATGGTCGATCGCCTTTCCGAGCGTCTCGAGCTGGAACGGCTTCTGCAGGGCCGGCCGGTCGCGATATTCTTCCGGCAATCCCGACGAGCCGTAGCCGGTTGCGAAGATGAAGGGCCGGTTGCGCGCCTTGATGAGATCGGCCACCGGCGAGATGACCTTGCCGTTGACGTTGACGTCGAGAATGGCGACGTCGAAAAAGGTGCTCTCGGCCAGCCGCATCGCTTCGCCGATTTCGCCGGCCTCGGCCGCGACGGTATAGCCGAGCTCCTCGAGCATGTCGGCCACCATCATCCGGATCATGACTTCGTCTTCAACCAGAAACACAGAGCCGCGCGGCGGCCGCGGTGCAGTCATGATGTCAGTCCTTGCCCATACCCGATTTGACGCTCGCAAATAACGGCTTATGGCGCAACGTCAACAATGTCATCTTTCACCGCCGTGCGGCGTGGGCAGGCTCGCCCATAAGGTGAACGAACCGGACCCGACTTGGTTCCTCGTGCGGAACGCGGTCGTCGTCGGGACCATGTCGGTGCGTAGTTGCGATGTGTGCGCGGAAATTCGGTGCGCAACCCTCGCCCCGCAGGTAAATTGCCCACGAGCCCACCAACCGACATCCCGATGCCCCCAGCCGCTCCTCCCGAGAAAATGATGTTTCAGCTGACCCTGCGTCGGCGGGGGATCAGCGATCAGGCGGTGTTGCGTGCGATGGAGGAGGTGCCCCGGGAAGAGTTCGTTCTGCCGGCCGACCGCCCGGACGCCTATCGCGACAGCGCGATGGCGATCGCTTGCGGGCAGACCATCAGCCAGCCGTTCGTCGTGGCCTACATGACCGAACAGCTCAAGCTGCAAAAGACCCACCGCGTGCTCGAAATCGGCACCGGGTCCGGATATCAGGCCGCGATCCTGTCCCGGCTTGCGGCTCATGTCCTGACGGTGGAGCGCTTCCGGACATTGGCCGACAAGGCCAGGGAGCGGCTGGAGAAGCTCGCCTGCTTCAATGTCGAGGTCATGCTCGGCGATGGCTACGCGCTGCCGCCGGGGGGCGGCCAATTCGGTCGCATCATCGTGACCGCGGCGATGGACGAGATTCCCCAGAGCCTGCTCGACCGGCTGGAGCCGGACGGTATCCTGATCGCGCCGGTCGGGCCGCAACACGGGGTGCAGACGCTCGTCAGGATCACGCGAACGGGCGATCGTTTCGACCGAAAAGAGCTCGTCGACGTGCGATTTGTGCCGGCAATTCCGGGGATTGCGCGCGAACTTTAAACGTGCGGATCAGCAGGCCGCACAACGCTTTATTCGCGGCTTAAGCGCTTATTTACCGCGGCTGTGTTTACTCGAATTCGTTGTTTGTTGCGTACGAGTGAGTAACCATGCCCACTACCGTCGAGTTGCTTCGCTCGCGCCGCCTGCCGCAGGTTGCGGCATTGGCGCTGATGTCGTTCGGCGTCGCCGGCTGCAGCGCCGACATGTCGACGCGGCTGTCGCAGACGCAAAACCCGTTTTCAAACCCCTTTGCATCCGATTCCACGGGGTCGGTGCAGGCGCAGCCGCCCCGGCAGCACCAGCCCTACACGCCCGCTCCGGCGCCGGCGCCGGCCTACTCGTCCTCGGCGCTGCCGCCCCCGGCGGTCGGGGCTCCGCAATCCTATCCGGCCGGCGGCGGTGCGGGAGGCGTATCCTCGGGCGGGCGCGGCGTCGCATCCTATGCGCCACCTGCTGCGGTCCCCGTGGCTGCACCCCCGGTCGCTGCACCCCAATCCTATGCACAGCCGGCGCATTCCTATGCTCCGCCGGCCCAGCCGCGCCTCGAGACCACCGGCACCGTGCCGCCGCGTTCGGTCGCCGCCGCGCGTCCCGCCATCGGCACCAAGATCATCGTCGGCACCAGCGATACGCTCGACATCCTCGCCAAGCGCTATCGCGTGACACCGGCTGAGATCCTGGCTGCGAACGGCTACAAGGGCCCGCGCGCGTTGTCGCCGGGCCAGCAGCTGATCATTCCGCATCCCGGCACGGTCGCGGCTGCGCCCGCGGCCCAGCCCGTTGCTGCGGCGCCAATGGTTGCGCCGAAGCCGGTGGCGGCCGCAACACCGTCCACCGTCCACTTCGTCAACCGCGGCGAGACACTCGCCAGCATCGCCCGCCAGAATCATCTGACGGCGGCTGAGCTCGCCCGCGCCAACAATCTCGATCAGGCTTCGCCGCTCAAGCTCGGGACCAGGCTGACCGTCCCTGGCAGGGCCGTGGCGGCAGCTGCGCCGGTGGCTCCGGTCGCAACCGTTCCCCAGGCGGTTGCGACCGTGCCGGCGCCAGCGCCGACCACACGGGTCGCGACGGCCGCAGGTCCGGTCCAGACCGCCCGCCTGGCCCAGGCCAATCCGGCACCCGAGAAGGAGGAGGAGCCGGCTCGGCCGGCCGAGACCACCAGCTCGCTGCCGACATTCCGCTGGCCGGCGCGCGGCAAGGTGATCACGAGCTATGGCGCCAAGACCAACGGCAAGTCCAATGATGGCATCAACATCGCCGTTCCCGAGGGCACCCCGGTAAAGGCGGCCGAAGATGGCGTCGTCGCCTACGCCGGCAATGAATTGAAGGGCTATGGCAATCTGGTCCTGGTGCGGCATTCCAACGGCTACGTCACCGCATATGCCCATGCGAGTGAGCTGATGGTGAAGCGCGGTGATCCGATCAAGCGCGGCCAGGTCATTGCCAAGTCGGGTCAATCGGGAGAAGTCGGATCGCCGCAGCTCCACTTCGAGATCCGCAAGGGATCGTCGCCGGTTGACCCGCTGCAATTCCTCAACGGGGCGTGAGGTCCGGTCGTTTGACCTCACGCAATCGTGGACGACACGGGGCCGCGCAGATTACTGCGCGGCTTTTTGCGTTGTCAGCCGCACGCCGAGGCGGCCCGCCAGATCTTGCGTGAACTGCCACGCGACGCGGCCCGAGCGCGAGCCGCGCGTCGTGGCCCATTCCAGCGCCTCGCGCTCCAACTGATCCTCGGCGACCGCGATGTCGAAATGGCTGCAATAGCCTTTGACCATCGCGAGGTACTCGTCCTGGCTGCAGCGGTGGAAGCCGAGCCACAGTCCGAAGCGGTCGGACAGCGAGACCTTTTCCTCGACCGCTTCGCCCGGATTGATCGCGGTCGAGCGCTCGTTCTCGATCATGTCGCGCGCGAGCAGGTGGCGCCGGTTCGAGGTGGCGTAGAGAATGACGTTCTCGGGGCGGCCCTCGATGCCGCCTTCGAGCACGGCCTTCAGCGACTTGTAGGACGCGTCATTGCCGTCGAACGACAGGTCGTCGCAGAACACGATGAAGTGGAACGGCGCGGCACGCAGGATGTCCATCAGCGCGGGCAGGCTCTCGATGTCCTCGCGATGAATCTCGATCAGCTTGAGCCGGTCCGCCGGCTTGCGGGCGACATTGATGCTGGCATGGGCGGCCTTGACCAGCGATGACTTGCCCATGCCGCGCGCGCCCCACAACAACGCGTTGTTGGCCGGCAGGCCGTTGGCGAAGCGCTCGGTGTTCTCGATCAGGATGTCGCGCATCCGGTCGATGCCCTTGAGCAGGTCGATCTCGACACGGCTGACGCGCGGCACCGTCGAGAGCCGGCCGTCCGGATGCCAGACGAAGGCGTCGGCCGCGTTGAGGTCCAATGCCGGCGCGGCACCCGCATGGGTTGTTGCCAGATGCGTCGCAATGGCTTCCAGCGCACGGGCGATGCGCTCGGCGATGTGGTCGGGAGCAGGGCCGGCGGGACGTTTTGCCGCGACCTTCGCCGGCTTTTGCGCTGCGGGCTTGGAGCTTTTTTGGAGACGTCTGACGACGGTTTGGGCGGGACCGCGGGACGGGGCTTTGGCTGGTTTTTTCGACATGCTGCAAGTTCCTGATGGGGCAGCCATATCGGGCCTCGCCCGCTGCCGCAAGCGGGGCGAAATGAAGGGGCGGGGCGCCTTGCTATTGGGACTGCTGCCGCTATATTCCGCGCGAAATTCGCAAGAGGCCGGCCCGCGCCGAGACAAGCGTGGTTCGCCGGCTATTCCCGTCTCACCGGGCGCTGCCCACGAGGATCGACCACATGCTGATCACCCCTGCCTATGCCCAGGCCGCCGGCGCTGGCGACACCAACAGCATGCTGATGTCGCTGCTGCCGTTCGCGCTGATCTTCGTGATCATGTATTTCCTGATCCTGCGGCCGCAGCAGAAGAAGGTCAAAGAGCACGCCGACCTCGTCAAGAACGTCCGGCGTGGCGACACGATCGTGACCCAGGGGGGTCTGGTCGGCAAGGTCACCAAGGTCGTCGACGACGACCAGGTCGAGTTCGAGATCTCCGATGGTGTCCGCGTGCGCCAGATGCGCCAGATGATCACCGGCGTCCGCACCAAGGGCGAGCCGGCCAAGGCGGACGCAAAGGACGACAAGAAGGACGAGAAGGCCGCGAGCTGATCGCCGGCCTGGCCAGTCGAACGCCGGCCGTCGCTCTTTGTGATGTTCTGATTTTTTCGGGCCGGATACGGCCCTTACGGACAACCTCCATGTTGTATTTCACGCGGTGGAAGGCGCTGGGCATCATTCTCACGGCGCTCGTCGTGTGCCTGTGCGCGGTGCCCAACTTCTTCTCCGAAGCGACGGTCAAGACCTGGCCGTCCTGGGCGCAGCGCCGGCTGGTGCTCGGCCTCGACCTGCAGGGCGGCTCCTATCTGCTGCTCGAGGTCGATTCCAACTACATCAAGAAGGAGCGGCTCGATGCCGTGCGCGACGACGTTCGCCGCACGCTGCGCGATGCCAAGATCGGATACACCGGATTGGTGAGCCGGGGTGATGGGGTCGAGGTCCGGATCACCAAGGAAAGCGACACGGGAACTGCGATTTCCAAGCTGCGCGATCTCTCGCAGCCGCTCGGCGGGCTGCTCGGCTCCAGCGGCCAGCGCAGCCTCGAAGTCAGCGATGCCGGTGGCGGACTGGTCCGGCTGACGATCCCGCCGGCGGCCATCACCGAACGCATCCGCCAGACCATCGAGCAGTCGATGCAGATCGTCGAGCGCCGCGTCAACGAGCTCGGCACCGTGGAGCCGGTGATCCAGCGCCAGGGCAACGACCGCATCCTGGTGCAGGTGCCGGGCTTGCAGGATCCGACGCAGCTCAAGAACCTGCTCGGGCGCACGGCCAAGATGGAATTCCGGATGGTCGATACGTCCGTGCCGGCGGATCAGGCGGTGCAGGGAAGGGTGCCGCCGGATTCCGAGGTGCTCCAGAGCGCATCGCCACCCAACCAGCCCTATGTCGTGAAGAAGCAGGTGCTTGTCTCCGGCGGTGATCTCTCCGATGCGCAGACCGGCTTCGACCAGCGCACCAACGAGCCGATCGTCACCTTCCGCTTCAACTCGGCCGGCTCGCGCAAGTTCGCGCAGGCCACGACCGAAAATGTCGGGCAGCCGTTCGCCATCGTCCTCGACAACAAGGTGATCTCGGCGCCGGTCATCCGCGAGCCGATCACCGGCGGCTCCGGCCAGATCTCCGGCAATTTCACCGTGCAGTCCGCCAACGAGCTCGCGATCCTGCTGCGCGCCGGCGCGCTGCCGGCGCCGCTCACGGTCATCGAGGAGCGTACCGTCGGTCCGGGCCTCGGCGCCGATTCGATCGCCAAGGGCGAGCTCGCATCCTATGTCGGCTCGATCCTCGTCATCGTGTTCATGCTGGTGACCTACCGGCTGTTCGGCGTGTTCGCCAACATCGCCGTGGTGGTGAACGTCGCGATGATCTTCGGCGTGCTGTCGCTGTTGAATGCGACGCTGACGCTCCCGGGCATCGCCGGCATCGTGCTGACGGTCGGCATCGCGGTGGACTCCAACGTGCTGATCTATGAGCGCATCCGCGAGGAGCTGCGCGGCGGCCGCAATGCCATTTCGGCAATCGACGCGGGCTTCAAGCGCGCATTGGCGACGATCCTGGACTCCAATATCACCACATTCATCGCCGCAGCCGTGCTGTTCTACATCGGCACCGGCCCGGTGCGCGGCTTTGCCGTGACGCTGGGCATCGGCATTCTCACCACGGTCTTCACCGCCTTCACGCTCACCCGCCTGATTGTGGCGGCCTGGGTGCGGTGGAAGCGGCCGCAAAGCGTGCCAATCTAGGAGCTACTGTGACATACTGGGTTCTCATCGGGCTTGGCATCCTGATCGCGGTGCTGACGGTGGTCAGCGCGCTCGGCCTGCTGCCGTCGCTGCGCATCGTTCCCGACGACACGCATTTCGATTTCACGCAGTTCCGCCGCATCAGCTTCCCGAT
The DNA here is from genome assembly GCF_032489675.1 of Bradyrhizobium sp. SZCCHNR1043. Classification (NCBI taxonomy): domain Bacteria; kingdom Pseudomonadati; phylum Pseudomonadota; class Alphaproteobacteria; order Hyphomicrobiales; family Nitrobacteraceae; genus Bradyrhizobium; species Bradyrhizobium sp. SZCCHNR1043. The sequence continues at coordinate 206,518 of NZ_JAUEYN010000005.1, forward strand.
CTCGGCGGCGCTGTCGATCCTCGCGATCGTGCTGTTCTTCACCCATGGCTTGAACCTTGGCATCGATTTCCGCGGCGGCACCTTGCTTGAGGTGCGCGCCAAGTCCGGCACCGCCGACATCGCGGCGATGCGCGCGACGCTGGCGACCCTCGGTCTGGGCGAGGTGCAGCTGCAGCAGTTCGGCGGGCCGGCGGGGGTTCTGATCCGTGTTGCCGAGCAGCCGGGTGGCGACGCCGCCCAGCAGGAGGCGGCCAACAAGGTCAAGGCGGCGATCGGCGATTCCGTCGAGTATCGCCGGGTCGAGGTGGTGGGTCCGCGCGTTTCCGGCGAGTTCCTAGCCGTCGGCATGCTCGGCCTGATGCTCGCGATCGTCTCGATTCTGATCTATCTCTGGTTCCGGTTCGAGTGGCAGTTCGCGCTCGGTGCCATGATCGCCAACGTCCACGACATCGTGCTGACGATCGGCTTCATGTCGATCAGCCAGGTCGATTTCGACCTCACCAGCATCGCGGCGCTGCTGACCATTCTCGGCTATTCGCTCAACGACACCGTCGTCATCTACGACCGTATCCGCGAGATGTTGCGGCGCTATAAGAAGATGCCGATGCCGCAGCTGCTCAACGAATCGATCAACTCGACCTTGTCGCGCTCGATCATCACGCACGTCACGGTGACCCTGGCGCTGCTGGCGCTGCTCTTGTTCGGCGGCCCGGCGATCCACAGCTTCACCGCGGTGATGATGTTCGGCGTGGTGCTGGTCGGCACCTACACCTCGATCTTCATCGCCGCGCCGATCCTGATCTATCTCGGCGTCGGAGCCGTTCGGGGTGATCAGGCCGACGAGCCGAAGAAGAGGCCTTGATCGGGACTTGAGCCGTTGGACCCGAACCGGGGCTGAGAGGTTGGTCTCGCATGGCAACTGACGCTCCGCATTTCCCGCGGTCCGCGCCGATCGACGGCTATGGCAAAGGCGGCTTCGCCTTTGCCGGCATGTCGCATCGCGGCTCGCTGCTGTGCCTGCCGGATTCGATCTGGGCCTGGGACGTCACCCAGCCGAGCCAGATCGACCGCTACGCGTTGCAGCGCGTTTTCGACGCAGCCAACAAGATCGACACACTGATCGTGGGGACCGGAAACGATGTCTGGATCCCGCCGGCACCGCTGCGCGCGGCCTTGCGGGGCGTGAACGTCGTGCTCGATGCGATGCAGACCGGTCCCGCGATTCGCACCTACAACGTCATGATCGGCGAGCGGCGGCGGGTGGCGGCAGCGCTCATCGCCGTCCCATGAGCGAGGCCAGCGCCAACAGCGACGCCGCGTTCTGTGCGAGCCTCGTCCGCGAGCATGATTTCGACCGCTACGCTTCGACGCTGTTCATGGCGCCGGAACTCCGGCGTGCGCTGTTGTCGCTATACGCATTCAACGTCGAGGTGAGCCGTATTCGAGATCTCGTGTCGCAGCCGCTGCCGGGCGAGGTCCGCCTGCAGTGGTGGCACGACACGCTGACGGGGCATGAACATGGCGGCGCGGAGGGAAATCCCGTTGCAGCCGAATTGCTGCTCACCGTGCAGCGCTTCGCGCTTCCGGTCGAGCGGCTGACGCGCCTGATCGATGAGCATCAGTTCGATCTCTACAACGATCCGATGCCGACGATGGCGGCGCTGGACGGCTATCTCGGCGACACGCGCGGCGCGCTGTTCGCGCTGGCGGCACAGATCATTGCGCCGCCGTTTGCGGAGGCGGATCACCTCGCGCACCATGCCGGCATCGCGCAAGGGTTGCTCCAGGTGATCGCATCGCTGCCGCGCGATGCCGCCCACCGGCAGCTCTATGTTCCGCTCGATCTCCTCGCGCGCCATGGCGTCAGCCAGGAGGAGATGTTCGCAGGCAAGGCATCATCGGCGATCCAGGATGTGATCATGGACCTGCGTGGGCAGGCCCGGCAGCATCTCGATCACACCCTCGAGCTGGCGCGTCAGGCGTCGCCGGCGGTGCGGCCGGTTCTGCTGCCGCTGGCGCTGGTCCGGCGCGACCTCGCGCGGGCCGATCGCCGCACCGACGATCCGTTTCAGCCGCAACCCCGCTCGCGCCTTGCGACGTTGTGGACGCTGTGGCGCGCTGCGAGGACGGCGAGTTTTGGCGCGCGCTGACGCTCTCGCGGGCTCAAGCCGAGGGCATCGTATTCCAGAGTGGCGGGCTGTGAAGGAGTCTCGGCATGTCTGGCGGCTCGTGCCGGTGGATCGTGCAGCGGGTGTCCCAGACGACGAGATCACCGGACCGGCAGGTGTGGGCCCAGCTGAACTCGGGCCGCTCGGCAAGCTGCCAGAGATCGTCGAGCAGCGCATCCGATTCGTCCTGCTCGAGACCGACGACACAGGAATAGCGGCGCTGCCCAAGCGCGAGCATCGCTCGGCCCGTATCGGAGTGATTGCCGACCAGCGGATGCACGGGGCCTGCGACGATGGTGCGACGGCCATCATCGGCGGTGTCGCTCGCGACATGACGGACCTTCAGATGAGCGACGCGGCTGCGCAGCGCCGGCGAGAGCGCGTCATAAGCGGCGTAGAGGCTGCAGAACGACAGCCTGCCGCCCAGCAAGCTGCCGGGGGAGGTGTAAAATAGATCCGCGTGACCAAAGCGACGACTGAAGGCCGCGATGTCACACTCACCAAGACGCTGGCCGCGCACGAGCAGGACCTGGTGCTTGAGCAGCGCGCGCATGAACGAGGCGAACGCCCAATCGTCGAAGGATCTGAGATCGACATTGCAGACCTCGGCACCGAGCGTCTTTCCCGTCGGGATGACCTGGATGAGGCTGCTTTCGGCGCTTCGAGCAACGTTGCTTCTGAGACTCACTTGCGTCATCTCCCAAGTTTCACCAGCGCCTGCAAATCAACCATCGTAATTTGTCGGGGGTGTTTCGGCTCGGAGGCAATTCGCGGAAGGATCGCGGCACGATCTGGCGATTGTCGGCACACTCTGCCGCTCTGAGTCGGAAATTGGACGCTTCAAGGCGACGCGTGAGGAAATATCCAGCAACCTGCAACTCATTCGCAGGCATTCTGGCGCTTGATCGTGCGGATGCCGCGCGCAAGCGAATCAGTGCGGGCGATCTGTTCCCTTGATCTGGGTTCGATGCATGATTCGCCGCGCATGATCATCGAACGGATCGCGCCGATGCATGGTGCAGCGATTGTCCCAGATGACGAGGTCGCCGACCTTCCAGACGTGCTCCCAGGCGAATTCCGGACGAGCAACATAGGTCCACAACTCGTCGAGCAATGCTTCCGACTCGGCGAGCCCGAGGCCGACCAGATAGGCGTTGCGCCGGCGGCCGAGATAGAGCGTCTGCCGGCCGGAATCGGGATGCGTGCAGACCAGCGGATGGATCGCGCCCGGCGACGTGCGCGGATCATCGGTCGGCGTCACGCCCTGCCGGACGAAGCCGCCGCTGTTGTAGGTGCCGTCATGCTTGATCTTCAGATCCGCGACGCGGCGCTTCAGTTCAGGAGGAAGCGCGTCGTACACGGCATACATGCTGCAGAACGACGTGTTGCCCCCGACGGGGGGAATTTCCAGCGCGTAGAGCGCGCTCGCGATCGGCGGCGTGTCGAGATATGACATGTCCGTGTGCCACACCGCTTCGCCGGCGCCGAGGCTGCCGATCGCCTCGCCGTTCACCCTCACGTTCGACACGATGTAGATTTCCGGCAGACCGTCGACGAAGCGCCGGCCGTTCTCCTGCACCGGCGCCCAGTCGAGATCGCCGAAGCGGCGGCTGAAGGCGATCAGATCCTGGTCCGTCAGACCCTGGCCGCGCACCAGCAAAACGGAGTGCGTGTGAAAGGCACGGAGCAGGGCGCTGAAGCCCGCGTCGTCCAGATGCTTGAGATCGACATTTCGAATCTCGGCACCCAGTTGCCGGCCGGTCGGGATAATCTCGATGTTCGACGACCGAGACGTTGTGGCCGCGCGGGTCTCGACGTTCATTGCCAGATCCTCCCAAAGGACATTGCATTCGCAGGATACAATGGTCGGACCGCGAAGTCTCGTCCGCTCAGGCCGAAGGCAGTTTCAGGTCCGCCTCGAAATTGAACCGGTCGCGCAGGTTCTTGCGCGAGTCCAGGATGTCCTTGAGGAAAGCGCGATCGCTGTCGCTCGTGAGCATCGGTTCGATCAGGTCGATCTGGTTCATCGCCACCAGCTGCAACAGCTCAGTGCGTGGCCTGCCGCTGGCGTCGCGCGGCAGGGCATGCACGACCTGGATATGCTCCGGCGGCTTCGGGCCCTTGGCTGAAGCAAGCTCGTTTTGCAGCTGAGTTTCAAGCGTCGGCTGCTCGCTCTCGACGAACGCATAGAGCCCGACGCCGGTCCGGCGATCGGCGAAGGCAACGATCGCGGCGTCGCGCACGGCCGGGTTCTTCCGGATCATGTCCATCAGCACCGGCGCATCGTTGACCAGGCGTCGTCCGCCACCCTCGCGGTCGGTGAAATTGAAGATGCCGCGCGTGATGGCGCGATACACCTTTTTGCCGGTCATCAGCCAGATGCGCGCGAACAGCGATTTGCGCGCCAGGATCTTGCGCTCCTTCGGCGTCAGCGCCTCGGGCGCGTAACTCCGCTTATGCTTGAGCAGATGACGCAGGTCCTCATAGGCCGCGATCCGGAACAGCCGGCTGCGGCTCTCGAAGCAGGCGGCCAATTGGAAATCGGTCACGTAGCAATGGCCGTCGTGACCGACGAGCCAGTTCTGCTCCTTGGCGAGATCGTTGTGCGTGATCCCAGCGCGATGCAGCCGGCGCATCATCTGTTTGGCCGAGCGGAAATAGGCGACGTTGCCGTGCGGCTTGGCCAGATGCAGCGCCACGCCATTGATGAAGCCGCGGACCAGCGCGCGATCCCCAGCCCATAGCAGATCAGGGCCGGCGTTGAGCCCCTTGGCGCGCATCAGCGCCTTGCGCTCGCGCGCGAACAAATGCCGCGCCAGCATGAACGACCACCACGGCACCTCGTCGAGCCGGCGCAGCACGGCGTCGACATCGCCGGCCTCGCTCTTGAAGCGGCCGCGCTCGACGGTCGAGAACACGTCGCGCTTGAGCAGCACACCTTCGCACCAGCGCGCCGCCAGCAAGGCAGAATCGGTCTTCGGCAGGCTCATCGTACTCTCACGCAGCGGCCGCGACGGGCAGGTGCTCGGCGATCCAGCGGTCGAGATCGGCCAGCGCGCGGGCGCTCATCGCCTGCTTCTTCGCCACCGTCTTCTCGTTGCCCTTCAGCCGCGTGCCGTCCGGCTTGCGGGTCGGGGCCGTCGCCAGCGGCGGGAACAGGCCGAAATTGATGTTCATGGGCTGGAACGAGCGCGTCGCTCCATCGATCGTTTCGATATGGCCGCCAGTGATGTGGCCGAGCAGGGCACCGAGCGCAGTGGTCGGAGGCGGCGGCAGCAGATTTGCGCCACGTGTCTCCGCGGCGGCGTAGAGGCCGGCGATCAGGCCGATGCTCGCTGACTCCACATAGCCCTCGCATCCTGTCATCTGGCCGGCAAAGCGCAGCCGCGGCTGGGCCCGCAGGCGGAGCTGCGAATCCAGCAGTTTCGGTGAGTTGAGGAAGGTGTTGCGATGCAGGCCGCCGAGCCGCGCGAATTCCGCGTTCTCGAGGCCTGGGATCGTGCGGAAGATCTGCTGCTGCGGGCCGTATTTCAGCTTCGTCTGGAACCCGACCATGTTGTAGAGCGTGCCGAGCTTGTTGTCCTGGCGCAGTTGCACGATCGCGTAGGGCTTGACCGTCGGATTGTGCGGATTGGTCAGGCCGACCGGCTTCATCGGGCCGTGACGGAGCGTCTCGTGGCCGCGTTCGGCCATCACTTCGACCGGCAGGCAGCCGTCGAAATAGGGCGTGTTGGTCTCCCACTCCTTGAAGTCGATCTTCTCGCCCGCGAGCAACGCCGCGACGAAGGCGTCGTACTGCTCTTTCGTCATCGGACAGTTGATGTAGTCGGCACCGGTGCCGCCCGGACCGACCTTGTCGTAACGCGACTGGAACCAAGCGACCGACATGTCGATCGTGTCCTTGTGCACGATGGGCGCGATGGCGTCGAAGAACGCGAGCGCCGTCTCGTCGGTCAGGTCACGGATGGCCTCGGCGAGCGGCTGCGAGGTGAGGGGACCGGTGGCGATGATCACCTTCTCCCACTCCGCGGGCGGCAGGCCCGCGATCTCGCCGCGGCGCAGCGCGATGCGCGGATGGCCTTCCAACGCGCTTGCGACGGCCGCCGAGAAGCCGTCGCGGTCGACGGCCAATGCGCCACCGGCCGGGACCTGGTTGGCGTCAGCGGCCCGCATGATCAGCGAGCCCAGCCGGCGCATCTCAGCATGCAGGAGGCCGACGGCGTTGTTGGCGGCATCGTCGGAGCGGAACGAATTCGAGCAGACCAACTCGGCAGGCGTGGCAGTCCGGTGCGCCTCGGTCATGCGGTCCGGCCGCATCTCGTGCAGCACCACGTCGACGCCGGCCTCGGCCAGCTGCCAGGCGGCTTCGGATCCGGCGAGGCCGGCACCGATCACGTGGACGGTATTCGAAGGTGATTTGGTCCCTGTCATGCGCGGGACAGGTAGCGCTTTTCCCGAGCGCTGCAAATGCGCCAGTGGGGTTCAGCGTGAGAAACCGGGCGCGTGTGTTCCGTTGCGCCAGGGCCCAGACGCGGCAACGCCCGCAGCGAGGCGGGCGATGTCCGGTAGATATCGGAAGAAGGCTGATCAGCCGTTGTAGTGACCGGCAGCAACGCGCGGGATGTCCGAACGATCGAGACCGATGTCGGCGAGCTCGCGATCGCTGAGCTGCGACAGCTCGGCAACGTTGCGCTGATACTCACGGAACGCCTGCACCATGCGGATGAGCGAGAGCAACATGAAAAATCTCCTTTAGTTCACGATTCAGTTCTTCATCGGAACATCATCGTTGAAATGAACATAGAAGAGCTTGTTGCGATGCGGAAGCGTGAATGTTGCGATGCAGCTAAACCCCGGACGCATAGCTTGCATAACCCTTGAGTAAGAATCGGGCAGGCGCCCGGCAGCTCAGCGACCCGCGCAAGGCTCCGTATTCATGCGGATTTTCGATCGCCCGTTCGAATTGCCGGATCGAGCAATGCCGGCTTAAAGGCCGGTCCAGGCACGAAGCCATTGCCCGACATACACCCCACGAAACGCATGGGTTCATATAATGAACATAAATTCATTATGTACGCTGCGCCTCTCAAATCGATGATCGCCATCACGGACCGCTCGCGCGGATTTCACTTCGCGGCATATAACGAAAGGTGCGACAAAGTGTCGCGGTGCTGGGCAATGATGCCGGCGCCGTCGCACCAGCGAGGAAAAACAATGAACAAACTTTTTGGGGCCGCGCTCATCACTGCGGCAATTGTGGCGGTCGGTCCGGCTCAGGCGGCGCGGATGCATGGCGCCGGCTGTAGCGGGGCCAATCTGGAGAAGACCGAGACGGCGATCGAGGCGATGGCCGACGGCGACGCCAGATATACTGCGCAGAAGGAGATTGCGGCAGCGCAGGACGCGCTGCTGAGCGGCAAGATGGGCGCCTGCAGCGTGCACCTGACCAAGGCGATGCAGGCCGGGATGATCAAGTAGCAGGCGCATCTTTCGCATCATCGAACGAACGGCCGGTCGCGATGCCGCGATCGGCCTCATTCCTGACCCGGGCTACGGCGCCCGCGCCAGCTGGGTCGCGAAGGTCGCGACCGTCCGCGCGTAGACCTCGCTCTTGTTCCACTGCTGGATGACCGCAAAATTCGGGCCGCCGGGCTCCCAATCCTTGCCCTTCTGCCAGCCATAGCCCTTCAAATAGTTCGCGGTGGAGGCGAGAACGTCGGGCGCGCTGCGGATCAGATCGCGCCGGCCATTGCCGTCGAAATCGACGGCGTATTTGATCCAGGACGACGGCATGAACTGCGTCTGACCGATCTCGCCGGCCCAGGCGCCGCGCATGTCGGCCGGCTGAAGGTCGCCGCGGTCGACGATCCGCAGCGCATCCAGCAACTCGCCGCGAAACTGCTCGGCGCGGCGGCAGTCATAGGCCAAGGTCGCGAGCGCACGGATGGTCGGAAATTTTCCGACATTGACGCCGAAATCGGTCTCGAGCCCCCAGATCGCGACCAGCACCTCGCCCGGCACGCCGTAGCTCTGCTCGATCCGCGACAGCACCGAGCCGTATTGCTTCAGCATGTTGGAGCCGCGGGTCATGCGCGGCGGGATCATGCGCCCGGAGAATTCCTCGAAGGTCTGGCTGAACACCTTCTGACCGCGGTCGCGGTTCAGCACGCTTTGGTCGGGCGTCACGCCGGTCAGCGCCGCATTGATCGTGTTTTGTGAGATGCCCTTGGCCGCAGCTTCGGTCTTGAACTCGGCGAGCCAGCCGTCGAAATTGCCGCTGCCGCAAGGCACCGCGGCGCGCGCTGGCGCTGACAGGGTGGTGAGGGCAGCGAGGCAGGCAAGAGCGGAAACGGCGAGAACGCGAGCAATCATCGAAACACCTGGACGGCAATGGATTCAAAAAGCGTTGCTGGGCGCGCTCCATGTCGGGCGTAACCGCGGCAGCAACAAGGCCTTTCGATCACATTGGCGTCGGATTTCGTGAGCGCTGCAACACGCTGGCGGCTTCTCGAGACGGCCGCCGGCCCGGGAGGCCGGCGGCCGTGACAAACTCGTCGCTGCGTCCTCACATCCCGTCGCGCGAGCGCCATGGGAACAGGTTCGCCGGGAAGTCGGCCGCGGGTTTGGAGCCGCGCGGGGCCGGCGGCACGATCCGGGCTGCGTCGGGATTGATCGCGATGGCTTCGCGGTAGAGATGCCAAGTGGCGTGGCCGAGCACCGGGATCACAACGGCGAGCCCCAGGAAGAACGGAATCGTGCCGGCGACCAGAAGCACCGCGACGATGAGGCCCCAGGCCGCAACCGGAACGGGATTCTTGGCCACCACGCGCAGCGAGGTGACGACTGCTTCGAGCGCGCCGGCGTGTCGGTCGAGCATCAGCGGGAAGGACACGACGCTCAGGCACAGCGCCAGCAGCGCGAACAGGAAGCCGACGCCGCAGCCGACCGCGATCAGCCACCAGCCTTGCGGCGTCGTGAACACCCGCTGCAGGAAATCGCCCGCGCCCGTCGCGCCGCCGTAGCCGAACACTGCGACGTAGATCGCCTGCGCGGTCGCGACCCAGGTGACGAACAGCGCGAGCAGCAGCGTGCCTAGTCCGAGCATCGAGCCGAACGACGGCGACCGCAGCACCTCCAGAGCATCCCAGGCACTGGTGTCCTCGCCGCGGTCCCGGCGGCTGCTGAGCTCATAGAGACCGAGCGCGGCGAATGGGCCGAGCAGGGCGAAGCCCGCCGCCAGTGGAAACAACAGCGGTACCACCGCATAGCCGAACACCGCGCGCGCGATCACCAGGCCGAGAACGGGATAGATCGCACATAGCATCACGGCGTGACTCGGGACGGCCTTGAAATCGTCCCAGCCGAGCCGCAGCGCGCGCATCAGGCTCGACATGTCGATCGTGCGAATCGTCAGCTCAGCCGCGACCTCGTCTGCCGCCCGAACGTGGGAGGCGGCATTGCTGTGGTAGGTGGCCATCGTCGTGTGCTCCCTCAACTTGCGTAGGGCGCTACCCAACCACGCAGGCGGGCTGCGCTTCTCGTTGGAACAAATTCGCGGATGGCCAGACGCGACGAACCTCGGGGCGGCCATTCGCGAACGGAAGTCATCAGGATAGTGGCAAAACAGGCCGCGCCTACTCACGCCTCGGTGAGTGCTGTGAATGTCGCGGTGCATTAGAACGGTGCCCGCGACCGAAGAAGCCGAGCCATCCACGGACAAAGTCATTCCGCCGTCATTCCGCCTTGGGTAAGCTTCACATTCGTCGCCGTGGTCGCCTTGGCAGGCCTCGGCGGGTGGCGGAGCGGCTCTACGGCCGTCTTTGCAACGGAACAACGCCGGCCGAGTTCTTCTTACGATCACCATCCATTGGGAGCCATTGATGAGCATTTTCGGAAAGATCATGGGCGCTATTTTCGGTCATCATGCCGAGGCTGCCCCGGCCGGCGGCAGCACGCCCGCCGCGGGCGGCACCGCGCCGGCAGGCGGCACGGCAGCTCCGACCGGGGGCCCGGCTGCTGCGGCGCAAAACGTCGATGTGGCGGCGATCGTCGACAAGGCCGCGGCTGCCAAACACGAGAAGCTGGAGTGGCGGACCTCGATCGTCGACCTGATGAAGGCGCTCGACATCGATTCGAGCCTCGCCGCGCGCAAGGAGCTTGCCAAGGAGCTCGGCTACAGCGGCGACACCAACGACTCGGCCAGCATGAATGTGTGGCTGCACAAGCAGGTGATGAGCAAGCTCGCCGCCAATGGCGGCAAGCTTCCGCCGGAGATCAAGCACTGAGGCGGTCGGCCCAGTTGTCGAAAAGCGAAAGGCCCGCCATCGCGCGGGCCTTTGTCGTCTTTGATATCGTCCGGTGTATGCAGGCGCCTCAGGCGTGCACCAGGCTGGCGCGCTCCCAGGCCTCGGCGTGCAACTGGTCGCGGTTGAAGCCGATGTCGCGCAGCGTGCGCTCGTCGAGCTGGTCAAGATAAGCGAGCTGGGTGCGGTAGTGGACGTAGCGCTTGAGAACGTCGAAAATGGCAGTGATGAACATGAGCCTCTCCCCATCGGTCTGGTTGCTTGTTCGGCGGGGGATTGCTGGTCCATCCGGGTAGCCATTGCGTTAAAGCACACGGTCCAATCGTCTTGCTCGGTAATTCTACGGAACGTCACGCCATGATGTCCCGGTTCTCCGGGTGGTCACGGAGGTAGTCGGCGACGAAGCTGCAGCCCGCGATCACCTTGCGGCCCTCGGCGCGGATCAACTCCAGTGCGCCCTTGACCAGCTCGGACCCGATGCCCCGGCCGCGCAGGGCCGCCGGGGTCTCCGTGTGGGTGATGACGACCGCCTGCGGCGTCGCTCGGTAGTTTGCAAAAGCGATGCTGCCTTCGACGTCGAGCTCGAAGCGGCTCTGGGCCTTGTTGTCGCGGACGACGGTCATGCTCCTCTACCTTCGTTTCGGTTTGTCGGTCTGCTTGATGAACTCCGCCAGCATTTCGCGGATCGACCAGGGCTTGCCGTCGACGGCGCCGCGGATGTCGTCGATCTTCCATTGGCCGGCATCGCGCACGAAGTCGTAACGGATGACGTTGTCGGCCTGTTCCGTGCGATCGTTGCGATGGCCGGCGATGGTGACGGCGACCGTCGCCTTGTCGGCCTCCTGCTTCTCCGGACTCACCTTGAACGAGGCGACATCCGGATCCTGCGAATTGGTGACGGGATCGAAATCGACCGCGCCGACCTCGCCCTTCGGCGTGCGGGCGTCCATCTTTGCCCATTGGGCGGCCAGCGACTTTGACAGATAGTACGCGCGTGCCGCCTTGTTCTCGATGACGAAGTTGCCGCCATCCTCGCCCTTGCCCTTGGCGACGCGGGTGTAGATCGCGGTCATGATGCCGGTAGGCTCATTGGCGGCGGGGGCCTGCGCGCGAAGCGGGGATACGGCGAGCACGCCAGCGAGGCCGAGAAGCAGGAAACGACGATTGATCATGGGTGTCCTCAAATCAGATTCGGTGCGTGGTGAAACGAAGGAATGCGCGGCCGGCCTCGGGTTTGTCGCACGGCATCTGCATTCGTTCGAATGACACCGTCGCATGGGAGCGATGGGCAGGCCGCGCTTGCGAGGTCGCGCGGGACCGCGATAAACAAGCGGGAAGGTAACGGGTGGCCGAGACCGCCCGAGAATCGATCGAGGGGACGCTGTCATGGGTCTGTTCATTTGCTGCCGGGATGCGAGGGCTCGTCGATGAGTGGCACACAGCTGCGGATGTCGCGGCGGGTGATGAATCTCGCGCATATCGTGACGCAGAACGGCCGCCGGCTCGGCGACCGCGTCGGCTTCGTCTGGGGCGAGAGGTCGTGGACCTGGCGCGAGATCGACGCGATGGTCTCGGCGCTGGCGGCAGCGCTGGCGGAGCAGGGCATCGCCAAGGGCGATCGCATCTTGGTGCATTCCAAGAATTGCGAGGAGATGTTCGTCTCGATGTTTGCCGCGTTCCGGCTCGGCGCGGTCTGGGTGCCCACCAATTTCCGCCTGATGCCGGACGAGGTCGCCTACCTCGCGACCGCCTCGGGCGCGAAGGCGTTTCTCTGCCACGGCGACTTTCCGGAGCACGCTGCCGCAGTGACGACTGCTGACTTTACCTGGCGCATCGGTGAAGGCGGCAGCTTCGGCACGGGGGCCGTGGCCGACGCAATGAAGGCGAACGCCGGCGCAGACGTTGCGAACGCAGCCGTGGAGCACGACGATCCCTGCTGGTTCTTCTTCACCTCGGGCACGACAGGCCGCTCCAAGGCGGCGGTGCTGACGCATGGCCAGATGGCCTTCGTCATCACCAACCATCTCGCCGATCTGACGCCCGGCACCACCGAGCACGACGCATCGCTCGTCGTCGCGCCGCTGTCGCATGGCGCCGGCGTGCACCAGTTGATGCAGAGCGCGCGCGGCGCCAGGACGGTGCTGCTGCCGAGCGAGAAGTTCGACATCACCGAGGCGTTCCGTCTCATTGAGGCGCATCGCATCAGCAACCTGTTCACGGTGCCGACCATCCTGAAGATGATGGTCGAGCATCCCGCCGTCGACCAATTCGATCATTCCTCGCTGCGCCATGTGATCTATGCCGGCGCGCCGATGTATCGCGAGGACCAGAAGCGCGCGCTGGCGCGGCTCGGCAAGGTCATCGTCCAGTATTTCGGCCTCGGCGAGGTCACCGGCAACATCACGGTGCTGCCGGCCGCGGCGCACGAGGAAGAGGATGGACCGGAGGCGCGGATCGGCACCTGCGGCTATGAGCGCACGGGCATGCAGGTCTCGATCCAGGACGATCAGGGGCGCGAGCTGAAGCCGGGCGAGACCGGCGAGATCTGCGTCATCGGTCCGGCCGTGTTCGCGGGCTACTACGACAATCCCGACGCCAATGCCAAGGCGTTTCGCGACGGCTGGTTTCGCACCGGCGATCTCGGCCACATGGACGCGCAGGGCTTCGTCTATATCACCGGCCGCGCGTCGGACATGTACATCTCCGGCGGCTCCAACATCTATCCGCGCGAGGTGGAGGAGAAGATCCTGACCCATCCCGACATCGGCGAGGTCGCCGTGCTCGGCGTGCCTGATCCCGTGTGGGGCGAGGTCGGCGTCGCCGTCTGCGTGGCGCGCGAGGGCGCGGCCGTGCCGAGCGAGAGCGCGATCGCCGGCTATCTCGCGACCAAGCTGCCGCGCTACAAGATGCCGAAGCGGTTCTTCTTCTGGGATGCCTTGCCGAAGTCCGGCTATGGCAAGATCCCCAAGCGTCTCGTGCGCGACGAGCTCGAGGCGCGCGGCTTGCTCGATCTCACCAGGCAGGGCTGAGCACTGATGCGATTCATCAAACAGCCCGGCGCGCCGGTAGCCGACCGCGTCCAGTGGGTCGAGGCGCGCGGCCGCGCCTTCACCTTCACCATGGAGCAGGGGTTGCCGCTGCTGGAAGCGGCCCATCGCGGCTTTGCGCGTGAAGGCTTTGCCGGCGGCGTGCTCGACATCAAAGGTGGTGCGCTCGGACCGTTCGCCTATGTCATGCCGGCGCTGTCGAAGGCGCCGGATCATGCCGCGTTCTACAGCGAGACCTATCGGCCCGCCGGTGTCACCCAGCTCTCGACCGCGACCATGACGCTGGGTGTGCGCGACGGCGCGCCGTTCTTCCATTGTCACGCGCTGTGGACCGAAGAGGGCGGCCGGGCCGGTGGTGGGCACATCCTGCCCGAGGAGACTGTGGTCGCCGAGCCGTTCGAGGTCGAGGCGTTCGGGCTCGATGGCGCGATCTTCACCGCCGCGCCTGATCCGGAGACCGGCTTCAAGCTGTTCGGCCCGGTGGCGGCCGCACCGAGCAGCGCCCCAACGGATCGCCGTGCCTTCGCCCTGCGGCTGCGGCCGAACCAGGATTTTGCCGGCTGTCTGGAGGAGTTCTGCCGCGCGCAAGGCATCAGCAGGGCGCGGATCCGCGGCGGTGTCGGCTCGACCATCGGCGCGCGCTTCGAGAGCGGTGCTGTGGTCGAGCCGTTTGCGACCGAGCTGACCATCGCCTCGGGCGCGATCGCGCCCGGCGCTGTCGGTCTCGAAGCCACGCTCGACGTCGCGCTGGTGGACTACACCGGCGCGTTGGCGCAGGGGCGTCTGGTTCGCGGCGACAACCCGGTGCTGATGACGATGGAGCTGGTGCTGGAGGTCGCGGCGTAGCCCGCGTGGGACGGTAGCCGATCCCGCCGCCTTGTGCGAGATTGCCCGCGATGTCACCGAATTTGTGAAGGCGTCATGGCGAGGAAGCAACGCGAGATCCGGCTGCGCGCCCCCTATCTGAAGCGGCTGTGGCTCGATCCGGCCAAGATCGCCGACCGCGCTGAATATCCGTTCTGCCTGCCGTTCCTGCAGGACGAGTTCGAGCTGAGCTTCACGAGCGCCATCACCATCATCGTCGGCGAGAACGGCACCGGCAAATCGACCCTGCTCGAAGGCATCGCGGCGCTGGCCGGCTATGACGAGGCCGGCGGCGGCAAGGGCTACAGGCCGGTGGATCATGGTCGTGCGATCGAGCGCATGGGGGGCACGCTCGGTGCCGCGTTCCGTGCGAGCTGGCTGCCGAAGATCACGCAGGGCTGGTTCTTCCGCGCCGAGAGCTTCTTCTCGGTGGCGCGCTATCTCGACGAGGCCGCGTTGGACGATCCATTCGGAGGGCCGCCGCCCGACTTCCTGTCGCATTCCCACGGCGAGGGCTTCCTGCGCTTCTTCGAGGAGCGCTGCCAGCGCCAGGGCATCTACATCTTCGACGAGCCGGAATCGGCGCTGTCGCCGGCGCGCCAGATCGAGTTTCTCAAGCTGATGCGGCGGATGGACGAGTCCGGTCATTGCCAGGTGCTGATGGCGACGCATGCGCCGGTGCTGATGGCCTATCCCGGCGCGACCCTGCTGCGCCTGACCAAATACGGTCTCGAGAAGGTCGTTGTGCAGGACACCGATCACTTCAAGGCCCTGCGCGAGTTCTGCGCCGATCCCGACGGCTTCGTGCAGGCGGTGCTTGCGGAGTGAGGGCGGGGCGTGGTGCATGAGAGTTGGCGAGGTCGACCAACTTGCTCCGCCGTCATTGCGAGCGAAGCGACGTGTCCGCCGAAGCCCATCGGGCGCAGGCGGAAGCAATCCAGGGCTGCGCAAAGACTCTGGATCGCTTCGTCGCTTTGCTCCTCGCGATGACGGAGAGACATGAGTCCGCGTTCCCGCGTGCGAATGGCGTCCGGGCTTTGCATCATATTCTGCCCTCCTCGAAGTGAGAGGGCGCAGGGAAGGCCGGGCATCCGCTGATGCCCGCGGCCCCCGTGCGGGAAAAATGCACGGGGCAGGAACCACAGGCTCAGCCGAGATGACCCGGCCTTCCCTGCGCGATGGTGTTACGGCTTATACGTGATCTCCTCGGTGCACCGGGCTTTCTGGCCACCGTCACCGGCGCGATGCGTGAGCATCACCACCAGCTTGACCTCAGCGTCGGGAGGTCAGGACCACACGATTTCGCCGTCCGCCGCCGGACCCGTCGTCTGCGCATTTGCGCCGGGCCCGTGACGTCCATCGCATCCCGCACTCAACGCCCGTGACGACCGCGAAGCGCCCCTCTCGTGAGTGCAGGACGCACCCAGAAGAACGCAAATTCCGAAAAAGCGAAAGAAGAATATTTTTCGCGACACGACTGGACAGGGGTGATGGCGCTGATCCCGCGTCGAAATATAGATTTTGCGCGCATGGCCGTTTTGGTGTCAAAACGGTCGCGTCACGCCTTCGCGGCGTGCGCGTCGGGCAAATCAGGTCGCGACGCGGGTGAGGGAAGCAGGGTTTCAGATGTCGGAGCAGGCCAACCGTCACGACGAGCTCGACCAGGCGCTGCTCGCCCTCGACGACCGCGCCATGGTGCTGGAGGAGCTCGACGGCTTCATCGCCGGCCTGCTGGTCCTGCCGGAGCAGGTCCCGCCCGGCGAATGGTTCGCCGCGGCGTTCGGGTTCGGCAAAGGCCGCCACTCGGTGTTTGCGAGCATCGACCACGCCAATGCGGTGCTCGACCTGGTGATGGCGTATCATGACGAGATCGCCCGGACGCTCACGCAAACGCCGGAGCTGTATCAGCCGCGCTATCCGGTCGATCCGATCGACGGCAGTGTGATCTGGGAGTTGTGGATCGACGGCTTCGCTGCGGCGGTGGACCTGCGTCAAGAGCGGTTCAAGGCCTACCGGAACGTCGACGGCGACGTGGGCGAGGCGGCGCTGAGCCTGATGGTGGCGATCGAGCTGGCGCGCGACGAGAATGCCGACCGCGTCGAGAATACCAGGCTCGACCGCGAAGCACCTGCTGACATCCGCCATGCGGTGCTGACCCTCAACCGTCATCGGCGGAGCGGGGCGCCCGTGCCCGGCGCGCCCGCCTTCATTGAGCAACCCAATCCGTTCGCCTCCTTCGGCAAGGTCGGCCGCAACGATCCCTGTCCGTGCGGTTCCGGCCGGAAATACAAGCGCTGCTGTGGCGCCAATTGACCCGCTTTCGAGCGCCACGACACGGTCTTTTTTGTTGCAACAATCGGGAGCGGTGCAAAGATGGGCCCGCCGCGTGCCAGATGCGCGGGCCAAATGAGAATGGTTGAGGAAACGAGATGAGGATGGTGTTCGGCAAGGCGCTGGCCGTAACGGCGGCGCTCGCGATCGCAACGACGGCTTTGAGCACGGCGGATGCGCATGGTCCCACCCGGCGCAAGGTGCAGGAGCACGTCGAGATCAACGCCGCGCCCGCCAAGGTGTGGGCCGTGATCGGCAACTTCCAGGACATGAGCTGGCTCGGCGTCGTCGACAAGACCGCGGGCGAGAAGGGCAACGAGATCGGCGCCACGCGCAAGCTGACCCTGAAGGGCGGCGCCACGGTCGACGAGGAGCTCTACAAATACGACGCCGAGAAGATGAGCTATTCGTACCGGATCACGGCGGTCGATGTGAAGGTGCTGCCGGTGACAAACTACTCGTCGACCATCGCGGTGACGCCGAGTGCGGACGGCAAAGGCAGCGTGGTCGAATGGACCGGCGCGTTCTACCGCGGCTTCCCCAACAACGATCCGCCGCCGGAGCTGAGCGACGAGGCCGCGGTCAATGCGGTGACCGGGCTCTACAAGGGCGGGCTCGAGGGACTGAAGAAGAAGGTGGAGAGCGGGAGCTGATTGGATACGACCATGTCGCCAAGTCAGCGCTGCGCTCCCTCTCCCCGTTCTTACGGGGGGAGGGTTGGGGTGAGGGGCAGCCGAACGGGGGGTGTGGGCGGTGAGACCTGTGCCGCCTCACCCGGATTGCATCTGGCGATGCAATCCGACCTCTCAGCGCGAGCGAAGCTCGTCGCGGCCCCGCATCCGCCTTCGCTCTGCGAGCTACGGCGGACAAGAGCGGGGCGAGGTGGGTACAAGGCAGGGCGCTGTACCACTCCTCGTCTCTCAGATCCTATTCGAGCTTTTCTGCTCGCAGCCTTGCTCGTCTGCTGCGCCAGTGCCCATGCCGAAGAAGCCTTCGTCACCAATCAGCTCAGCGATGATCTGACCATCGTCGACCTCGCGACCTCGAAGCCGGTGGCGACGATCCCGATCGGCGGCAAGCCGGCCGGCGTTGCGGTGGCTGCCGACGGACGCTTCGCCTATGTGGCGAGTCCGGACGACAAGAGCATCAGCGTCGTCGACGCTGTCGCGCGAAAGGTTGTTGGACGGATCGAGGTCGGTGGCGGCCCGCTCGGCATTGCCGTGACGCCGGACGGTTCGACGGTCTACGTCGCAGACTGGTACAACGCCGCAATTCGCGTGATCGATGCGAAGACCCGGACCGTGACCGGCAGCATCGCGGTCGGCGCCTCGCCGTCGGGGCTTGCGGTGACACAAGACGGCAAGCTGCTGCTCTCCGCCGACCGCGACGACGACATGGTCTCGGTGATCGACACGGCGACGCGCCAGCGCCTTGCGACCATCAAGGTTGGCACGCGGCCGTTCGGTGTCACCATCGACGCCGAGGGCAAGCGCGCCTACACGGCAAATGTCGCCTCCAACGACGTCTCGGTGATCGACCTCGCCGAGCGTCGCGAGATCGGCCGGGTCAAGACCGGCTTGCGGCCCTATGCAGTGGCGCTGGCGCAGGGCAGGGGCTTCGTAACCGACCAGTATGACGGCACGGTCAGCGTGTTCGACCTGGCGAGCCTCCAGCCGCTCCAGCGCATCAATGTCGGTGACTATCCCGAGGGCATCGAGGCGACGGCCGACGGCCGACGCGTCATCGTCGCCAATTGGGAGAGCAACATCCTGAGCGTCATCGACGTGGCCGCACTGAAGGTCACAGGGGAGATCAAGGTCGGCAACGGCCCGCGCGCGTTCGGCGCGTTCCTGCGGCGGTGAGGCAGGCCGGCCAGTGGCGGGAATGGAGTTGCATCTGCAGCCTCCGTCATTGCGAGCGTAGCTCGCAATGACGCGGGGAGGTATCGAGGCTCGTCGTTATCCCTGCATGTCGCCGGCGCTGATGCAGGCTACGAATCTCGTCTGGCGGGCACCACCAACCGTTCCACGATCTCGTCCATCCGGGTGAACAGCATCTCCGGCTGGTGGTCGCGCAGCGCCTGCTCCGCGGCATAGCCCCATGTCACCGCACCGAAGGCGATGCCGGCGGCGCGCGCAGCCTCGATGTCGCGGGTCTCGTCGCCGATCGCGATGACCTGGGCCGGGTCGACGCGCAGCCGCTTCAGCACCCGGCGAAACTTCCGTGCCTTGCCGAACACCGAGGCTGAGCAATCGAAATCGGCGAACAGACCGGCGCGCGATCCGAGCTTCTGCCGCGCATTGGCCTCGCTGTCCGACGAGACCAATGCGAGCATGGTGCCGTTCGCGGCAAGGGTGTCGAGCATGATGTCGACGCCTGCAAACAGCGGGATGCTTGCTGCATGCGCCGTCTTCAGCCGGCGCACGTGGCGCGCGATCAAGGGCAGCTTCCAGCGCGGCACCTGAAGGAAATCGAGGATCTCACGGGTCGAGGCATGGCGCAGCCCGTCGATGTCCTGCTCCTCGACCTGACGAAAGCGGTACCGCACGGCGACGGCATTCACGTGGGTGCGAAACCACGGGAAGCTGTCGGCGAGCGTGCCGTCGAGATCGAAGATGACGAGGGAATATGGCATCGCGTGGGGTGAGCGCGGCGAGGGGCTGATGATCGTCGAGGCGTGTCGTCCTGCGACAGTCCCTGCGCCATAGCAATGGGAGGGGCGGCGCGCAATGAGCTGCGACCCTTGCGTGTCGCAGCTCCATGATGACGTTCTACGATCAGGGGTTGAACATGTTGTGATGTGCACCTGGAAATGACGCGGTCTATGATCCCGATGCGCCGGCGGATCAGAGTCTGCCTGCCCAATTTGATCGAATTTGTTTTCATCATTCAAGCCAGAGAGATTTCACATGGCCCTCAACAAGGTTGCTGCAGCGTATCTGTCCTACTTCGCCTATATCGACGACGCGCTCGATACGGTTCAGCCGAGCGATTTCGTGACGATGCTGAAGTCCGTTCCGTCGGGCGCAGCGAACGGTCCGTGGTCGCTCGTCTGGGGCCCGGCGGTCAACAACGGCGTGCTCGCCTATGTCGCGCAAGGCAGCGACGGCAGCTACGCGCTGGCGTTCCGCGGCACCGATGTCGACGGCTCGGTCGGCGGTGCCTTCGAGAACGTGCTCGCCGACGTCGATGCAGTCTTCCAGGTGCCGTGGCTGTATCCGCAGCAGGCCGGCTCGCCGCTGCAGATCAGTGCCGGGATCAACGATGCGCTGGCGCTGGTCATCGCGCTCACCGATCCCGCGACGGACCTGTCGCTGCTCGACTATCTGCGCGGCCTTGCGGCCAAGCAGAATCTGCAACTGATGGTGACCGGGCACAGCCTGGGCGGCGCGCTCGCCGTGGTGGCGACGGCGTGGCTGCAGGATCAACTGCCGAAGCTGAACTCGTCGCTGAAGTTCACGCTGTGGCCGCACACCTTCGCGGCTCCGACCATGTGGAACGCGGGCTTCGCGACCACCTTCGCGAAGGCCTATACCTACTATGCGGCGGTCAACAGCAACGACATCGTGCCGATGGGATGGGCCAATCTGAAAGGGATTCTCGTCACCTATGCGCCGCCGGCGCCGGTCCTGAAGGACACCAACTACTACTCGATCTACAAGCCGCTTGAGATCCTCAGCGCAACGATCCCGACCTATACGTCGATCGTGCCGAGCAATCCGGACCTGTTCACGATCACGCCGATCGTGGAGACGAACGATTCCTGGACCGCAGAAGCCGGCTACATGCATTCCATGCAGTTGCAGTACTTCCCGCACGCGACTGGCACGACGGCGCCGCCACTGCCGGGGGTCACCAAGACCGGCGTGGCGCGGCCGCGCGCGGTCGCCGTCGCGGCGTGAGCTGCTGATCAGGGGGACGTCGCCGTTCGGGTCGCGTCTCGCGTTGCCCTCTTGCGAGCCTGCTCCCGCAGGTCTGCAAGAGGGTTTTGACGCGCATCCGATCAACAATCTCTCACGGCCTTTGTGAGCGTGCGCTGCAGGAACACCTTGCGCAGTGCGATCGTTGACCCCCGTACAAGAGCAAGGAGAGACACATGCAACGCACGCTCAAGATGGCCGCGCTGGCCGCCGCCACGCTGGTGCTCGGCACCGCCGCCGCATCCGCGCAGGGCTATGCCCGCTACGGCGACTCGATGGCCTGGGGGCCGCCGACACAGGGCAACGATTCCGAGCCGGTGTATGACGCCGCGCCGGCGCCGGCCTACGCGCCGGGTGAGGTGGCGTGGGGTACAACGGCCTGGGGCCACGGCTACAACGGCACCAACCATCCGACCCCTGGCTCGACCCAGGGCGATGTCGGTCCGTCCGGCAACAACAACGGTACGCTGACCGGTGTCTACCGGCAGTGGTAGCCGCCATCTCGCGTTAGACGTTAGGCGATCAAACCCGCCGCTCGACAAGAGCAGCGGGTTTGTCGTGTCGGACGGGTTCGCTGCGCGTGTCGGCGATGTCACGAAGCCGTTGGATCACGAGGTCGCGCGAAGGGGAGCGTCGCGTTGTGTCGCACGATTGTTGTGGGAACCGGCGGAACCTTGGATGGATCGATATCGTTTGTTCTCCGAGAATTAGGAACGAAGGAGCAAGTTCATGACGCGCACGTTTGGATTCGCCGTGCTGACCGCCGTCACGCTCGTGGCTGGCACCGCTGCGGCCTCGGCCGGCGAATACGGCCCGGGCGGCTACGGCTATGGTGGCCAGGTCACCAGCACCTACGCCTACCGCGATTCCTTCGCCTGGGCGCCGGGGCCGGTCTATGAGGAAGGCTACGTCGCGGTCGCGCCGGGCCCGTATGACGGCCCGGGCTGGGGCACCGGCTACAACGGCACCAACCATCCGACCCCGAGCTCGACCCAGGGCGACGTCGGCCCGGGCGGCAACAACAACGGCACGCGCAGCGGATATTATCGCCAGTGGTAATCTGAGTTCGTTGTGGAAACATCGAGCCCGCCGCTCTGTAGAGAGTGGCGGGCTTTGCTGTGATGAACCGGTATCGACCACATGCGTCATTGCGAGGAGCGAAGCGACGAAGCAATCCAGAGACGCGCACGCGGCCCTGGATCGCTTCGCTTCGCTCGCAACGACGATCGATACAAGGGAATTGAGGGCAACTACTCCGCCGCCTCGCTGGCTGCGCCCCGGCCGCGCTTCTTCGGCTTGGCTGACTTCTCCAGCACCGGCTTGAGGAACTGCCCGGTGTAGCTGCGCGGCGCCTTGACGATGTCCTCGGGCGGGCCCCAGGCGACGATCTCGCCGCCGCCGTCGCCGCCTTCGGGGCCGAGATCGATCACCCAGTCGGCGGTCTTGATGACCTCGAGATTGTGCTCGATCACCACTACCGAATTGCCCTGCGCGACCAGCTCGTGCAGCACCTCCAGCAGCTTCTTGACGTCGTGGAAGTGCAGGCCGGTGGTCGGCTCGTCCAGGATGTAGAGCGTGCGGCCGGTGGCGCGCTTGGACAGCTCCTTGGCGAGCTTGACGCGCTGCGCCTCGCCGCCGGAGAGCGTGGTGGCCTGCTGGCCGACATGGATGTAGTCGAGGCCGACGCGACGCAGCGTCTCGAAGGTGTCGCGCACGCGCGGCACCGCCTTGAAGAATTCGGCGGCTTCCTCGACGGTCATGTCGAGCACGTCGGCGATCGACTTGCCCTTGAACAGCACGTCGAGCGTCTCGCGGTTGTAACGCTTGCCCTTGCAGACGTCGCAGGTGACGTAGACGTCGGGCAAAAAGTGCATCTCGATCTTGATGACGCCGTCGCCCTGGCAGGCCTCGCAGCGGCCGCCCTTGACGTTGAAGGAGAAGCGGCCCGGCTCGTAGCCGCGTGCCTTCGATTCCGGCAGGCCGGCGAACCATTCGCGGATCGGGGTGAATGCGCCGGTATAGGTCGCGGGATTGGAGCGCGGGGTGCGGCCGATCGGCGACTGGTCGATATCGATGATCTTGTCGATGTGCTCCAGGCCCTCGATGCGATCGTGCGGCGCGGCGGCCTCGTTGGCGCCGTTGAGCTTGCGCGCGATCGCCTTGTAGAGCGTGTCGATGAGAAGCGTCGACTTGCCGCCGCCGGAGACGCCGGTGATGGCGGTGAACAGGCCGAGCGGGATCTCGGCCGACACGTTCTTTAAGTTATTGCCGCGGGCGTTGACGACCTTGATGGTGCGGCGATGGTTCGGCGGCCGCCGCTCGGGCACCTCGACCTCGAGCTCGCCGGTGAGATATTTGCCGGTCAGCGACGCCGGATTGCGCATGATCTCGGCCGGCGTGCCCTCGGCGACGATGTTGCCGCCATGGGTGCCGGCGCCGGGGCCGATGTCGAGCACGTAGTCGGCGAGGCGAATGGCATCCTCGTCATGCTCGACCACGATCACGGTGTTGCCGAGGTCGCGCAGCCGCTTCAGCGTGTCGAGCAGGCGGGCGTTGTCGCGCTGGTGCAGGCCGATCGAGGGCTCGTCGAGCACGTAGAGCACGCCGGTCAGGCCCGAGCCGATCTGCGACGCCAGGCGGATGCGCTGGCTCTCGCCGCCCGACAAGGTGCCGGAGGAGCGCGCCAGGGTCAGATAGTTCAAGCCGACGTCGAGCAGGAAGGTCAGGCGGTCGCGGATCTCCTTGAGGATGCGGGTGGCGATCTCGGTCTGCTGCGCGTTCAGGGCCTTCGGCACCTCGGCGAACCATTCGCCGGCAGCCCTGACGCTGAGCTCGGAGATCTCGCCGATGTGCTTGCCGGCGACCTTGACGCACAGCGCCTCGGGCTTCAGCCGGAAGCCGTTGCAGCCGGCGCAGGGCACGTCGTTGAAGTACTTGCCGAGCTCCTCGCGCGCCCATTCGCTCTCGGTCTCGCGGAAGCGGCGCTCGATGTTGGTGATCACGCCCTCGAACGGCTTCTTGGTGTCGTAGGCGCGGACGCCGTCCTCATAGGTGAACTTGATCTCGTCGTCGCCGGAGCCGTGCAGCAGCGCGTTCTGCGTCTTCTTCGGCAGGTCCTTCCACTTGGTGTCGAGCGTGAACTTGTAGAACTTGCCGAGCGCTGTCAGCGTCTGCAGGTAATAGGGCGAGGACGACTTGGCCCAGGGGGCGATCGCGCCCTTGCGCAGGGTGACGTCCTTGTCGGGAATGACGAGATCAGCATCGACGTGCTGCTCGACACCGAGGCCGCCGCATTCCGGGCAGGCGCCGTAGGGATTGTTGAACGAGAACAGCCGCGGCTCGATCTCGGGAATGGTGAAACCGGAGACTGGGCAGGCGAACTTCTCCGAGAACAGGATGCGCTCGGGCCCGCTCTTGTCATGGATCTTGGCGGTCTTCTTCTTCTCCTCGGCCGGGGCGGCGGAGGCGGGCGCGTCGGCGAACTCGATCACGGCGAGTCCCTCCGCGAGCTTCAGCGCGGTCTCGAAACTCTCCGCGAGGCGCTGGCCGATGTCGGCGCGCACCACGATGCGGTCGACGACGACGTCGATGTCGTGCGGGAACTTCTTGTCGAGCGTGGGCACCTCGGCGAGCTCGTGGAAGGTGCCGTCGATCTTGACGCGCTGAAAGCCCTTCTTGAGATATTCGGCGAGCTCCTTCTTGTACTCGCCCTTGCGACCGCGCACGACCGGGGCCAGCAGATAGAGGCGGGTGCCCTCGGGCAGCGCCAGCACGCGGTCGACCATCTGCGACACGGTCTGGCTCTCGATCGGCAGGCCCGTGGCCGGCGAGTAGGGCACGCCGACGCGCGCCCACAGCAGCCGCATGTAGTCGTAGATCTCGGTGACGGTGCCGACGGTCGAGCGCGGATTCTTCGAGGTGGTCTTCTGCTCGATCGAGATCGCCGGCGACAGGCCGTCGATCTGGTCGACATCAGGCTTCTGCATCATCTCCAGGAACTGGCGGGCATAGGCCGACAGCGATTCGACGTAGCGGCGCTGGCCCTCGGCATAGATCGTATCGAAGGCGAGCGAGGATTTGCCGGAACCGGACAGGCCGGTGAAGACCACGAGCCTGTCGCGCGGGATCTCGACGTCGATGTTCTTGAGGTTGTGCTCGCGGGCGCCGCGGATCGTGATCGCCCGCAGGCTCGACTGGTTGGCTTGCGCGCGCTGCTTGGCCTTGAGCACTTCATCCATGACGATCGTCCCACGGCGCAGAGTCGCGCCATCGTTGCAGGCGCGTTCGCCGGAAGCCGGCCATCGGACGCCAGAGGGAAAAGGTATCGTCGGAACGTAGGAAGAACGGGGCTGGATTTCCAGTGCCGTCAGCGAATCATCAACAATGCGCTCAGGGAATGGCAGCGAATGGCAGGAGGCTGCCGGTTCCGTCCTGCCTTGTGCGCGATCCCGCAAAGAAAAAGCCTCCGCTCTGGCAGAGCGGAGGCTGTGTGCGTTGGCCCGGAGGCGAAGACTTAGAAGTGGTAGTTGATGCCGACCTGACCGGAATGCACGTTGAGCGTGCCGGTCGCGAGCGTGCCGAGGCCGGTGAAGGTGTAGCTCTCGCCACCGAAGCTCTTGTAGAGGTATTCGCCCTTCAGCGACCAGTTCGGGGCGAACATGTACTCGACGCCAGCGCCGACGGTCCAGCCGGAGTGGATCTTGCTGTCCGAAGCGGCGAAGCCCGGAGCCGTCAGCGAGACGCGGTTGTCAGCCCAGGCGTAACCACCGGTCGCGTACAGCAGGGTCGGGCCGAAGGCGTAGCCGATGCGGCCGCGGACGGTGCCCCAGTCACGGATCTTGGATTCGGCGTTGACACCGAGCGCGCCAACGTTTGCGTTGATGTCGGCCCAAGCGGCGTCGGCCTCGAGGCCGAACACGACAGCGCCCTGCTGCCAGTTGTAGCCGACGGTGCCGCCAGCGAAGCCGCCCTTCATGGCCGCGAAGTCAGCATCCTCGTTGGCATAGCCGCCCATGGCACCGATGTAGAAGCCGGTCCAGGTCAGCACAGGCGCGGCAACCGGCGCCTTGGTATAGGTCGGGCGCGCGGCAAGATCAGCGGCGGCAGCGGGAGCGGCCAGGGCGGCCAAGGCCACGGTCGCGAGCAGGATCTTCTTCATTCCAGTCTCCAGTTAATTCCTAGCAGTCCGCATCGCACCGAGAGTTTTACGCACGAAACAGACTCACCCGTTCAAGTTGACGAGGTTCCTATAGCCCGGTTCCGTACGGATTACCGTCACCCTGAAGACACACTCGCGGCCAAACCGCGTTTTTACGGGCAAGTTCCAGAAAGCCTATGTCACTCAACTGCTTGGTTCCGGGTGTGGCGAGCCGGCAAGGTGGCATCAGGGCAACAAAAAAGGCCGGCTTTCGCCGGCCTTTCTCGGAACCTGTCGGTTGCAGGTGTCAGTACTTGGCGATGACCGGGCCGCCGAAATGGTAGCTGAGGCCGGCCTTGACGGTGTGGACGGTGTCCTTCCACTCGGAGCGGTTGGTTGCGAAAGCGCTGTACTGGATCGCGCTCTTGCCGAAGTCGAGATAGTTGTACTCGAGCTTGGCCGACCAGTTCGGCGCGAACATATACTCGGCGCCGGCGCCGACCGTGTAGCCCCAGCGGGTGGTGTTCTGGCTGAAGACGTTGCCGGGGACGCCGTCATAGCGATGCTGCAACTGGCCCACCGCGGCGCCGCCGCTGACGAAGAACAGGGCGGGGCCTGCGGCATAGCCGAGGCGGCCCTTGATGTCGCCGAAGCTGGTCAGCTTGGTGAAGAAGGTGTCGCCGAGGCCGGCATTGACCACGGCGGAGCGGCCGTTGATGTCGGCCCAGTGATAGTCGCCTTCGAGGCCGAACACGACGTTGTCGACCTGCCAGTTGTAGCCGACCACGCCGCCGACGAAGCCGCCATTGGTGTTGTAGTTCTGGGTGCCCAGGAAGCCCGGCGCATTGAAGCGGCCGAGGAAGGTCTCCTTGCTGGTGCCCCAGCCGCCGCCGCCCTGGATGCCGGCGTAGAGGCCCGACCAGCTCAGGATCTGCGCGACCATCGGCGGCGCCTTCGTATAGGGACGTGCCGCCATGTCGGCCGCCGAAGCGGACGTGGCCGTTGCGATGCCGACGAGCGCCGTCGTGATCACAAACAACTTCTTCATCAAATTCTCCCCCGGGAGGTTGGAATGACAAGCGATGGGCAAGTCATACACAGGGCATCCCGGCGAGGCTGTAACGCGCCCGCCACAGAAACGAAAAAGCATTATAAATCATATATTTAGCACAAAAACGCCGCGACGCTGCCGGGCTGTTGACACGAAAAAGGCCGGCGCGAGGGCCGGCCTTTCCGAATGCGCGCGAGCGGCGGCTTTTTTCAGTAGCGCGTGCCCATCGGCGCCCCGAATCGATAGTTCACCCGGACTGTCGCCATGTCGATGTCCTGCTTGATGGTATCGACGCGCGACAGCACGGTTGCGGTGGCCGGGAAGCTGATGTCGCGCGAGCCCATGAACAGGTGGTCGTACTCGACGGCGACCGACCAGTTCGGCGCGAAGCCGAACTCGACGCCCGTGCCGACGGTGCCGCCCCAGCGGGTCTCACTGGCGGAATCCAGCAGCGTGCCGACCGGGAAGGGCGCAGCCGCATTCGCCGTGCCGGTGTATTTGTTGTGGGTGACGGCGGCGCCGCCCTTCACGTACCAGAGCACGTTGCCCCAGGCGTAGCCGACCTGGCCGGTGAACAGGCCGATCGCATCGGTCTTGGTGTTGTTGGTGATGCCCGCAGCCAGCGCCGCCGTGCTCGCATTGGACGACTTCAGGTCGGTCCAGTTGCCCTGGGCCTCGACGCCGAACACCCAGCTCGCCGCCTGCCAGCGATAGCCGACCTGGCCGCCGATGAGGCCGCTCGAGGCATTGTGGCAGCCTTCGGACTGGGTCGGCACGACCGGCACGCCGCCGACGCGATTGAGCGTCCAGCAGTTGTGGCTCCAATCGGCGCCGCCATTGACGCCGAGGTAGAACCCGGCCCAGTTCGGCAGCGGCGTGACATAAGCCGGCGGTGGCGCCTTGCTGTAAGGGCGCGTCGCGAAGTCGGCCGCTGAGGCCGGCGCCAGTCCCAGCGCCGCGGCGCTTGCGGTCAAGATCAAGGTCGTCTTCTGCATTCGTCTCTCCCCAGTCCCAATACACCACGCTCCGGATCCCTCCGATCCGGGCCCACGCGAAGGTGGCCTGTTGCTGGTTGTAGGAGAGACTGCTTTCTAAACTCGTGATCGGGAGCAGGCGCGTGGCGGGATGTGCCGAACGTACTTAAGCGCTGGTAAAGATCGCGACCGGTCGTGCAGATCGCAGAGCTGTCCCGAAGCGCGAGGGGCGGGTGAGCGCTTGGCGCGTCAGACCCTCGACCACCAGTCCTCGAGGGTCAGCGCTTGGAAAAGTCAGTGCTTGGATACGACGGGGCCGCCCCAGCGATAGTTCACGCGGACCGTCGCCATGTCGACGTCCTGGCCGACCGCATCGGTCCGGCCCGCGGCTCCACCGGGAACGCCCGAGAAGCCCAGGGTGCGGTTGCCCATGAACAGGTGCTCGTATTCGGCTGCGACCGACCAGTTCTTGGCGAAGCCGACCTCGACGCCGGTGCCGACAGCCGCACCCCAGCGCGTGGCGCTGGACTGGTCGAGCACACCGCCAGTTGCCGTGGACAGACCGTTGTACTTCTCACCCGCAACCGCGGCGCCGCCCTTCACGTACCAGAGCACGTTGTTCCAGGAATAGCCGATCTGGCCGGTGAGCAAGCCGATCCCATTGATCTTGGTCTGGTTGGTCACGGGCGGGACCAACTGGCCGGTGTTGCTGCCCTTGAGGTTGGCCCAGTTTCC
This sequence comes from Bradyrhizobium sp. SZCCHNR1043, assembly GCF_032489675.1. Classification (NCBI taxonomy): domain Bacteria; kingdom Pseudomonadati; phylum Pseudomonadota; class Alphaproteobacteria; order Hyphomicrobiales; family Nitrobacteraceae; genus Bradyrhizobium; species Bradyrhizobium sp. SZCCHNR1043. The sequence continues at coordinate 235,048 of NZ_JAUEYN010000005.1, forward strand.
CTGGCCTTCGACGCCGAACACCCAGCCGCCGGCCTGCCAGCGATAGCCGATCTGGCCGCCAGCCAGCGCGCCGGTTGCGTCATGGCAGCCTTCCGCGTTGGTTGCGGCCACGCCAGCGAAGCTGACCTTGTTGGTCCAGCAGGTGCGGGCCGATGCGCCACCGGCATTCAGGCCGATATAGAAGCCACTCCAATCATAGATCGTCGTGATCATCGCAGGCGCTTTGGTGAAGGTGCGCGCGGGCAAGTCGGCAGCGATGGCCGGCGCAATCCCCAGCGCCAGCGAAGTTGTCGCCCCCAGCAACAGCCTTCTCATCGCATTCCCCAAACCAAGTCCGACGCCCGCACGCACACTCTCACCAACGCCCACCCGCCGGACCTTGATAGCCCCTTCCGTCGTAAAAAGCCGTCACCCAAATGACACAACGGCCCAGCAAGTACCGGTTCTGGCACACAAAAAAGGCCGGCGCGAAGCCGGCCTTTCGACACATTCGATTTGCGCGTGCAATCAGTAGCGCGACACGATCGGGCCGCTGAAGTGATAGGAGACGCCGGCCTTGACGGTGTGCACGGTGTCGCTCCACTCGGAGCGATTGGCCGGAACCGCGCTGTACTGAATCGAGCTCTTGCCGAAGTCGAGATAGTTGTATTCGACCTTGGCCGACCAGTTCGGCGCGAACATGTACTCGGCGCCGGCACCGATCGTCCAACCCCAGCGCCAGTTGTTCTGAGCGAAGCTATTCGCCGCGCCGCCATTGAGCGCTGCGTCGTAGCGGTGTTGGAGATCGCCGACGGCAGCGCCGCCGCTGACAAAGAACAGCGCCGGACCCGCAGCCCAGCCGAGGCGGCCCTTGATGTCGCCGAAGCCGCGCAGCCTGGTGAAGTAGGTATCGCCGAGACCGGCGTTGATGACGCCCGACCGGCCGTTGATGTCGGCCCAGTGATAGTCGCCCTCGAGACCGAACACGATGTTGTCGACCTGCCAGTTGTAGCCGACCACACCGCCGATGAAGCCGCCGCTGGTGTTATAGTTCTGGGTGCCGGCAAAGATCGCCGTATTGGGCGCTCCGAAGAAGGTCTCTTTGCTTCGGCCCCAGCCGCCGCCGCCCTGCAGACCGAGATAGAAACCGGCCCAGGTCGGAAGTGGCGCCGGCGCCACTACCGGGGCCTTCGTGTACGGGCGGGCGGCGAGATCGGCGGCTCCCGCCGGCGTCAGCGCCCCCAAAACCATTAAGCTGACAGCTCCGAGAAAAATTCTTTTCATCCCAAGTCTCCCGCGTTGGGCGTCTCCAATTGGTCCCCGGAGACGCACTTCTGTGAAGTTGGTGCGACCACGCTTGCGGCCCCAATCCGTCCAGAAATATACGCTATTCAACCCTGGATACCGTCTCCCAAAAGCCACAGCCGAGGAGGAAGTGCGGCGAGCTAACTTGATGAAAATTAATCCCTTTTTCGTGAATAGGGAACTTTTTCCGGGTTCCATTTGCGAGAAGTTGCGGTTCCATCGAGTTCCGCGGAACTCGACGCACGGTTGTGGACATATGTGTGCGAACAAAACTGGAACAATGGCTTTCCGCCTGCTATATGTGGATAAGCAATGGACAGGGCGGGTGGACCGCGCGGCAACCGTATAGGGTCCGCCGCGAGAGGAAGGGTTAGCCACCGGACGCCGTGAGGCCGGTGTGGACGGCCGGTCCGATGATCGAGAACCGCGGGAGAGTGGTGATGGCGGGTAGTGTGAACAAGGTGATTCTGGTCGGCAATCTTGGCAAGGACCCCGAGATCCGGCGTACGCAGGATGGGCGGCCGATCGCCAATCTGAGCATTGCGACGTCGGAAACGTGGCGCGACAAGGCGACCGGCGAGCGCAAGGAAAAGACCGAGTGGCACCGCGTGGTGATCTTCAACGAGGGTCTTTGCAAGGTCGCCGAGCAGTATCTGAAGAAGGGCGCCAAGGTTTACATCGAGGGCGCGCTGCAGACCCGCAAATGGACCGACCAGAGCGGTGTCGAGAAGTACTCGACCGAGGTCGTTCTGCAGGGCTTCAACTCGACCTTGACGATGCTCGATGGCCGGGGCGGCGGCGGTGGCGGCAGCTTCTCCGATGACATGGGTGGCGGCGATTTCGGCAGCAGCGGTCCGTCGATGGCGCCGCCGCGCCGCGCGGTCGCCTCGGCCGGTGGTGGCGGACGCAACAGCGACATGGACGACGACATTCCGTTCTGAGGCGCAGGGGCGGCCGCACGACGTTCAGGCCGCTGCCGTCTGACCACGGGGGTGTTGCATGAGCTTCGCACCGCTGCTCGCCGCCGAACCCTCCGTCCTGCTGCACGCCGTCGCCGCGATGTCGGCGTTTGCGCTGGGACTCGTCCAGTTCGCGGCCCCGAAGGGGACCTTGCCGCATCGAACGATCGGCTGGGTCTGGGTCGCGCTCATGGTTGCCGTTGCAGCCAGCTCGTTCTGGATCCACACCATCCGGCTGGTCGGGCCATGGAGCCCGATCCACCTGCTGTCGCTCTACACGCTGGCCGTGCTGCCGCTTGCGGTGTGGGCTGCGCACCGCCATCGGGTGGCGGCCCATCGCCGGGCCATGATCACGCTGTTTTCCGGTGCCCTCGTGATTGCCGGACTGTTCACGCTGCTGCCCGGACGGATCATGCACAAGGTGGTCTTCGGGCCCTAGCCAGAGACGGTTCCCGAGCAAGCCTCGCGGAGCCGTGTCATGTGGTTAAGTCCCTGGAAAGGCGAGCAGAAAAAGCGCGGCCCACCTCGGTTTGGGGGTGGCCTGCGGCGCGCTCCTGCGCTATATGATTCCAAGCGATTTTCGCGTGTCAAAACCGACCGGTATCCCCTTTGTCCGATAAAGAAGATGAGAAGCCCGGCGAGCCGGGCGGACCTTCCGACATTCGTCCCGTTTCCATCCTCGACGAGATGAAACGCTCCTACCTCGATTACGCGATGAGCGTGATCGTGTCGCGAGCGCTGCCCGATGCGCGCGACGGCCTCAAGCCCGTGCACCGGCGCATCCTGTATTCGATGTACGAGCAGGGGCACACGCCCGACAAGAAATACGTCAAGTCCGCGCGCGTGGTCGGCGACGTCATCGGTAAATATCATCCGCATGGCGACCAGTCGATCTACGACGCCATGGTGCGCATGGCGCAGGACTTCTCGATGCGCGTGCCGCTGATCGACGGCCAGGGCAATTTCGGCTCCGTCGACGGCGATCCGCCGGCCGCCTATCGATACACCGAAGCCAAGCTCGCCAAGTCGGCGATCCCGCTGCTCGACGACATCGACAAGGACACCGTCGACTTCCAGCCGAACTACGACAACTCGGACAAGGAACCGTCGGTTCTTCCGGCCAAATATCCGAACCTGCTGGTCAATGGCGCCGGCGGCATCGCGGTCGGCATGGCCACCAACATCCCGCCGCACAATCTCGGCGAGGTGATCGATGCCTGCATCGCGCTGATCGACAATCCCGCGCTCACGATCGATGACCTCATCAACATCATTCCGGGGCCGGATTTCCCGACCGGCGGCATCATTCTTGGCCGCGCGGGCGCCCGCTCGGCCTACCATCTGGGCCGCGGCTCGATCATGATGCGCGGCAAGGTGACGATCGACACGATCCGCAAGGATCGCGAGGCGATCATCATCTCCGAGATCCCCTACCAGGTGAACAAGGCCACGATGGTCGAGCGCATCGCCGAGCTGGTGCGCGAGAAGAAGATCGAAGGCGTCGCCGACCTGCGCGACGAAAGCGACCGCGACGGCTACCGCGTCGTCGTCGAGCTGAAGCGCGACGCCGTGCCGGACGTCGTGCTCAACCAGCTCTACAAGTTCACGCCGCTGCAGACGAGCTTCGCCGCCAACATGCTGGCGCTCGACGGCGGCCGCCCGCAGACGATGACGTTGAAGGACCTGCTGACGATCTTCGTCGCGTTCCGCGAGCGTGTCGTCACGCGCAGGACCAAGTTCCTGCTCAACAAGGCGCGCGACCGCGCTCATATCCTGGTCGGCCTTGCCGTGGCCGTGGCCAATATCGACGAGGTCATCAGGGTCATCAGGACCTCGCCCGATCCTGCGACGGCGCGCGAGGCGTTGATGTCGCGCGACTGGCCGGCGCGCGACGTCGAGGCCATCATCACGCTGATCGACGATCCGCGCCATCGCCTGGCCGAGGACGGCACCATCCGGTTGTCGTTCGAGCAGGCCAAGGCCATTCTCGACCTGCGTCTGCAGCGCCTGACCGCGCTCGGCCGCGAGGAGATTTCCGACGAGCTCGACAAGCTCAAGGTCGAGATCAACGACTATCTCGACATCCTGCGCTCGCGGGCGCGGGTTCAGGGCATCATCAAGGACGAGCTCGCCGCCGTGAAGGCGGAGTTCGGCACGCCGCGCCGCACCGTGATCGCCGAGCAGGAAGGCGAGGTCGAGGACGAGGACCTGATCCAGCGCGAGGACATGGTCGTGACCGTGTCGCATGCCGGCTACACCAAGCGCGTGCCGCTGTCGGCCTATCGGGCGCAGCGTCGCGGCGGCAAGGGCCGCTCGGGCATGCAGACCCGCGAGGAGGATTTCGTCAGCCGGCTGTTCGTGGCCTCCACGCACACGCCGGTGCTGTTCTTCTCGTCGCGCGGCCAGGTCTACAAGGAGAAGGTCTGGCGGCTGCCGATCGCGGCGCCCAACGGGCGCGGCAAGGCGCTGATCAACATCCTGCCGCTGGAGCAGGGCGAGCGCATTACCACGATCATGCCGCTGCCGGAGGATGAATCCTCCTGGGCCAATCTCGACGTGATGTTCGCCACCACCGGCGGCAATGTCCGCCGCAACAAGCTGTCGGATTTCGTCGACGTGCGCCGCTCCGGCATCATCGCGATGAAGCTCGACGAGGGCGAGGAGATCGTCAACGTGCAGATCTGCACCGAGCGCGACGACGTTCTGCTGACTGCGGCCGGCGGCCAGTGCATTCGTTTCCCGGTCACTGATGTGCGCGTCTTCACCGGGCGAACCTCGATGGGCGTGCGCGGCATCGCGCTCGCCGGCGGTGACAAGGTGATCTCGCTGTCGATCCTGCGCCATGTCGAGACGACCTCGGACGAGCGTACGGCCTATTTGAAGATGCGCCGGGCGATGTCGGGCGATGCTGCCACCGAGGAGCCGGTCGAGACCGAGGGCGAGGAGGCGGCCGCTGGCGCGATCCAGCTGTCGCAGGAACGCTATGTCGAGATGTCCGCGCAGGAGCAGGTGGTGCTGACCGTCTCGGTCAACGGCTACGGCAAGCGCACCTCGTCCTACGAGTACCGCACCACCGGCCGCGGCGGCAAAGGCATCGTCGCGATGTCCGTCAACAACCGCAACGGCAAGCTCGTCGCCTCATTCCCGGTCGAGGATGGCGATCAGATCATGCTGGTGACGGACAAGGGACAGTTGATCCGTTGCCCGGTCGACGGCATCCGCATCGCAGGACGCTCGACCCAGGGCGTCATCGTGTTCGACACCGCCGATGATGAGCACGTCGTTTCGGTGGAGCATATCGGCGAGGAGACCGAGAACGGCACCGGTGGGAACGGGACTGAAGGTGCGAATGGCGAGTGAGTTGCGAATGGCGAATAGGGAGTAGCGAATAGAGGAGGAATCAAGTCTTCCCGCTATTCGCTATTCGCTATTCGCTATTCGCTATTCGCTATTCGCTATTCGCTATTCGCTATTCGCTATTCGCCCTTACTGTGTCCGCTCGACGGAGACCATCCTGGCCTCGCGGATCGTTCCCCTGGTGCCGGCGCTGCGCAGGCAGCCCGCTTCGAAGTTCGGCCAAGCCTGCTGCGAGCAGTCGCGGCCGATCGGGCGAATGTCCAGGCGGTCCGCCTTGGCGAGCGGACGCGGCACGCTGGCTTCGACCTGAGGAGCGAAGCCGGGCAGGACGGTGATGCCGGCAGCCACCAAGCCGGCCGCTGCGACTGCAGATAGCGCTTTGATCATGACGGTCCCCTGTCCGGGTCGTTCGGCCCGTTGTTCGTTAAGAATTTGATAATCAGCTCGGGTTTCGAGACGTCTTCGCGGGACGGGCGAATTGGTTTCTTCTCGGCCCGGCGTGTTTCATGTCCCAAGTTCCGATGAAACAATCGCGGTAGCGGACCACAGTTCCGGTCCCCCGGCGTCGCACCTCATTTCATTGCGGTGCGGTCTCGGCCACTCTTTGCCCATCACAGCCACGCCAGCGGGCCTGGCGGTGGCTTGCCGGCCTGTTCCCGGCGGTATAGGACGGGCGCATGCAACGCATTGCGCTCTATCCGGGCTCGTTCGATCCCGTCACCAACGGCCATCTCGATGTGGTTCGGCAGGCCGTTCATCTCTGCGATCGCCTGATCGTTGCGGTCGGCGTGCATCACGGCAAGAAGCCGCTGTTCTCGACCGAGGAGCGGCTGGCGATGGCGCATGAGATCTTCGGCCCCGTCGCAGCCGCTGCGGGCTGCGGCTTCGAGGCTTCGACCTACGACAATCTGACCGTCACGGCCGCGGAAAAAGCCGGCGCGATCATGATGATCCGGGGCCTGCGCGACGGCACCGATTTCGACTACGAGATGCAGTTGGCCGGCATGAACCAGACCATGGCACCGCAGGTCCAGACGGTGTTCGTTCCAGCCTCGGTGAGTGTCCGCCCGATCGCCGCCACGCTGGTTCGCCAGATCGCCGCCATGGGCGGCGAGATCTCGCATTTCGTGCCGCCGTCGGTGGCCGAAAGTCTCAAGGCCAAGTTCAACTGATCCTTCAGGCACCGGCCGCTTCAGGCGGTGCCTTTTCTCTCCACATCGTCTCATGTCATCGGAGTTGCCATGATCCGCGCTCTCGCTTTCGTCTTTGCTCTCGTGTTCGCATTGCCGGCGTTGGCCCAGTCGCTGCCTGCCGGCCTCGACAAGCAGAATGCCCTGGTCATCGACACCACCAAGGGCCGCATCATCATCAAGCTGCGCACCGATCTGGCGCCGCAGCATGCCGAGCGGCTGAAGACGCTGGCGCGCGAAGGCTTCTACAACAACGTGCCGTTCCACCGCGTCATGGACGGCTTCATGGCGCAGACCGGCGACGGCCAGAACTTCAATGGCACCGGCGGCTCGAAGTACCCGAACCTGAAGCAGGAGTTTTCGAGCACGCCGTTCAAGCGCGGCACCGTCGGCATGGCGCGCCGGGGCGATAGCGTGGATTCTGCCAACTCGCAGTTCTTCATCTGCTTCGGCGACGCCTCCTTCCTCAACGGCCAATACACCGTGATCGGCGAGGTCGTGCAGGGCATGGACGTCGTCGACAAGCTCAAGAAGGCGCCTCCGGGCTCGTCGGGCGGCGCCGTGACCGATCCCGACAAGATGGTCAAGGTGCAGGTCGCCTCGGACATCAAGTAGGTCCGAGAAAGCAGGGCACCTGGGTCTCGCGCCCGGTTCCCTCAGGCATTAAGGAACCTTTTGCCACGTCGCGGAGGCATGCCGATTCTGCCGCCCCGTCACATCGACAGGGCCGGTGGCTTCAGCTTTAAGCGCATTGGGTCTATTCTCGACCAGCATCGCGGGCCTCGTCGTGCTCGGATCGCCGTCAGGAGGGGTGACGGCCGCACATGGGAAGGCGCCGCGACATTTCAGACCCAGGATTTACTTTGTCCTGACCCCCGTCAATTCCACAAAAACCGAGAGACCAGCATGGCTGTGACCGAAAATACCTTGATCCTCGAAACCACCCAGGGCCCCGTCACCATCGAGATGCGTCCCGATCTCGCGCCCGGCCATGTCGCGCGCATCAAGGAGCTCGTCCGCGAGGGCTTCTACGACGGCATCGTCTTCCACCGCGTCATCGACGGCTTCATGGCGCAGACCGGCTGCCCGCAGGGCAGCGGCATGGGCGGCTCCGGCAAGAAGCTGAAGGCCGAGTTCAACGCCGAGCCGCATGTGCGCGGCACCGCCTCGATGGCGCGTGCGGCCAATCCGGATTCAGGCGACAGCCAGTTCTTCATCTGCTTCGACGACGCCCGCTTCCTGGACAAGCAGTACACGGTCTGGGGCAAGGTCACCGAGGGCATGGAGAACGTCGACAAGATCAAGCGCGGCGAGCCGGTGCAGAACCCGGACAAGATCGTGAAGGCCTACATGGCCGCCGACGCGGCGTAGACTTTGCGATCCTCACGGTGAGGCGCGTGCGCAGCACGCGTCTCGCACCATGAGGCAGACAGTCGGGCCTTCATCCTTCGCGACGCGTGCTGTCGCACGCTCCCCGGAATGCAGGGCCGATGGTCGTCCCAGAACGACGATGCGCACCGACCTGTTCGATTTCCATCTTCCCCCCGAAAACATCGCGCTCCGCCCGGCGAGCCCGCGCGAGTCCGCGCGCATGCTGGTGGTGCAGGGCGACGGTGTCTTACGCGACCGCACGGTCGCCGACCTGCCGGACTGGCTGGAGCCCGGTGATCAGCTCGTCGTCAACGACACCAAGGTGATCGCGGCGCAGCTGTCCGGTCGCCGCATCAGCCGCGAGACCGAAGCGAAGATCGAGGCGACCCTGATCAAGCGGCTCGACGGCTCGCGCTGGCAGGCGCTGGTGCGGCCCGCCAAGAAGCTCGCGCCAGGCGATACGATCCGGTTCGGCAACGAGGGCAAGGTCTGCCTGCTCGGCCATCTCGACGCCACCGTCGAGGCCAAGGGCGAGGAGGGCGAGCTGACGCTGTCCTTTGTGTTCCATGGGCTCGCGCTCGACCAAGCGATCGCCGATCTCGGCCGGCCGCCGCTGCCGCCCTACATCGCCGGCAAGCGGCCCGCAGACGAGCAGGACGCGACAGATTATCAGACCATGTTCGCGGCCAAAGAGGGCGCGGTGGCTGCGCCGACGGCTGGGCTGCATTTCACGCCGACGCTGGAGCAGCGGCTGCGCGAGCGCGGCGTCGGGCTGCAGCGTGTCACCCTGCATGTCGGCGCCGGCACGTTCCTGCCGGTCAAGGTCGAGGATACCGAGGGCCACCGCATGCATGCGGAGTGGGGCAGTCTCACGCCGGACACGGCGGCCGCATTGAACGAGGCGCGCGCCAAGGGCGGCCGCATCGTTGCGGTCGGCACGACGTCGCTGCGGCTCGTGGAGAGCGCGGCGCAGCCCGACGGCACGATCGCGCCGTTCGAGGCGGAGACGTCGATCTTCATCACGCCCGGCTATCGCTTCCGCGCGGTCGATATCCTGATGACCAACTTCCATCTGCCACGCTCGACGCTCTTCATGTTGGTCTCGGCCTTCGCCGGCTTGGAGACGATGCACGCGGCCTATGCGCATGCGATCCGCAGCGGCTATCGCTTCTATTCGTATGGCGATGCGTGCCTGTTGTTTCGTCAGCCAGACGAGCGCATCGTCGAGCCGTAGGGTGGGCAAAAGGCCCACCCTGCAAGTTCGCTCTGAGAGCTACGCCATCGCGCGCTCCGGCAAGAGCTCCGCGATCTGCACCGCATTGAGCGCGGCGCCCTTGAGCAGCTGATCGGCGGCCACGAACATCGCGATCGAGTGGCCTGACGGATCGGACAGATCCTTCCTGATGCGCCCGACCAGCACGTCGTCCTGTCCCGACGCGTCGACAGGCATGGGGAAGTGGTTCTTGGCGCGGTCGTCGACGACGCGCACACCCGGCGCGGTGGCGAGGATGCGGCGGACTTCATCTTCCGTGATCGGCTTCTCGCATTCGAAGGTGATCGACTCGCAATGGGCGCGCAGCACCGGCACGCGCACGCAGGTGACGCCGATCGCAATGCCCTCGTCCTCGAAGATCTTGCGGGTCTCGTTGATGACCTTGGTTTCCTCGTCGTTGTAGCCGGTCTCGGGATCGATGGCGGTGTTGTGGCTGAACAGGTTGAAGGCGAACGGATGCGGCATCACCTTGGGCGCGTAGACCTGGCCGTTGAGGCTCGCGCGGGTCGACTGCACCAGCTCGTCCATCGCCGCCGCACCGGCGCCGCTGGCGGCCTGATAGGTCGAGATGATCACGCGCTTGATGCGGTTCTTCTGATGGATCGGCCACAGCGGCACCAGCGCCGTGATCGCCGCGCAGTTCGGATTGGCGATGATGCCCTTGTGGTCGCGGATTCGGCGGGCGTTGATCTCCGGGATGACCAGCGGCACGTTCGGGTCCATGCGGAAGGCCGAGGAATTGTCGACCACGACGGCGCCGGAACGCACGGCGATCGGCGCGAACTTCTTGGAAATGCCGCTGCCGGCCGAGAACAGCGCGATGTCGACGCCCTCGAAGGAGCGTTCGGTCAGCTCCTCGATCACGATGGTCTGGCCGCGGAAGGTCACGGTCTGGCCGGCCGAGCGGGCGCTCGCCAGCGCCTTGAGCTTGCCGACGCGGACGTTGCGGCGGTCCAGGGTGGCGATGAACTCGGCGCCGACGGCGCCGGTCACGCCGACGATGGCAATGGTGGGATCGTGGGGCACGTCTCAAGTCTCCGGTTGAAATTCGGGCAATAAAAAAGCCCCGGACCTTCATCAGGCGGGGCTTCGGTTCGAAGATGGTCGCAATCGAGTTCGACTACGCGCGCACGCCTCCCGAGGCCCTCATGGGCTTGGTGGTTTTCGTCGTGCGTTTGGTCAAGATCGACATGGCGCGGGACCATAGGGGCGGTCGGAACCGCCGTCAACGGCCAAAAGGGGCGAAAACGGCGCCATCGCGGTTGAATCGGGGGCCGTCCTGACGCAATAAGCCGGCCATGAGCTCTCCCGCTGGCGACCGTCCCAACCACTTCGAATTGCTCGCGACCTCCGGCGCGGCCCGCACCGGCCGCCTGACGACGCCGCATGGCGTGGTCCGCACGCCGGCCTTCATGCCTGTCGGCACCGCCGGCGCCATGAAGGGGATCCACTGGCGGGACGTGCGCGAGGCCGGTGCCGACATCGTGCTCGGCAACACCTATCATCTGATGCTGCGGCCCACGGCCGAGCGCATCGCCGCCCTCGGCGGCCTGCAGCGCTTCACCGGCTGGGGCGGTCCGATGCTGACGGATTCCGGCGGCTTCCAGGTGATGTCGCTATCGGGCTTACGCAAGGTCACGGAGCAGGCGGTGACGTTCCGCTCGCATATCGACGGCGCTAGAATCGAGCTGTCACCGGAGCGCGCCATCGAGGTGCAGCGCCTGCTGAACTCCGACATCGCGATGCAGCTCGACGAATGCGTGCGGTTGCCGGCCGAGCGCGACGACATCGAGCGCGCGATGCGGCTGTCGCTGCGCTGGGCCGAACGCTGCCGCCGCGCCTTCGAGAGTGCGCCGGCAGGCTACATGCTGTTCGGCATCGTGCAGGGCGGCGACGTGCCCGCGCTACGCGTCGCCAGCGCGCAGGCGCTGGTCGACATCGGCTTCCACGGCTATGCGATCGGCGGCTTGGCCGTCGGCGAGCCGCAGGCGGTCATGCTCGAGATGATCGAGGCGACCGCGCCGGCACTGCCGGCCGACCGTCCACGCTACCTGATGGGCGTCGGCACGCCTGACGATCTCCTGGAGTCGGTCAGGCGCGGCATCGACATGTTCGACTGCGTGCTGCCGACCCGCAACGGCCGCCACGGCGTCGCCTACACACGCTTCGGGCCAGTGAACCTGCGCAACGCGCGTCACGCCGACGACCCGCGTCCGCTGGATGAAGAGAGCCCGTGGCCGGCGGCGCGCAGCTATGCCCGCGCCTATCTGCATCATCTGATCAAGGCCGGCGAGGCGCTCGGCGCGACGCTGCTGTCGGAAATCAACATTGCCTATTTCCAGCAATTGATGGCTGGGATGCGCGAGGCGATCGCACAGGGGCGCTTCACGGAATTCTACGAGCGCACCAAGGCGGATTGGGCCCGCGGCGACATCGCCCCGCGCGCCGGCTGACGGCCGCGTCAGGTGAAGGCCGTCAGCTTGTTGTGAGCCCGGCCCTATGCGCCGGCCCACATGAAATCGTGCTGGTGATGCATTGCCGACCTGCCCGATGGCCGACCGTTGTGCGATCCGTAGCGACGGACGGTCGTGACATCACGTCGCGGAACTCTCTCGCCCTGGCGCCGTTCAGTTGCAGACGAAACGGCTTTTCACGGAGTGCTTGGTGACGAAGCCATAGCCGCAGGTGTCGCAGGTCCAGAGATAGCTGATGGCATTGTCGGCCAAGTATGCCGACGCCTCCGCGGCAATCATGGAGTCGGCGCAGACCGGGCATGTCGGCAGATCGCAGCCGCGGGGATTCGGGCGGGCGGTTGCGGTCGACACGAGATCAGCGAGTGCTGACATATTGACCTCCTGGACGATCTCTTTGCTGGCGATCTCTGCTTGAACGACGTCAATTTCGAAAGGGTCGATTTCGAACGAGTCGCGTTCGAACGGGTCTATTTCCGACGAGTCCAACTTTTCGCGGATATCAAGTCCGTCACACAAAGAGTTTGTCTGGGTGGTCTGTTCTTATGTCTGTTCTACAACGGCGGTGTCGTTTGGCACGAACGCCCCGATTGTATCACTCCGAAGATGACATCTTGCTGATGTCCGCCCGGGTTGCCGTCGACCTGCATCATGAATTTTCGTCCGGCTGAAGTCAAACATACACCCGGTTTATTGACCTTGTCGCAACACAAATGCGTTGGTTTTTCGCAATTTAGCCACGACTTGTTGTGCGCCGCGATCGTCTTAAGATCGCGCAAACGTGCTTGCGCAGCGCAACAGGCTCGCTGAAGATGGTCAGACGCGTTGTCGATGTCGCGCGGGGCGCGCAGAGGAGTGATTTCATGGAGTCGTCAGCACAGCGTCCCGGACGCGGGCGCGTATTTGATTCAATTGTCGACGCGTTCGGCAATACGCCGATTGTGCGGTTGCGAAAGCTGCCGGAGCAGCATGGCGTCAAAGCGACCATCCTCGCCAAGCTGGAATACTTCAATCCCGCCGCGAGCGTGAAGGATCGGATCGGCGTCGGCATGATCCTGGCGATGGAGCAGGCCGGCGTGATCAAGCCCGACACCGTGCTGATCGAGCCGACCTCGGGCAATACCGGCATCGCGCTGGCCTTCGTCGCGGCGGCGCGCGGCTACAAGCTGAAGCTGGTGATGCCGGAGTCGATGTCGGTGGAGCGGCGCAAGATGCTCGCCTTCCTCGGCGCTGAGATCGTGCTCACGCCGGCGTCGCAGGGCATGAAGGGCGCCATCGCCACTGCCGAGGAGCTGTTGCGGACGACGCCGAACTCGGTGATGCCGCAGCAGTTCAAGAACCTCGCCAATCCGGACATTCATCGTCGCACCACGGCCGAGGAGATCTGGAACGACACGGCCGGCAATATCGATGTCTTCGTCGCCGGCGTCGGCACCGGTGGCACCATCACCGGCGTCGGCCAGGTGCTGAAGTCGCGCAAGCCCGGCCTCAAGGTCGTCGCGGTCGAGCCGGAGGAGAGCCCGGTGCTGTCGGGCGGCCAGCACTCGCCGCACAAGATCCAGGGCATCGGTGCCGGCTTCGTGCCCGACATTCTCGACCGGTCCGTGATCGACGAGATCGTCAAGATCAACAGCACGACCGCGATCGAGACCTCGCGTGCGCTGGCCCGCAACGAGGGCATTCCCGGCGGCATCTCCTCGGGCGCGGCGATTGCGGCCGCGATCGAGATCGGCAAGCGACCGGAAAGCGCGGGTAAGACGATCCTGGCGATCGTGCCGTCGTTCTCCGAGCGTTATCTGTCTACCGCGCTGTTCGAGGGGATCTGATCATGGCCGACCAGCCGCGGCGGCCCCGCACCCTCGCTGACGCCCGTACCGAGGCCGAGGCCGCGTTCAAGAAGGTGACCACCAAGCCGGTGGAGGCGCCGCCGAAGAAGGCGGCGGTCCCTGGCGTGCGCGAGCAGGTGACGTTGCGGATCGACCAGGACGTGCTCGAGCACTTCCAGTCTGAAGGGCCGGGCTGGCAGGACCGCATCAATGCGGCGCTGCGCAAGGCGGCAGGGCTCTGAGGGCGGCCGCATTATTCTAACGAAAGAGCCCGGAGCTCGTGCTCCGGGCTTTTGACGTGGGGGAGACGACGACGTTTACCGGCGCAGCGCGCTGCCGAGCACACCGCCCATCATGCCACCGATGAAGGCGGCGCCGGCGGCGTTTCCCGCGTTGTCCTGCGGCGGCGGATTGCGATAGACGGGCGCCCCCTGCGGCGGCGGGCCACCGGCAGCGACGTTGCCGGCCGGCTTGGCGCGTCGCGGCTTGGCCTCGTCACCGACTGCGGCGGTCGCCGGCGCCGGCTGCGGCTCGGCCAGCAGCGCCTTGTGCTGCAGCTTGGTCAGGAATCCGGTCGACGGATAGCCGCGGGCCGCCTGCCAGCGCTTCATGACGCCGCGGGTCTGGTCGTCGAACACACCTGTCATCTTGGTGTCGAAGCCGAGGCCGGTCAGCCGCCGCTGCACGTCGCGGCGCTTGGTCTTGTCGAGGCCGATCTGATCCTCGCTGACCTGGCTGCCTTCCTCGGTGTAGGTGGCGGGATCGACGCCCTTGGCGACATTGCGCGTCGCGGTGTTGATGGCGCCGCTCTCGATCGCGGCGATGCGCGCCATCGCCAGCGACTTGAACTGCCCGTTCGGGTAGGTCGCGAGATAGGCGTTGAGCTCTTCCGGCTTGTTGGAATCCTTCACCGAGCGCCAGAATTCGAGCTCGGCCTCGCCCGCGGTCACGGTGGCCGTCGCGACGGCCGGCGTCGTCCCGGCCGTGGCGGCCGTTGCAGCAGGGGCCGCCGCCGGGTTGAGGTAGACCGCGCCGATCAGGTTGGTATGCCCCCAGGGCAACTGGCCCTTGCTGGTCTCCTCATTGACCTGGGCGCGCACCGCTGTCATGGCCTGCTGGATCTCGATGCCGGGCTGGGCGATGTGCGAGATCAGCGCGCGGGTGAACGGGCTGTTGGCGCCGGCCTCGCCGTCGAGGGCGGTCTGGCCCGGGCCGGTGGCGAACGCGATCAGCGTGCCCTCGCCGGACTTCATCTCGGCCAGACCGGTCTGCACCGACACGCTGCGGGTCGGCGAGTTCGACTTGATCTTGGCGGCGAACGGATTGTCGCGGCAGGCATCGAGGAACACCAGCTTGACCTTGGCGTCGCCCATCGTCTGGTCGAGGGTCACGTCGATGTTGATGGCCGAGCCCAGCTTGACGTCCATTTCCGACTTCAGGTCGGCGTCGACCGGCAGCAGGTAGTTGGTGCCGGCAATGGCGATGCCGTGTCCGGCGTAATAGAACACCGCAATATCGGCGCCCTGCGCCTTGCGACCGAAATCGAGCAGCTTCTCGGTCATCTTGTCGCGCGTGAGATTGGTGCCCTCGACGACGTCGAAGCCGACGTTGCGCAGGGTTGCCGCCATGGCCTTGGCATCGACCGGCGGGTTCGGCAATTGAGCCACGCTCTTATAGGCACCGTTTCCGACGACAAAGGCGACGCGGCGGTCGGCCTTGGCGGCTTCAGCGGTCAGCACCATGCAGAGCAGGGACAGGGCGACGGTGAGATAGCGCATCAGGAGATCCCCCAACGATCAAGCGAAGCGTTCACTGCAGCATTTGTCGCGGATCGGCGCGAAAAGTCTTGTTCCCGAGCAAAAAATCACGCTTCCGCCACAAACCAGTTCGCGGGTGTTGCGCCAGATCCACGACGGTCGCGTGTAGCGCGCCCGTTTCGTGATCCGAATCACGTCGCTCGAGGGGAGGCAGGGGCTCCCCGGCGCCTCAAGTCCCTGCCGAACCGCCGATCGGCACGGGCCGAGGTTGCGGGGGACGCAGGTTCAGCAAGTTTCCGGCGAGAATCAACGCAGCGCCGAGCACGGTCAATCCGTCGAGACGCTCCGCATAGACCAGCCAGCCGACGGTGGCGGTCAGCGGAACGCGGAGAAAATCCATGGGCACCACGATGGTAGCGTCGGCGTAGAGCAGCGCGCGCGCCATGCAGAAATGCGAGAAGGTCCCACAGAAGGCGACGAGGAGGATCCAGCCCCAGGTCGTGGCCGATGGCGGCGTCCAGAATAAGAGCGAAGGGATGAGGCCGGCGATGGATTGCACCACCAGCATCCAGAAGATGATCGACACGGTGGGCTCGGTGCGCGTCAGCAGCTTTACCAGAGCGATCGAGATGCCGAAGCCGACCGCGGCGGCCAGCGCGATGAGCTGTCCCGAATTGACCGCCCCGGTATCCGGGCGGACGATCACGACGACGCCGACGAGGCCGAGCCCGATCGCCGCCAGCTTGAACAGGGTGATGCGCTCGCCGAGGAAGGCTGCTGCCAGCAGCGCCGTCCAGATCGGCATCGTGAACTCGATCGCCACCACCTGGCCGATCGGGATCAAGGTGAGCGCGAAGAACCAGCCGAGCTGCGCGCCGTAATGGACGAGGTTGCGCGCCGCGTGCTGCTTGAGCCGCGAGGTGCGCAGCCTCGCAAAGCCGCCGCTCAGTGCGATGACCGGCGACAGCATCACCAGGCCGATCAGGCAGCGCAGCTCCATCAGCTCGAACACGTTGAGCTCGCGCATGGCTTCGCGTCCGGCCACCGCCATCACCAGCATCAGGCTGAGCCAGCCCGTCATCCACAATGCGGCGATCAGTTTCGAAGCGGGACGATGCATGAGGTGGTGGAGACAGGGAGGAGGGCGGCGAAGGCGCGCTGTATCACCTCGCATGCAGGGCAATGCAAATGAAATCAACGGTGCAGTGCATCAACGCCGCTACAGGCTTTGCTCGCGACGGACGCGTGTCATCGAGAAAAACGTGGAGTGTGGCTGTGTTTCGTCCTAAAGCGACCGCCGCGAAACAGCCCGTAAAACAGCCCAAGGCAGCCAGAGACAAGACATGACCGAACGCGCCGCTTCAGCCGACTTCGTGACCGCCTTTGCCACTGGCTGGCCGGAGCGGGAGCCTCATCTCATGGTGCTGTCGCTGACCACCCATAAAGGTGTGCAGGACTTTGCCATGACGCGGGAGCAGGCGCTGCTGGTCGCCAAGACCATCAAGCGCACCGCCGCGCAGCTGGCTCCGGCGCCATCCGCAGGTGCGGTCCCCGGCGCCAAGCGCAGCGGCTGATCGGGATCACCGCGACATTGAAATGTTGGCTGCGCGGAACTGGCTGTCGGCCCGGATCGATACCGACTGCCTGTTGCCGCGGGTGGCGAGCGCGATGTTGGCATTGAAGCCGGCGGTGGTTGCAACCAGCTGGAAGTTGCCGCCGCCGCCGCGTCCCTGCAGCACGCCACTGATGCCGCGGCTGGACTCACTCCAGGTTCCCGAGATGGCGGAGCCCTCGGCGATCACCTCGGCCTGCAGAGCGAACTTGTAGGCATCGCTGGCGCAGGTCAGGACGAGCGTCATCCGCGGTCCCGAGACGCCATAACGGGCCCGGCACCGGATGCGCTCGGTTGAGCCGTCCTCGAGGGCAACCGTGCCGCTGCCGCCCCATGTTCCGGCCAAGGCGGTGAAGGGACCGGGATCGGCGTGCCCCGGCGAAGCGGTCACACCTGCCGTCAAAACGACGGCGGCGGCCGCTAGCCGCCGCACCATCTTCAGGAGCGCGTGCGCGCCGTTACAGGCGCGAAGCCTGCCAGCGGCCGCTGCAGGGGATACCTGCCGAGGCGCCGTTCCACTTGCCCGAGCCAGAATTGCCGTTGAGCTGCCCATTCGCATATGCGCCATTGATGGAGACCTTGACGAGGCCTTCGCGTCCAATCGAACCCGACACATTGGCGCCAGCCGCAGAAATCTTACCGTCTGCGACGATCAAGGTCGAGCTGGCTGTGGGCTCGCAGGTGCCACTGTTGGTCACGATCGTCACCTGCCACTGGCCGTCATAGGGCGACTGGGCGAATGCGGGGGCGGCCGAGCTACCCACCAGGATCGACGCGGCGAAAGCCATTCCAATGCGGTCGAGACGCATGAATCGTTGTCCCTCAATGTCGTTTGATCAGGACCTTATTTGGAAGAATTGTGACGAAAATTTGCCGCACCGCCGCAACGGAATTTTATCGAGCAATTTCAGCTCATTAACGATTAATGCGGAACCCCGCCTTGAACCATTCGGGCGGCATTATGGGCAAACTGCGCCTTCGCGCACCCCACGAGCGGACCAGCGTCACAGCCTTGCAATGGCAGGTGATGCTGCCGTCGCAGGGCACAGGAGCGCGCCGACTGGAGCGACGACGCAATTGTCGGGGCGATGCGATCGGATGCTCAGTGCGGGGTGAGGCTGGGCGCGTTGGTCGCGAACTGCTCGTCCTGCGGCTTGGCCGGAATCGTGCCGGTCACCTTGGCCGATTCGATGACATCGCCGAGCAGCTTGAGGCCGAGCGGAGCCAGCGCGCGCTCCCACAGCTCGCGGGCGGTCTCGCCCTTCTTGACGAAGCACCAATCCTGAGCGGCGATGGCGCCCGCATCCATGCGGTCCGCGAGGTGATAGATGGTGCCGCCGGCGATCGGATCGCCTTCATTGATGGTCCACTCCACCGCAGCGATGCCCCGGTGACGCGGCAGCAGCGACGGATGGTAGCCGATGCCGCCGAGCCGGGCGGCTGCGACCGCCTCGTGGGTGACGCGGGCGTGGCTATGCGCCGTGACGATCAGGTCCGTGTCGGGGGCGATCTCGCCCGCCGGCACGACCTTCGGATTGGCCTGGACTACGACCTCGATCCCGGCCGCCCGCGCCGCTGCTGCGAGCCGGTCCTCGCCATCATGAACGACGACCCGCGCGATCTCGATTCCTCTCTCGCGCAGCATGTTCAGTGTGGCGACACCGAAATGGCGGGAGCCGACGAGAGTGATGCGCATGGTCAGGGATCTTCCACGGTTGGGGGCTGGATCCGGTCGGACTCTGACCGGATGAAACGGGTCAAACCAAGCCTTGGCCTCCAGGTCAAGCGCCTGCTGGGCCGTCGTCACAGTCTGGCTTCGTCCGGCCGGCCGAGGCGTTGGGGGACCCAAACGGGAACGGGAAAGCCGCTCCGAGCCAGAGTTGGGGCAGGGCCCTTCTCGCCTATCGGCGCGCCGATCGCCATGGCCGCCATCAAGATGCAGGCCGAGCGGATGACATGCCCTCTCTGGTGCCGGCTGCAGCTTCAGATGGACCGGGAGTCAGGATAGGTACCGGCAGCTCGCCGAAAGGTTGTGTCAAGGCCGGTTGCTGCATCACGGCATATCGGTCGACACACCTCAACTAAAAGGGTCGAACTATCAGCCGAACTGATGAGGACAACCGAAGACGCTACTCCTGCCGGCTCAATGGACGCGATCTGGTCGGTCTGCGAACGCAATTCCCCTCGGCCAATGGCTGAAGAGGTCAATGAACTTGTGATTGTATTATCAGTTGGCCGTCTGCGTAGTAAAATTGACGCTTCTGCATATGACGAAGATAATTTCTTAAAGGCCCTGCAGCACAATGCTCAAGCCGCTCCGCCGCGCGGCCGGATAGCCGGGTGCCGCGCCTGTCACCGATCCCTGGGCAACAGCACCCGGTTATTTGCCGGCGGTCATGTGGCTTCCGGCGGCGGATGGTCGATGCCGAGCGCGGCGCACAGTGGTCCGAGATGTTTCTCGTAGCGGCGCCAGCTTCCGATCGAACGGCGGTAGATCGGCTCGCGCACCTGCATCAAGCTCGCCGTGCGCACCATGCGCTCGGTGCGATGGAAGTCGAGGCAGGCATCCTCCCAGTCGAGCCCGCAATGGGCGAGCACGCGGCGTGACACGCCCTCGAGGTCGTCGACCAGATCCTCGTATTGAACGTCCATCAAGATGCCGGGCGGCAGCACCTGGTGCCAGTGGTCCATCACGCTCTCATAGCCCCGGTAGTAGTGGCCGAGCTCGGTCAGGTCGTAGGCGAAGGGCTGGGCTCCGGTGAACAGCAGCGAGTAGCAGGAGACGCAATTGTCGAGCGGGTCGCGCCGCGTGTTGATGATCCTGGCGCGCGGGAATGCTGCGTGGATCAGCCCGACGAACAGGAAGTTCAGCGGCATCTTGTCGACGATGCGCTCGGCCTCCGGCGCCAGCGTCCGAACGCGGGCTGTGTATTCCTGCCCGATCTTCGTCATCTCCTCGGGTGGCAGAAGCGTGATCAGATCGGGATACGCCGGCACGACCTTCTGGCGGTTGGCGCATTCGCCGACGAGCTCCTTGAAGGTCTCGAGCTCGCCCGCGCCGAAGACCTTGGAATGGCTGGCCAGCACCTGCTCCATCAGGGTGGTTCCAGAGCGCGGCATGCCGACGATGAAGATCGGGGCCCAGGAGTTGTCGCCGTGCCCGGTAACCGTGCGAAAGAACTCGGGGGTGAAGCGCGCCGCGACATTTTTCATCATGCCGAGCCGCTGCTCGGAGTCGTAGTCGAAGGTCTTGCGCTTGAGGGTGTTGGCCTTGTGCAGATGCGAGAAGGCCAGGTCGTAGTCCTTCAGGTCGGACAACGCCTTGCCCATCGCGAAATGGGCTGCGATCTGCTTCTCCTGATCGAGCTGGTCGACGCGTTCGAGGAGCTGCCGCAGACTCGGAAGCCGGCTGTCGTCCGGCTTGAACTTCGACATGTTCGCGAGATTGAGGTGGATCGGCGCGTCGTCCGGGGCCAGCTCCAAGGCCTTCTGGAACGCCGCCGTCGCCTCCTCGAAGCGCCCGAGCGCCTGGTAGGCGACGCCGAGATTGTTGTAGGAGCCGAAGCGCTCCGGCTTGATCCTGATGGCCAGCAGGTTCTGCTCGATCGACTCCTCGAGCCGGTTGAGCTCGAGGAAGGCGTTGCCGAGGTTGCCATAGGCGTCGGCATAGTCGGGCCGGCTCGCGATCGCCCGCTTGTAGTGCTCGATGGCACGTTCGCGATGGCCCTGGCGCAGCAGCACGTTGGCGATGTTGTTGTGGGTCTCGGCGTGCTCCGGGCTGAAGTCGAGGACCTTGAGGTAGTGTTTCGCCGCCTCGATGTCCTTGCCCGCCGTATACAGCAGGTTGCCGAGCGCGAAATGCGCGTCCAGGTGCTGCGGCTTGTTGTCGATCGCCCGCCGGAGCAGAGCCATCGCCTCGTCGATCAGGCCCTGGTTCTGCCGGACCATGGCGAAGGCGTAGAGAATGCCGGGATGGCTCGGCGACAGCGACAATGCGGTCTCGTAATGCTGCACCGCTACGTCGTAGCGCCCCGCCGAGGCCTCGACGGCGCCGATGCTGCCATGGGCTTCGGCGGACTTGTCGTTTACCGCCACCGCGCGCTGGAAGTAGTCCTTGGCCTCGTCGAGCCGGTTGGCCGTGGTTGAGATCATCCCGAGGCCGATGAGGGCGTCGAAATTGGCCGGCTGGCCGGCAAGGATCAGCTTGAAGATCTGTTCGGCATCGCTGATTTCGCCGCGGCTCTGCAGCCTCTTGGCGACGGCGACCACGCCGTCTGCCAGCGTCTGCAGTGACGCAAGCCGCGTGGCGTCAAATGGCCGCGAGTCCGTCGTCGGCGTGACCACCGGCGGGGTGAGGTTGACGGGCTGAGGCTGCGTCATGCCCGCGATCGCCTCGGCGATCGTCGGTCGCAGGGCCTCGGTGCCCAGCGCATCGAGCAGCGGCTTCAGCCGGTCGCCATACATGCGCCAGCGGCCGACCGATCCGGTGAACAGCGGCTTGCGCACCTGCACCACGCTCGCGGTGTTCACCGGGCGCTCGTTCTCGTGGAAGGAAAGGCAGGCCTCATCCCAGTCCAGCCCGCAATGCGCGACGATCTTGCGGGCATTCGGCTCGAAATCGCGCACGACGTCCTCGTAGGACAGTTCGAGCATGACGCCCTGCGGCAGGACCGCACGCCAATGGCTCATCAGCGCCTCGTAGGCCCGGTAGTAGCGACCGAGCTCGGCGAGGTCGTAAGCGAATGGCTGCGGCTCGGCAAACAGTTGCGTGTAGCAGGACAGGCAGGTGTCGATCGGATTGCGCCGGACGTGAATGATGCGCGCATTCGGCAGCGCGAGATGGATGAGCCCTGCGAACAGGAAGTTCGACGGCATCTTGTCGACGATGCGCTGGGTACTCGCCGGAAGCTCCGTGAAACGCTGGAGATAGGCGCGCGCGAGGGCGGTGACATCGGCATCGGACAGTTGGGCGAGCATCTCCGGATAGTCGCCGCGGGCGCGATCGGTGAAGAGCCCCGCGGCTGCCGCGAAGTAGTTGACCTCGCCGGCGCCATGCACGGCGGGATGGCTGGCCAGGATCTGCTCGATCAGGCTGGTGCCGGACCTGGGCATGCCGATGACGAACACCGGCGCGTGCGATGGATCGCCATGGCCTGCGCGCGCCTGTAGCATGTCCCTGGAGAACACCGCACGGATGCGCTCGATCTGGCGCAGCGTCTGGTTCTCGTCATAGTTGATGCGGCGGCGCTCGAGGGCATTGCCGGCGTTGAGGTGGACCAGCGACCGTTCGCCGTCCTTGATGTCGGCATAAGCCCGCCCGAGGGTGAAGTGCAGGGCGATGCGCGCATCCTCGGTGAGCGTCTCCGATCTCGCGGCCAGATCCTGCAAGGGCGCCCAGCGCGCGTCGTCGACCGCGAACGGCTTGACCACGCCGTAGTTGAGGTGCGTGCCGATACTGCGCGGGTTGACAGCCAGTGCGGATTCGTAGGCACGCGCCGCCTCGTCGAGCCGGCCCACGATCGTCAGGACGCCCGCAAGGTGGTTCATGGTCGTGGTGTCGCGGGGATCGTGCGCAAGAGCGGCCTGATATCCGGCGATGGCCTCATCGTAGCGCTGCACGTTCCGCAGCGAGTCGGCGCGATTGCGGTGGGCAATGGCGTAGTCTGGTCGCAGCCGCAGTGCCTCGTCATAGTGGGACAGGGCCTCCTCGTGCCGGCCCGCCGACTGCAGCGCATTGGCGAAATTGTTGTGCGCTTCGGGGAAGTCCGGCCGCTCAGTGACGGCTCGCTCGTAGTGGAAAATCGCCCCCGGCCAGCTCTTCATGTCGAGGTGGATATTGCCAAGATTGTAGTGCGCCTCGGCGAGATGAGGGCTCAACGCGAGCGCCTGCTGCAAGGTGCGAATGGCGGCATCCAGTTCGCCCATCGCTTGATGACAGCCCCCGAGATTGAGCAGGACCGTCGGCATCTTGGGCTCGATGGCGAGCGCTCGGGTATAGTGAGCGATGGCTTCCGGATGCCGGCCGAGCTGCCGGCAGGCATCACCGAGACTGCTGGCTGCTGCCGCAAATTGCGGCCTCGCCGCAAGCGCTGCCTCATGATGCGACATCGCTCGCTCGGACTGGCCGAGCCGCTGCAGGGCGAGTCCGAGCGCCTGGTGGAGGTCCGGGTTCGTGCCATCGATGGCAAGCGCCAGTTCGAGGTGCCGGACGGCCGCTGCGGGATCCCCCAGGCCGTACAGCGCGCCGCCGAGCAGCAGGCGGGGCTCGATCGAGGATTCGTCGAGTGCGGCGGCGCGCGCGAAATGCGATGTCGCCTTGGCGAGGTCGCCCAAACTTGCGAACGCCTTTCCGACTGTCAAGTGCAGGTCTGCCGAGTCGCCCGCCGCGTCCGCGGCCCGGTCGAGCAGAGTTCGTGCCTCCTGCGCGTCGCCGAGTTGCAGGCGGACAGTCGCAAGGCTGCACAGGGTCCGGAAATGCCTTGGCTGAAGAGCAAGCACTTTCCGGTAGGCCTCCTCGGCAACCTGCAGAGCGCGACCATCAAGCGTGGACGGGAGTGGCGCGCTGGAGTTGGTCGATGCGGACACGAGTCGGGGGCGGAAGGCGAGTGCTGGCTCGTTCATGATCACAACTGACTGATTGTTCGACGGAAGCAGTTGTCGTGGCGGAATGAAGCGAAACGGAGGCTTGGCGGGTGCCGATCCCGATTGATCGTCTAGAACCCTTCGAGCCGGTGCGGTCGGCGCGCTCCGCGATCTCGCTGCCCGGTCTCGCCAATGTCTTTCGCGCGATCGCCGGCTCTCGCCGGAATGCAACGAAGCCGGTGCAGACCAAGGAGTCTGCACCGGCTTTGATCGGGCGTGTCGTTGGAGGCGTCAGCCCCACATGTGATGCATCGCGTGGTGGTGCGACATGTCCGGACCGCTCGAAGCTGCTGCCGCCGTTGCGGCTGTGGCCGCTGCCGCCGTGTGGTGGCTGCCATGATGGCTATGGTGGCCGCCGCAGTGGTGCGTCGTGGTGGTGTTGTTGTTGCCGCCGGTTGTTCCACCGCCGGCCGTTCCACCGCCCGTCGTGCCGCCACCGGTCGTCCCGCCTCCCGTGGTGCCTCCGCCCGTAGTGCCTCCGCCGGTGGTGCCGCCTCCCGTCGTGCCACCTCCGCCCATGCCGCCGCCGGGCGTGGTCGGGCTCGCCGGGGCGCCGCCCGTGCCGTTGGCGATGTTCGGATTGGCGCCCGCCGGCATGCCGGTGCCCTGGGCAATGCCATTGACCGCGGTCGCCGTCACGAAGCTCGTCGCGGATGTCACGTAGGCCGATCCGCCGATCGCGATGTTGTTGCCAGCAATGTCTCCGGCATTGCCGATGTAGTTCGCGGCCGCAGCCTTCAACATCGCCTGATCCGTCGCCAGGGCTGCACCCGTGTCGCCGTTCATGATGCCCATCAGCGCCTTGGTGGCCATGATGGTGTCAGACTGTAGAGCTCCGGCGGCGAGCTCGTCGTCGAACCGTCCCTTGAACACCGCTCCCTGCGCCGCATCGAACGCCGCGCCAAAGTTCTGGTAGTTCGTGATCTGGTCGATCAGGGCTTGCGACGCCGCACCTGTTCCATTGGCGACCGCAACCAACTTCGCTCCCAGCGTATTGCCCTCGGCGAGGAACGAGGCCCAGAAATTGGTCTGCGCCTGGTTGTCCTGGAACTTCGTGACGGTCCCGGTCAGGCCGCCGGCCATTTCGGAGAACCCGCCAATGTGACCGGGCGCCCCGGTGCCGCCCGCTGCCGCGTTGAGCGCCGCGTCGTTCTGAAACACGTCGATCATGTCGACGATGTTGTCGGCGGAACCGCGCAGCGCCGTCGGACTGGCCATCGTCTCGGCGACATCGTATTTGTTCAGCTGAAGGTTTGCTTGGCTGAGCAGCGTCATCAGATGAAGTGTCGTCGTTTGGGCAGCAACGGAGGTTTGACCTGCTTCAATCGCGGCGAGCTTCGCCGGGTCATTCAGGATCGCTTGAAGGCCCTGCGTCACGGCCGTGAAATCAGTCTGGATCTGGTTGATGTTGTTGGCGCTCATGCCGCCCAGCGAAAGGTCAGCGACGGCATTGAACACCGTTCCGATGGCGGTCAGGTCGCCCGCTGCCGCTGCAGCAAGATTGGTGGCGCTGTCGTTACCGGCGGGAAGGCTCTGGAACGCCACGTCCATGGCACCCGTGTTGGCCAGGAAGGGAACGTTATTGAGCGCGGCCGAAAGATGCGCGTCGCCCTGGATCTGCGCCAGGATCTGCATCTGCACGTTGTGGATGGTCTGGTCGGCTTCGGCGAGCGTCGCCGGATTGGCCGTCAGCGGGGCGGCGTTGATCAGCGTCGTGAGCTCGTTCGAAACCTGGGTGAGCACCGCGGTGTCGGTCGCGTTGAGCGTGAAGGCCTGACCGCCGACCGTGACCTGGCCGGGATTGGCCAGCATCGCGTTGATGTCGTTCTGCACGGCATGCAGGTCGGTGGTGTAGCTGCCGAGGAACGGGTTGGAGTTGCCGCTGTTCTGCGGCGTCGAGAACAGCCCGATCGAGATGCGAGTAGCGTCGTTGAATACGACGCCGGCCTGCACGAGGTCGGTCGACAGGTTGAGCGCAGAGGCGCGAACCAGCAGATTGGACGTGCCATTCGCCAGCGCCGTCGGGTTGAAGGTATTGGCTGCCATTGATCATCTCCCCAAGTTTCAACCCGGCGTCTGCTGCTTGGCGTATCGGCAGCACGCGGGCGTTGATCGGGCTGCGACGTCTCGTTCACCCCTCGCGGAACGGGCGAAATGTCGCAGCCTCAGAGCACCTGGGAATTATTTGCTCCAATGGGGCCAAAAGAAGCGCCGCCGAGTCCTCAAATATGATGTTGTTCGGGCAAATGGCTCCTGTCGCAGCCGGGTCACGGCGGCGATCGGAAGCTTACTAACTCGTTGATTTCCGTCGTGGCATCCCCGCAACATCGTCGCTCAGCGGCGCTTCGACGCACGGTCCAGACAAGAAGTTGCCCCGATCTCGCGACCGGTCACCGATCTCTCCTTAGAAAAGTTCCAGCGTGACGAGCCTCCGCGATGCGGAACGGAACGTGCATCTTTGTTGATCTTCCGAGGCCTCCTTCTTCAACGCGTGTCGTCTCGCCCGGCTCATTGTCCTTCTCATTTCCCCCGGGAGCACTGCGCGAGTGGACCTCATCTGCTTGCTCCCAGGTATCCGTATTCGAGCCGCAGCAGCTGCTGCGGCTGCCTCGTCAACCCCACATGTGATGCATGGCGTGGAGATGCGACATGTCGGGCCCGGCAGCCGCGGCCTGGCTCGTATGCGCGCCCTGGCTGTGATCGTGATGATGGTGATGATCGCTGTGATGCGTGGCGTTGCTGCCGTTGTTGGCCGTGGTGCCCGCCGCCGTTCCGCCAGCCGCCGTTCCGCCGGTCGACGTGCCTCCGTTCGCCGCGGTGCCACCGGCTGCAGCGCCACCGGCGGCGGTGGTTCCTGCCGCTGCGGTGCCGCCGGTGCCGTTGGCCAGGTTCGGTGTCGCAGTGACGGGAATGGTGCCGTGCGCGGTGCCCTTGATGGAGGTTGCCGCCGAGACCGTCGTGGCCGTCCCGACATAGGTGCCGCCATTGACGGGAATGTTGTTGCCGGAGACGTCCATGGCGTCCGCCGCAAAGCCCTGGCCGGCAGCGGCGATCATCGCCTTGTCGGCCGCGAGTGCTGCGCCGGTGTCGCCGTTGAGGATGCCCTGCAGGCCCTTCACGGCACCGGCCGTGTCAGCTTCGAGCGTGCCGCTGAGCAGCTCGTTGTCGAACCGTCCCTGGAACACGGCGCCCTGGGCGGCGTCGAAATTGGCGCCGAACTGCTGGTAGTTCTGGATCTGCGTGATCAGGGCCGCACTCGCCTGCGCGCCGCCGGTCGAGATTTTCTGCAGCGTCGCGTTGATGGTGTTGGCCTCGGCCAGGAATGCGGCCCAGAAATTCGTCTGTGCCTGGTTGTCCTGGAACTTGGTGACCGTCCCTTTGAGCCCGCCCGGATCCTCGGCAAAGCCGCCCGCATGGCCGGCGTTGCCGTTGCCACCTGCCGCCATGTTGAGGTTGGTGTCGCCCTGGATGATGTCGATGATGTCGAGCAGGTTGTCGGCAGTGCCGCGGAGAGCGGCCTGATTGCCGGTGGTCGCAGCCTGATCATACTTGCCCAGCTGCAGGTTGATCTGGCCGAGCGCTGTCTGCAGATGGATCGTCGTCAGCGCCGCGGCGTTGGCAGTCTCGCCAGCCTCGATCTGCGCGAGCTGGGTCTTGTTGTTGAGGATGGCCGTCAGTCCGTGCTGGACGGCGGTGAAGTCCGCGGTCACCTCGGCAAGGTTACCGGTGTTGATGCCGCCCGAGGCGACCTCGACGGCCTTGTTGAAGACCAGACCAACGTCCTTCAGGCTGTTGCCGGCGGTAGCGGCGGCAAGACTCGCCGGATCGTCCGCGCCCGCGGGCGACGTCTGGAAGGCGACGTCCTGGCCGCCGGTATTGGCGAGGAAGGGGACGTTGTTCAACGCGTTCGCCAGATGCGCGTCGTTGTGGATTTCGCCGAGGATTTCCTGCTGCAGCGCATGAATGGTCTGGCTGGCCGCGGCCTGTGTGGTGGCGTTCGCAAATTGTCCCGCGGCCTGCAGCAGCGTGCCCAACTGGCCCTCGACATTGGTGAGAACCGCCGTATCGGTGGCGTTCAACGCGAAGGTATGCCCGCCGAGCGTGACCTGGCCCGGATTGGCGAGCATCGCGGCGATGTCGGTCTGCACCGCGGTGATGTCGGCCTGGTAGCTGCTCAGGAAGGTCGGCGAGTTGCCGCTGTTGGCGAGACTGAAGAGACCGAGCGAGGCGCGCACCGCGTCGTTGAAGACGACGCCAGCCTGCACCAGATCGGTCGAATGCTGGATCGCCGTGGCACGGGTCAAGAGGTTCGACGTGCCGTTGGCAAGCGCGGTCGGGCTGAAGTTCACCGGCGTGGCGCCGCCAGCCGGCGGCGTCGACGATGAGCCGCCGGTGCCGTTGGCAATGTTCGGGGTTGCCGTCACCGGGATCGTGCCTTGGGCCAGGCCGTGCACCGACGTGGCCGTCGAGACCGTGGTCGCCGAGCCGACATAGGTCGCGCCGCCGATGGCGATGTTGTTGCCGGAGACGTCCATGGCGTCGGCCGCGAAGCCCTGGCCGGCAGCGGCGAGCGCCGCCTTGTCGGCCGCCAGCGCCGCGCCGGTGTCGCCGTTCAGAATGCCCTGCAAGCCTTTCACGGCGGCCGCCGAGTCGGCTTCCAGCGTGCCGCTGAGCAGCTCGTTGTCGAAGCGGCCACGGAAGACGTTGCCTTGGGCGGCGTCGAAATTGGCGCCGAACTGCTGGTAGTTCTGGATCTGCGTGATCAATGCCGCGCTGGCTTGCGCGCCACCGGTCGAAATCTTCTGCAGGGTTGCGTTGATGGTGTTGGCTTCGGCCAGGAATGCGGCCCAGAAATTGGTCTGCGCCTGGTTGTCCTGGAACTTGGTGACCGTGCCGGTCAATCCGCCGGGATCCTCCGCGAAGCCGCCGGCATGGCCGGGCATTCCGTTGCCGCCGGCCGCCGTGTTCAGATTGGCGTCGTTCTGGATGATGTCGATGCTGTCGAGCAGATTGTCCGCGGTGCCGCGCAACGCGGCCTGATTGCCGGTCGTCTCCGCCTTGGCATACTGGTTGAGCTCGAGGTTGACCTGTCCGAGTACCGTCTGCAGATGGATGGTCGTCAGCGCGGCTGCATTCGCCGTCTCGCCTTTCTCGATTTGCGCGAGCTGGGTCTTGTTGTTGAGGATGTTGGTGAGACCTTGCGAGATCGCGGTGAGGTCGGTCGTGACCTCCTGAAGGTTGCCGGTGTGGATGCCGCCGGAGGCGAGGTCGACGACCTTGTTGAAGACGAGGCCGACATCCTTCAGCGTGTTGCCTGCGGTCGCTGCGGCCAAGGTCGCCGCATCATCGGCACCGGCCGGCGTGTTCTGGAAGCCGACGTCCTGGCCGCCGGTGTTGGCGAGGAAGTTGACCTTGTTGAGCGCGCCGGACAGATGCGCGTCGCCGTTGATCTCCTGCAGGATCTCCTGCTGGACCGCGTGCAGCGTCTGATCCGCGGCCGTGATCGTGCCAGCATTCGTGATCTGCGGTGCGGCCGTGAGCAGCGTCGAGATCTGCGCCTGCACGTTGGTGAGAACGGCGGTGTCGGTCGCATTCAGCGTGAAGGTCTGGCCGCCCAGCGTCACCTGACCGGGATTGGCGAGCATCGCGGCGATGTCGTTCTGTACGGCGTGGAGGTCGGTCGTGTAGCTGCCGAGGAACGGGTTCGAGTTGCCGCTGCCGGCCTGTGAGAACAGGCCGAGCGAGGCGCGCACTGCATCGTTGAACACCACGCCGGCCTGGACGAGGTCGGTCGACATGTTGAGCGCTGAGGCGCGCACCAGCAGGTTCGACGTTCCGTTGGCCAGCGCCGTCGGGTTGAAGGTGTTGTTCGCCATAGATCATCTCTCCCCAAGTTCATCCGACGCCCGGCAGGGCCCCGTACCGAAACTGGCCAGACGATGCGGAAGCGCATCGGCCCTGCGTCGGACGTGCTGCGCGCCGCGCCTCACGCCCGTGCGCTTCTGTGCCGCGCGCTTTTCTGACGCGCGTTACTTTGTCGCACCTCGCTATATGCTCGGAGCAATCGGGCCAAAAAAGGCGTGGGGGAGTCCGCAATTATGTCGTTCTCGAGACATCGCGGATCTGTGACGGATGCGCCGCGATCGCGTGCCAAGTGATTGATTCTTGGTGGCAAGCGGCAAATGCGAGGGGTCGCGATCAGGCGCGAGCTGCATGTTGTCGTCAAGATGCTGCCTGTATCTCGCCGGTGAGTGGCCGGTCTCCAGAAGTCAGCCGTAGGGTCTGTCAGACGTTGTCAAGGCTGCCCGGCGACACTTGCGCGCGGCCTTGCCGCAGGGCCATCGCTGGAAAAATGCCACGATGGATCATCCGTCCGGGTGAGCTTTAAGGTGAAGGCGTGGCGGCCGGCCAACCGCGCCGAACGCTGTTCAGGACGGCGGCGCAGCCTGGCGCTGCGCCAGGAGCGCAGTCCTGATCTTCTGCAGCAGCGTCGTGTAGAGCTGATTCCAGGCCGGATCATTCTGCCCGTTCGCGTCCAGCCCTTGCTTGGTGAGGCCGAGGCTGATCCGGTAGACGGCGAGGGCGCCGTCGATGTTGCCGAGCGGAACGAAGGCATCGCCCAGATTCTGGTAGGAGTTTGCAAGCGTCTGCTGCAGCAACGGATCGTTGGAGGCGCTGTTGGCGAGGTGGGTAATCAGCGCGGTGTTGGCGCGACGCTGATCGAAGGCTTCGGCATGCCGGCCCTGGGCGGCGAGCACGTCCGCCAGCAGAGCGTGACACCAGGCGAGATCGCGCTGGAAGCTGAGATTGCCGCGGTGTGCTGCGGTCAGCTTCTGAACGATGGCGAGGCTGGCGGAATAGGCGGCATGCGCGGCCTCGAGGTTTCGCTGAACGAACAGCACGGCGCCGATGCGGTTCAAGGCGACCGAGAGGTTGCGTTGAAACCCGGCGTCGTCCGGATTGGCTCCGGTCAGGTGTCTGACGATGGCGATGCTCTGCTTGTAGTTCTGCAAGGCCTCCATCAGATCGCTGGCGGTGGCGGCGCGATCGCCTTCCGCGATCCCGGCGGCGGCCTGATCCAGCAGTCTGCCGGCGGCGACCGTGACGCCGACCGCAAGGCCCCCGTGGGGAACGTCGCCGCGCGGCTGCGCCAGCAGTGCGGCGAGCGCGACCGGCTCGTCGCTCTCTACGGAGTCCTGCGCAGACTCTGCCCTGGAGGTTCGCTGCCGATCAAAGGGCGCAGGCGGCGCCTGCTGCTGAGAGGTGCGCGGTTTCGGAGGCAATCCCTGTCCGAAGCCGGGAATTCGAAGCAACATGCCCTCGACCTGCGCGGCCGTGATCAGGCGCGTGCATTCGAACTGTCGAGGCGTGCCCTGCCATCGCGGGCACCACAGAAAGTCCTCATGGTCGAAGCGATGACGGACATCATTCCAGCAACTGTTGCAGGCGTGACGGTTGATGACCCGATAGGGGGTCGCAAACTCGTTGGTCGGATGAGTGAAGCCGCTGATCAGCACGACCGGAGTGCCGACAGCCCAGGCCAGCCATGACAGCCCCGAGGAAAGGCCGATGAAGAATGCGGCGTGCTTGAGCCAGCGGGCGCGCTCGGGCAACGGCCGGTCACCGGTCTGATCCTCGGCTGCGGCGGGAATTTGCGTTCGGAAAGCGCCGTGGCTGCGCGCCGCGGTCTGATCGATGCAGATCACGCGATAGCCGGTCGCGCGCAGGAAATCGACGAGGCTCTGCCAGCCCTCAGGATTGTTCCAGTGCTTGCACGCGGTCGTCGCCTGCACCGCGATGCAGACATAGGGCTCCTCGATGGGACGGCTGTCTTCGCTCAGTGCGACGCGCGGCGGCTGCTCGGCCGGATCGACGCCGAGGATATGAGCGGCCGTCCGATGCAGGCCGACCTGCCGGAAATCACAGGGCTGATGGACCAGCTCGGCATCGTCGAAGAACAGCGCGACCGAGTAGGTGGCGTAGTATCGCTCCGCCTGGACCATCTCGTGGCTGAGGAACGTGATGTCAGGGTAGGCGGCGCGGAACAGCGGGATCAGCGGCTCGCCCATAGCACAGCTCAGGCGGCACCGATGCAGGTCCTTGAACCTCACCGCATAGCCCATCCAGCCGATGATGTCGCCGATCGTGCCGACCGGGAACTGGATCAGGACGTCTCGGTCGGTGGCATCATAGTCGTGGCACAACAGCAGCTCGGGCCCTGACCAGACTTCGAGCCTGAACGGGACGAAATAGCGCTTGCTACTGTTGACGTGCCCTGAACGCAGGTCGATGTCGAACAGGACGTTGGTGGTCTCGAGATCGCTCAGCCGGACGCGCCAGGGGTGTCCGGTGTCGGGGAGCATCACGCGGCAGCCGTCGTTGAAATCGAAGCGCAGCCCCTGGGGACCCTCCTGGGTCGGCACGGCCGCTGGCGGCGGCAGTCGCGGCTTGCGTGCGTGATCAGACGCCTCGGTGCGGGCGCCGGGCTGGGCGTCGGCGGGTAACGCACGTGTCGGCACCATCGCCAGGTCCGAGGTGCGGGGAAAATTTGCAACGTTCATGTTGAGGTGCTGACGCGGTCTGCGTTCATTCGTGAGCGATGACGCCGACCGCGGCTGTTCGGCCTTGTTACTCCACGAAGGCGCGGCGCCACTGATCGAGAACCGGCTTCATCAGATAGCTGAGCATCGTCCGGCTGCCGGTTTGAACATAGACTTCGGCCTGCATGCCGGGCATCAGGTTGACGTTGCCAAGCCGCTTGCGCTCCTCGTCGGACAGCGTGATCCTGACCGTGTAGAAGGTGGAGCCGGTTCGCGGGTCATTGGTGATATCAGGCGACACGAACGAGACTTGGCCGCTCAATTTCGGCGTGGTGCGCTGGTTGAAGGCGTTGAAGTGGACCATCGCATCCTGCCCGGTGTGAACGTGATCGATGTCCTTGGGCTGGACGTGCCCTTCGACCTGCAGTTCGTCCGAATCGGGGACCAGCTCCATGACGGTCTCACCCGGCTTGATGACGCCGCCGATGGTGTGGATCGCGAGCTGGTGGATGGTGCCGGAGTTCGGCGCGCGCATCTCGATGCGATCGAGTTGGTCGCGCGCGGCGACGCCCTTCTCGACCAGATCGCCTTCCTTGGCCTGGGACTCGCTGAGGTCCTTGACCACCTCGCTGCGGAAATCCTGATCGATCTTGACGGTCTGGAGCTCGGCTTCGCTGATCTTGGACCTCGTCTCGGCCACGCTGGAGACCAACTGGCCGCGTTCGCCGTCGATTCGAGCGGCTTCCCGCTGCAGCGTCGTCAGTCGCGTTAGCGGAACGAGCCGTTTGTCATAGAGCTCCTGCACGCCGGCCAACTCGCCCTTGATCAACTCGATCTGCTTGTTCTTGGATTCGAGCTGAGACTCCATACCGCTGATCTCGTTGTTCAGTTGGACGATGCGGCCTTGCAGCAGCTCCTTCTGGCTCTTGCGGGTCGTGGCACGGGCCTTGAACAGCGCGTTCTCCGACGCGATGACGGTGCGGACATTTGGATCGTCCTGACGTGAGGTCAGCGTGGACGGATAGTCCGGCTGATCGAGACCGTCACGCTCGGCCGAGAGCCGCGCAATCTTGGCGCGCTGTTCGTTCAATTGCTTGGTGATCGCCTGGAGCTGGGCCTGGCTCTGCGTGGCGTCGAGCCGCACGAGCAGATCGCCCGCTGCGACGCGCTTGCCGTTGTCGACCTTGATTTCCGCGACAATGCCGCCGGTCGGATGCTGAATCGCCTTCACGTTGGATTGCACCACGAGATTGCCGGGGACCACGATCGCGCCGGCGAGCGGCACGAGGGTCAGCCAACCGCCGCCGAGAACGCCGGCGACAAGCAGCACCCGCATGCCGAGACGCAGCTCGTTCTCGAACATGCGGCTGACGCGCGGCACCAGCGATTCGTCCGAGCCGTCGTCGAGATCGGCCGCCGTTCCTTGCGTCGCAATGAAGGTCATGCCAGTGGTCAAGGCCGTGCCGGCGGTGCCGACCAGGCGGCCGACTCGGGTTTGCGGAACGACAGGCGCATGCGCCAGGCGGGCAGGGAGGTTCTGCTGTCCCATCGGCCGCGGCGCACCGACGCCGAAATTGCCGTCGCGTCGCGCATCCTGCAGGTCGAGCAGGGGTGCCGAATTGCCGCCCGCCATGCGTGCAGGCGGATTGCGCTGGGGTGGCGACAGCTCCGGCTCGTAGCCACGCATCGGTGCGGGCTGCTGCCAGTCCATCTCGCGGATGCCTTCACCCCGGCGTGCCCGGGGCGCCTGGGCGCCGAGACCGAACAGCGACAGTGACGCACCGAGGGCGCGGCCCATGGTGCTGCCCTTCTTCTTCGAGCGCGGCTTTGGCCTGACTTGCGACGGCGGCGGACGCCGGCGCTTCTTGCCGCCGTCACGTGCGCCGCGGCGCTGCCGCGGGTCCTCGTCCGAGCCGTCGTCGAATGCGCCCTGCAGCCGCTGCAGTTCGAGAATCAATGCATCGCCCTGCGGACCGACGGCGCGGGTCTTCGGTCGCACATAGTCGTCGTCGTCGAAGGGCCTGAAGTCGTTGATGTGTTTCATTGATCAAGCGCTTTCTGCTGGGGCGGCGCGACGAAGCGAGCGGGCGTTCGGATTTGGCGCCGCTGCCGGAGCTGCAACCCTGGGCGGAGCAGGAGCATGCGCGACGGCAGGTCCCGCGGCCTTGTTGGCCCCGGCGACGCGGGCAAAGATCTCCTGGCAGGGCCCGAATGCGATCGCCTTGCCCTCGTACAGCACCAGCGCCACGTTGAGCGCATTCAGCGCGCTGGGACGGTGTGAGATCACGATCACGATGCTCTGATTCTGTTGCCGCATGATCTGAATGGCGCGGCTGAGCGCGTTCTCGCCGTCGGTGTCCAGATTGGCATTTGGCTCGTCGAGGACGATGAGAAACGGATCGCCATACACCGCGCGGGCCAGACCCACGCGCTGCCGCTGACCGGCCGACAGCGACATGCCGCCTTGGCCGATTCGCGTCGAATAGCCTTCCGGCAGCCGCAGGATGATGTCGTGCACGCCGGCGATCTGCGCCGCCTTCAGAATCGCATCCGAGCTCGCATTCTCGTCGAAGCGGCAGATGTTGTCGGCGATGCTGCCATCGAACAGGGCAACGTCCTGCGGCAGGTAGCCGATGTGGCGGCCGAGATCCTCGTTGCTCCATTGGTCGAGCGCTGCGCCGTCGAGGCGGACGGAACCATGCTGTGCAGGCCAGATGCCGACCAGCGCCTTCGAGAGTGAGGTCTTGCCGGAGGCACTCGCGCCGAGCAGTGCCAGACCCGTGCCTGCCTTGATCGAGAACGACACGTTTTGAACAATCGGCCGGTCGGTGCCCGGCGCGGTGACCGTCAGCTCCTGTACGGTCAGCTCGCGGAACGGGCGGGGCAACGCGACCGGCGGCGCTTCCGGCCTGGCGGTGGCCTTGCAGATATCGCGCAGACGCGCGATGCCCTGGCGCGCGGCGACCAGCTGTTTCCAGCTGCCAAGTGCGATCTCGATCGGGGCGAGCGCGCGGCCCATCAGGATCGACGAGGCCATCATCACGCCGCCGGAGGCCTGCTCGGAGACGACGAGCGCCGCGCCGATGCCGAGCATGCCCGACTGCAGGATGAAGCGCAGCACTTTCGCGGCGGCCCCGAGATTGGCGTAGACATCGCTCGCGCGAATGTTGTCCTTCAGATAGCGCTCGTTGACGGCGTTCCAGCGTGCCGAGAAGCGATCCAGCATTCCGAGCGCGCGAATCACCTCTGCATTGCGCTGGGTAGCATCGGCGAGAACCTGCCGTGCGGCGCTCGTATCGCTGGCGGATTTGCTCGCCTGACGCGACAACCGGTCGGTCACCAGCGTCATCGAGATGATTCCGACCGTGCCGATGACGGCCGTGATGCCGATCAGCGGATGAAACAGAAACATGCCGATCAGGAAGATCGGTATCCATGGCATGTCGAGAAAGGCGGTCGGTCCCATGCTCGACATGAAGGCGCGGAGCTGGTCGAGATCGCGCAGTGGCTGCTGCATCAGCATCGGCTTGGTGCCGCGCAGGGGCAGGGTGGCCAGAGCGTGATGAATCGCGTCCTGCAAGCTCGCGTCGAACACGGTCGCCACCCGGCACAGCATGCGGGTGCGCAATGCGTCGAAATAGCCTTGAATCAGATAGACGACCAGAATCATCACCGACAGGCCGACGAGCGTGGCGAGATTTTTGCTCGGAACGACGCGATCATTGACCTGCATCATATAAACCGAGCCCGAGAGCATCAGGATGTTGATGACGCCGCTGAACACGCCGATGCCGGCCATGCGTTTGACAGCCTGGCGCAACCCGCGCGTCACCGGATCGTCGCTT
Organism: Bradyrhizobium sp. SZCCHNR1043; assembly: GCF_032489675.1. Taxonomy (NCBI): domain Bacteria; kingdom Pseudomonadati; phylum Pseudomonadota; class Alphaproteobacteria; order Hyphomicrobiales; family Nitrobacteraceae; genus Bradyrhizobium; species Bradyrhizobium sp. SZCCHNR1043. The sequence continues at coordinate 271,175 of NZ_JAUEYN010000005.1, forward strand.
CCCGAGAGAAGGTCGTTGAGGGCAGCCGCGGCTTTCGTTCTCGGGCGGTCTTGAGCCAGACTCATCCAGGCGCGTCTCCCAAAACACAGTGCTTCACTCCGCGCTATTGACAGTCGATACCGACGATTTTCCGGCAACAATTGGACACGTGGGCAATTCTGTCGCAGCGACGGGGGTACACGACCGGTGCGAGGTACAATGCGCCGGGCCGGCTCTGAAAAGTTGTGGCGTCGCTCAGCGCGATCGGGTCTGCGCGAAATCTGTCCGCGATCGTCGATAGTTGCAGCGTGATAACAGCCATCGGCATGCGACGCGCGTCACACATTCGTCCGTCTATCACCTTGGTTCCGTACTCATTGGTCGCGGTCCGGGCCGAATGACGCCACGAAGGCGAATAAATCTTCCTGCGGTGCAACGCACAGGCGTTGTCATCTCGATCATGCGGTATTCGATGATGGTGCTGAGAACGATCATGATGGCGGCGGCAACACGAGGGCGTGCGGCTCCGCGCACCAATCCAAGACGTGCAATCAGCTCAGCCGGCCATGGTGGCCGACGATGTGTTCTATCATCGAACGTGCGGCCGCTGTGGAACCAGTGACCCGTCCAGCATCGGGCGCACGAGATCAACATCAACTCGAGGGAGGACGAAGCAGATCAGTCCGCGGGTGATCCGAGCAACTCGTCACCGGCTCGGGCCGCGGCAGCTGATCGACCATAGGCGTGATCCAACCGATCACGTTCAAGCGTAGCGGGGCAACGATTGGGTGCAGAACGGCGCTGTGACGCCGAAGTCGGACGAAGTTGCTCACTTAGTAAAGCGTATCCGGGGGACGACAAAGTTGCTGGACGACATCACCATCGAGACGCGTGATGCGGGAATGGATTCGGGTCGAGGGGCGGCCTGCAGGGTTGAATACTTAATCATCCCGCGCCGGATCGATCCGCTGAGACGAAATACGGTCGCCGGGTCGGCGGTGAATCGCGCCGATCGCGTGCGCGCAGCTCTGGAGGCGCACGCATGAAGATCCGCAAGACCGACTATGGAACGATCATCCTGCATTGGACCCTGGTTGGGGCCACTGTGATCGCCTTCATGACAGGGCTTCGCATGGCGACCGAAGCGCCTGGACACGCGTGGATCGCCAACAATCTCGACTGGCTGCTGCCCCGGCACCGGACCTGGACCTGGCACATGCCGGCTGGGGTCGTGCTCGCGAGCGTGGCCCTCGCCTACATGATCTATATCTCGAAGTCAGGGCTCGGTCGCCGCGTCACCATCGACAAGATGCGCTTCAAGGGCTTGCTCGGCCGCCGGCCGGCGCGGCTGGGATCGATCAGTGTGATGCTGCATTGGGTGCTTTTCATCTCCATGGCGATCCTGATCGTCACCGGAGGCATGCTCTTCTTCGGCGTGGCCTCCGGCTACGTCACCATGATGATCCACTGGTACGCGACCTGGGTGATCCCGGCCTTCGTGGTGCTGCACGTCCTGGTTCACTTCAGCATCGGCGGAAAGATGCAGCTCTATCGCGTGTTCCGGCCGGCGCCGTTGCCGCCCCCGCCGCCGAAGCTCGATCCCGTCGAGCTCCTCACGATGTTGGTTGAGCAGTCGGAAAAGCTGGAGGAGGCGGAGGCGCCTCCGAAGAGGCCGGCGCCCGCTGCGCGGCCTGCAGCGCGTGAGCCGATGCCGGCGCCGCGGCGCATGGAGGAGCCGATGCGGGCGCGTTCCGAGCCGCGTGTGCCGCCAGGCCGCATGCGTCCGCCGCCGGCACCTGCCAAGGGCAATTCCCGCCGCCGCAATCCGAGCTTCCAATCCAACCCGTTCATGGTCGCGATCGCCGCAGCCATCGTGATCGGTTCCGCGATGTTCGCCGCCGACTACTACGCCGAGGACACCGTCACGGTGTACCGGATTGCCACATCCGATGCGCCGACCCTCGACGGCGATTCGTCGGATCGCGTCTGGCGCAACATCCAGCCGCACATGGTCACGACCAACCAGGGCGACAATTTCGACGGTACCGGCGAATCGCGAGTGTGGATCAAGGCAGCGCATGACGGCACGTGGGTCTACTTCCTCGTCATCTGGGAGGATCCGACGCGGTCGTTGAAGCAGCTGCCGCTGATCAAGAAGGCGGATGGCTGGCATCTCCTGCAGAACGGATTCGACAAGGGCGACGAGAACGACTTCAACGAGGACAAGTTCTCGCTGTTGTTCACGACGCTGCCGATCACCTTGGCCGCGGACCGAACGTTTCACATGAGCTCGCAGCCGATGCCAGACAAGCCGCCGACCCTGTCCGGTCGCGGCATCCACTACACGCCGGCGCCGAATCTCTATGCCGACGCCTGGCTGTGGAAGGCGACGAGCGGCGGCCCGACCGGATGGATGGACGATGATCATTTCGGTCCGCCTGCGGAGCCGACACCGGATCAGGTCAAGGGACTCACGCCCTACAAGGGCGGGTTCGCGTCGGATCCGGGCACCGCGAACTATTCGGACAATTTCGTGATCGACAGGGAGGCCGCAAGACTAGGGAATCGGGGTGTGAGACCGAAGCGTCTTCCGAAGGACGTCGCCGCGATGACCGCGGCGATGGGCGAGATCAATCTCGATCCGAACATCGGCGAGAGTGAAGGCGCACGCTGGTTCATGACGGAGGCCGAATCCGTGCCGTATTCGGCCGAGGCGGATGCGCAGACGCCGATCGGGACCGTCGTGCCCGGTGTTCTCGTCAGCGGCGAGTTCACCGGTGATCGCGCGGACATCCGTTGCGCAGCGCGTTGGGCCGCGGGCCATTGGACGCTCGAAATTGCCCGCAAAATGGACACGAAAAGCAAGTACGACGTTCCGATCAAGAATGGCGTGTTCATGCGTGTCGCAGCGTTCGACCATACCCAGATCAGACATACGAGGCAGATCCGGCCTATGCGACTTGAGGTGCAGTGATGGGTAAGATTTGCAAAATCCAGTACAACAGGGAAACGTTCTACGCGAATGTGGGCGATATCCTGCTCGACGGCGCCATCAACAGCGGCGTGGATCTGCCCCATGACTGCCGCAGCGGAATCTGCGGATCCTGCAAAGTGACGGTCGTCGACGGCAAGCTGTTCGGCGGCATGGAAGGCGACATGGCGCATGCGTGCCAGGCGCGTGTGGTGTCCGACCTGAAGATCATCACGGAGCCCGTGCCGGATACGGTGACGATGAATTGCGAGGTGGGTGATCTCGTCCGGCTCGCGCCCGATGTCGTCGGTGTCACCATCGAGATGCCGAAGCCGCTGCGATTCTTCCCCGGGCAATACGCCAAGGTCCAGTACCGCGGTTTTCCGACGCGTTGCTACAGCCCGACCTATCCGATGGTCGGCGCGCCTGACAGCCATCTGCTGTATCTGCACATCCGCATCCTGAAGGATGGCTTGGTGTCGTCGGCGCTTGGCCGCGACATCCAGGTCGGCCATCGCGTCAAGCTGACGGCGCCGCTGGGCACTGCGTTCTTTCGGCAGAAGCATCGCGGTCGAATCATCCTGGTCGCGAGCGGCACGGGCTTTGCCCCGATGTGGGCGATCGCGGTCGCCGCCATCACCGAAAATCCGAAGCGCGAGATCGTCTTCATCGTCGTGTCGCGCACCTTGCAGTCGTTCTACATGCATCAGGCGCTGTGCCGGCTCGCGCGCTTCCCGAACGTGAAGATCATCCCGATCGTGTCGGAGCCGCAGAACGTCTCGCCGGCGATTCGCAGCGGCCGGCCGACCGAACACATGCCGGAGCTCACACCGAACGACGTCGTCTACACCTGTGGCGCGCCGGCCATGACGGAGGCGGTTGCGAAGATGGCGCGCGGGGCCGGAGCGAAGTGTCACTGCGATCCGTTCGTATCATCGGCGCAGCCCTCCGAGTCGAGCGGCGGACTCATGAATCGGCTGGTCGGGTGGCTCGACAGCCAGCGCGGCCGGCCGGCCATGTTCCAGCCGGCGGAATGAGATCGTGGCGGCCGCGACGCGCGCGGCCGCAGTCCGGCGCTCAGCCGGCCACGAAAGCGAGCAGAGTGCCCGTGGCCGATGCGGGCGGCACGACCAGGCTCGCACCGCTGCGCACGGCTGCAGCCCCCAGAGCCTTTTCGGTCGTGGTCAGATCATGTGAGGCCAGCACCAGGCCGGCGCCGCCCCGCTCCGGCAGACCGGCAAGCGACACGCCCGGATAGCGCGCTGCGAGCTGGTCCCTGGTCAGGAACACGAAATCGGCGCGGTCACCGCCCGAGGTGACGGTCACGGCGCCGTCGGCTTCGTCTCGCCCGTCGCGATCGATCAGGCGCGACAGGTGAGCCGCGTCCTTGGCCGGATCCGGCGTCACGATCAGCGCCTGCTTCAGTTGCCTGGCGGCGTTGGCATGGCGCATCAGTTCCGGGATCCACACCGTTTCGCGCGTCTTGTGCTGGCAGGCGAAGATGCGCAGGCCGCCCGGAGCCTCCGCGACCGGCCATTGAAACACGCGGAATTTCGCGGCCGAGATGCTGCCGTCGGGCAGGGGCACCGGACGCTCGAAGTCGATGGGACCAATCGGCTCGAAGCCCTTCGCGCGAATTTCCTCGGCGCCGGCCGCGGAATCAATCGCCGTGAAGGCGATGCGCTCGATGCCTTCGCCGCGCTGGGCGAGGAAGTTGCGGGTCGGAACGTTATGGTCGGTCTCGGCGAGGATGCCGAGCAGCTCGATGTAGTCCGGATCGAGCATGATGGTGTAATTGCCGGATCCCATCTTGGCGCTGTGCGTGCCGCGCGGAGACAGCGTAAAACCCAACCGCTTCCAGGTATCCGCCGCCGCGTCGAGATCCTTCACCACGACGACCGCGTGATCGATACCGATGACATTCTTGAGGGCCACGCGTTTGTCTCCTTGCAGCGAACTTGGCATATTGGCGGCCGAACTATGCCCAATCGACCCATGCACCGCAACCGGCGCAGCCGGGCGCCGGGTGCAAGGCAAGATCGACCTCCGGGATGTTGGTCGATCAGCAAGGATGAGCTGTCCTCCATGAGCATGACCGCAGAAAACGTTCAATGGCCGCCGTCCTTGTGGGCCGCACAGACCCCGCCTGGCCCTGATCTGCCCGTGCTACAGGGCAGCTTGCAGGCCGATGTCGTGATCATCGGCGGCGGCTTCACCGGCTTGTCGACGGCGCTGCATCTGCGCGAGGCCGGCGTCGATGTCGCGATCGTCGAGGCGATGGAGCCGGGCTGGGGCGCATCCGGCCGGAACAACGGTCAGGTCATTCCGACGCTGTCACGTCCCGATCCTGACGATCTCGTCGCGCGTCATGGCGCCGCGGGCGAGCGCTTCGTGGCGATGTTACGCGACAGCGCGTTCAGTCTGTTCGATACCGTGAGACGGTACAACATCGACGCCGAGCATGAGCAGGCCGGCTGGGTCCAGCCGGTGCATACGCCCGGCCGCATCAAGATCGCCGAGCGCAGGTTCAAGCAGTGGTCGAAGTTCGGCGCGCCGGTCGAGCTGCTGTCGCGCGATCAGGCGCGAGACATGCTCGGCTCGGACGCCTGGCATGGCGGCTTCTGGAACAAGACCGGCGGCCACATCAATCCGCTCGCGCTGGCGCGTGGCTTGGCGCGGACGGTGCTGAACCTGGGAGGCCGGATCTATGCGCGCTCGCCGGTGATCGATTTCGCCCGGCGGGGGGATCGCTGGATCGTGCGCACCGCACGAGGGGAGCTGTCGGCGCGCGCGCTGGTGCTGGCGAGCAATGCCTATAGCGGCGAGTTCTCCAAGGCGCTCGCACCGGATATCGCGCACGAGGTGATGCCGGTGCTGTCGTGGCAGATGGCGACGCAGCCGCTGTCGGACAATGTGCGGAAGACCGTCATCCCGGCGCGGCAGGCGATGTCCGATACCCATGGCGAACTCTATTTTGCGCGTTACGACGCCCGCAACCGGCTGGTCACCGGCGGCGCCGTGATCGGCCCCGGCAATAAGGCCGAGCGGCTGAAGGCGCGGGTCGCCGAACGCCTGCAGCGCCTGTGGCCGCAGATCGGCGAGGTCAGGTTCGACTACGTCTGGAACGGCTATGTCGGCATGACCACGGACTACATGCCGCGGATTCATCGCCTCGGTCCTGATGCCTATGGCTGGACCGGCTGCAACGGCCGGGCGGTCGCGCTCACGATCCCCCTCGGTGCGGAGCTTGCGAAAGCGGTGCGCGGCGTGTCGGCGAACGAGCTGGCGCTGCCATTCACGGAGCCGGTCACCATTCCGGCGCACGCCCTGCTGCGTCCGTTTGCGCCGCTGATGCTGCTCTTGTACCGATACCGTGACGCGCGCGAGATCAGCTAAGAGGTGGGATGTTCGGTCCGGGCGAAGTCGCCGCCCGGAATGGCCTCGAGCAGAGCCTGCGTATACGGATGCTGCGGGTTGCCGAACACGTCGTGCGTGGGTCCATGCTCGACGACGACGCCGTCCTTCATCACCGCGACCAGATCGCAGATCTGGGCTGCAACGCGCAAGTCATGCGTGATGAAGATGATCGACAGGTCGAGCCGCTCGCGCAGGCTGGTCAGCAGCTTCAACACCTGCGCCTGGACGGAGACGTCGAGCGCGGACACCGGTTCGTCCGCGACCAGCACCTTGGGCCTTAGTGCCAGCGCGCGCGCCAGCCCGATGCGCTGACGCTGACCTCCGGAGAACTCATGCGGGAAGCGATCGGCGGCGGACGGGTCGAGCCCCACCAGGCTGAACAGCTCGCGCGCCTCGGTCAGCGCCTGGTCTCGGGCGGTGCCGTGCACGATCGGTCCCTGCGCCACCAGCTCGACCGCCTTGCGCCGGGGATTCAGCGAGGCGAACGGGTCCTGAAACACCATCTGCATCTGCCGGGTCCGGCTTCTGACCTCGCTGCGCGAGAGGCGAGCCCAGTCCTGACCGTCGAGCAGGATCGTTCCTGCATCGGGATCGATGAGGCGGATGATGCAGCGGGCGAGGGTGGATTTTCCGGAGCCCGATTCGCCGACAACGCCGAGCGTTGCGCCCTTTGGCAGTGCGAGCGAGACGTCCCTGACCGCATGGGTGACGCGCTCGCCGCGGCCGAGGAAGCCACCGGTGCGATAGGTCTTCGAGACGCCGGAGATGGTGAGGATCATCCGGTCCGACAGCTCGCGTGCCGGGGGCGCCGCCACGGGCGGCACCGCGGCGATCAACTGCCTGGTGTAGTCATGCTGCGGCCGTTGCAGGATATCCGCCGCCGCGCCCTGTTCGACGACGATCCCATGCTGCATCACGACGACGCGGTCGGCGATCTCGGCGACGACACCGAAGTCGTGGGTGATGAACAGCACCGCGGTCTTGCGCCGCTGCTGCAGCTCGCGGATCAGCTTGAGGATCTGGGCCTGCGTCGTGACATCGAGCGCCGTGGTCGGCTCGTCGGCGATCAGCAGCTTCGGATCGAGCGCCAAGGCCATGGCGATCATCGCGCGCTGGCGTTGGCCGCCGGACAACTCGTGCGGATACGCCTTCGCCGCGCGCGGCGGATCGGGAATATGGACGTCGGACAACAGGGACAGCACGCGCGACCTGATCTCGGCCTTGGAGAGATCGGTATGGATGTCGAAGACCTCGCCGATCTGGTCGCCGATCGTGCGCAACGGATTGAGCGCGGTCATCGGCTCCTGGAACACCATCGCGATCTCGGCGCCGCGAATGCTGCGCATCTCGGCCGCCGTGGCGGTGCAGAGATCGCGCCCGGTAAACAGGATGCGTCCGCCATCCGTGCCTACACCGTCGGGCAGCAGCCGCATGATGGCATTGGCCATCATCGACTTGCCGGAGCCGGATTCGCCGACGATGCAGACGATCTCGTTTTCGGCGATCGCAAGCGAGACCTCGGAGATGGCATGCGTGCGGTCGGCGCCTTTCGGCAGACGAACGCTGAGGCGATCCACGGTCAGAACGGGCTGTGCTGGACTCATCGCTGCTTCAGCCGCGGGTTCAGTGCATCGTTGAGGCCCTGGCCGACCAGCGACACCGCAAGCACGGTGATGAGGATGGCAACGCCGGGGATCGCCGACACGTACCACTGCACGCGCAGCACATCGCGCCCGAGACCGATCAGGTTGCCCCAGGAGGCGACGTTGGCGTCGGACAGCCGCAGGAAGGCGAGTGCACTCTCCAGGAGGATCGCGACCGCCATCACGACGCCGGCATAGACGATCACCGGGGGCAGCGCGTTGGGCAGGATCTCGCCCAGGATCAGCTGGGTGTCGCGCATGCCGAGCGTGCGGCCGGCCTGGACGAATTCGCGGCCGCGCAGCGACAGGAACTCCGCCCGCGTCAGCCGCGCCGGCGCGGGCCACGACACGATGCCAACCGCGATCGTGACCGTCGTCAAGGTCGAGCCGAACACCGCCACCAGTACCAGCAGCAGCACGAAGTTCGGCAGCGTCTGGAAGGCCTCGGTGATGCGCATCAGGATGTTGTCGACCCATCCGCCGTAGTAGCCCGCGAGCGCGCCGACCATGACGCCGATCGCCACGGCAATCAGCGTCGCGACGCCGCCGATCAGGAGCGAGATGCGGGCGCCATGAAAGATCTGGGCGGCAATGTCGCGGCCGGAATTGTCGGTGCCGAGCAGGAAGCGCGGATTGGCGAACGGCCAGATCAGCGGACGCCCGGCGAGCGCGAGCGGATCGCGCGGATAGAGATAGCCGGCGCTGATCGCCATGCCCACCACCACAAGAAGCAGGATTAGGCCGAACACCGCGGAGGGACTGCGGAAATAGCGTTTCACGGCGTCCATGCTCAGTTCTCCGCCGTGATGCGCGGGTCGAGCCGCGCATAGAGCAGATCGGTGATGAAGTTGACCACGATCACCAGGAGCGCGGAGACGAACACGATGCCGAGCAGGGTGTTGAGATCGCGCTGGACCACGGATTCATAGGCAAGGCGTCCGAGGCCAGGCAGCGAGAACACGGTCTCGACGACGACGGAGCCGCCGAGCATCGTCCCCGCCTGCAGTCCGATCAGCGTGACCATCGGCAGGAGCGCGTTGCGCAGAACGTGGCGGGTAATGATGCGGGTCTCGTCGAGGCCCTTGGCACGTGCGGTGCGGACGAAATCGAGGTTCTGGACCTCGAGCATGGATGCGCGCATGATGCGTAGATAGATGGCCAGGAAGATCAGGCCGAGCGTCAAGGACGGCAACATCAGGTGGCGGGCGATGTCGAGCACGCGCCAGAGGCCGCTCGTGACCGCGCCGATATCCTCGAAGCCGCCGGCTGGCAGCCACTGCAGGTAGATCGAGAACACGACGATGGCCATCAGACCAAACCAGAACGACGGGGTCGCGTAGAAGATCAACCCCACGGTGGAGATCAGCGTGTCGGGCCACCGGTTGACGTCGCGCGCAGCGATCACCCCGAAGACAAGACCGAAGAAAAAGGCAAAGGACAGGGACGAAGTCATCAACAGCAGGGTCGGCGGCAGCCGCTCCAGGATCACGGCGGCGACGGGCTTGCCGTAGATCGCGGAGAATCCGAGATCGAGGCGCACCAGCCGCCACAGGTAATTGGCCAGCTGCATCGGGACCGACAGATCCAGCCCATAGAAGCGGCGCAGCTCGCGGGCAGTCGCAGCATCGCCGCCGCCCATCTGGGCCATCATCGCGTCGACCGTGTCGCCCGGCGCGAGTTGCAGCAGAAGAAAGACGCCGATCAGGATCAGGAACAGGGTGGGGATCGAGGCGGCGAGCCGCCGCCCCGCAAGGCTCAAGATGCGCATGGCCTTATCCTGACGGATTCCGGCTCAGGCGGAAAGCCACAGATCGTGCCAGCTCGACGATCCCCAGCGCGGCGTGTTCGAGTGGTTGCGCGCCTTGGCCGTGATCACGGTGACGAAGATCTGCTCGATCGGCATCCACACCGGCAGCTCGGTATTGGCCTCGCGCACGAAATCGGCATAGAGCGCCTTGCGCTTGGCCGGATCGACCTCGGTCGCCGCGTCATCGATGATCTTGTCGATCTTGGCGTTGTCCCACCCCCACTGGTTGGTCCACGGCGCGCCCTTGGGCTGCCCGGAGCGGTACCAGACCGTGGTCGAGACGGCCGGATCGTTGCGATACTGGTGCCAGCCGGTCGCGAGATCGAAGGCGTGCTCGTCATAGACCTGCTTGAGGAAACCGCCGCCATCATTGCGCACGATCTCGATCGCGATGCCGACCTCGCCCAGCGATTGCTGGAGGAAGGTCGACCACAGCGAGATGTCCTCGCCCCATGGCGCGGGCAGCAGCCGCAGCGAGAAGCGGGTGCCGCCGGAGCCGGGCTTGTAGCCGGCCTCGTCCAAGAGCGCTGCCGCCTTGACCTTGTCGTAGGGATATTGCGGCGTATTGGCGCCGGGGTAGAAGTCGGTCGAGGTCGACGGGATCGGGCCGGTGCCCAGCTTGGCGAAATCGCCGAGGAAGTTCTCGATGAAGAAGGGAACGTTGATCGCATGCGCGATGGCGCGGCGGACCTTCACGTCCGCCAGCTCCTTGCGGCGGACGTTGAACTCGAGCGTATTGGTGCGCGCGTTGCCCTCGTTGCCCTTCGTCGAGACGATGAAGCGCTTGTCCTTGCCGAGCCGCGCCATGTCGGAGATGGTCAGGCCAGAGAACGGGCTGTAGTGCAACTCGCCGGCCTCCATCTGCGCGGCTGCGGCGGCGCGGTCAGTGATCACTTTCCACACGATGCGATCGAGGTAGGGCGCGTTCGGCCGCCAATAATCGGTGTTGCGCTCGGCCATGATGTATTGCCCGCGCTCGTACTTCACGAACTTGAACGGACCGGTGCCGATGGGGGCGAGGTTGGCGGGGTTCTGCCGGATGTCGCCGCTCTCATAGATGTGCTTGGCCGAGACGTAGCCGAGATCGGGTAGCGCGCGCAGGAGCAGGTTGAGCGGCATCGGCCGCTCGTAGCGGAAGATCGCGGTCTGCGGATCCGGCGTGTCGACCGCTGTCAGGAACAGCTGCAAGGTCGATCCGTAGTTGAGGATCTTCTTCCACATGTTCATCGCGGTGAAGGCGACGTCCTCCGACGTGAACGGCTTGCCGTCATGCCAGGTGATGCCCTTGCGCAGCTTGAAAGTGACGGTCTTGCCATCCGGCGTCGCCTCCCAGCTCTCGGCAAGCACGCCGACCGGCTGGCCGTTGGCATCGAGGTCGACGAGGTTCTCCTGGATCTTGCCTCCGATGATGTAGACGCCGGTCGATGCCTGAAGGCTCGGGTTGAGCTGGCGCTGCTCGGCGCCGTAATGCACGTTGAATACGCCGCCTTTGCGCGGGGTCTCCTGGGCGAAGGCCCGGAATGGATTGACCACGTTCGCGGCGATGGCGGCGGAGGTCAGGAGGGCGGTCCGGCGGCTGATCTCGAAACGGCTCGAATTCATCAAGGTCTCCCGAAGGCCAAGCGGGGACGCTGGCCGATGGTGCAATTGCGGCGAAGATTACGCGGATCGCGGGTCCAAGTCATTTGCGAATTGCGATGCAGATCTGCGGCATTCTCGGCCGGTCCATGCAGCCGGCGGCACCGTGGCATATATTGCTCGTATACAAACGAATGGGAGAAGATCTTCGCCGACGGGGACTTGAATGAGGTGGGGATTGCCGGCTGCCACGAACCGACCGGAGGCAACTCTGACGCGGTGCCAATAGACTGCGCTATCTCAGGTCGACGTCATGGGGCCTTCGATCGGCAGCCGCAGCTCGAACGCAACACCGTTGTCGCCCGGCCGCAGCGAGATCTCGCCGCCATGGCTTGCCATGATGGCGCGCACGATCGACAGCCCCATGCCGGTACCGCCGCTGTCGCGCCGGGTCGTGAAGAAGGCATCGAAGATGCGGTCGCGGTTCTCCGGCGAGATCGGATCGCCGTCATTGCTGGCGATGACGATCAGCATCTCCTTGCTCTCCTCGGCCTCGAGGCGGATGCGCCGGGCGCCGTGCCGGACGGCGTTGTCGACGAGATGCGTGAGCACGATCAGCGCGGTCTCGTTCGGGAGCATGGTGCTGCGCTCGACAGGGCCGGACGTCTCGATGACGGTCGACGGGAAACGCGCTCGCAGCGTGCTGACGGCCTCGGCTATGCTACCGGCCTCGACCGTCGACACCGTCTCCGCCCGTGCCAGCTCGCGCAAGCGTTGGGCCAGCGCCGCGAGGCGGTCGGCGTCGCCAAGGATGTTGGTGAGGAATTTCTCCTGCTCGGCGCGTGTCAAGGTCTCGGAAGGACTGGCCAGAGAGTCGAGCAGCAGCTCGGCTGCGCCCTTGATCGAGGTCAACGGCGATTTGAGCTCGTGCGTCAGATGCGCGGAAAAGCTCCGGATGTAGTTGGAGCGTTGGGCCAGTTGCTCGGCCATGGCGAAGAAGTGCTCGGCGAGCTCGGCGAAGTCGCGGGTGCCGTAATGGGCGAGCGGGCGGAAACCGGCGGGATCGTTGCGTCCGATCCTGCCGGCGCGATCGACCAGCTCGCGCATCGGCCGTGTGATCGTCCGTGCCACGATGAGGCCGACCAGCAGCGTCGTGAGGACAATGGCGGAGCCTGCGGCAACGAACTTGCCGCGCTCTTGATAAAGATGCTCGAAGATGTTGCGGGGCGTCCGCGAGGTGTAGATGACGCCGGCGACGCGATCGTTGACGACCACCGGCATGGCCGAGAACACATGGACACCGACGCCGCGGCTGATCGAATAGATCGGTGGCGGCGTCTTGTCCGGAATGCGAATGCGGAGCGCGGCGCTGTAGCGTCCCTTCAGCGCGGCAGCCACCTCGTCGATATGGGCGAGTGACTTGCCCATTTCATCGCGGCCGGCGATCACGACGCCTTGCGGATCGAGCACACGGAATCCGGCCAAGGTGACCTTCTGCGTCTCCCTGACGATCGGAAGCAGCCGCGCGCCAATCGCGACATAGGCGGGATCCGCAGGATGGATCGCGTCGCGGGCGTCCGGGCGGCGGACGAACAGATCGTTGGCCAGCAGATCGAGCAGGGGACGGATGGGTGTCACCTCGTCTGCGGAATCGGGGCGTGCCTCGGGCGGGATTTCGGCGCCGAGCGGAAGGCCAGCGGCAAGGCGCGCGGACACCTCCTCGGCAAAGACCGCCGCGAGCACACGGCTCTGCGCGATCAGCTCTGCCTGTGTCTGACGGATCAGCTGGTTGTCGTAGATGCGAAAGAAGAACAGCCCGACCAGGGGCAGGGTGGCGACCAGCGCCAGCACGCCGAAGACGATCTGTCCCAGCGACGGCCGCCATTTCGCCCTGGGCTTGGGCGCGATCATGAGGCGCCGCAGCGGCCGAGCCGGAAGCCCACGCCATGGACGGTCTCGATCGCGTCGTCGCAATGCGCGGCTGCGAGCTTCGCTCTGATGTTGCGGATGTGGCTGTCGATCGTTCGGTCGGAGACCTGGATGTTGAGCTGATAGGCGGCGGTCATGATCTGCTCGCGACTGAAAACGACTGCAGGACGCGTCATCAGCGTGCGCAGGATGCTGAACTCCAGCGCTGTGAGCGTCAGCGGCGTATCGCCGAAGCGCGCCAGATGCTGCTGCGAGTCGAGACGAAGCCTGCCGTGCGCCAGCTCCTCCGGTTCGAGCGTACGATCCGCAGCACCGGAGTTGACCCGGCGGAGAATGACGTTGACGCGGGCAACCAGCTCGCGCGGGCTGAACGGCTTGGTCACGTAGTCGTCGCCGCCGATCTCGAGCCCGAGAATGCGGTCGATCTCCTCGTCGCGCGCCGACAGGAACAGGATCGGCACCTGCGAGGTCCGGCGGATGCGCCGGCAGACTTCGAGCCCGTCGAACTCCGGCATGCCGACGTCGAGCACGATGAGGTCGGGCCGGTCCTCAGCGAACCTGACCAGCGCGGCCCGACCGTCGGCCGCCTCCGTCACCGCCATGCCGGCCTTGCTCACGGCGACACGCAGGACCTCGCGGATATGCGCGTCATCGTCGACAATGAGGATTCGGGGGGACACGGCCAGGGCTCCGCGGCGAGGCATCAACTGGGATTCTGCGTTAGAGGATGTCTATCGAGATAGCGCTGCAAGCGCCAGCCGCGAAAACTCCAGGATCGCCACGACGCCATTTCGGCCACCTGCTGGTCCAGCAGCCGGTCGTGGATCCGGGGCAGACCGGCGTCCTGCGGCAACAGCAACATGGCCCGCCGCACGGCCGGCAGGGCTTGGGTACCGAGGCTGGAAAGATAGTCCCTATCGATGGCAGAGCCGCTGCGTCCTGCCTCACGGCTGTTGGTCACGTTGTAGTCGGCGATCAGCCCGTTGAAATTGACCAGCGCGCAGCCGTAAAGCGTCGCCGCGAGCGCAAGCAGGTTCATGCGCACGAGCCATGCATTGGGCTTCTCCAGAATGATCCGCGCCATGATCAGGATCAGTCCCACGGCGACCAGCGCCATCCATATCAGAGCCGCGATGCGCCACTGCGTCAGGAGATAGCTCTCGATATAGATGTGGACCCGCTGAATCGAGGATGCGACCAGCATCACGTTCTGTGCGACCCAGAGATAGACGAGCGGGCGGATGAGCCGCGACCCCTCCTGTCCCGAGCGGACGGCGGCGATGACAAAGGCGGCCGCCAGAAGTGCCGTAGCGATCAGCGGGTAGGCGCCTCGGTGGGCGTAGGTCGCGTAAGTCATTCCGTTGGGAAGCGCCGCATGTCCCCACAGATAGACGCCATCCAGGGCGGTCTGGATCGCAAACAGCAGGTTGAACAGAATCAAGGAGCGGACGACGGTCTGCTGGTTGAGGAGGGGGCTGACGACCGACGGCGCCTGGTCGTCGCCATCGAGATCGATCGGAGGACGTTGCGTCTTGCCTCGTTGGCGCCTGCGCAAGTTGATGAATGGCCAGATCAGGGACACCATCAGGAGCCAGAAGATGGGACGGCCCACGCTCAGGCTCGACGCAATGTGCTGAGGATGCAGTTCGTCGAGCCATTGCTCGATGACGGGATTGGCTGCCGCGAACAGGAGAATGAAGACGAGGCTGAGGGCGAGGGGGATGCTCCAGGTCAGCACGATGCGTGTAAAATCGTTGGCACGAAGCGTGGCCAAAGTATCGGGGATCAGTTGGAACGGTCCGATCAGAAGAAGTTGCCGTGCTGCGCTCAGCGGCACGAGAAGTCCTTCGGCGGCCGGATCGGTCGACAGGGCGACGGCCGATATCGTCCCGAGGACGACGATCAATACCGACAACGTCGTCAGGTCCTCGATCGCGGGC
The DNA here is from genome assembly GCF_032489675.1 of Bradyrhizobium sp. SZCCHNR1043. Lineage (NCBI taxonomy): Bacteria > Pseudomonadati > Pseudomonadota > Alphaproteobacteria > Hyphomicrobiales > Nitrobacteraceae > Bradyrhizobium > Bradyrhizobium sp. SZCCHNR1043. The sequence goes on from NZ_JAUEYN010000005.1 coordinate 286,439, forward strand.
AACAGGCCTGCAACGAGGACGATATTCGCAAGAATCGCGCGCGGGCGGTGGATCCGGTCGTGATTGGCGAGGAGGCTGGCTGCGAAGAGCGCTGCCGCAAAGATCGGGAAGGAGAGGCCTAGCGTCTGGTCGTAAAGCAGGATGTCGGCGAGCCCGAGCAGGCCGATCGCGATGATGAACTTGTGCCACATGGACTCAGATGCCTCTGGGGAAGCCGTCAGCTCGGCGGAGCCTTTCATTGAAGTAGTCCTTGGTTGAATCACGACTCGGTCGGCAGCGCCCGCCGATGAAGCGAGCATGACCCCCGCGTGTGCAGCGGTGCCGGAGATGGTCTGCAGCATTTCAGGGTTTGTTTGCAGATTTCGTGCAGACGCGATTCCACATCTGGCGCAGGGGAAGCGTGATTGTTACGCAATGGTCGTCTTTCCCTGGGATGATCGGCTGCACACATGCTCGGACGTATCAGGACCGCGGTTCTCTGGCTTCTTGCTCTGCTCTTCATTTTCGTCACGCTGAACAGCAACGAGCCCTATCTGGTTCGGCTGCGGGGCAGCGGCCACGCAGCCCTGCTTCTCATAGGACTTGCCGTTCCGCTGCTACTGATGCTCGGCGGTCGGTGGCGGCGGGATGCCGCCGGACGCGCTCTCGTCGTGGCATGGTGTGTTCCGCTGATCATGCTGACGTCGACGCAGTTCATGTTTGCTTGGCGCAAGTACGAGACGTTCCGCACGCCCCCGGACGTGGCGCATCTGCTCGGCCGGCATTTCATCGTCGGCTACACGGCCGTGGACGACGCCGCCGCGCTGGCGCGACAGGGATTGATCGCGGGCGTCTATGTGACACACCACAACGTACGTGGCCGGACCGAGCCTCAATTGCGCGCCGAGATCGCGCGATTGCAGGCCGAGCGCCGGAGCGCCGGGCTGTCGCCCCTGCTGGTTGCGGCGGATCAGGAGGGAGGCACTGTCGCACACCTGTCTCCGACCCTGCCGAACATGCCCGGCCTCGCGACGCTGGCCGATCTGCCGGCCTCTCGCCGCGCGCAGGATGCGTTCGCGATGGGACGTACCCAAGGTGAGGCGCTCGCGGCTGCGGGCATCACCCTCAATCTGGCTCCTGTCGTCGACCTTCGCCCGAGCTGGACGCGCAACCGACTGGACTTCCACACCTTGATCGGCCGGCGCGCGATCTCCAACGATCCCACGGTGGTCGGCGACATCGCGCTTGGTTATGTCCGCGGCCTGGAAGCAAGCGGTGTTCGCGCGGCGGTGAAGCACTTCCCTGGCCTCGGGCGCGTCGCGGCGGACACGCATCACTTCTCGGCACAGCTCGACACGGCAGTCGATGTGTTGGAACAGTCGGATTGGCGGCCGTTCCGACAAGTGCTGCAGGGCTCGCACGCGGCAATGATGGTCGGTCACGTGATGGTCTATGCGATCGATCCAGAACGGCCTGCCTCACATTCCAAGGCCGTGCTCGATGGCCTCATTCGCGGCCGCTGGAACTATCAGGGCGTGATCGTGACGGATGATCTGGTCATGGGGGCGGTCTATGGCAATGATCTGTGCAAAGCCGTTGTGGAAGCGCTCAATGGCGGCGCCGATCTCTTGCTGGTGGCCTATGACGGGACCCAGTTCCATCGCGTGCTTGCTTGCGCCAAGGAAGCTCTGGCGGAAAGACGCATCGATCTCGATGCACTCCGGAGGAGCGATGAGCGGCTGAGGCGCTGGAGGCCTGAGGACAATCCGTCCGAGCCTTCGACCATCTCGACGGTTCGGGTGGAAGGCGTGCGTCGGAATGTCGTCGACTGACTCGCAGCAGGAGCCCACACTCAGCGCGGGCCGTTGCCCGTCCAGTTGCGCCAGGCGACGTTGGAGAGGCTACGCAGGTCGGTCGCCAGCGGGCGTCGCGTCTGCTTATCGTGCTGGGCAATGACCTGCTCGGACTCACGAATCTTGAGCTGGAGCTCAGCCACTTGCCGCTTGGTCAGTTCCAGCGCTTTCCCGTCGGCGCTCTCGCCGACGGTGAACCGGGCCGTCTCGATCTGCTTCAAGACCGCACGATTCTTTTTGAGCTGGGCGCGATGCCAGGCAACCTTGCTGTCACTGTCCGCAACCATGGTGCACTCCCGCGAAATGCCGCGAAGACTAAACAACCAGGTCTTGATTCGCGACGGCTCCAGGCCGGCATCGGCAACATGGGAATACCATTTGTCGATCTGTTGTCCTGATTACTTGGGGCACGAACGCTCCAGTCCCCCGCGAGCGTCTCGATCTCATTAATCAGTTCGGATGCCCCAGCCTGTGGAGTGGCTTGCGTAAGTTCATGATTTGTTCTAGATTGCAGCGATGCTTGCCTATGGGTGCTCCATGCGCGATCTGTGTTGGGTCCGAGACGAGATCGATCGAATGCGTCTACAGGTCGGGCGGCAGCGTCGTGAAATCTTGCAACTGCGGCGAGCCGGAGTGGCGACAGCCGCGGCCGAGGCGCTGTTGCAGCGCATGCTGCAAACTCTCGAGCGGCTGCGGCAGCAGCGCGAGCAGCGCAAGGTGGAGCAGGCGAGCCTGCTGCCTCGCAAGCAGCGGGGCGCCCGGCACGCATGAGATGCTGGCGGCGTTGGGAGCATCGCGGAGCGATGCCAGTCGTCTGGAGCCAGAGCGAAAAACGGACCCTCCGGACGCGAGGGCTCTGACCGGCCGATGTGCGTCAGCGGTTCGATGCTTGCGACAGGTCGTTGTTCGGCGCGCCCGAGCCGACTTCATCCTGATCCGTTGCACCCTGGCTGGGGCGTGCGGAGCCCTGCGACTTCCTGTTGGCTGCCGTCGTTGGCGCCGGTTCGGAGGTCCGAGCCTCGGGCAAGACGATGTCCGGCGGCACGGCCATGAGCTCTTCCGCGGTAGCCTCGCACGATTTGATCTCGAAATTGTTGTCCAGGATCTTTTCGCCGTGCGTGCCGAGCGTGATGAGATCAGCCTGTTCCGCAGCCTCCCAGACCTCGCGCTCGGTACGAAACGGACGGGTCAGCTGTTCGTCATTCTCAAACAATGCGTAGGGCACGAACGCCTCCAGATTGCGATCCATCGAGGCAGCGATGCCGCGCTGCTCAAAGCCGGCCGTCCATTCGAGGCAGGCACGTCCAGACAAACTGCTGCAGGTGCTGGCTGGTTCCACGCAGGAGCTTGCCGATCCGATCGACCAGTTGTGACGATCCGTCCGGCCCGCCCGGCGGAACATGGACGCAAGCGCGAGGTTGCCCGCGGTGTCGAATTTCCAGGAGAATTCAATGGACATCAAGGGAAAGAAGATCGCGATCCTCGCGACCAACGGGTTCGAGCAATCCGAGCTCGAAGTGCCGCGCGATCGCCTCAAGCAGGCGGGCGCGACCGTCGAGATCATCTCGCTCGCGCCGGGCGAGATCAAAGGCTGGGATGACAAGGATTGGGGACGGTCCGTCAAGGTCGACAAGACTTTGGACCAGGCTTCTGCTGCGGACTACGACGCCATCGTGCTGCCGGGCGGCCAGATCAATCCGGATCTGCTGCGTCTGGAGCCGAAGGCACTGCGATTCATCAAGGAGATCTTCGAAGCCAAGAAGATCGTTGCGGCGGTCTGTCATGCGCCGTGGCTCCTGATCGAGACGGGAATTGCCAAGGGGCGCAAGATGACGTCCTACAAATCGATCAAGACGGACGTCGCCAATGCCGGCGCGCAGTGGCAGGACGCGGAGGTCGTGGTCGATCAGGGCGTGATCACCTCGCGCAATCCCAGCGATCTGGAAGCCTTCAGCGCCAAGATCATCGAAGAGGTCAAGGAAGGCCGCCATCTCAAGCGCAATGCGGCCTGAGTCCGCAGCGATCGGGGCGCGGGGACGGGCCCAGCGTCCGAAGGTGTTCGGACGCTGGGCCGCAGTCCACACGGAGCGCCTCCAGCGCAATGGGGGAACGCCGCCAGAGGCCCAGAAAAGACGCGCGGCGGGCTGGGTCGTTCCCAATTCCGCCCCCGATCGCACATTGGCCAGTGGTCGACGGCCTCGCAACGTTCAGTGAGACGTCGGAACTTCGCTGCTTATCCCGGGTTTGCCGCTCTTGAACGGGCCGCGGGAGATGTGTCGTGAGTGAGAAAGCAAAAATCGAGGACTACAAGGCTCCGGCCGGCGGTTGGGGATCGGTGCGCGCGGTCGCGAGCATCCTGACGCAGGAGGAGGTCACGCTGCTCGGCAGCGAGATCCTGCTCAAACAGAACAAGCCAGGCGGCTTCATGTGCGTCAGCTGCTCCTGGGCCAAGCCGGCAAAGCCGCACCCGTTCGAATTCTGCGAGAATGGCGCCAAGGCAACCGCGTGGGAAATCACCGGCAAGACGGTCGGACCGGAGTTCTTTGCTCGGCACACGCTAGCTGAGTTACGGACATGGTCGGATCATCAGCTGGAAGAGCAAGGGCGTCTTGCTCATCCCCTGCGCTACGATGCTGCGGCGGATCGCTATGTCGCCGTGAGCTGGGAGGAGGCCTTTCGTGACGTCGGCGCGGAGTTGAACAATCTCGATCCGCATTCGGTCGTGATGTATACCTCGGGCCGGGCTTCGCTCGAGACCAGCTACATGTATCAGTTGTTCGACCGCATGTACGGCACCAACAATTTTCCCGACAGCTCCAACATGTGCCACGAATCCACATCAGTGGCTCTGCCGGAGGTGATTGGCGTCCCCGTCGGTACGGCGCTCCTTCAGGATTTCGACAAGGCAGATTGCTTCTTCTTCTTCGGCCAGAACACGACGACCAACTCGCCGCGCATGCTGCATCCGTTGCAGAAGGCGGCACAACGCGGCGTGCCCATCATCACGTTCAATCCGCTGCGGGAGCGTGGGCTGGAGCGCTTCACCAATCCGCAAAATCCCATTCAAATGGTGCTGACCGGGGGAACGCGGATCAGCACGCAGTATCATCAGCTGCGCATTGGCGGCGATGGTGCGGCGCCACTCGGATTGTGCAAGGCCGTGATCGAGGCGGATGATGCCGCGGTCGCGACCAGGAGCCCGCGCGTGCTCGATGTCGCCTTCATCGAGCAGCACACGTCCGGCTTCGAAGCTTTCGCAACCTGCTGCAGGCAGGCGTCGTGGAGCGATATCGAACGCTCCTCCGGCCTCACGCGCAGCGCCATTCTGGAGGCTGCCAAGGTCTACGCAGGCTCACGCGCCGTCATAGCCAACTATGGGATGGGAATTACCCAGCATCGCCATGGCGTCGAGACAGCCAAGATGATCGTGAATCTGCTGCTATTGCGCGGCAACATCGGGAAGCCCGGGGCGGGTATCTCGCCTGTCCGCGGCCATTCCAACGTGCAGGGGCAGCGTACCGTGGGAATCTCGGAGAAGACCAAGCTCGTGCCGCTCGACAAGCTGGCCGAGCTTTATTCCTTCGAGCCGCCGCGCTGGGACGGTCTCAGCACGGTCGATGCCTGCCAGGGCATCATCAAGGGCGACGTGAAGGGCTTCGTCAGCCTCGGCGGCAATTTCCTGCGCGCCATTCCGGAACGTTCGCTGATGGAGCCGGCATGGTCGAAGCTGCGGCTGTCGGTGCAGATCGCAACCAAGCTCAATCGCAGTCACCTCGTTCCGGGCGAGGTGACCTATCTGTTGCCGTGCCTCGGCCGCATCGAAATCGACCGGCAGGCGGGCGGAGAGCAGGCGGTCTCGATGGAGGACTCCGCTACCTGCATTCACGGCTCGCGCGGCCAGCGCCAGCCAGTCGCCGAGACCCTGTTGTCCGAACCAGCCATTGTCGCCGGTCTCGCCAAGGCCACCCTGAAGCCAAATCCGCGAGTCGACTGGGATGCCTGGGTCGGCGACTACGCGCGCGTCAGAGATGCCATCGAGCGAACCTATCCCGACCAGTTCAAGGACTTCAACAAGCGCCTGTTTCAGCCCGGCGGCTTTCCGCGGCCCATTGGCGCCCGCGAACGCAAATGGAAGACATCGACCGGCAAGGCGAACTTCACCGTGCCCAAGGCGGCACTCAATCCGCCGGAGGAAGGCAATGGCGTGTACCAGCTGATGACCTTGCGCGCCGACGGCCAGTTCAACACCACCATCTACAACGAGGACGACCGATTTCGCGGCGTCACGGGCGGCCGTCAGATCGTTTTCATGAACGCGAGCGACATGGCTGATCTGGGCATCAAGCAGAGCGAACTGGTTCGGCTTTCGACCGAGGCCGATGACGGCGTGGCGCGCTCGCTGGGCGGACTTCAGGCGGTGGCGTTCGACATTCCGCGCTACAGCGTTGCGGCCTACTACCCCGAATGCAACGGATTGATTCCGCTATGGCACTACGCGGAGGGGAGCAAGGTGCCCGCCGCCAAGTCGATCCCGGTCCGGATCTCGCGCGACATGGCCGCCTGAGCCGTCCGGAGCGGTCAGCCCGCAGCCCGTTGTCGTGCGTCGCCCGGCGCCGCCGTTGCGCAAGGGCTTGTGATCTCCGGCGGGGTCGCGCCGGGGCGGAGCGGGACGACCAGCCGGCACACCAATCCTTCGGGACGCCAGTCGAACGAGGCGCGCCCACCGAGCTGGCTTTCCACACTGGCCATCAGGCTGCGCGTGCCGAAGCCGCGCGAGGTCGGCGCGCGCACCAAGGGACCGCCGGTTTCAATCCAGATCAGATCCAGGCGCTCATTCTCGATGGTCCATTTGACTGAGAGATGCCCGGAGCGGACCGACAGCGCGCCGTATTTGGCCGAGTTTGTCACCAGCTCGTGCAGCGCCAGCGCCAGCGTCTGCGCGGTCGCCGGCTCGAGTTGCAGCTCGGCGCCGTCGAAGGCGACCTGGCCGCCAGTCGCATAGGGCGCGAGTTCTTCGGCCACCAACCGGCTTATCTTCGCACCTTCCCAGCTTGATAGCGAGAGGATGGTGTGTACGCGGGCCAGCGCGCTGATGCGCCCCTCTACCGCGTCGACATAGGTCTTCACGCTGTCGGCTTTTGTCAGGCGAACGATCGACTGGGCCAAGGTCAGCGCATTCTTGGCGCGATGATCGACCTCGCGGGTCAGCAGGTTCTGGCGTTCCTCGGCGCGTTTGCGCTCGGTGATGTCGATCGTGACCCCGCTGACGCGGATCACGCGACCGGTCCTGTCGGTTGTCGCTGCGGCCGTTCCGACGCACCAGCGTTCTTCGCCATCTGGCCGGTTGATCCGGAACTCAGCCTCATACGATGTCGTGCCTCGGCTAAATTCCGCGACCACCTGGCGGGCACGCTCGGCATCCTCCCGGTGCAGGAGCGCCATGATGTTCACGGTGTTCAGCTCGAAGCTCTGAGGCGAGACGCCGAAGATACGGTACTGGCCCTCGTCCCACATCCAATCGCCATTGACACCGTCCCAGTCCCACGAGCCCATCCTGCCGGCCGCGATCGCCATGCTCCGACGCTGCTCGCTCTCGACGAGCTTTGCTGTCGATCGCTCAAGCTCGGCCGTGCGGGCCCGTACCCGGTCCTCCAGCTCAAGGTTGAGATGTTCCAGCTCGCGTGTCTTGCGATAGAGCTCGGCAAAAACCTTGATCTTGGCGCGCAGTACCTCCGGCACGACGGGAACCGGTACGTAGTCGACGGCGCCCATCTCATAGCCACGAAGGCGATCGAAGTCGCTCACCTGGATGGCGGAGATGAAGATGATCGCAATCTTCTGGAACCTCGGATGCTCACGGATCATTTGCGCCAGTTCGAAGCCGTCGAGCTCGGGCATGCAGACGTCGACGAGGATCACCGCGATCTCGTTCTTCAACAGAATTTCGAGCGCCTCGCGCCCGGAGGTGGCGACTACGAGTTTCTCGCCGAGTTCCTTCAGGATGACCTCGTAAGCCAGCAGCTTCGCCGGCTGATCGTCGACCAGGAGGATGTTGACCTTCGCATGTTCCATCATGATGAACCGTTCAGCGGTGCAGCCACATGCGGATCGCAAGGAGCAGCTGCTCGGTGTTGACGGGTTTTGCCAGATAATCGGAGGCGCCAGCTTCGAGACACTTTTCGCGGTCTCCCTTCATGGCTTTCGCGGTCAACGCGATGATGGGGAGCCGGACGAAGGCGGGATTTTGCCTAATGACGCCGATCGTCTGGTAACCATCCATCTGCGGCATCATGATGTCCATCAGGACGATCGAGATCGCGGGATTGCTCTGCACCAGGTCGATCGCTTCGCTTCCGGTGGTCGCCGTCAGCACTTTCATGCCGCGGCGTTCCAGCACGCTGGAGAGAGCAAAGATGTTGCGGGCGTCGTCGTCGACCAGCAGCACCGTCTTGCCGATCAGATCTTCGTCGGAACTGTTCAGCTTCTCCAGCATGCGCTGCTTCTCGAGCGGCAGTTCCGTAATCACACGGTGTAGGAACAACGACGTCTCGTCGAGCAGCCGCTCCGGCGACTCGACGCCCTTGACGACGATGCTGCGCGCCATCGTATGCAGTTCCGCATCCTCCTCGGCCGACAATTCCCGCCCGGTGAAGACGACCACCGGAACGCTCGATAAGAAATCGTCGGAGCGCAATTGATCGAGTACGTCGAACCCGCTCATGTCTGGCAGCCGCAGATCGAGAACCACGCAATCGCACGGCGCGCTGCGCAGCGTCTCGAGCGCCGAAGCTCCCGTATCCGCCGCGATGATCTCGATGTCGTCGTGATCCAACAACTGGCGGATGCTGAGTTGCTCGGCCGCGTTGTCCTCGACGATCAGCAGCCGCTTGCGTCGCGGCTTGGCGTATTCCTTGATCTGCGACAGGGCCGCGCTGACGCCTTCCGTTGTCGTGGGCTTGCTGACAAAGGAGAACGCGCCACGCGCCAAAGCGTGCTGGCGGTCTTCGTCGAGCGTGATGATCTGCACCGGGATGTGCCGCGTCAGCGGATTATGCTTGAGCTGGCTCAGAACGGTCCAGCCGAGCATGTCCGGCAGGAAGACGTCGAGAGAGATCGCGGCCGGTTGATACTGCTTGGCGAGGTCCAGCGCCTCGGCGCCGCGGCCGGCGATCAGCACCTTGAAGCCCTTGTCGCGCGCGAGGTCGATCAGGACGCGCGCGTAGTGCGGATCGTCCTCGACCACGAGCAGGATCGTATCGCCGGGTTCGAGATCGAGACGATCGTCCGGCGGGGGCTCGATCCCGCGTTCCGGCGCGGCCGCTTGCTGTAGGGCTGGGGGTTGAACATAGGGAACGGGCGATGCTGGACTGACGCGCGGCGTCGTTGCGGGACCTGAATATTTGAGCGGCAGATAGAGCGTGAAGGTGCTGCCCTTACCGGGTGCGCTCTTGAGATGGATCTCGCCGCCCAGGAGGTTGGCGAGCTCGCGGCTGATCGCGAGCCCGAGGCCGGTGCCACCATATTTGCGGCTCGTGCCGGCATCCGCCTGCTGGAACGCCTCGAAGATCAGTTTCTGCTTGTCTTGCGGAATGCCGATGCCGGTGTCCGAGACTTCGAACGCGATCACGGCCGGTGCAGTGTTGAGCACCGGATGTTCTGCGCTCCATCCGCCGAGCGCCGCAGATACCTTCAAGCGCACCCCTCCTTCGGCGGTGAACTTGAAGGCGTTCGAGAGCAGATTCTTCAACACCTGCTGCAGGCGCTTGGAATCCGTGACGATGCTACGCGCAAGGTTCGGGTCCACGTCGATGTTGAAGGCGAGCAGGCGATTTTCCGCCTCGTGGCGGAACGGACGTCCCACGGTTTCCAGGAGGTTGGTGGTGAGGATCTCCTCGGCATCGACCGTCACGGTGCCGGACTCGATCTTGGAGAGATCGAGGATGTCGCTGATCAGATTGAGCAGATCGGTGCCGGCGCCATGGATGGTGCGGGCGAACTCGACCTGCTTGAGGGTGAGATTGCCGTCCGGATTCTCGGTCAGCTGCTGGCCGAGGATCAGGATGCTGTTGAGCGGCGTGCGCAGCTCGTGCGACATGTTGGCGAGGAACTCGGACTTGTACTTGGATGTCAGCGCGAGCTCGGTCGCCTTTTCCTCGAGCGCGCGGCGGGCCTGCTCGATCTCCTGGTTCTTGCGCTCGACCTCGACGTTGCGCTCGGCGAGCTGTTGCGCCTTCTGCTCGAGCTGCTCGTTGGTCTGTTGCAGCTCGCGCTGCTGGGTCTGAAGCTCCGCGGCGAGCTGCTGCGACTGCTTCAACAGCCCTTCGGTCTGCATCGTGGCTTCGATCGAATTGAGCACGATGCCGATGGAGTCGGTGAGCTGCTCGAGGAACGTCATCTGCGACGTCGTGAACAAACTAAGCGACGCCAGCTCGATCACCGCCTTGACCTGGTTCTCGAACAACACCGGCAGCACCACGAGGTTCTTCGGGACGGCGCGGAGCAGGGCGGAGCCCACGGGGATGACGTCGGATGGAATCTCGGAGACGAGCCGCTGTCGCTTGTCGATCGCGCATTGTCCGATCAGCCCCTCGCCGAACTGGACGTGAGTCCGGTGAGGATAGATGCCGTCATCGGCGTATGAGGCAAGCAGGCGCAGCTGTGGCGTGGACTCGGTCTCGACCTGGTAGATCACACCGCGGTGGGCGTTCACCAGCGGCGTCAGCTCGGTCAGCAGCAGGCGGCCGACGGTGGTCAGGTCGCGCTGGCCCTGCAGCATGTTGGTGAACTTGGCCAGGTTGGTCTTGAGCCAGTCCTGCTCCGTGTTGAGGTCGGTGGTGAGCCTCAGATTGGTGATCATCGTATTGATGTTGTCTTTGAGCTCGGACACCTCGCCGCGGGCATCGACCTGGATGGAGCGGGTGAGATCGCCCTTGGTCACGGCCGTCGCGACCTCGGCGATGGCGCGCACCTGGGATGTCAGGTTGGCCGCAAGCAGGTTGACGTTGCCGGTCAGATCCTTCCACGTGCCGGCCGCGCCGGGCACGTTGGCCTGGCCGCCGAGCCGGCCCTCGACGCCGACCTCGCGGGCAACGCTCGTCACCTGGTCGGCGAAGGTCGCCAGCGTCTCCGTCATGTTGTTGATGGTTTCGGCGAGCGCTGCGACCTCGCCCTTCGATTTGACCGTGAGGTTCTGCTTGAGATCGCCATTGGCGACGGCGGTCACGACCTTGACGATGCCGCGGACCTGTTCGGTCAAATTCGCGGCCATGAAGTTCACGGTATCGGTGAGGTCCTTCCAGGTGCCGGCAACGCCCGGCACCTGCGCCTGTCCGCCGAGCTTGCCCTCGGTGCCGACCTCGCGTGCCACGCGCGTCACCTCGCCGGCGAAGGCGTTGAGCTGATCGACCATGGTGTTGATGGTGTTCTTCAGCTCCAGGATCTCGCCCTTCACGTCGACGGTGATCTTGCGCGACAGGTCGCCGCGCGCCACCGCGGTGGTCACCTCGGCGATGTTGCGGACCTGCGTGGTCAGGTTGGCCGCGAGCAGGTTGACGTTGTCGGTCAGGTCCTTCCAGGTGCCGCCGACGCCGGGCACAACGGCCTGGCCGCCCAACCGGCCCTCGGTGCCGACCTCGCGCGCGACGCGCGTCACTTCGGCCGCGAACGAGCGCAACTGCTCCACCATCGTGTTCAGGGTGTCCTTGAGCAGCAGGATCTCGCCGCGCACGTCGACGGTGATCTTTTTCGACAGGTCGCCGCCGGCGATCGCGGTCGCGACCTCGGCGATGTTGCGCACCTGGGCCGTCAGGTTCGAGGCCATGAAGTTGACGCTGTCGGTCAAATCCTTCCAGGTGCCCGCGACTTCCGGCACCTCGGCCTGGCCGCCCAACTTGCCTTCGGTGCCGACCTCGCGCGCCACGCGCGTCACTTCGGAGGCGAAGGCGTTGAGCTGATCGACCATGGTGTTGATGGTGTTCTTCAGCTCGAGGATCTCGCCCTTCACGTCGACGGTGATCTTGCGCGACAGGTCGCCGCGCGCCACCGCCGTGGTCACCTCGGCGATGTTGCGGACCTGAGCCGTCAGATTGCCGGCCATCGAGTTGACGCTGTCGGTGAGATCCTTCCAGGTGCCGGCGACGCCGGGCACGTTGGCTTGGCCGCCGAGCCGGCCCTCGGTGCCGACCTCGCGCGCGACGCGCGTCACCTCGCCCGCGAAGCGGTTGAGCTGATCGACCATCGTGTTCAGCGTCTCTTTGAGGCTTAGGATCTCGCCGCGCACGTCGACGGTGATCTTACGCGACAGGTCGCCTCCGGCGATGGCCGTTGCCACCTCGGCGATGTTGCGCACCTGCGCCGTCAAATTGCCAGCCATCGAGTTGACGCTGTCGGTGAGATCCTTCCAGGTGCCGGCGACGCCGGGCACCTCGGCCTGGCCGCCGAGCTTGCCGTCGGTGCCGACCTCGCGCGCCACGCGCGTCACTTCGCCGGCGAAGGCGTTGAGCTGGTCGACCATCGTGTTCAGCGTTTCCTTCAGCTGAAGGATCTCGCCGGAGACGTTGACCGTGATCTTCTTCGACAGGTCGCCCTTGGCGACGGCGGTGGCGACCTCCGCGATGTTGCGGACCTGGCCGGTCAGGTTGGAGGCCATCGAGTTGACGCTGTCGGTCAGGTCCTTCCAGGTGCCCGCGACTCCGCGCACCATGGCCTGGCCGCCGAGCTTGCCCTCGGTGCCGACCTCGCGGGCGACGCGGGTCACCTCGCCCGCGAAGGCGTTGAGCTGGTCGACCATCGTGTTGATGGTGTCCTTCAGCTCCAGGATCTCGCCGCGCACGTCGACGGTGATCTTCTTCGACAGGTCGCCATTGGCGACGGCGGTCGTCACCTCGGCGATGTTGCGGACCTGCGCCGTCAGGTTCGACGCCATCGAGTTGACGCTCTCGGTGAGATCCTTCCAGGTGCCGGCGACGCCGAGCACGTTGGCCTGGCCGCCGAGCCGACCGTCGGTGCCGACCTCTCGCGCCACGCGCGTGACCTCGCCGGCGAACGCATTGAGCTGGTCGACCATTGTGTTCAGCGTTTCCTTCAGCTGAAGGATCTCGCCGGAGACGTTGACCGTGATCTTCTTTGATAGATCGCCGCTGGCGATGGCGGTCGCGACGTCGGCGATGTTGCGGACCTGTGCCGTCAGGTTCGACGCCATGAAGTTCACGTTGTCGGTCAAATCCTTCCAGGTGCCGGCAACGCCGGGCACCTGCGCCTGGCCGCCGAGCTTGCCCTCGGTGCCGACCTCGCGCGCCACGCGCGTCACCTCGGAGGCGAAGGCGTTGAGCTGGTCGACCATCGTGTTGATGGTGTCCTTCAGCTCCAGGATCTCGCCGCGCACGTCGACCGTGATCTTGCGTGACAGGTCACCGCGGGCGACCGCAGTGGTGACGTTGGCGATATTGCGGACCTGAGCGGTGAGGTTGCCGCACATCGCGTTGACGGAGTCGGTGAGGTCCTTCCAGGTGCCGGCAACGCCGGGAACGATGGCCTGACCGCCGAGCTTGCCGTCGGTGCCGACCTCGCGCGCCACACGCGTCACCTCCGACGCGAACGACCTGAGCTGATCGACCATCGTGTTGATGGCTTCCTTCAGCTGCAGAATTTCACCACGCACGTCGACCGTGATCTTCTTCGACAGGTCGCCATTGGCAACCGCGATCGTCACCTCCGCGATATTGCGGACCTGGCCGGTGAGGTTGTTGGCCATGGAGTTGACGCTCTCGGTCAGGTCCTTCCAGACGCCCGTGACTTCGGGAACCTGGGCCTGGCCGCCGAGCTTGCCCTCGGTGCCGACCTCGCGCGCCACGCGGGTCACTTCGGACGTGAAGACGCTGAGCTGCTTGATCATCGTATTGACGATGGTCGCCGACTGCAGGAACTCGCCGCCCAGAGGCCGGCCATCGACGTCCAGTTTCACGGTCTGCAAGAGGTCGCCTTGGGCCACGGCGGCAACCGCGCGCGTCACCTCACGGGTGGGCCATAGAAGATCGTCGATCAACGTGTTGATCGAGCTCTCCATATCCGCCCAGGAGCCGCTTGCGATGCCGAACCGCACGCGCTGGCGCGTCTTTCCCTCCCGTCCCACGACCTGGCCGACGCGCTCGAGCTGCTGCGCCATCCGCTCGTTGGCCGCAATGATCTCGTTGAACGTGTCGGCGATCTTGCCGTCGATGCCGAGATAGTCGCCGCCCATACGCACGGAGAAATCTCCGGAACGCATGGCCTGGAGAGCGCGGAGCAGGTCCTGGCTGGCATCGGCCGCCTCGGCTCCGTTGCCTTGGCGGCCAAACCCTTGGCGCTCGGGCATCGGACCGGCAGCAGAATCGAGATCGCTCATCAAGTTCCCCGTGGCAGACCGTCTACCAGCAAAAATCCGAGACTCGGATAGCCGGCGGCCATAGAAGCCGCCGCAACTACTCAAATCAAGCCAGGATGCCGATTTCCAAGGCTAATGGAACCGGCCTTTACTGGCGCGAGTGCTTCAACTCCACTCCAGGAAAAGGGTTCCCATCTATTCGTCGCTGACGAAGGAGGCGATTTCCATTGGAACGGGGAAAGGGGGCGCGCCTCATTCGAGTAAGAGGAGAACCTGCCTCAAGTTCGCTATTGCTGCCGTCTTGATGCCTCCGAAGGGGACTAGCAATGGAAACCACGGCAGAGACGGGGATGCCGGAAGCAATGGCGCCGGGATGCCGACGGATCCGAAGATCCCGAGACGCCTAAGAATGCAGGCCCTTCACGTTGGCAGTGTCGCGTCGCTTCTGAGCAGGACCCGCGCTGCAACGTGCGCCATGTTCCACCAGCGCAGAGCGAACATTAATATCGTGTAACAGAGTTGCGGCGGTCCGCCGTGGCTCCCAGCTGATTGAGATGAAACGATCGGATCTTTTCAGAGAGAACGCAGACAACTGTCTCCAGCTCGCGGAGCGCGCCGACGGAGAGCCGGCGTTCCGGCGCTATCGACGCATGGCCCAAGGTTGGAAAGCGCTCGCGCTCCAGCAGGATTGGCTCGATGGCGAAATCGCACCGCTCGGCGAGTACCGGACCGCGCTACGCGAGTAACCAATCTGGATGGAGGAGCGTCCCATGACCCCCCGCACCGTTCTCATTGCTCTGCTGACGGCCTTTAGCCTGGCCTCGGCCGTCGCCGCGTTCACGACGATTCGTCAGGTGCATACGGAAGCGTATTCGCTGCCGCAGCCCATCACCCACATCTGAACCAGCGGCAGCCGAACTTCTCCATCTTCTCCATCGTGGCCCCGCCGGAGACCTGAAGCGGCGTCCAGATCGGCCCGGGCGCGACGGCGTTCACGCGTATGGCCTTCGGTCCGAGCTGCTTGGCCAACGACTTCACATAGTTCATGGGTCGCCGCCTTTGTTCGCGCATAGTCGTAGAGATCCGCAGAGCCATCATAGGCCTGCTCGGACGAGGTGCCGATGATGACCGATCCCGGCTTCAGATGGGGCAGGGCGGCCTTGATGATCCAGAACGGGGCATAGATATTGGTTTTCATCGTCGCGTCGAAATCTTCGGACGAGACATCCAGGGTCGACTGACGCGTCTGCTGCCGCGCGGGTGTTATTGACGACAATGTCGAGTCCGCCGCGTGCTTCGACGGCCCGTTGCACCAGCCGCCGGCAGAACGTCTCCTCTCGAGGGACGTGGTCAACAGCCTGAGATCGCCAACGTTTCATTTGGATCGCTCAAGCACCGTGTTGCGCCAGATGCGCGGTCGGCTCTGCGGCCTGTTGGCTCAAGGAGGGAACGAACAGGCGCGGCCCGCGTCGTTTCGATCGAATCGCAGCGGCGTCAGCGCTATCCAATCCGGCGCCCTTCGTGGATCACCAACCAAGGAGAGCCATCCGATGGCGCAGCAAGGCCAAGGCATCGTCAGGACAGGACGCGGTGAGGATCAGCCCGCCGACAAGGAGCGTGCGCAGCAGGTTCATAAGACCACATCTCCGGATGCTCCGTCCCGCGAGGCGACACGTCATCCCGAGCAGGACGGTAACCCGTCGGAGGCCGACTGAGAGCGCTCAGGCTCTTGGGAACGGCCGGTGACGGCCGAACGTTATCGATCCACTCGCACCGGGAGGACCACATGACGTCGATGCTCGATGAACGCGAATATGGCAACCTGATTGGAAGCGACAAGGTCGAAGGCACGGCCGTTTATGGCGCCGACGACACCAAGATCGGCACCATCGAACGCGTGATGATCGACAAGCTGAGCGGGCGGGTCTCGTATGCCGTCCTGGGCTTCGGCGGTTTCCTCGGGCTTGGGAATGATCACTACCCGTTGCCCTGGCAATCCCTGAAGTACGACACGCGACTCGGCGGCTACGTTACCGGCGTGACCGAGAACCAACTGCGAGGCGCGCCGAAATATTCCGACGAGCGTGAGTGGGACTGGGGGGATGCCGGGGCGGGGCGCAAGGTCGACGACTATTACGGCGTCCAACTCGCGTAGGACCGCCGATCCCGTTCATTGCCCTGGCGAGGCTTGCTGACGAACGTGGCGCGTAGCGGCCATCGTCAGCGATCTCCGATGAATCTCAGGCGGCCGGCGGCTGAGCGCCGCTTTCGGCCGCCGATCCAGCCATCATGCTGCGGCGGCTCGACAGCCAGATCGGGATCTCGCGGTAGCAGGTGCCTTTTTCATTCATCTCCGCGACCGTCCACCGGCTCGGATGCCGTTCCTTGCCGACGAAGACCCAGTCGTCGGCGGCGGGCGGCGGCTCATTCGGCCTCGTCCTCAGCCATGCCGAACGAGCTCCTTTCGGCAAGCGATCCTGCTTCATCTGATAGAGATCATATACTGGTGAACGCATGACGCTACTCGTCCTCAAGCAACCGCAATCCTCAACACCCTCAGCGTGTCGCGTCGTCGCGGCGGAATTGTGGGAGCGGCGCGGCCAAGCTGTGCAAAAGCACGATCAAGCCTGCAATGGACGGCATCTGCCATATTCTTCGCGTGGCGCGTATCACTTCGAAAAGGCGACGCGCGGGGCCGTTCAACAACCCCGCGAGCCCGGACCGACGCCGATTGCGTCCGGCAATGAAGAGCCGCCAGCCTCGACCGGCAGACTGATCAAATCAGAAGAAGGCGTAGCTGAGATCGAGACCGTAGGTGGCGTGGAGAATGAAGCCAAACGCAGTGGCGCCGCAGAGCATCAGGATCGTGCGCAGCTTCTCGGAGTCGATACGAGTCTCTTCGAGATGGGTCGGGAGAGCCTTGATGAGTGTTGTCATTGTGGGACCTCTGTACGCGAAACGAAGACGGAGAGTGAGTTTTGAAAAGTATATCCGAGGTTGTTAGATCCCGTTTCTGGGGAGGTGGTTTTGTAGGGCCCCAGAAGAGTTCTAATTGTGAAAGAGGAACCCAGCATCGTGCAGTTTTTGGGGCAAAGTTGCGGAAAGTAAATGATCAGTAAATTAAATCTGAGGTTGATATTAGTTGCGTGCAGTATTGTTGCACGTTTTGGCTGTTGAAAGAAGTTGCCAGGTTGCGGAGACGCGGCGTCGCACGTTTTTAAGCCAAATTCCTTCAGGGAAGCGGTTTAGGCGCGCTCAGCCTGCGCGGGCCGGTGCCGATAAGCACTGTCCGAGGTACGACGCCAATGCGGTTGCAAAAGCAACTCGAAGTATAGAGGCAGCCCACCTCGACCTCGGCCGATTTGTGGCGAGGTGTTAACGGCTATGGCGATGTCGCCACTCGCTCGCCAGCTTCTTTGGCATGACTGGTATCATGTGAGTGGTGACGACGGAAGGCGGTCGCTGAAATCTCGCGGGTGGGTGTGCTCATCAAACAACAGCCGCACAATCATCGAGCGTGGATCCCGCGTGCGTCTCGCGTCGAGCCTAGTTGAGGCGTCAGCGTGGCAGGCGTTTCGTGGATGATGATCGCGGGAGTACGCGCGGCACGTCTGCCCGCGTGACGACAGCGCGTTGCTAGGCCGGGGCAATCAAGGCGGAGGGCTGGTCAGTCACGGACACACAAGCGGTCCTTGTGTCGAAAGCTGCGTCGGGCGGGGGCGCGCTGGCGCAGTGAATGATCCGGCTTGCCGGCATGTTGGCCTTGACGGTGCTGCCATTCTCTCTGGCGCGTCGGGCTTCCAATCACCGCCTCGAAGTCAGCACCGGGATCGGGACCGAGTGCGAGTTCTCTTGATGCTCGCGGGATGCACCCCCGCAGGCGAATGGCCTCCCGCTGGGCCTGCGATCCGTCGGCGTCCCCACGCGGCGGGACCGTGGGATAGTGCGGCAATTCGGATACACCAACCAAGAACGGTATTTCCGTGTGTTTCGGAACGTTGCAATCCATTTGCGGACATGTCAGCAGGTAACTCGTTAGGGCGAACGGCCCGCCCAGGCTACCAGCATGACGCGCACAAAGGATTTGGAGTACCGGCCGGACATCGATTGGCTGCGCGCCGTAGCCGTGATTTCGGTCATTGGATTTCATTTCGAGTTGCCAGGCTTTGGCGGCGGGTTTGTCGGCGTCGATATCTTCTTCGTCATCTCCGGTTATGTGATCTCCCGGCTCATCTGGACCGGCATTCAATCCAATTCGTTTTCGTTCATCGCCTTCTACGAACGAAGGGCGCGGCGCCTGCTTCCGGCGCTCTACCTGATGATTGTCGTCACCGGGATAGTCGCGTGGTTCTTTGCGCCTCCTGGCGACTACCGAATGTTTTTCGGAAGCGCGGTCTCTACGCTTCTGTTTTCGTCGAACATCTTCTTCTGGTCGCAGACCGGCTATTTCGATCTTCCAACGATCGGGAAGGTTCTCATCCACACTTGGTCATTGTCGGTGGAGGAGCAGTTCTACTTCCTGTTTCCGGTCGTGACTTGGCTCTGGAGCAGGCTGTTTCCCGACCCAACGTCGAAGCTGTCGCTCGGACTGGTCGTCACCGGAACGGTCGCGCTGTGCGTGCTCGATGAGCTTTGGATCAAGCAATCGCCCTCTGCCGCCTTCTACATCGCCCCGCTGCGGGCCTGGGAGTTTTTGATCGGAAGCATCGCGTTCTTTCTGCATCGATGGTCACCGGTCAGAAGCGAGGCGCGTCTCATCCTTGCGACAGCCGGCATGGGCTCCATGCTGATTCCCGTGGTCATCTTCCGCGCGGAGACACGATTCCCCGGGTTGCATGCGCTAATTCCCTGTCTCGGTACTGCGTTCTATATTGTCGCCTTCAATCAGAAGCAGGGCAGGCCCCGGCTGCCGTTCCGCGAGACCGGAGCCTTTCTCGGCCGTCTGTCCTATTCGCTCTATCTTTGGCATTGGCCGGTGTTCGTCCTCGGCAGGGCCGCGCTGCCGCTCGATGTCGCGCCCTCGGCGTTTGCCACCGCCGGGCTCCTGCTGTGCTCGCTGCTGCTGGCCTATCTCTCTTACGTCATCGTCGAGCGGCCGGCACGCGCGCGAACGGAGTGGGTTGGCGTGCGTGGCTCCCCGGTGATCGCGGGCATTGCCGTCGTCCTGATCGCGGTCGGAGTTCACGGCATCGCTCATGACGGCTACGCCGATCGCTTCCCGCAATCCCAGGCACGAATGCTCCGGTACGATTCCCGGACGATGGAGCCGTTCTATCGTGCGCACAGCTGCTTCTTGCAGCCCGATGAGCCGCCATCGGCCTACGACTTTGATGCGTGCCTGAAGCCGGCCGCAAACAAGCGCAACATTCTGCTCGCCGGCGACAGTCTCGCCGCACATTATGCCTGGGGATTGCGCAGCTACCTATCCTCCGATGCCTATCATCTTCTGCAGCGTACGTCAGCGGCCTGTCCCCCGTTCGTCGAGCTCAAGCTGAGCACCTCGCGAAACTGCAACGACGTCAATCAGCTGCTACGCGATCAGATCAGGGCCCACGGCTTTGACGGCGTCGTTCTTTCCGGCAATTGGCGCGCCTATCTCGAAACCTACGGCCAGCCTCCTGCACGGCGCGTCGATCGGTATTTGAACGCGCTGCTGGCGGCAGCTCAGGAAGCCGGCGTTCCAGTTCTGCTCCTCGGTCCTTCGATCGAGTTCCCCGCTCCCTTGGCTTCGACGTTGTTCAACCATGAGCAGACGCACGTCCCAATCGGCAATTCGCTCTTGCCGAGAGAGGGGGCGTTCAAGGCGGACGACCGTTTGAAGGAGATCGCCAGCGCGTATCCGCTCGTTCAATACGTTTCCATTCTCGACACGATTTGCAGCAAGAGGCGTTGCCCGCTGACGATCGACGCGGAAACGCCGATTGTTTGGGACACCATCCATTTCACCCCGGAAGGGTCGAGGTTTTTCCTTTCGCAACTCGCGCCGCAACTGGATGCGTTCTTGCGGAGACTTGAGCAGCCCGCCGAGACCGGAACGCACGAACTCATGGCGGGTGACGGCCCGACGGCAACCCGGAACGTCGCTCCATCCCAGGTTCAATGATGAGGAGCGATCGAGCACGGGACCTGCGGGAGCCATGAACCTTCGACTGGGGTCGCGCGTTCGCCTGCCGCTGATGGCGGACGCTGCCTTCGCTGAGCCGCGAAGGTGGTTCAACGTCATGTTTTCTCAAGCCGTTGGGGACGACAGACATGAATCCGATCATCAAGGCCATGGCTGTGCTTGCATGCGCCGCGTGCTGGAGCAACGCCGCGCCGGCCGAATCGGTGCGCTGGAACACCTATAGGATCCCGGAGACCGGCACGTCGGTCGACATTCCCGTCTCGATCTTCAGCGACACGGCGGGCCAACCCGAGGGCTACGGCCAGCGCTTCCAGACCGCGGACGGTCGCGCCAATCTGACCGTGCAGTCGATGCCCGATGACACCCGGGAGTCGCCGGCGCGATTCCTCGCCCAGAAGAACCCGCCGCCGAACATCCAGTACAAGCGCGTCACCTCGCGCTTCTTCGCGGTGTCGAGCTACAAGGGCGACTACGTCTGGTATAATCGCTGCAACTTCGTTGGGGGCTATGTCCACTGCGTGCTGATCAACTACCCCCGGGCCTGGGAGCGCGATTGGGACGGCATCGTCACCCGCATCAGCCTGTCGCTGAATCGGAGCTGAGCGGGACGCCCATAGCGAAGCCTGGGACCGGCGGCTTTGATCCGCCTCAATGATACCGTCGGGCTGCGTCGCATAAGCTTCGGCTTCATTTCAGCCGCCGCTTACAGACGAGCCCGCCCCTCATGGCCGCCGCGTCCTTCACCGTCCGGGCCGAAAGCGCCAGCGCGATCGCCACCATCAGGTGCCGCAGCGCGCAGGATGCGCTGCTCACGGCAAACGCCTATCTGCGTCTCGGCGCTGCCTGCGTCAGCATAGAGACGCCGGGTGGACAGAGGATGAGCCCAGACCGGCTCGATGCGCTGCTCAACGATTCCGGCGGGCGCATCGGCTTGTGAAGCCGGGCGTCATGCAGATCGGCAATCATCGCTGGCGTGATCGCGACGGCCTGCCCGGTGCCTCCCGGGAGCACATCCAGGTTCAGGGTGACGACGCTTCGATGCGGTCGTCGGGCAGCGCCGTCGGCCACGAGACATCCGCGATATAGGGGCCGTAGAGGACGTCCTGACGCCGCCGGTAAATGATCGTGAGGGCGACAGCGGCGATGAAACAGATTGCGGCAAACATGGCTAGTTCAAACATGGTCCAACTCCATCGCCCAAGACGTGGCGGATGAAGGGCGTCGGCGTCAAATGGAAGCCGCCATTAAGCTGAAGAGCAAAGCTTGATGCGCGTGGGTTTTCCGGACGAGCAGTCTGCAGGCAGACAGCCAAAGTGGGCCGGCGGCGCCCGCGCGGCTCAATCTCGGATCGAAATTCCGGCCACTCGGCCGCGACCTACTCCGCGACGGTCGACTGATCGGTATTGAGCTCTGGAAACATCGCCCGGCAGCTCAGGCAATAGGATTCGAAAATGAAGCTCAGCAACGCGGACATCGGTAACCCCTACGGTCGATTTGATGTTCGGCAACATGCCGGGGGTCTGTTTCACGACGACTTCGTAGGCGCGGCGAAATGGTTTCGATCGGCTCCCGGAATGTTTCGTCCTGCGCGGGGGAGGGGCGATTGATCAGCGACTGTGACGTCATCATCGACCAGCCCGGCTCATCCGCAGTTCCGGACGTGGGCGCGTGCAAGCTCCTGAAGATGAAGTTGTTGCAGTAGTCCTTCCGCTTCCAGAACCATTCGCCATCGGCGCGCTGGTGGATCTCCGGGTCGAAGGCGGACAACGGAAGCAATCTCCCGCGGCTCAGGAATTGGCCTCGATAGCCAAGACCCCGCAGGAGCAAGAACGTCTCCTTCACCCTGTCGAGCGTCGCCAGGCGGTGGTCGCACTCGACCACGATCAACGGCCGGCATCGGCGCAAGGTGCGCTCGGCGCCGCGCAGCACGTCGAGTTCGGCACCCTCGACGTCGATCTTGATCGCAGACACATTTCCCGTATCGGGGAGATAGTCGTCCAACGACGTCGTCTGCACCTGGATCGTCTTCGAGGTCTCGGCGGGGCGGAGCAGCGAGGCCCCGGGCTGGTGCCCCTCGGGCACGAACAGGGTCTTCTTGCTGGAGCACGAATAGACGGCGCGTGGTTCGACCACGACGTTGTCGAGCGAGAACCGCTTGCAGAGCCGCGCCAATCTTTCGGCCAGGTCCGGCTGGGGCTCGAAGGCGACGACCCGCCCCGGCGCCGACCACCGCGCCAGCCAGTAGAGAAAACTGCCCTTGTTGGCGCCGATGTCGCAGACGACGTCGCCGCGCCGGATGTGACGCCGCAGCTCGGAAAGCTCCGTCTTGTGGTCGCGGAATCTGGACCGCAAAATTCTCACCAGAAACCGGGATGCCTCATGTTTCGCCAACCGAGCCCCCCAATGCCATGGCCACGCATCCGCCAAACGAAGGCAAGCTTGGGTGCGCACGCCCTGTCGTTCACGGCAATGTTTCGAAATGGACGAGCGGCGGGGCGCCACGATGGCGCTGGCGTGGCGATTGGCGATCCCAGCAGGACTCGAACCTGCAACCCGCGGAGTAGAAATCCGCTACTCTATCCAGTTGAGCTATGGGACCGTCGTCGCGACGTGAACGGCACGGGCGGACGTCACGGGATGAACGCCCCGAGGCGAAGCCCCGCAGGTACGGCCATCCCATAGCATGGGTCATATGAAAAATCTTCCGTTTCGCCAAGACCGTCCGAACCGGATACGGGCCGGCGGCGACCAAGCGGAGGCGGAGGAGGGTCATCAAGGGCCCGTTCGCGCGTCAGCGGCGCTGGTCAAACGGCTGCCGCGGCCTTTGCCGGTATGCCATGTCCTGTGAACATGTCCTTTGAATTGCCGTTGATGAACAGATTTTCCCGGCCGCGGCCGCCTGCCGATGGCAGCCAAGGCCACGGGTCGCTATCTTGGCCCCTACAACCCTTGCCATCAGTCCGTCACCATTTCGCGTCCATTCTCGCCACCAATCGGTCAAACACGGGCGTCGATCCGTGCACCGCCAAGAGCTGTCTGGAAATCTTTCCAGAGAACTTTCAAAGAGCCGTCCAAGGAGCTGCCCCATGATCGGTCTGGTTCGCGCCGTCGCCCTCTGCGCCATCATGGCGCTCGGCCTCGTGTCCGCCCATGCCGCCGACAAGGCGTTCAAGCGCGACGATCTGGCTGACGCCGCCGTCAAGCTGGAGGCCCAGATCAAGAGCGAGGCGGGGGCGGTCAACAAGCCGCTGGCGACCTTGCGCACCGACGCCGATGCTGCGCTGCGCCGCAACGACCTCCGCACGGGTCTGCAAATCCTCGGACAGATCGCCACAGTGGCCCCGGATGATTCCGGTAATTGGCTGCGGCTGGCGCGCACCGTGCTCAACCAGATCAAGCCGATCAACTCGTCGGAGCAGACCTTCCTGCTGGAGCGCGCCTCGACGGCGGCCTACATCGCCTATCAGCGCGCCGGCAATGCCGGCGAGGAGGCGGACGCGCTCGCGGTGCTCGGCAAGACCATGGCCGAGCGCAAGCTGTGGCGGCCGGCGCTGGATGCGCTGCGGATGTCGCTCGACCTGCGCGAGGTCGCCGATGTCAGGGGCCAGTATGAGCGGATGCGCGACGAGCACGGCTTCAAGCTGCTCGACTATACCGTGGATTCCGACTCGGCGAGCCCGCGCGCCTGCTTCCAGTTCTCCGAGGATCTTGCCAAGCGCACCGACTTCTCGCCGTTCGTGGCACAGGCAGGTACCGACAAGCCGGCGCTGACCGCGGAGGACAAGCAGCTCTGCGTCGAGGGCCTCAAGCATGGCGAGCGCTACAACATCAACCTGCGCGCCGGGCTGCCGTCAGGCGTGAAGGAAAGCCTGCCGAAATCGGCCGAGTTCAACATCTATGTCCGCGACCGCAAGCCGTTCGTGCGCTTCACCGGCAAGGCCTATGTGCTGCCGCGCACCGGCCAGAAGGGCATTCCGCTGGTCAGCGTCAACACGCCCGCCGTCAACATCAACGTCTTCCGGATCGGCGACCGCAACCTGATCAACACCGTCATCGACAGCGACTTCCAGCGGCCGCTGTCGAGCTACCAGCTCACCGATCTCGGCGACCAGCGCGGCATGAAGGTGTGGAGCGGCGAGCTCTCGACCGCGATGACCCTGAACCAGGACGTCACCACCGCCTTTCCGGTGGATCAGGCGCTCAGCGACATGCAGCCGGGCGTCTATGTGATGACGGCCGCGCCGAAAGGCCCGACCAGCGGCAATGACGAGGACAGCGGCGGCCAGCTCGCCACGCAATGGTTCATCGTGTCCGATCTCGGCGTCGCCTCGTTCTCCGGCAATGACGGGATCCATGTGTTCGTCAACTCGCTGGCTTCAACCGATCCGGTGGTGCGCGCCGAGGTGCGGCTGGTGGCGCGCAACAACGAGATCCTGGCGACCCGCAGGACCGATGAGGCCGGGCACGCGCTGTTCGAGACGGGGCTGGCGCGGGGCGAGGGCGGGCTGGCGCCGGCGATGCTGACGGTGGTCGGCGAGAAAACCGACTACGCCTTCCTCAGCCTGAAGACGACCGCCTTCGATCTCTCCGACCGGGGCGTGTCCGGACGCGAGGCACCGGCCGGGCCGGACGCCTTCGTCTATTCCGAGCGCGGCGTCTACCGTTCCAACGAGACCGTCTACCTCACCGCGCTGCTGCGTGACGGCAAGGGCAACGCCATGACCGGTACGCCGCTGACGCTCGTCGTTGAGCGTCCTGACGGGGTCGAGTTCCGCCGGGCCGTGCTGCCGGATCAGGGGGCGGGCGGCCGATCGTTCAGCGTGGCGTTGAACTCGGCGGTGCCGACCGGCACCTACCGCGTGCGCGCCTTCACCGATCCCAAGGGGGCGGCCATCGGCGAGACCACCTTCATGGTCGAGGACTACGTCCCCGAGCGGCTGGAATTCGACTTGTCGTCCAAGGACAAGCAGATCAAGGCTGAGACTCCTGTGGAGGTGAAGGTCGACGGCCATTTCCTCTACGGCGCGCCGGCCTCCGGCCTGCAGCTCGAGGGCGACCTGCTGGTGACGACCGCGTCCGAGCGGCCGGGGTTCCCGGGCTACCAGTTCGGCGTCGCCGACGAGGAGAGCGCCTCCAACGAGCGCACCCCGATCGAAGGCATGCCGGAAACGGACGAGAAGGGCGCGGCGACGTTCCCGGTCAGCCTTGCCAAGCCGCCGTCCTCCAGCCGGCCGCAGGAGGCGCAGATCTATGTGCGGATGGCTGAGACCGGCGGCCGGGCCGTCGAGCGCAAGCTGGTGCTCCCCGTGGCGCCCAAGGCCGCGCAGATCGGCATCAAGCCGTCGTTTTCCGGCAAGAGCGTCGGCGAGGGCGAGAAGGCCGAGTTCGACGTCGTGTTCGTCTCGCCCGAGGGCAAGACGCTGGCGCGCAATGGGCTGCGTTATGAGCTGCTCAAGATCGAGTCGCGCTATCAGTGGTACCGGCAGAACTCCTATTGGGAGTACGAGCCGGTGAAGTCGACGCGCCGGATCGGCGATGGCGACGTCACGATCGCCGCCAACAAGCCGGCGCGGCTGAGCTTCCTGCCGGAGGCCGGGCGCTATCGCCTCGACGTCAAGTCGGCGGATGCCGACGGTCCGGTGACGTCGCTGCAGTTCGACGTCGGCTGGTACACCGACGGCAGCGCCGATACGCCGGATCTCTTGGAGACCTCGCTCGACAAGCCGCAATACCAGTCGGGCGACAGCATGGTCGTGACGGTCAATGCGCGCACCGCCGGCAAGCTGACGGTCAATGTGCTCGGCGACCGGCTGCTGACGACGCAGACCACCGAGGTCAAGGAGGGCACCAACCAGGTCAAGCTTGCAGTCGGCAAGGACTGGGGCACTGGCGCCTATGTCGTGACGACGCTGCGCCGTCCGCTCGATACGGCCGCGCAGCGCATGCCGGGCCGAGCGCTCGGCGTCGCCTGGTTCGGTATCGACAAGTCGGCGCGCACGCTCAATGTCGCGCTGACGCCCCCGGCGCTGGTGCGTCCGGGCTCGGCCTTGAAGATTCCGGTCAAGATCGGCGGGCTCAATCCCGGCGAGGACGCCAAGGTCGTGATCGCGGCGGTCGATGTCGGCATTCTCAACCTCACCAACTACAAGCCGCCGGCGCCGGACGAGTATTATCTCGGCCAGCGCCAGCTCTCGGCCGAGATCCGCGATCTCTATGGCCAGTTGATCGACGGGATGCAGGGCACGCGCGGCCAGATCCGCTCTGGCGGTGACTCTGGCGGCGCCGAGCTGCAGGGCTCGCCACCGACGCAGAAGCCGCTGGCGCTGTATTCGGGCATCGTCACCGTCGGGCCCGACGGAACTGCCGAGGTCAGCTTCGACATTCCGGAGTTCGCCGGCACAGCGCGGGTGATGGCGGTGGCGTGGAGCGCCACCAAAGTTGGCCGCGCCAATGTCGACGTCACCGTGCGCGATCCCGTGGTGCTGACCGCGACCCTGCCGCGCTTCCTCCTGTCAGGCGATCGCGGCACGCTGTCGTTCGATGTCGACAATGTCGAAGGCGGGCCCGGCGACTATGTCGTCAGCGTGAAGGCGGGCGGTCCGGTCAAGGTGTCCGGCAATGCCAACGTCACGATGAAGCTCGCGGCCAAGCAGCGGGCGTCGTCGACCCTGCCGCTGGAGGCCAGCGGCACCGGCACGGCGCAGCTCGACGTCGAGATCAAGGGACCGAACGGGCTTTCGCTGGCGCGGCACTATCAGCTCGACGTCAAGCCGGCGACCCAGGTGCTGGCGCGGCGCTCGATCCGCACGCTCGCCAAGGGCGAGAGCCTGACGCTGACGTCCGACATGTTCTCCGATCTCGTGGCGGGCACCGGCACGGTGTCGCTGTCGGCGGGGTTGTCGACCGCGCTCGATGCGGCGACCATCCTGAAGGCGCTCGACCGCTACCCCTATGGCTGCTCGGAGCAGATCACGAGCCGCGCGATGCCGCTGCTCTATGTCAACGAGCTCGCGGCCGGCGCGCATCTGGCGATGGACACCGAGGTCGACCAGCGCATCCGCGACTCGATCGACCGGCTGCTGGCGCGGCAGGGATCCAATGGCTCGTTCGGCCTGTGGTCGTCGGGCGGCGACGATCCCTGGCTCGATGCTTATGTCACGGACTTCCTGACCCGCGCCCGCGAGAAGGGCTTTGCGGTGCCGGACGTGCTGTTCAAGAGCGCGCTCGACCGCGTCAGGAACTCGGTGGTGAATGCCGAGGAGCCGGAGAAGACGGGCGGCCGCGATCTCGCTTATGGCCTCTACGTGCTGGCGCGCAATGGCGCGGCGCCGATCGGCGACCTGCGCTATCTCGCCGACACCAAGCTCGGCAATCTCGCCACCCCGATCGCCAAGGCGCAGCTTGCCGCGGCGTTGGCGCTGGTCGGCGACCGCGCCCGTGCGGAGCGGGTCTATGCCGCCGCGGCCGACAGCCTCGCGCCGAAGCCGGTCTTGGTGTTCGGCCGCACCGATTACGGCTCCGACCTGCGCGATGCAGCGGCGCTGGTGTCGTTGGCGGGCGAGGGCAATGCGCCGCGGGCGACGTTGACGCAGGCCGTCGCCCGTGTCGAAGCCGCGCGCGGGCTGACGCCGTACACCTCGACGCAGGAGAATGCGTGGATGGTGCTGGCGGCGCGCGCGCTGGCCAAGGAGACGCTGACGCTCGACATCAACGGCCAGGCCGTGAAGCAGGCGATGTACCGCAGCTACAAGGCGGCGGAGCTCTCAGGCCAGCCGCTGAAGATCACCAACACCGGTGATGCGCCGGTGCAGGCAGTGGTCTCGGTCTCCGGCTCGCCGCTGACGCCGGAGCCGGCCGCGTCGAACGGTTTCAAGATCGAGCGCGGCTACTACACGCTCGACGGCAAGCCGGCCGATATCAGAACCGCGAAGCAGAACGACCGTTTCGCTGTCGTGCTGAAGGTCACCGAGGCCAAGCCGGAGTACGGCCACATCATGGTGTCGGACTATCTGCCGGCGGGGCTTGAGATCGACAATCCGCACCTGGTGTCGTCGGGTGACAGCGGCACCTTGGACTGGATCGAGGACGGCCAGGAACCGGTCAACACCGAGTTCCGCGACGACCGCTTCACCGCCGCGCTCGACCGCGCCGCGGATTCCAAGTCGGTGTTCACGGTCGCCTACGTCGTGCGCGCGGTGTCGCCCGGCAAATACGTGCTGCCGCAGGCCTATGTTGAGGACATGTACAATCCCTCGCGCTATGGTCGGACGGGCACGGGCTCGGTGGAGGTCCGCGCGGCCAAATGAGCGAGGGTGGGACGAGCGATCGTGAGCTGGGTGGCAAGACGGACCTCCACACTCCGCCATGCCCGGTCGCTCCGCGCGCTCCGAACGACGTGGATGGCCGGGACAAGCCCGGCCATGACGGCAGGAGAGGGTGGGGCGTCAAACGGCTGTTCGCCATTGCGCTCGCATTGGTCGCGTCGGTCGCCGTCGCCATCACCGCCTGGACCATCTCCCTCGGCCCGCTGCCGCTGGGCGAGGCGAGGGCGGTCTCCACCACCGTGGTCGACCGCCACGGCAAGCTGCTGCGTGCCTATGCG
The DNA here is from genome assembly GCF_032489675.1 of Bradyrhizobium sp. SZCCHNR1043. Taxonomy (NCBI): domain Bacteria; kingdom Pseudomonadati; phylum Pseudomonadota; class Alphaproteobacteria; order Hyphomicrobiales; family Nitrobacteraceae; genus Bradyrhizobium; species Bradyrhizobium sp. SZCCHNR1043. The sequence goes on from NZ_JAUEYN010000005.1 coordinate 315,358, forward strand.
ATGGCGGACGGGCGGTGGCGGCTGCCGGTCAGCGTCAAAAAAGACGTCGATCCGACCTATCTGAAGCTGCTGCTGGCCTATGAGGACCAGCGCTTCTTCGACCATCACGGCGTCGATCCGCGCGCGCTGGTGCGGGCGGCCATCCAGCTCGGCTCGCACGGCCACATCGTCTCCGGCGGCTCGACCATCACGATGCAGCTGGCGCGGCTGCTCGAGCCGCGGCGGCAGCGCTCGCTGCATGCCAAGCTCCGGCAGATCGTGCGCGCGCTCGAGCTCGAGCGAAAGCTGAGCAAGGACGAGATCCTCGATCTCTACCTGACGCTGGCGCCCTATGGCGGCAATCTCGAAGGCATCCGTGCCGCCTCGATTGCATATTTCGGCAAGGAGCCGAAGCGGCTGTCGCTGGCGGAAGCGGCCCTCTTGGTGGCGCTGCCGCAGTCACCGGAGACGCGGCGACTCGACCGGCAACCCGAGGCCGCTCGACGCGGCCGCGACCGCGTGCTCGACCGCATGGTGTCGGAGAACGTGATCTCCGCCGAGGACGCGGCGCAGGCGAAGGCGCAAGCCGTGCCGGCCTTCCGCAAGCCGATGCCGATCCTGGCGCCGCATGCCGCCGACCAGGCCTCGGCGGCCGTCAAGGATCAGCCGATCATCCGCCTGACGCTGGATGCGTCGCTGCAGAGGGTGCTGGAGCCGCTGGCGCGCGACCGTGCCATCGCATTGGGACCGAACATCTCGGTCGGCCTCATCGTGATCGACAATGACAGCGGCGACGTGCTCGCCCATGTCGGCTCGGCGGATTATTTCGACGAGAAGCGGGCAGGGCAGGTCGACATGACCCGCGCGGTGCGCTCGCCGGGCTCGACCCTGAAGCCGTTCATCTATGGACTCGCCTTCGAGGACGGCTTCGTGCACCCGGAGAGCCTGATCGAGGACCGCCCGGTGCGCTTCGGCTCCTACGCGCCGGAAAATTTCGACATGACGTTCCAGGGCACGGTGCCGGTGCGCAAGGCGCTGCAACTGTCCCTGAACGTGCCCGCTATCGTGCTGCTCGATCGTGTCGGCGCCAGCCGGCTGTCGTCGCGACTGAAGCAGGCCGGCGGCAATCTGGTGCTGCCGAAGGACGAGGCGCCCGGCCTTGCGATGGGGCTCGGCGGCGTCGGCGTGACCCTGCAGGACCTCGCCCAGCTCTATGCAGGCTTTCCGCGCCTCGGCACCACCAGGCCGCTGCGCGAGATCATGACGGCTGAGGGGACTGACGGCGCGCGCGAGCCGATGCGGCTGATGGATTCGGCGGCCGCCTGGCAGGTCGGCAACGTGCTGCTGGGGACGCCGCCGCCGGAAAACGCAGCCCGCAACCGGATCGCCTTCAAGACCGGTACCAGCTACGGCTATCGCGACGCTTGGTCGGTCGGCTTCGACGGCCGCGTCACGATCGGCGTCTGGGTCGGCCGGCCTGATGGCGCGCCGGTGCCCGGCCTGATCGGTCGCGTCGCCGCGGCGCCGATCCTGTTCGACGCTTTTGCCCGCAGCGGCAAGCTGCCAGCAACATTGCCGAAGCCGCCCAAGGGGGCACTGGTCGCCAGCAATTCAAAGTTGCCGCTGCCGCTGCGCCGGTTCCGGCCGATCGGCGAATTGGTGCGGACCGGCGCCGAACAGGCGCCGCACATCCAGTTCCCGCTGAACGGCTCGCGCATCGATGTCGACCGATCCGCGGGACGCGAGGCATCGGTGATGCCGGTGAAAGTGTCGGGCGGCGTGCTGCCGCTGACCATGCTGGTCAATGGACTGGCCGTCGGCGAGATCGATAGCCGCCGCCAGCGCCTGATCGATCCGCCCGGGCCGGGCTTTGCCCGCCTCACCGTGATCGATGCCACGGGCGCTGCGGACACAGTTGTGGTCAGAATCCAGTGAGGGTTCGCTAAGCGGTTGTCGGCATGGCGGTTTCAGCGTATTCGGAACCCCATGGTCGAGACCTATGCCCGCCCCCGTTTTGGAGAGCCGCGCGAGCCGAAGAACCTGGTCAATCCAGGCAATCGGCTGGTGCGGATGATCGATGCCGTCACCGTGAGCCACACCAGGGCGGCGGCGTTCCTGCTCGTCTGCGGGCTGCTGTTGTTCCTGCCGGGCTTCTTCACGATCCCGCCGATCGATCGCGACGAGGCGCGCTTCGCCCAGGCGACCAAGCAGATGGTCGAGAGCGGCGATTACGTCGACATCCGCTTCCAGGACGACGTGCGCTACAAGAAGCCGGTCGGCATCTACTGGTTGCAATCGGCCGCGGTCGAGACGGCGTCGGCGATCGGTCTGCCGCGTGCGCAACTGCGCATCTGGGTCTACCGCATTCCCTCGCTGATCGGCGCGATCGGCGCGGTGCTGCTGACCTATTGGACCGCGCTCTCCTTCGTGACACGGCGCGGCGCCGTGTTCGCCGCCTTGCTGATGTGCTGCTCGGTGCTGCTCGGCGTGGAAGCCCGGCTCGCCAAGACCGACGCGATGCTGCTGTTCACCGTGGTGGCTGCCATGGGTGCGCTGGCGCGCGTCTATCTGTCGTGGCAGCGCGGCGAGGATCCGGTGCATCCGCCCTGGGGACCGCCCGCGATCTTCTGGACGGCGCTCGCCGGCGGCATCCTGATCAAGGGCCCGCTGATCCTGATGTTCGCGGGACTGACGATCGTGACCCTGGCGATCATGGATCGCGGCGCCGGCTGGCTATCGCGTCTGCGCCCTCTGTGGGGACTGATGTGGATGCTGGTGCTGGTGCTGCCCTGGTTCGTGCTGATCTTCCTGCGCGCCGGCGACACCTTCTTCGCCGACTCCGTCGGCGGCGACATGCTGAGCAAGATCGGCGCCCAGGAGTCGCATGGCGCGCCGCCGGGCCTCTATCTGCTGCTGTTGTTCATCACCTTCTGGCCCGGCGCGCCGCTGGCCGCGATGGCGGCGCCTGCGGTGTGGCGCGCGCGGCGCGAGCCGGGGGCGCAGTTCTTGCTGGCCTGGCTGCTGCCGTCCTGGATCGTGTTCGAGGCGGTGCTGACCAAGCTGCCGCATTATGTGCTGCCGCTGTATCCGGCGATCGCGATCCTCACGGTGGGCGCGCTGGAGCGGCGGGTGCTGGCGCGCAACTGGCTGCGGCGCGGCGCGGCCTGGTGGTTTGCGATTCCCGCCATCACCTCGGTGGTGGCCGTGATCGGCGCCATCATCGTCACGCACCAGCCGGTGTTCCTGGCCTGGCCGTTCGTCGCGGCGTCGCTGATCTTCGGCCTGTTCGCCTGGTGGCTCTATGACGACGGCCGTGCCGAGCGCTCGCTCTTGAATGCCGGCGTGGCGGCGATGTTCCTGGCGTTCGTGGTATACGGCGCCGTGCTGCCGGCGCTGACGCCGCTGTTTCCCAGCGCGGAGATTGCGCGCGCGCTCCGCAACGTGGTCTGCGTCGGGCCGAAGGCGGCGGCGGCAGGCTTCCACGAGCCGAGCCTCGTCTTCATGACAGGGTCGTCGACGCAACTCACCGACGGCTCCGGCGCCGCCGACTTCCTCAGCCAGGGCACCTGCCGCTTTGCTTTGGTCGAGCAGCGCACCGAGCGCGCCTTCGTGCAACGGGCCGAAGCGATCGGGCTGCGCTACAACGTCGCCAAGCGCATCGACGGCTACAACATCTCGCAGGGCCGTCCGGTCTCGATCGCGATCTATCGCTCGGAGGGCACCGAATAGATGTCGGCGCCCGACAGCCCCGCGCGATCGTCAGGCTATTTCGCCCAGCTCGCGCTGGTCGGCAAATTCTCGCTCGGCCGGCTGGTCCGCCAGCCGCAAACGGCGCCGGAGGCCGCGAGCCGGCAACGCCTGGGGCGCGAGCTTCTCCTGCTCGGCGCCATCGGCCTGAGTGCGATCCTGATGCTGATGTTCGCGTTCGATGCTTACGAGATCGGGCTGATGCCGACACGCGGAACATCGAGCCTTTGGCCGGTGCGGATCATCACCGAGTTCGGTCAGGATGAATACGTGCTGGGACTGTTGGCCGTGAGCGTCGTCGCGACGATCCTGATTGCGCCGCTGTGGCCGGAAGCCAGCCGCAGCCGTCTGCTGAATTTCGCGACCCACGTTCAATACGCCTTCTTCGCGGTGCTGAGCGCGGTACTTGCTGCCCAAGTGCTGAAATACATCATCGGCCGCGGCCGCCCCTTCGTCGGCGGCAAGGCGAATGCCTTCAATTTCGACCCGTTCAACGGCACGCCGGCCTATTTCAGCATGCCGTCCGCACATGCGGTGACGGCCTTCGCGCTGGCCTTTGCAATGTCCGCCATCTGGCCGCGGTTGCGCGTTCCCATGTTCATCTATGCCGTCGTGATCGCCTTGAGTCGGCTGGTGCTGCTGGCGCATCATCCGAGCGACGTGGTCGCCGGCGCCGTGGTGGGATTGGCCTGCGCCGTGCTCGTCCGCTACTGGTTCGCAGCTCGTCGGCTCGGCTTTCGTCTCGGCAAGGACGGCCAAATCGTACCGCGCTAAAGGGGTTGATAGCGGGCCCCAAGCCCCATAAGAAGCCTCCGCCGGAGCGCCCCGGGGCAGGAACCGGCCCGATCACGCCCTTACGAGTCTCAACTCTTGTCGACCGAATCCCCCGTTGCCGTCTCCATCGTCGTTCCCGTGCGCAACGAGGCCGGCAACATCACGCCGCTGATCAGCGAGATCGCGACCGCGCTCGATGGTCTGTGGCCGTACGAGATCATCTACGTCAATGACGGCTCGACCGACGAGACCGCGCAGCGGCTCACCGAGGAAATGGCACTGCGGCCGAACCTGCGCGTCCTGCGGCATGAGACGTCTTCCGGCCAATCGGCGGCTGTCAGGAGCGGCATCCGCGCCGCCCACGGCGCTGTCGTCGCGACGCTCGACGGGGACGGGCAGAACAACCCTGCTTTTCTGCCCGAGCTCATCGCCGCGCTCGAAAAGGGCGGTGCGCATGTCGGCCTCGTCGCCGGGCAGCGGGTCGGCCGCAAGGATACTGGCTTTAAGAAACTGCAGTCACGGCTCGCCAACAAGATCCGCAATGCGGTGCTGCACGATGGAACGCGTGACACCGGCTGCGGCCTCAAGGCGGTTCGCCGCGACGTGTTCCTGATGATGCCGTATTTCGATGGTCTGCACCGCTTCCTGCCGGCGCTGGTGCGGCGCGAGGGCTATGACATCGCCTATGTCGACGTGATCGACCGGCCTCGGCACTCTGGTGTCTCGAACTACGGGTTCTTCGACCGGCTCTGGATCGGGATCATGGATCTCGCCGGCGTGTGGTGGCTGATCCGCCGCAAGAAGCCGACGCCGGTTGCGATCGAGGTGAAGTAATGCTGATTCAATTCGGGCAGGCGTTCAGCAACTATCTCTACGACATCTTCATCGCCAAGTTCGATTTCTGGCTGGTGTTCGGCCTCGCGGCACAACTGGCCTTCGCTGCGCGCTTCCTGGTGCAGTGGATCGCCAGCGAGCGCGCGGGCAAGAGCGTCGTGCCGCTCGCATTCTGGTTCTTCTCGATCGGGGGAGGGCTGATGACGCTGATCTATGGTCTCGTGAAGCGCGAGCCGGTCATCATCTTCGGCCAGCTGTTGTCGAACATCATCTACGTCCGCAACGTGATGTTGATCTTCAAGAACCGCCAGCGGGAATCGCAGACGCTGAGCAATTGATCGGGCCGTAGGGGTCTCACCACCGCCGACATTCCGGGTTCAATCGCCACGCGCAGCCGCGTCGCGGCTGCACATTGACGCTTGCCCAGGAATGACGGTGGTCGTGAAACCGGAAGAGTAGTTTCACTGATAGGACGCGCAAGACTCAGCGCGGCAATGGCTGGGCCGACGATGCGGGCAGGGCGGCGGCCTCTGCGCTCTCGACTGCTTCGCTGCGGCGGGGCGCGACCTCGCCGGCCGCATCGAGCACGGGATAGGCGACCGAGCAGATGTGCGAGTGGATACGCCTGAGATCGCGCAGCACGTCGAGATGCAGCGAGGTGGTTTCCAGCGTCTCCGAGCGGCCCTCGCGCAGACGTTCGAGGTGCCGCTCGGTCGCGCCGAGTTCGGCGTTGCGGAGCTCGGCTTTCTGATCGAGCAGTTGGTGGGCTTGCTGCGCATCGCCGGACATGAAGATGCCGAACGCGATGCGGAGCGCCTCCATGATCTGGCGATGAAAGGCCTGCAGCTCGTCGGCGCCCTCAGCGGAGAACTGGAACCTGCGTTTGATCTTCTTGGTCGCGAGCTCGCTCAGGTTCTTGTCGATGATGTCGCCGATATGCTCGAGGTTGATCGCGAAGGAGATGATCTCCATCGCGCGCTTGCCCTCGCGCTCGTCCAGGCTGCCGCGCGTCAGCTTGGTGATGTAGAGCTTGATGGCCTCGTCGAGCCGGTCGACGACGTTGTCGGCGCGTGACACCTGATCCACGAGGCCACGGTCGTTGGTCATCATCGCGGTCATGACGTTGCGCAACATGGTCTCGACCAGATCGCCCATGCGCAGCGCCTCGCGCGCCGCGTCCGCAAGCGCAAGCGACGGGGTTTCCAGCGCGGTCTCGTCGAGATAGCGCGGCTTCGCCGGATCGACCTCGGCCGGGCGGTCCGGAAACAGTCGCGTGAGCAACTTCTCCATGCCGCCCAGCAGGCCGATGAAGACCACGGCCGTGCCGAGATTGAACGCCATGTGGAACTGCGCTGTCAGCTTCGACAGATCCGGTTGCCACGATTGCAGCAAATTGGCGAGCGGATGCAGGAAGGGTGTGATCAGCGCGACGCCGATGATGCGGTTGAGGAGATTGCCGACGGGCAGGCGATAGCTCGCAGGATTGTCGCGGTGCGCGCCCTCGAACACCGGGTTGACGGCGCTGCCGAGATTGGCCCCGAGCACGAGCGCCAGCGCCGCATCGGCCGTAACGAAATGCGCATAGGCCAGCGACATCACCAGCAGCACGCTGGCGACGCTGGAGTGCACGACCCAGGTGACGAGCGCACCGAAGATGATGCACAGCGTGACATCGGCCGTGATCGCCTGCATGAACACGCGCATCGCCGGCGCTTCTTCGGCGGGTGCCAACGTATCGATCAGAATATGCAGCGACAGCAGCATCAGGCCGAGGCCGATTGCTACTCGGCCGAGATCCTTGATGCGCGATCGCGGCCCACTGCGGAACGCCACCAGGCCGAGCACGAACAGGATGGGGGCGACTGCCGCCACGTTGAACGAGAGCACCTGGACGATCAGCGTGGTGCCGATATTGGCGCCGAGCATGATCGCGAGCGCCGGGATCAGGCCGACCAGGCCTTCCGCTGCGAAGGAGGTCGTGATCAGCGCGGTCGCCGTGCTGCTCTGGAGCAGAGCGGTCAGACCGAGGCCGGCAGCGAGGGCGCTGAAGCGGTTGCGCAGCGCCCGCGACAGCAGCAGCCGGAGATCCGGGCCGAAGGCGCGGAGAATGCCGCTGTGGACCATGTGAAGGCCCCACAGCAGCAACGCCACGCCGCCCATCAGATCGAGCAGAACCATGATTTCCGTTCGTTCGAGCTTTCCTTGCCGCGCAGGCTACCCCCAATCGGCGGGACATCAACGCCAATTTGTCGGCCCCGGCTGCCCGATCGCGCGGCGCTCCGCTGGCTGCGAGCGTGCTTAAGCCGCGTTGAACGCCGCAAAGCCTCGGTCGAGATCCTCCTTGAGATCCTCCACGTTCTCCAGGCCGATATGCAGACGCAGCGTGGGCCCCCCCGGCGCCCAGGTGGTGGCCGTGCGGTAGCTCGCGCAGTCGAACGGAATCGCAAGGCTCTCGAAGCCGCCCCAGGAATAGCCCATTCCGAACAGCGTCAGCGTGTCGAGCATCGCATCGACCGCGGCTTGTGGCTTTGGTTGCAGCACGATGCTGAACAGGCCGGAGGCGCCGGTGAAGTCCCGCTTCCAGATCGCATGCCCCGGATGGCTCTCCAGCGCGGGATGCAGCACCTCGATCACCTCGGGACGCGCGGCGAGCCAGCGGGCCATTTCCAGCCCCGAGCGATGGTGCTGCGCCAGGCGCACGCCCAGCGTCCGCACCCCGCGCAGGGCGAGGAACACGTCGTCCGGGCCGGCGCAGACGCCGAGCAGGCGAATGCCCTCGGCGATCAGCGGCCATGCCTTCGCATTGGCCGAAATCGTGCCGAACATGATGTCGGAGTGGCCGCCGATATATTTGGTGGCCGCCTGCATGCTGATGTCGACGCCCTGGTCGAGGGAGCGGTGGTAGAGCGGCGTCGCCCAGGTGTTGTCGTCGATGACCAGTGCGCCGTGCGCATGTGCGACCGCGGCAATGGCGGGGATGTCCGGCATTTCGAACGACTGCGAGCCCGGCGCCTCGACAACCACCGCGCGTGTATTTGGTTTGAGCAGTTGCTCAATTCCTGGGCCGATCAATGGGTCGAAATAGGTCGTCTCGACGCCGTAGCGTGCCAGCATGCCGTTGCAGAAATTGCGGGTCGGACGATAGATGCTGTCGCACACCAGCACGTGGTCGCCGGCCTTGAGCACCGACAGCAGCGTGGTCGAGATTGCCCCAAGGCCGGATGGTGCGATGCCGACGCCGGCGCATTGCGGTCCCTCCAGCGCCATCAGGACCTGCTGCAGGGCCTTCGTCGTCGGCGTGCCGTGGCGGCCATACTGGAATTCGCCGCGGTGTGCGTGCAGGTCCTCGGCGGTTGGATACAGAACCGTCGAACCATGAACGACGGGGGGATTCACGAATCCGTGCTGCGCCTTAGTATCCCGCCCCGCCGTGATCAGCCGTGTTTCGACGTTTTGTCGCACCGCCGCAGCGGGGTCATTCGATGATGCCATTCGCGTGTCTTTTCTCTCTTAACCTGCCGGGATAGCTCGAAATCGGGCAGCACTGCGGTCGTTAATAACAGAATGCAGAACAGGCCCGTCAACCCCTTGACCCGGACCGCCAGTCGTTCTGTGATGCCGGCGCAATTCGATCGCTGCACGTTGAGGGGCTTGCCGCGATTTCCGCTTCATCTCGCCTGCACGGCTTCGTCGTGCATGGTGTACGCCATATTCTTGGTATGGCGTTTGCAACGCGGATTCAGGTCGGGCCCCCCTGCGCGCTGAGACTTCATCGCTCCCCAAGGACGACCGCGAAAGGCTGTATTTATGAAACGCGTCACTCTGGCTCTCACTCTTGCTCTCGCCCCGGTGCTGGCGAGCGTCGGCGCCCAGGCCGAAACGCTCAAGACCGTCAAGGATCGTGGCATGCTCGCCTGCGGCGTCAGCCAGGGCCTCCCTGGCTTCTCGTCGCCTGACGACAAGGGCAACTGGACCGGGATCGACGTCGACGTCTGCCGCGCCATCGCCGCCGCGATCTTCAACGATCCGACCAAGGTGAAGTTCGTTCCGCTGTCCGCCAAGGACCGCTTTACCGCACTGCAGTCGGGCGAAGTGGACGTGCTGTCGCGCAACACCACCTGGACCCTGTCGCGGGACACCTCGCTGGGCGCCAATTTCGCCGGCGTGACCTATTATGACGGCCAGGGCTTCATGGTGAAGAAGGCCCTCAAGGTGAATTCTGCGCTCGAGCTCAACAGCGCCTCGGTCTGCGTGCAGACCGGCACCACCACCGAGCAGAACCTCGCCGACTACTTTAAGGCCAACAAGATGAAGTACGAGGTAATTGCGTTCGCCGGCGCCGACGAGACTGTGAAGGCCTATGAATCCGGCCGCTGCGACGTGTTTACCACCGACGTCTCGGGCCTCTACGCCGAGAGGCTGAAGCTGTCCAATCCGGCCGATCACGTCGTGCTGCCTGAAGTGATCTCGAAGGAGCCGCTGGGCCCGATGGTACGTCACGGTGACGATCAGTGGTTCGACATCGTCAAGTGGACGCTGTTCGGGCTGGTCACCGCCGAGGAGCTCGGCGTGACGCAGGCGAACGTCGACGAGATGGCCAAGTCGGACAAGCCCGAGTTCAAGCGCGCCTTCGGCACCGATGGCAATCTCGGCGAGCAGCTCGGCCTCACCAAGGACTGGTTCTCGCGCATCGTGAAAGCGGTCGGGAATTATGGCGAGATGTATGACCGCAACGTCGGCGCAGGGTCCAAGCTGCAGATTGCGCGCGGTCTGAACCAGCTCTGGAACAAGGGCGGTCTGCAGTACGCGCCGCCGATCCGCTGATCGCTGCACGAGATCGGGGCTGCGGCGAATGAGCATCGAAGCGAGGCTACCGCCTCCGCAATATGGGCTTCGGCTGAAGCGCATGCTCGGAGGAAAGGCAGGATGGAACGGCATCATCCTGCAGATCCTGTTCGTCGCAGTCCTGGTGTGGGTTGGCTACGAGATCGTGGCCAACGCACGCAGCAACCTCGCAGCCCAACGTATCACGTCGGGATTCGGCTTTCTCAACAACACGGCCGGCTTCGACGTCAACCAGACCCTGATCAGCTACTCCGGCTCCGACAGCTACAGCCGCGTGCTGATCGTCGGCGTGCTGAACACCCTGCTGGTCTCGGTCATCGGCATCGTGCTGGCGACCATCCTGGGCTTCCTGGTCGCTCTAGGCCGGCTATCACCGAATGTGCTGCTGTCGCGTGTCTCCGGCGCCTATGTCGAGCTGATCCGCAACCTGCCGCTCCTGTTCCAGATCCTGTTCTGGTATCTTGCGGTGTTGGCGGCTCTGCCCGGACCGCGACAGAGCATCTCTCTTTTCTCGACGTTCTTTCTCAACAATCGTGGCTTCATCGTTCCGCGACCGATCGAGGAGCCCGGCCTGATGCCGTTCCTGGTCGCGCTCGGTGCCGCGATCGTCGGCTCGGCCGGTCTGCACTATTACGCGCGGCGTGAGCTGTTCGTACGCGGCCATGCGATGCGGATCTGGCCCTACGTGCTGGGGCTGCTGATCGGCCTGCCGCTGATTGCAACGCTCGTGTTCGGCGTGCCGATTTCGTTCGAGGTGCCGGCGCTCAAGGGATTCAACTTCGCCGGCGGTTCGCGCATCATTCCCGAGCTCGTCGCGCTGACCCTGGCGCTGACCATGTACACGGCGTCGTTCATCGCCGAGGTGGTGCGTGCCGGCATCCTCTCCGTCCACAAGGGGCAGATGGAAGCGGGGCTCTCGCTCGGACTGAGCCGCGGCACCGTGCTGCGCCTGATCGTCGTGCCGCAGGCGCTCCGCGTCATCCTGCCGCCGCTGACGAACCAGTATTTGAACCTGACCAAGAACTCCTCGCTCGCGGTCGCCATCGGTTATCCCGATCTCGTTTCGGTGTTCGCGGGCACGACGATGAGCCAGACGGGTCAGGCCATCGAGATCATCGGAATCACGATGGGCGTCTATCTGGCGCTGTCGCTGATCACCAGCGCGATGATGAGCTTCTACAGCTGGCGGCTTGGGAAGAGACTTGGCGCATGACCGACATCACGGCCTCAACCTTCATCCGTCAGGACATGGCCGGAGAACGTCCGGCGCCCATCAAGACGACGGGGTTCGTCGGCTTCGTCCGCACGAGGCTGTTGAACTCGCCGACCAATATCCTGCTCACCCTGGTGAGCGCGCTGTTGATCTGGTTCACCGTGATCCCGGCGGTCAAGTTCCTGCTGGTCGACGCGGTGTGGGTCGGCAAGGACCGCGAAGCTTGTCTGGCGCAGAACGCGGGCCATCCGGTCGGCGCCTGTTGGCCCTACATTTCGGCGAAGTTCGGCCAGTTCATGTACGGCTTCTATCCGGAGGCCGACCGGTGGCGGGTCAATCTGACCTACGGGCTCGCGGTGGTGCTGCTGGCGCCGCTGCTGATCCCGCGCCTGCCGGCCAAAGGATTGAACGCGGGCCTGTTCTTCTTCGCGCTTCCGGTGGTCGCATTCTTCCTGCTCTATGGCGGTGGGCTGGAGGGCTTCGGCGTGAGCTGGACCACAGGCGCGCTCCAGCTGTTCGTCGAGAGCATCGATACGGCCGGTAACGCGCTGGTTCGCGCCGGCGACAATTTGCCGGTGGTCGGCATGCTGCTATGGCTGCTCGGCAAGCTGGTCGTGCTGATCGGTACGCTTGCATCGCTCGTGATCTGGCCGCTGGTCTGGATCCGCAATGAGCTGCAGCAATCTCACCAACCCGTGTGGAACGATCTCGTGCTCTCCGCGATCATTGTCACCGCGCTGGTCTTCATCGTCGGTGGCGGGAGCAGGGCGCTGCGCAGCGTGATCGCCACGGCCGCGGCCTTCGCCGGCATCGCCATCGTCATTGCGATCATGGGCCTCGATCGCGGCGGCCTTCCCATCGTCGATACAAGGCTGTGGGGCGGAATGCTGGTGACGCTGGTCGTCTCGGTGATCGGCATCGTCGCGTCGATGCCGATCGGCATTGCGCTTGCGCTGGGCCGCCGTTCAACCATTCCACTGATCCGCATCTTTTCGATTGCCTTCATCGAGCTGGTGCGCGGCGTGCCGCTGATCACGGTGCTGTTCTTCGCCACCTACATGCTGCCGCTGTTCCTGCCCGGCAATGTCAGGGTCGACGGCCTGGTTCGGGCGCTGATCGGCGTCGCGCTGTTCTCGGGCGCCTACATGGCCGAGGTCATCCGTGGCGGCCTGCAGGCCATACCGCGTGGTCAGGCGGAGGCATCGAGCGCGCTCGGGCTGTCCTGGTGGAAGACGACCAGCTTCATCGTGCTGCCGCAGGCGCTGCGCCACGTCATCCCCGGCATCGTCAACAGCTTCATCTCGCTGTTCAAGGACACCTCGCTGGTGTCGATCGTGGCGCTGTTCGACCTGCTCGGCAGCCTCAAGGCCTCGTTTGCCGATCCGGTGTGGGCGACGCCGACCACGGCCTTCACCGGCTTTGCCTTCACCGGCCTGATCTACTTCGCCTTCTGCTTCGGCATGTCACGCTACTCCATGCTGGTCGAGCGCCGCGTCAATGCGCACCGGCGCCATTGAGCCAGAGATCATCGAGAGACCCATGACTGCAAATTCGATCGTCAGCATTTCCGCCCTCAACAAATGGTACGGCGAATTCCACGTCCTGCGCGACATCAACCTCTCCGTCGGGAAGGGTGAGCGCATCGTGATCTGCGGGCCCTCGGGCTCGGGCAAGTCGACCCTGATCCGCTGCATCAACGCGCTCGAGGAATTCCAGGAGGGCGAGATCAATGTCGACGGCATCGATCTCGGGCCCAACCTCAAGCGCGTCGACGAGGTCCGCCGCGAGGTCGGCATGGTGTTCCAGAGCTTCAACCTGTTTCCGCACCTGACCGTGCTGGAGAACTGTACCCTGGCGCCGATCTGGGTGCGCAACATCCCCCAGAAGGAAGCCGAGGCGACTGCGATGAAGTTCCTGGAGCGGGTCAAGATCCCGCATCAGGCGCAGAAATACCCGGGCCAGATGTCGGGCGGTCAGCAGCAGCGCGTCGCCATCGCGCGCGCGCTGGCGATGAACCCGAAGGTCATGCTGTTCGACGAGCCGACATCGGCGCTCGATCCGGAGATGGTGAAGGAGGTGCTCGACACGATGGTCGATCTCGCCAAGGAGGGCATGACCATGCTGGTCGTGACCCACGAGATGGGCTTCGCGCGCGAGGTCGCCAACCGCGTCGTGTTCATGGACGCCGGCCAGATCATCGAATCGAACACGCCGCAGGAATTCTTCGCCAACCCGCAGCATGCGCGCAGCAAGCTGTTCCTGAGCCAGATTTTGCGGCATTGATGAGGAAGCGAATAGGGACTTGCGAATAGCGAATAGGGCGAAAAGTTCTACTCGCTACTCGCCCTCAAACGAAAGGCGGCTTGATGCCGCTGCGCCGCTCCAGCCAAGCCGGCACCGGCAGGTTCTTCGAACGCATGAATTCCGGATTGTACAGCTTCGACTGATAGCGCGTGCCCGAGTCGCACAGGATGGTCACGATGGTGTGGCCGGGGCCGAGTTTCCTGGCGAGTTGCACCGCGCCGGCGACGTTGACGCCGGTCGAGCCGCCCAGGCATAAGCCTTCATGCTGTACGAGGTCGTAGATCGTGTTGACGGCGTCCTCGTCGGACACCAGGAACGCGTCGTCGACCTTGGCGGTCTCGATCACGGGCGTCACACGACCGATGCCGATGCCTTCGGTGATGGAATCGCCGGGCGTCGATTTGACGACGCCGTTCTTGAACCATTCGTACATCGCGAAGCCGTGCGGATCGGCGCAGGCGGTGACGATATTCTTGTTTCTGTCCTTCAAATAGCGGCTCGTGCCGGCGATCGTGCCGCCGGTGCCGACCGCGCAGATGAAGCCGTCGACCTTGCCGCCGGTCTGCTCCCAGATCTCGGGTCCCGTGGACTCATAATGCGCCTTGGCGTTGTCGAGGTTGTTCCACTGGTCGGCGAACAGCACGCCGTTCGGTTCGGTCTTGCGCAATTCGTCGGCGAGCCTGCGCCCGACATGCTGATAGTTGTTGGGATTGCTGAACGGCAACGCCGGCACCTCGACCAGCTCCGCACCGCACAGCCGCAGCATGTCCTTCTTTTCCTGGCTCTGCGTCTCCGGGATCACGATCAGCGTGCGATAGCCGCGCGCGCTGGCGACCACGGCCAGACCGATGCCGGTGTTGCCGGCTGTGGCCTCCACCACGAGGCCGCCGGGCTTGAGATCGCCGCGCCTCTCGGCCTCCAGGATCATCCACTTGCCGGCACGGTCCTTGACCGACTGGCCCGGGTTCATGAACTCGGCCTTGCCGAGAATGGTGCAGCCCGTCGCCTCCGAGGCGCGATTGAGCTTGATCAGGGGCGTGTTGCCGATCGCCGCGACGACGTCGTTGTGAATGGTCATTTTGCAGATACCGTAGGAGTTTCCTCGAGCACACTTAAGAGGACCCTAGCCTGATATCCAGGGCAGCGTAAGCCGGCCGGATCAGCCCCCTGATTTCGCAAAGACGACCTGGCGAACATCGATGTTCCCAGAGAGGAAACCTGCTTCGCAGTAGGACAGATAATATTCCCAGAGCCGCCTGAAGCGCTCATCGAATCCTGCGGGCGTGAGGTCCGGCCAGGCCTCCCGGAAGTTCTTTCGCCAGATCGCGAGCGTCCTGGCATAATCTTCCCCGAAGATGCGCTCGCGGATGACGGGTATGCCAAAGCGGTCGCCGAGCGACTTCAGGATCTGCGGCGTCGGCAACATGCCTCCCGGGAAGACGTAGCGTTGGATGAAGTCGACCTCGCGGCGGTAGTGCTGGAACAGGCTGTCCTGGATGGTAATTGCCTGGACACCGGCCAATCCGCCCGGCAGTAGACGGTCTCGCAGTTGCGAGAAATATTTCGGCCAGAACTGTTCGCCGACAGCCTCGATCATCTCGATCGAGGCGATGCGATCGTAGCGGTCACGCTCGTCGCGGTAATCCTGCAGGCGGATTTCGACTTTCTCGGCGAGCCCGGCCTCGTGGATGCGGCGCTGCGCGAAGTCGCGCTGCTGTTGGCTGATCGTCAGCCCAACGACCTGGGCGCCGAACGTCTTGGCGGCATATTCGGCAAAGCCGCCCCAGCCGCAGCCGATCTCGAGCAGCTTCTGCCCGGGCTTGAGATCGATCGCCTCGGCCAGCCGCTTGTACTTGTTGGTCTGCGCGGCGGTGAGGTCGGTGGTGTCCTCCTCGAACAGGGCCGAGGAGTAGGTCATGCTCGGATCGAGCCACGCCGAGTAGAACGAATTCCCGATGTCATAATGGGCGTAGATGTTGCGCTTTGCCTGACGCTTGGTGTTGCGGTTGAACCAGTGCCGGACCAGCTGGGCAAACCGGATCAGCGGCTTGTCTTCCAGCATCGACTGCAGCAGGTGCTGGTTGACGCAGAACAGATAGAGAAACTGCGTCAGGTCCGGCGTGTCCCAGTCGCCGTTCAGATAGGCCTCGGCGATGCCGATGTCGCCACCATTGAGAAGGCGCGATGCGAAGCCGTAATTGGCCAGGATCATTGCGGCGGCCGGCCCGGGCTCAACGCCGCCGAGCCGGATCACCCGTCCGTCCGGCAGGGTCACGTCGAGCGTGCCTTTCCGCAAGCGCGAGCCGAAGCCGAGGGCAAGGCGGGGCAGGCGGGGAAGATCGGCAAGCACCTTGTCGATGGTGTCAGGGGTGACTGGGATGACGTTCTGCATGGCAGGTCCATTCACGCAAACGGCTCGAGCCCACGTCCCCCGTCGGCTGGCCGGTGTGGCACCTGTGCGGGCAGGGAATCACGGACGCAGAGCGCGCCGGCCGTTTCCGGTCAGCGTCGTGAAATATAAGCGTGGCTGCCGTTCCCCGCCAAGCCGGTATTGGTTCCAGGGCTTGCGCTGATTTCGCCGCGCGGGACGAGGCGGACGCCTTTGGCCCACAGCCGCAGCGCCTCCCAATGGATCGCGGCAAAGATTTTGACAGTCACCAGCGGGAGCGAGACGAAGGTGGCGAGCAGGGAGCCAGAGGTCAGCGTGCGACGGCGGCCGGAGAAGGTTGCGGCGAGCAGGGGGCCGTCGGCCCCAGTTTCGAGAATCCGCAGCTTGACATTGTCGCCCGGCGGCATGACCCGGAAATAGTAACGCATCGCCATGTCGATGAAGGGCGAGACGTAGAAGGTCTTGTCCTGCGCCTGGCGGAGCCCTGCTGCCGATAGCTCATCCGGCCTGACCGGCAGCACATAGGGCTTGATCTCGCCGAAGGTGTTGCGGACCTCGTAGATCATCAGCGCCAGGGTGTCGTCGCTGCGATAGCAGAAATAGACCGACAGCGGATTGAACACGTAGCCGAGCAGCCGCGGATAGCACAGCAGCAGCACGCGCCCACCGCTGAGATCGATCCCCTGATCCGCCGCACAGGTCTGCGCATAGGCCAGTAGCGACGAGCCGTCGCCCGGACCGTGGTCGGCCTCGTGGAAGCTGTAGAGCGCGCGCCGATTGACCCCGAACAGCGAAGCCTGCCGGTCCGCCTGGTCGAGCCGACCGAGATCGATCAGCAGGCTCATCACGCGATAGCGGAAGCGATGCGTGGTCGGGCGCATGCGGGCATGCATGACCTGTCCGACATAGAGCGCGGCCGCTTCCGTTCTGTCATCTGGTCCCGAGTGATCCATGTCCATATCGCGCCTATTCCGCAGCCTCGGCGAGCTCGGTGGGAAGCCCGCGCCACGGCACGTTCGCGCCGAGCGCCTCTGCCACGGCGAGACCCGAGCGTAGCCCGTCCTCATGAAAGCCATAGCCGGTCCAGGCGCCACAGAACCAGGTATGGCGCTGCCCCTGAATCGCTGCCAGACGCTTCTGCGCCGCAAAGGCGGCAGCCGTGTATTGCGGGTGCTCACAGATATACTTGCCAAAGGTTAGCTCCGGAGCCGGAGCGAAGGGTGGGTTGAGGCTGACGAACAGCGGCTTGGCGTTGTCGATGTCCTGGAGGTTGTTCATCCAATAGGTGACGGCGACGTCGTTCATGGGAACGCCCTCACGCTGCCAGCGCAGGAAATTCCACGAAGCCCAGGCGCGGCGACGCTTCGGCATCAGCCTGCTGTCACGGTGCAGATAGATCGTGTTGGGCGAATATTTGATCGCCCCGAGGATGCTGCGCTCCCGCTCGTCCGCATCGGTGAGCATCGACAACGCCTGGTCGCTGTGTGCGGCGATCACGACATGATCGTAGGTGTCGCGACGGCCGCTGCTGTCCTGAACGACGACGCCGTGGGCAGTGCGTTCGATGCTGGTCACGGCGCTGCCGAGCCGGATGTGCTTGCGGAAGCTCGACGTCAGCTTCTCCACATAGCGGCGGCTGCCGCCCTTGACGGTGCGCCAGACCGGACGGTCATATTGCAACAATCTGTGATTGCTGAAGAACGCGACGAAGTTCTCGGCCGGAAAGTCCAGCATCTCGGACGCCGGGGCTGACCAGATCGCGGCACCCATCGGCGCCAGATAGTCGGTGAGCAGTCGCGGGGCGAAATGGTTGCGCCGGAAATAATCCCGGAGCGTAAGGCCATGCAGGCGCCCGGCCTTGAAGTCGGCTGTACTCTGCTCGTTGAAGGTCAGGATGTCCCTGAGCATCCAGAGATAGGATGTCGACAGCAGATTGCTCGGCTGCGCGAACAGCCCCTTGGCGGTGTCGAGCCAGGTGTTGCCGCCCCCCTTCCATTCGAAGCGGCCGGCATCCGCGGTGACGGCAAAGCTCATGCTGCTGTCGACCGTCTCGACCCCCAGATGGTCGAACAAGGCGGTGAGCTCAGGATAGTTCAGCTCGTTGTAGACGATGAAGCCGATGTCGACAGAGACCGGAGCGCCGTCATAGTCGATCGTCACGGTGTGGCTGTGGCCGCCCGGACGGAGATCGCGCTCGTAGACGGTGATCGGATAACGCTTCGCCAGGGACCAGGCCGCGGCGTTACCCGCAATACCCGTTCCGACCACCGCAACTCGCATGAATGCCCCCCTGAAGTTCACGTGCAAGTTACGGAGTCGCCGCCAAAGGGTTTCACGGGCGCGCTCCCCGCGTCACACCCCGTCCAAAACGGCATTCGACAGATGAAATCTTGGTAAGGCGGCAGCCCGTGGCCCGTGGCCGTGCCTGCACGAAACTCCGCTGATTTACGGGAGATTCGTCGATTCGGTGGACTTTATCGGCACCATCGCTGCTGGGGGGACGGGGGGCTGCAGGGCTGTCCGGCGCCGTGGGCTGCGGCTAGAATGATTCCCAAGACTACAGGGAAGCATCACGCCAGTGTCCATCGTGCCGATCGCCGTCGACGAGCCTTGCCGCGCGTCCGCTGACCCGCGGATCGTCGCCGGGATGCGGGAGCGCCGTGTGCCGGCTACCCTGCGGCGATTTGTCCACTGGCTGGCGGCGATCGGATTGGCGGCGAACTCGGCCGGCTGCCTGCTGACCCAGGATATTCCCGATCCGGCCCTCGACTTGCCCCAGCGCTACAAGGCGGCGTCCGGTTCCGATATGGCGGCGCCGCCGCCGCTGGATTGGTGGCGCGGCTTCGGATCACGCGAGCTGACCCAGCTGATGGAGGAGGCGCAGAGCGTCAACCTTGATATTGCCGCTGCTGTGGCAAGGTTCCGGCAGGCCGATGCGCTGGCGCGGCAGGCCGGCGCGGCGCTGCTGCCAAGCCTGTCGAGCACGGGGCAGGAGACCTATTCGCGCACGTCCGGGTCGAGCTCCAGCGGGCTCACCAATGGCGGCCGCGAGGTCGTCAATTACCAAGCCTCGCTCTCTGCGAGCTACCAGCTCGACTTCTTCGGCCAGAATCGCGACGCGCTGCAGGCGGCCGAGGAAACCGCGGTGGCCAACCGCTTCGACCGCGACGTCACGCAGTTGACGACGCTCGCCACCGTCGCCAATGCCTATTTCCAGGTGCTGGCCGCTCAGGATCGGATTCGGACCGCCGAGCGCAACATCGCCAGCGCCACGCGTGTGCTCGATGCCATCCGCGAGCGGCAGAAGGCGGGCACCGGCAATGATCTCGACGTCGCGCAGCAGGAGAGCGTGCTCGCCAACCAGAAGGCGGCGGTGCCGCCGCTGCGCCAGACGCTCGATCAGAACGTCAACGCGCTGGCCGTGCTGGTCGCGCGATCGCCCGAGGGCATTCGCATTGCCGGCGGCTCGCTCGACCGGATCAGGACGCCGCGGGTCACGCCCGGGCTGCCGTCCGAACTCTTGACGCAACGGCCGGACATCCGCCGGCAGGAAGCGCAGCTGGCGTCGGCCACCGCCAATGTCGGCAGCGCGCGGGCGCAGTTCTTTCCCAGCATCCAGCTGACCGGCAATGGCGGCTACCAGAGCGCAGCACTGGTGTCGCTGTTTCAGCCGCATGCGGCGTTCTTCAGCCTCGCCGGCAGCCTGACCCAGCCGATCTTCGATGGTGGCAGAATCCTGGGCAATTTCGAGAACGCCAAGGCGCGACAGGACGAGCTGCTGCAAACCTACCGCAAGACGGTCATCCAGTCTTTCACCGACGTCAACAATGCGCTGTTCTCGATCAAGCAGACCACGATCAAGTTGCAATTGCAGCGAGAAGTCGTTGCCGCCTCCCGCCGCGCCTTCCAGCTCTCCGAGCAGCAACTGCGCGCGGGAACTGCCGACATCGTGACAGTCTTGAATACGCAATTGACGCTGTTCCAGGCCGAGGACGCGCTATGGCAGGCGCAACTGGCGCGCCTGCAGGCGTTCGTGAGCCTCTATCAGGCGCTCGGCGGCGGCTGGGAGCCGCGCATGGAGAAGTCGGCCGATGCTCTTTAAACCGGACGAGAAGGGAGCAGCGGCAGTGAAGCGCGCGCGGTCCAGCGTGGCACGGCGGCTGGTGTCGATCACGATCACGCTGCTGATCCTGGGCGGCCTCGGCTATATCGGCTGGTCGGCGATGCAGCAGAAGCAGCAGGCCAACAACCGCTTCGCGCGGCCCGACCTTCCGGTTCCGGTCCTGGCCGCCTCGCCTGTCATCAAGGACGTGCCGGTCTATCTCGACGGCGTCGGCGCGGTGCGCGCGCTCAACACCGTCACGGTGCGCTCCCAGGTCGACGGCAAGCTGATCGCCGTCAATTTCGTCGAGGGGCAGGACGTCAAGAAGGGCGACGTGCTCGCCGAGATCGATCCGGCGATCTACCAGGCGCAGTACGACCAGGCCGTCGCCAAGAAGGCACAGGACGAGGCGCAGCTTGCCAACCAGAAGCTCGACCTCGCCCGCTACGAGCAGCTGGCCGCCAGCAATGCCGGCTCCAAGCAGCAGGCCGACACGCAGCGCGCGGTGGTGGCGCAGCAGCAGGCGCTGATCAAGGCGGATCAGGCCGCGATCGATAATGCGGCGACGACCTTGAGCTACACCAAGATCGTGGCGCCGTTGTCCGGCCGCGCCGGCCTGCGCCAGGTCGACCAGGGCAACATCGTTCATGCCTCCGACGCGACCGGTCTCGTCGTCATCACGCAGCTTCAGCCGATCGCGGTGCAGTTCAGCCTGCCGCAGCAGCAGATCATGCGCGTCAATGCGGCCGCCGCCAAGGGGCCGCTCGCTGTCGACGTGTTCGGCAATGACGGCGTCACCGTCATCGACACCGGCACGTTGCGGGGTATCGACAACCAGGTCGATCAGACGACGGGCACGCTGAAACTGAAAGCAGAATTCCCCAACGGCAAATTCCAGCTCTGGCCCGGACAGTTCGTCAATGTCCGCCTCAAGGTCGAGATCTTGTCGCAGGCGATCACGGTGCCGACCTCGGCCGTGCAGCGCGGGCCGGCAGGCACGTTCAGCTACGTGATCGGCGAGGGCGACATCGCCTCGGCCCATCCGGTGACGGTCGTGCAGCAGAACGAGAGCGAGGCCGTGATCGCCAGCGGCTTTAGCCCGTCGGACCGCGTGGTGACGACCGGCTTTGCCAATCTGGCCGACGGCGTCAAAGTCGTGGTCGGACGCGCCGAGCAGACGCCGCAGGCCGATCTGGCGCCGCGCAAGCGCAGCCGCAATCCGCAAGGAAAAGAGCAGGCGAAGGAGGGCGGAGCGCCACCCGAAGGCGCGCCGAAGGACGGCGAGCGGCGCCGCAGGCCTGAGGCTGGGGGGCAGACCGACGCCGGCGGTGCAGCGCCCCAGGGAGGGAGTGAGGCAGGTCGCGGCGCGAAGGCACAGCCATGACGCAAGCGCAAGAGTGACGAGCAGTCGCGATGAGCGTCTCCGAACCCTTCATCCGCCGTCCCATCGCGACCTCGCTGCTCGGCGTCGCCCTGCTGATCGGCGGCCTGCTTGGCTATCTCGCGCTGCCGGTCTCGGCCCTGCCGCAGGTCGACTTCCCGACTGTCCAGGTGACGACGCAACTGCCGGGCGCCAGCCCTGATGTGATCGCCTCGCTGATCACGGCCCCGCTGGAACGCCAGCTCGGCCAGATCCCGTCGTTGTCCGCGATGAACTCGACAAGCTCGTTCGGCGTCAGCCAGATCTCGCTGCAGTTCGATCTCGGACGCGACATCGACGGCGCCACGCAGGACGTCCAGGCGGCAATCAATGCCGCCGCCGGCGTCTTGCCAAAGTCGCTGCCCTATCCGCCGACCTACGCCAAGGTCAATCCGGCCGACGCGCCGGTCATGACGCTCGCGCTGACCTCGGACACGATCTCTTTGCGCGCGATGAGCGACATGGCCGACACGATCCTGGCGCAGCGGCTGAGCCAGGTCTCCGGCGTCGGCCGCGTCTCGGTGCTCGGCGGACTGAAGCCCGCGGTGCGCGTGCAGGCCGACCTGGCGCGGCTCGCGGCCTATGGCATCTCGATAGAGGACCTGCGCGCCGCCATCGCAGGCGCCAACGTCTCCGGACCCAAGGGATCGCTGGACGGGGCGCAGCAGGCCTATCTGATCACGGCCAACGACCAGATCGGGGCCGCCGACGCCTACAAGCCGATCATCATCGCCTACCGCAACGGCTCGTCGGTCACGATCGGCGATGTCGCAACGATTCTCGATGGTCTGGAGAACGATCGGACCGGCGGCTGGTACCAGGGTGTCCCTGCGGTCATCCTCGACATCCAGCGCCAGCCGGGTGCCAACGTCATCGAGGTCGTCAAGCAGATCCGTGCCGAGATCCCGAAGCTGCAGCGCATGATTCCGGCCGGGGTGAAGCTCGCTATCGTCAGCGATCGTACCGTGACCATCCGCGCCTCGGTGCACGACGTGCAGTTCACGCTGCTGCTCAGCGTGGTGCTGGTGACGCTGGTCGTGCTGCTGTTCCTGCGCTCGTTGCGGGCCACGATCATCGCCGGCGTCGCGCTGCCGCTGTCGCTGATCACGAGCTTCGGCGTGATGTACTTCGCCGGCTTCAGCCTCGACAATCTCTCGCTGATGGCACTCACGATCGGCACCGGCTTCGTCGTCGACGACGCCATCGTGATGATCGAGAACATCGTGCGCCACATGGAGAATGGCGAGAGCGCGATGAACGCCTCGCTGCGAGGCGCGCGCGAGATCGGCTTCACTGTCATCTCGCTGACGGTATCGCTGATCGCAGTGTTCATTCCACTCTTGTTCATGTCCGGTCTGGTCGGCCGCATGTTTCGGGAATTTGCGCTGACGCTGACGATTGCAGTGGTGACATCGGCGGTGGTGTCGTTGACCTTGACGCCGATGATGTGCTCGCGGCTGTTGAAGCACGCCAGCGAGGAGTGGGTGCTGCCGGGGCTGAACGCCGTCAGCCGCTTCATCGACCGTACCGTGGCCGTCTATCATCGCAGCCTGCTGTGGGTGCTGGATCGCCAGACCGAGACGCTGGTCGTGACCTTCGCGACCTTGGCGGCGACCTTGGCGCTCTACGTCGTCGCGCCCAAGGGCTTTCTGCCGCTGCAGGATACCGGCTCGATCACTGCGGTGACCGAGGCCGGCCCCGACGTGTCGTTCGCCGAAATGACGAAACGCCAGGCGGACGTCGCCGCCGCGATCCAAGCTGACGCCGACGTCGTCGGCGTCGTCTCGGTGATCGGCGCCGGATCGGTCAACCCGACCACCAATGTCGGCCGTCTCGTCATGACCTTGAAGCCGCTTGGCGAGCGGCAAGATGGCGTCGCCGAGGTGATCGATCGGCTGAAGCAGAAGACCTCGGGCGTGCCCGGCATGACCGTGTACTTCCAGCCGGTCCAGGACGTGCAGATCTCGACCCAGGCGAGCCGCTCGCAATATCAGTACACGCTGACCGGCGCCGATGCCACCGAGGTGTCGAAATGGGCGAGGCAGCTTGTCGGAGAAATGCGCCGCGACCCTCTATTCCGCGACGCCTCCTCCGAAGCCCAGGAGGGCGGCCTGCGCGCGGAGCTGACCATTGACCGCCAGCGCGCCGGCCAGCTCGGCGTCAGTCTGCAGGGCGTCACCGACACGCTCAACGACGCCTTCGCGCAGCGGCAGATCTCGACGATCTATGGTCAGGCCAATCAGTACCGCGTCGTGCTGGAGGCGCTGCCGATGTATCAGCGCGATCCCTCGATCCTATCGAAGCTCTATCTGCCTGGCGCCGGCGGCCAAGTGCCGCTCTCGGCGGTGGCGAGCCTGAAGCGCACCACCGCGCCGCTCGCCATCTCGCACCAGGCGCAGTTTCCGGCGGTGTCGCTGAGCTTCAATCTCGCGTCCGGCGCGGCGCTGAGCGAGGCGGTCGAGGCGCTCCATGCGACCGAGAACCGCATCGGCATGCCCGGCAGCATCATCGGTGTCTATTCGGGCGATGCCGCCGAGTTCGCCAAGTCGCTGGCCGGCCAGCCCTGGTTGCTGCTGGCGGCCGTGGTCACGATCTACATCGTGCTCGGCGTGCTCTATGAGAGCTACATCCATCCGATCACGATCCTGTCGACCTTGCCGTCGGCGGGCGTCGGCGCCATCCTGGCCTTGATGCTGTTCGGCCAGGATCTCTCGGTCATCGGCTTGATCGGCATCATTCTGCTGATGGGTATCGTCAAGAAGAACGCGATCATGATGATCGACTTCGCGCTCGAAGCGGAGCGTCACGAAAACCGCACACCCTACGAAGCGATCGTGCAGGCGTGTCTCCTGCGCTTCCGCCCGATCATGATGACGACCCTGGCCGCGCTGTTCGGCGCGCTGCCGCTGGCGATCGAGAGCGGCACCGGCTCGGAGCTGCGCTTTCCGCTCGGCATCTCCATCATTGGCGGCCTGCTGCTCAGCCAATTGCTGACGCTGTACACGACGCCGGTCATCTATCTCGCGCTCGACCGCATCAATCGTCGCTTCGAGCGCGCGCTGCCGCCGGCGCCGAACCTGCCGTCGCCGCCGATCGCAGGTGCGACCGAAGGCATCCAGTGATGGCCTCGATCTCCGAGCCGTTCATTCGCCGGCCGGTCGGCACCACGCTGCTCTCGATCGGCTTGTTCCTGGTCGGGATCGTCGCCTATATCTTCCTTCCCGTCGCGCCCGTGCCGAACGTCGATTTCCCCGCGATCTTCGTCAGCGCGTCGCGCCCGGGTGCGGACCCGTCCGTCATGGCGGGGACGGTCGCGGCGCCGTTGGAGCGGCGGCTCGGCGAAATCGCAGGTGTCGACCAGATCACATCGACGAGCTCGCTCGGCACCACCAACATCCAGATCCAGTTCTCGATCGGCCGCGACATCGACAAGGCCGCGCGTGACGTCCAGGCGGCCATCAACGCCTCGCTGTCGGACCTTCCGAGCGACCTGCCGGCGCTGCCGCGCTTCCGCAAGGCGAACACGGCCGCGGCTCCCGTATTCGTTCTGGCCCTGACCTCGAAGACGATGACGCCGAGCGCGATGTACGACGTCGCCGACACCGTTCTGGCGCAGCGTCTGTTCCAGGTGCCCGGCGTCGGCAATGTCACGGTCAGCGGCGCCGATCAGCCTGCCGTGCGCATCGCACTCAATCCGGTCTCGCTCGCCAATGCCGGGATTTCGACCGACGATGTCCGGACGGCGATCATCAATGCCAATCCGATCGGGCCGGTCGGCATCTTCGAGGGCGCGCGGCAGAGCGAGACCATTGCCATCAACCGGCAGATGCGCAGTGCGGCCGAATTCCGCGACATCCTGATCAAGAGCAGCAATGGCAGCTTCGTGCGGCTGTCGGATGTCGCCGACGTCGAGGATTCCGTACGCAACGTGCGTTCGATTGCCTGGTTCAACAAGCAGCCGGCGGTGCTGATCCAGATCGCCAAGCAGGGCGACGCCAATGTCATCGAGACCGTCGACCGCGTGAAGGCGCTGATCCCGGAGCTCAAGCAATGGCTGCCGGCCGGCATCGAGATCTCCACTCTGGTCGACCGCACAGGGACCATTCGCGCCTCGGTCGAGGACATGCAGTGGACCTTGCTCGCGACCGCCGTGCTGGTGATGGTCGTCGTGTTCATGTTCCTGCGCCGCCTGGTGCCGACGGTCGCGGCCGGCGTCTCGGTGCCGCTGGCGCTGGCTGGCACCTGCGCGGCGATGTGGCTCGCAGGCTTCTCGATCGACAATCTCTCGCTGATGGCGCTCGCGATCTCCGTCGGCTTCGTCGTCGACGACGCCATCGTCATGATCGAGAACATGTACCGCAATCTCGAGCATGGCCTGTCGCCGATGCGCGCCGCGCTCGATGGCGCCCGCCAGATCGGCTTTACCGTGTTGTCGATCAGCCTTTCTTTGATTGCAGCCTTCGTGCCCTTGATCTTCATGGACGGCGTCGTCGGCCGTCTCCTGCGTGAGTTCTCGCTGACGCTGACCTTCGCAATCGTCGTGTCGACATTGGTGTCGCTGACGGTGACGCCGATGATCTGCGCGCATTACATCAAGGAGACGCTGTCCGATCGTGCCACCTGGTTCGACCGTATCGTCGAAGGCGCGCTGTCCGGCATGGTCCGCTTCTATGCCTGGACGCTGCGCGGCGTGCTGGTTTATCCGTTCCTTACCCTGATCGTGTTCTTCGCCACCATCGCGCTCACGGTGACGCTCTACATCAAGGTGCCCAAGGGCTATTTCCCGACCGACGATTCCGGCTTCGTCATCGGTGCGACGCGCGCCTCGGCCGACATTTCGTTCCAGTCCATGCTGGGCCTGCAGCAGCGGCTCGCCGACATCGTGATGGCCGATCCCGCCGTGGCCGGGATCGGCTCGACGATCGGGGGCGGCGGCGGGCCGGGCGGCGCGACGTCCAACCGCGGCACCATGTTCATCAACCTCAAGCCCCCGGCGGAGCGCGAGGGCGTCTCGACTGAGCTCGTGATCAACCGCCTCAGGCGGAGCCTCGCGATGGTCCCCGGCATTCGGCTCTTCATGTTCGCCGCGCAGGACGTGCGCACCGGCGGTCGTCAGAGCGATTCCGACTACCAGTACACGTTGAGCAGCCCCGATCTCGACCTTCTGCAGAAATGGGCGCCGATCGTCGCCAAGCGCCTGGAGACGGTCGACGGCATCACCGACATTTCCAGCGACCGCGATCCCGGTGGCCTGCAGCTCGCGCTGCGGATCGACCGACAGAAGGCGGCGAGCCTCGGCGTCCGCGTCCAGGACATCGACAACGCGCTCAACAACGCCTTCGCGCAACGCCAGATCTCGATCGTCTACAGCCAGCGCAACCAGTACATGGTCGTGCTGGAGATCGACCCGAAATTCCAGACTGATCCCTCCAATCTCGACCGCATCTATGTGGCCGGGGCAGGGGACGCGCAGGTGCCGTTGTCGGCGCTGGTCAAGGCCGAGCGCGGCCTATCACCGCTGGCGGTGTATCACTCACAATCGTTCCCTTCGACCACCGTGTCGTTCAACCTGCTGCCGGACGTGCCCTTGCAGACCGCGACGGCCAACATCCAGCGCGCCGTCGATGAGCTGCACATGCCGGAGGGCATCCGCGGCAGCTTCGACGGCAATGCCGGAGACTTCAACAAGAGCAGCGGCCGCCAGCCGCTCTTGATCCTGTTCGCCCTGGCCGCGATGTATATCGTGCTCGGCGTGCTCTATGAGAGCCTGGCGCATCCGCTGACCATCATCTCGACGCTACCGTCGGCGGGGCTCGGCGCGCTGCTCGCGCTGCAGATCACCAATACGCCGCTGACCGTGATCGCCTTCGTCGGCATCATCCTGCTGATCGGCATCGTCAAGAAGAACGGCATCATGCTGGTCGACTTCGCGCTCGAGGCCGAGCGCCAGCGCGGCATGTCCTCGGCCGATGCGATCTTCGAGGCCTGCCGGGTGCGCTTTCGCCCGATCCTGATGACGACGCTCGCCGCGCTGTTCGCCGGCCTGCCGCTGGTGATCGCGACCGGTCCCGGCACCGAGCTGCGCCGTCCCCTCGGCATCACCATCATTGGCGGCCTCCTGGTGTCGCAGATCCTCACCCTCTACACCACGCCGGTGATCTACCTGCTGATCGACCGGCTACGCCGCCGGCCTGCGCCGGAGCCGCTTGCCGCGCCCGCCGAATGAGCCGTTGTGGCGCTGTCCGCGGGCGCGTATAGCCGCCGCATGCCAGAACCACACGACCATCCGCCGCTCGCCACCGAGGCGCCGCCCGATTGCCCGCGTTGCCAGAAGCCGCTGCCGCTGTGCATCTGCGACAGCGTCACACCGCTGGAAAGCCGGCTGGGGCTCCTGATCCTGCAGCACCCGCAGGAGCAGGATCGCGCCCTCGGCACCGCGCGGCTCGCCGCCCTGCATTTCAAGAACGCGGTGGTCAAGGTCGGGCTGTCCTGGCCGAGCCTCGCCAAGGCACTGGGACGGCCGGTCGCCGATCCCGCGCGCTGGGCCATTCTCTATCTCGGCTCGGCGAAGGCGGCCGAGCTCGATCCCGAGAGCGAGGTGGTCGCGGTGACCCGCAAGGGTGAGGTGGCCGACAACCAGCGCGCCATCCTCAAGTCGATCGAGGGCGTGATCCTGCTCGACGGCACCTGGAGCCAGGCCAAGGCGCTGTGGTGGCGCAATCCGTGGATGCTGAAGTGCCAGCGCGTGATCCTCGGGCCGCGGCAGCCGTCGCGCTACGGTCGGCTGCGCCGCGAACCGCGCCGCGACGGGCTGTCGACCATCGAGGCGGCCGGGATGCTGATGGCCGCGCTGGAACGGCGGCCTGAGATCGCCACGGCCCTCGACGCGAGCTTCGAGCGCATGCTTGCGCGGTATCGGGAGGTGGAGAAAGAGCATCCGGAGCTCACGCCCCGCCCAAAGGCCCGCAAGCCGGATTGGCGCAGCCGCAAACGGCGGGTTTAGGAACCGAGGGTACGCTTCTTGCATCGCAGCATGGAACGAGGATGAGAGCCATGCAGGAAGCAGAAAAGTCCAATGTGGTGCAGTTCCGGGATTACGCGCCCCGGCTGGCCGGCAGGTCTGGCTCGGATCGGGGCGGTGTCTCGGCCGGTGAACGGAGGGCAATTCTGACCTGGCCGCGCGCGCAGGTCAGCTATCCCGGCGGCATCGACGATCTGCCCTTCTAGGGCCGGTTCGCGGCCCCAATGGGTAGTCCAACCGCTTGATTTTGATTGAGTGGAGGCCACGACCAGAATTGAACTGGTGTAAACGGTTTTGCAGACCGCTGCGTAACCACTCCGCCACGTGGCCCCAACATGACGGATCGATACCGGAGATCAATGGGTTAGGCAACCGGCTTGTTTCGTTCCATCCACCAGTTCTGAAACTCCCGGCCGCTTCATTTCTGAAACTGGAGTTGCGGGTTCGTTCCATGAGAATGCGTGAGACGCTGATGAATGTCATTGGGCGGATCAGTCGGCGCCGGATCTGACGAGGGCTAGCGTAGAATCGTTCGAGAGCCTAGGTTACTGACATGTCAAGCATTCCGGAGACCCGAGCAAAATTGACCTGGGAGGTCGATCTACCCGGCGGCCAGCGCCGTCTTCGGGAGGCGGTCCTTTATGTCTCCAAGGCTTGTGAGAGGACACCTTTCTTTGGCCTCGTAAAACTCAACAAGATTATTTGGCACGCCGATTTCGAGTCATTCACCCAGCGAGGGCAGCCGGTAACTGGGCGGATGTATCAGAAGCTAAGACAGGGCCCGGCTCCTGTTGAAATGCTCCCGGTTCTCAATGACCTTCAAGCCGAAGGCCATCTAAAGATTAGCAGAATTCTAAAGGGACATCACTACGAACAGCGCCCTGTCGCTCTCTCAGATCCATTCCTTACAATCTTCAGCAGGCAGGATTTAGATTACCTTGATCGTGCCGTTGCCGCCTATTGGGATTTGACGGCAAAGGAGGTCAGCGAGAAGTCGCACGGGGTTGCGTGGAGAACGCGGGAAAATGGTGAACCGATGCCGTATCAATCGGCCTATTTGTCGGATGAACCAATAGGGGCTGGACAGCGTGGACGACTCCTCAAATTGGGAGCTGAACACGGTTGGCGCAGCAAATAGCAAGTGCGACAGATAATCGAGGGCCCCAATTTTGCGGAAAGCGTGGAGCAGCTTGGAGGCTACCGAGCAGTTGACCTAGCCCTTGAAACAATCATTGAAGGACTACAAGAAAATCCGTTTGGCTTTCCGCTTTTTGAAAACGACTGGTGTCGCTTCAGGTACGCGCGAACACGCATGATCGAGGGTTATATCCCGCCTCTAGTCGTGACCTTCGTAGTCAACGAGGATAACGACGTAATTCTCCAGTGGGCGGAAGTCGCAGACGAGGGCGAAGACTACTAATAATCGGTGAGCGTCCTATCGAATTGAGCGTCCTATCGAACACGGGCCTTGGGTCTGGTTCTGATCTCACCCTACGATCCCGATCCGATGCGCATAGCGCTTCCGTGTTGCCGCCAGCGCCCGTTTCTTCGCATATCCCTCATACGCCTTCGACTTGTGGGCAGACAGCGCGCGGCCCGGGCCGTCGGTGAACTCTGCCTCTTCGAGTTCGGTCATGCCGCCGTGGCGGCAGGCGTCGATGGTGAAGGTCGCGGGCA
This sequence comes from Bradyrhizobium sp. SZCCHNR1043, assembly GCF_032489675.1. Taxonomy (NCBI): domain Bacteria; kingdom Pseudomonadati; phylum Pseudomonadota; class Alphaproteobacteria; order Hyphomicrobiales; family Nitrobacteraceae; genus Bradyrhizobium; species Bradyrhizobium sp. SZCCHNR1043. The sequence continues at coordinate 345,663 of NZ_JAUEYN010000005.1, forward strand.
GGCCAAGCCGCTCGCGCAGCGCCCGCACCAGGCGGGCCATGCTCATGTTGTCCCATTTGCGCGGGCCGCTCGGCGTCGGGCGGTCGCGCATGACGATGCCCAGGCCGAGGCGCGGCACCTTGGCCAGCACGGCCTCGGCCTCCTCGTAGAACAGCGTGTGGCCGTCGGCCGTCGTCTCCTCGAGCGGATGTAGCACCATCTCGCCGGTCTTGTGGTGCTCGATGCGGATCTGCGTCGGCGCGCGCGGGCCGCGGTAGTCGTTCCAGGTCAAGTAGCCGGCCAGCACGTTTTCCGGCCGCTGCAGCTACTCGAAGCAGATCACCGCGGCGGCCGCCGCATCGGGATGACCGGCGTACGTGCCGGCGAACGAGAATTTCTGCGGCGGCTTCACCGGGGAAAAGCTGTCGCTCGTTCCCGCCAGCTCTGGCTCGGCACCAAGGCCGAGGACATCAGGCTCACGGTGCGGCCCGGTGCCGACCATTTCGGGGAGCTGCAGGCCTGGGATCCAGCGACAGGCAAGAAGGTCTGGTCGCACAATTTCCCCAAATCCCAGCTGTTCGGGTCGGTGACCGCGACGGCGGGCGATCTCGTCCTGGTCGGCGGCACCAATGACCGGATGTTCCGGGCTTTCCATGCCAAGACCGGCGAGCTGCTGTGGGAGCAGAAGACGAATTCGGGCATCATGGGCATGCCGGTCGCCTATGAGGTCGATGGTACCCAGTACATCGCCGTGCAGTCCGGCTGGGGCGTCGACGCGCAGCGCATCCAGGATGCGCTCTCGAAAGGCAACATCGGTCTCGAAGACAACGTTCCGCAAGGCGGCGTCGTCTGGGTGTTCGCAGTCAGGAAGTAGCGCCGGTGATCTGAATGGCGGCGGCCTCGGCCGTCGCCATTCCGGGAAACGAAGATCGCAGCAGTGTTCCGGCCAAGACGTGCCGATCGCCTGGCCTGCATGGCGACAGAAGATCGCGCGTCAGCAGGCCGCGAACCAGCCGTCTGGAAACGGGATCAGCGGCCAGGCGCCCTGGTTGTCGTTGGCTGCCGTGGGGAAATGCAGGATCGAAAACAAGCGGGCCATGGAATCGGTCTCGGTCTCGGGCGCAATAGCCGTTCTCACAACGTCCATCAACAACTCGTATTCGGCTTCGCTCATCTTGCCCTCGCGCAAACTGCGAGCCACGATGGCAGAATTCCACTTTGTTCAAATTGAGCGGATCGCTCAAATTCTAACGATCGGGCGCAAAGGACCTAATCGTTACCGGTGCCCGTCGTTCCAAAAGGTACGGCGGTCCGCGCTGTTCCGATGTGAACAGGCTCACACCCCTCGAGACTTCTCGTCTTCCCTTGACCCGTCTCCCTGTGCGGCAGGTGATGCCGTACAGCGACGACGAGCCGGCCTGCAGCCGACCGTGAGCAAGAGATCGACATGGCCGCCGCGAGTCGCAGGCTGCTTCTCCGGCAAAGGTCGAAGAGGCGATCCGCTCCAAACGTTCGGCTCGACGCGTGCGACCGAATCGCTGGCGGTCAGACCGCGACGGCGAGAGGTTCGGTGTCCTGCGCCAGAATGTCACGCATCAGCTGCGACAGGTCTTTCGGCTTGAACGGCTTCGCCAAACGATGAAGGCCGACCACTTTGGCCGAGGGGCCGAGCAAATCAGCCGTCCCACGTCCTGATTCCAGCACCATGCCCGACATCATCACGATGGGCATCGTGGGCCGAGCCGCGCGTGCAGCCCGGATCACGTCGTTGCCGTCCATGTCGGCCAAGTTGAGATCGATCAGAGCCGCGGCGAAGTCACCGCGGGTCACCGCATCCATCGCCAGCCGACCGTCGGTGACGGCAGTGACCGCGTAGCCCTCGCGAACCAGAAGGTGCTGGATGACACAGCAAACGCCGACTTCGTCATCAACGACCAGGATGTTCATCATGAGGCCTTCCTGACAGATGTGAGCGAGGAGCCACGTGCCGCGCCTCGGTCAGAAGTCGTTGACGCACCTCGATCGCACGATCGACCGCTTCGAGCAGATCGCGGATGTCGAACGGCTTCTGCAACGCAGCCGTCGCTCCGAGCTTGATTGCCATACCGAGGAAATCCGGAGCGCCCTGTTTCTTGTCGGTGAATGCGTAGCCGGAGATCGCGATGAACGGCACCGTGGGATCGATCTTGATGAGCTCACGAATGGTTGCGATCCCATCCATACCCGGCATGAACATGTCGATCACGACGGCATCGAAGGACACGCTGCCGATCAATCGAATGCCGGTCGGACCGTCCGGCGCGAGAAACACGCAGAACCGCTTCTTCTTCAATGATGCTTCCAGCGCAGCGCGCGTAGGATAGTCATCGTCAATAATGAGGACAGTAGGCATGGGCCACCTCAGTATCAGCGGGACTGAAGGACTCTCACGCTACAAGGACAATGGGTTGAAGCTCGAAAATGACAAAGTGGTTAACACTGAATTAGTTGTTACGATTCTGCAACGAGGAGTTTTACGGAACTTCCCGGCCGCGGGCCGGCGCATGTTGTGCACTAAGCGACGAAGATGGAACCATGCTTTCCGGACCAATCGCTTCGGCAGTTTGGAGAAGCTCAGCCCGGCTTGAGCAAGGCGATGGCGACCAGCCCGGCTGCGATCAGTGCGGCGCAGCAGAGCCGCCGCGGCGTCGCATGCTCCTTCAAGAACAGCACGCCGATCAGCGTCGCAAACAAGACGCTGCATTCGCGGAAGGCCACCACATTGGCGATCGGATTGCGGCTCAAGGCCCAAAGGAATACCACGAATGACGCCAGCCCCAGGGTTCCTGCGATCAGCACCGGAATCCAGGCGTCGCGGATCTCCCACACCAGCGCAGGCCCTCGCAGCATCATCGCGACGAGGAAGAACGCGACACTGTCGAGCACGATCATCCAGACCGTGAACGAAGCCCAGCCTTCGGTCTGCCGGGTGCCTGCCGCATCGATGACCGAATAGCCAGCGACCAGTGCGGCGGCGCAGATCGCAGCCCAGAACGCACGGCGATCGACGGGACCGTGGATGCGGTCGCGCGCCAGGCCGGTGATGCCGAGGACGATGACGGCAATCCCGATCAACTGCCCGCTCCGTGGCGGTTGCTGTAGACCCAGCGAGGCAAACAGCGTTGCGAACAGCGGAACGGCGCCGCGCGCGATCGGGTAGGAGCGTCCAAGCTCGGCCGAGCGGTAGGCCGTTGCGAGGCTCGCCTTGTAGCCTGCGTGCAAGACGAGCGAAGCGACGATGAGCGGCCAAGTCGAGGGGGCCGGAACGGGAACGAGAAACATGAAGGGCAGGATCAGGATGCTGCTCACCAGCCCCATGCCAGCCAGGAGAGAGAGGCTGCTGCCGGTCTTGACGATGGCATGCCAAGTCGCGTGAAGCAGACCGGCCATCAGCATGAGGCTTGCGGCGACAGGATCCAACGTCTTGTGTCCGGATCAGCTCTCGGGCCGCCAGCTCGCGGCAGCGAAGTAGGGGACGGGGTCGTGCTGGAGCGCCTGCCGCGAGATGATTCGGCTCGATGGCGACACCGCGAGCTGTTCCCATTCCGCGCGATCGACAAATCGCAGGCTCGCCATCTCCTCGCCGTCGGGCGCAAGCGCGCCGCCTTCGATGACGGCCTCGAACGCGATGACCGTATAGTAGGTCAGATCACCGTTGGGATAGCGGATGAGGAACTCCGGGCCGCCGAACACCCCGAGCAGACGTTTTGGCCGGACCACCAGTCCGGTCTCCTCGAAGCATTCGCGGGTGGCCGCGTCGGCTGGGTGCTCATTCGGATCGATGGCGCCGCCAGGCAACGTCCAGAGGCCCGTCTCCGCGTCGCGTCCGAGTAGAATGCGTCCTTGGTCGTCGAACACGGAGATGGAAACTGCCGTGGTCGCCAACAGATCATGGCCGATCTTGCTGCGGACGGCTCTCAGATGATCGGAAATCGGCATCGCTGGTCGCCACTTGCAAGAGATCCGTCCCGCTTGCCCGACGCCCCATGCGCCGTCAAGGCGGACAGCCACGCCGCCCAGCCAGATGACGGTCAGGAGGCGCGCGTTCGCCGCGAATCGGCGGGTGCCCAGCGTCACAAGAAAGAGGGAATGTGAGGATAAAGAGCCATTCGGCTTGGCCAGAATGGCTCCCCGGGCTGGATTCGAACCAGCGACCATTCGATTAACAGTCGAATGCTCTACCGCTGAGCTACCGAGGAACAGGCGAAACAATGTTCGCGAATGCGGCTGCGTATAACAAAGCCGTTTCGCCTTGCATAGAACGAAATCGCATCTTTGCGACGATTGCGGGTTCAGGAATAAAATACCGAAATTTCAGATGGTTAGATTCATTTTGAACGCTTGCTGGGCAGCGGTCGCCCACAGTTCGATGACAGGAAATTCACTTGGAGGGGAGCAAACCGGCCCCGATAGTTTGCTGGAACCGGCCAGTGCCCGCGCTCATGGAGTGTCGCAGATGCCAAACACCGTGATCCAATTCGCCGAAGCCGCCTCCGCGCCCTCCTTGATTCCCGACCAGGTCGAGCGTCTCAGCGACGACGAATGCCTCACGCGGCTGGCCGACATGGTGACGCGCGGTGATTCCGAACACATTGACGAGATCGTGCAGTTGCTCGGACGACTCGCCGTGGTGATCGAGTAGCTGGCGACCGCCCTCGCAGACGCGGCTTCCCAGCGGATCCGTTCAAACCCGCATGTTGCCTTTTCGGGGACCTTGTACCAAAAGATTGCGCAGATCGTCCGCGGTCCATCCACTTTGCTTGCAGGTCTGCTCATGTCTTCATTCGCGACGGCGCGCCAGAAAATGGTCGATGGTCAGGTTCGGACCAGCGACGTCACCGATCACCGCGTGCTGGATGCGTTGTTGACCGTGCCGCGGGAAGCCTACGTTCCCGCAGATCGGCAGGCGCTGGCCTATCTCGACTTGGATCTCGACGTCTCCGAATCCGCTTCTGCCAAGCGGTATCTGATCAAGCCGATGCTGACCGGAAAGCTGCTGCAGGCTGCCGAGATCAAGCCAACCGACAACGTGCTGGTGGTTGGATGTGCGACGGGCTATCTCGCCGCGCTGACCGCCCGACTCGCGGGCAGCGTGACGGCGACCGAGGTCGATTCTGCGGTCGAAGGGCGCGCCAAGCAGCTGCTTGCCGCCGTCCATGGCTGCCCGGTCACGATTCGGGTCGCGCCGGCCGCGCAGGGTGATCCGGCGGACGGCCGCTTCGACGTGATTCTCCTCAATGGGGCCACCGAGGTCCCTGTCGACGGTCTTTGCCGTCAATTGAAGGAGGGCGGCCGCCTTGTCGGTGTCTTCGCCACCGTACGTCCCGCCCGCGCCATGATCTTTACGCGATCGCATGGTGATATCGGCAGCAGGGTCCTGTTCGATGCCGCGGCACCGGTCATTCCCGGTCTCGAACAGCTCCCGGAATTCGTGTTTTAAATCGCCCAACGAAGTTCTTCGCGGCTTCTCTGAACTGGCGGGCCATCCCGTGGCGAGCAGGGTTTGCTGCGTCGTTTTCGCGCCCTCTAGCGGGCGAAATTCTGTTTTAAATCAGAAGTGTGGCCCGGATGCTGCACGTTGACAGTTTTCGGCACAGGTTCCAGGCTTGGGTAGTTCCGTTGCGCATGCATGGGGAATAAGGTGCGAGGTGCGCGGGAGTCTCTTCAACAGGTTACGGCCCGGCTCTGGCGTTCGAGCCGGTAACAAATGAATGGAACAGGGATGTTTGGGGTGAAGCTCGTCACTGCAGCGGCGGCTGCGGTCCTCGTGATGGCTTGTGCGGGCCCGACGCCTGCGCTGGCCGACACGATCGAGGCTGCGCTGGTGCGCGCCTATCAGAACAACCCGCAACTGAACGCGTCGCGGGCTCAGGCTCGTGCGGTCGACGAAGGCGTTCCGCAGGCACTCTCGGGGTATCGGCCGAAGGTCAGTCTGAATGCGACGGCGGGCATTCAGTATACGGATTTGCAAGCGGCACCCGCGACGCCGGCCGCGCACGGCGTGCAGAGGCCGCGAAGCGTCGGCCTGACGGTCAACCAAACTCTCTACAACGGTCAGCAGACGGCAAACGGCGTGCGCAAGGCCGAGGCGAACGTCTCGGCGCAACGCGAGGCTCTCCGCATTCTTGAGCAGCAGGTGCTGCTAGCGGCGGCCACGATCTATATGGACTATCTGCGCGATGCGGCGATCGTCGAGGTCCAGCGCAGCAACACGCGGGTGCTGGAGCAGACGCTCAAGCAGACTCGCGATCGGTTCAACGTCGGCGAGGTCACCCGCACCGACGTCGCACAATCCGAGGCTCAGCTCGCCGCCGGCCGCACGCAGCAGCTCACAGCAGAGGCCCAACTAACGGCGACCCGCTCGAACTTCCGCCGAATCATCGGCAACGATCCCCAGAACTTGGCGCCGGGCTCTCCTGTCGACCGTTACTTGCCGCCGACCCTCCAGCAGTCGGTCGAAACGGCCCTGACGGAAAACCCGAGCGTGACCTCGGCGATGTACGGCATCGACGTCCAGTATCTTGACACGAAGATCAAGGAAGGTGCGCTGCTGCCGACCGTAAACGTCCAGGCTCAGGCTCAGCAGGGCTATGAGTCGAGCCTGCAATCCTATCGTGGGTTCAGCGCGTCGGCTGTCGCCTCGCTGAACGTCCCAATCTACAACGGAGGGGCGGAATATTCGCTGATTCGTCAGTCCAAGGAGTCGCTGGCGCAGCAGCGTCTGGTCCTGGAGCAGACCCGCGATCAGGCTCGCTCCGACGTGGTATCTGCCTGGGGCAAGCTGCTCGCGGGCAAGGCACAGGTGCAGTCGGCACAGGCCCAGGTCTCAGCCTCCGAGATCGCCCTCAATGGTGTCCGCGAAGAGGCCAAGGCCGGGCAGCGCACCACCCTCGACGTGCTCAACGCTCAGCAGGCGCTGGTCAACGCGCGGAATTCGCTGGTGAACGCCCAGCATGACCGCGTGGTGGCATCCTATACGGTGCTTCAGACCGTGGGGCGGCTGTCACCGCAGGTGCTGAACCTGCCGACCACCACCTACGATCCCAGCGTGCACTACCAGCAGGTCCGGGATAACTGGGCGGGTGTACGGACGCCGGATGGTCATTAGTACATTCTTAATATCGACCCTGATCCCTCGGTCCTTGGCCGGGGGATTTTTTTGTGGCACATGCTGTGGTTGTGACGAATGGGCGACGCTTGACAGGCGACCTCCGTGCTCCACCGGGTTCGCGGCCGGCGTTGCTTGCATTCATTTGTTGCCATGACATAGCCTCAAAATGGCCGCCGAACGATTCGGACTGCGTCGGAAGTTCTTCCAAGAATAGACTCCGACATGGGCAGTATCGTTCTGTTGTTTTGCATCGATCAGGCCTTGTCCGGAGACAAGTTGGCATGTCCGTTGAGAAGTCCAAGCCACTTGGGGCCGGCGCCCGGGACTTTTGCGCTGAGCCGGTTCGTACGGCAGCGTTGCTGATTTGGAGTCGGAAATGACGCAGCCTGCGAAGGTCCAAGAACCCTCCATGGAGGAGATTCTGGCGTCGATCCGGCGTATCATTGCCGACGACGAGGGTAAGCCGCCGGCGGCAGACAAGGCCGCCGCGCCGGAGCCGGTCAAGGCCGAGAAGCCGGCGGCCCCGGCAGCGAAGTCGGCGATGAACGACATCCCACCTTCGAAGATCGCCGCTGCGGCTCCCGCCAAGCCCGCACCTCCACCTCCCGCACCGCCGCCAGCGCCTGCGGCCGCCGCGAACAACAACCAGGACGACATTGACGCATTGCTGGCGGGTTTGGATGAAACGACTCCAGTCGCAGAGGTTCGGCCGGTAGCACCCGAGCCCGATCCCGAACCTGAAGTACTCGAGTTGACGGACGACATGGCAGTGGCCCCACCGACTCCCGCTCCAGCGCCAGCCCCCGCCGCGGCATCCTTCCGAAAGGTGGATCCGCGGGACGATATCGAGTTCATCGAGGCCGGGCGGCTCAATCAGAAGGCTGCCAGCTTCGAGTCCCCGTTCGAGCAAGTCACGCCGAAGCAGCCGATCCTGGCCCCATCGACGGTGAACGCCGTCGAATCGGCGTTCAACGCGCTGGCCAATACGGTGCTGAGCAACAACGCCCGGACGCTTGAGGACCTCGTCAAGGAGATGCTGCGTCCGATGCTGAAATCGTGGCTGGATGACAATCTTCCGGCCCTGGTCGAGCGCATCGTCAAGGCGGAGATCGAGCGCGTCTCGCGCGGCCGCTGACGCCAAGACGGCACGATCTCCCGTTCCGTTCTGGAGTGAGCCGCGGCGGGCGGTAGACGCTATCCGTCAATGTTCGCCGCTGCTGTTGACTTGGCGCGCCGCGGCGGCTTTCTAGCCCTGTCAAGCTGATCCCTGCCGGACGGATCGAGAGGGCTCTTCCGGGAGCGCGGTCCGCGGTCGGGCATCAGTCCGAAAACAGCCCAAGCACCAACAGCTTGCGCGAGCTTTTTCAGGTCGTGTCACAAAAGGCCCGGACGAGTTCCGCGACATCCCGAATTGGACAGCCGGCCCCGCGCCGCTGGAAATGCCATGATCGATAAGAATTATCAGCCCACCGATCTCGAAGGTCGCATGTCCCTGGTCTGGGAGGATGCCCGCGCGTTCTCCGCCGGTCGCCCCGATCGGCGCAATGCGGATCCCTTCACCATCGTGATCCCGCCGCCGAACGTGACCGGCTCGCTGCACATGGGGCACGCGCTCAACAACACGCTGCAGGACATCCTGTGCCGTTTCGAGCGCATGCGCGGCCGCGACGTGCTGTGGCAGCCGGGCACCGACCATGCGGGCATCGCGACCCAGATGGTGGTCGAGCGTCAGCTGATGGAGCGCCAGCAGCCCGGCCGCCGCGAGATGGGCCGCGAGAAGTTTCTCGCGCGCGTCTGGCAGTGGAAGGACGAGAGCGGCGGCACCATCATCAACCAGCTCAAGCGCCTCGGCGCCTCCTGCGACTGGGGCCGCGAGCGCTTCACCATGGACGAGGGCCTGTCCAAGGCCGTCGTGAAGGTGTTCGTCGAGCTGCACCGCGCCGGCCTGATCTACAAGGACAAACGGCTGGTCAACTGGGACCCGAAGCTCCTGACCGCGATCTCCGACCTCGAGGTGCAGCAGATCGAGGTCAAGGGCAATCTCTGGTACCTGCGCTATCCGATCGAGGGCACGACGTTCAGCCCCGAGGATCCCACGAGCTTCATCGTGGTCGCCACCACGCGTCCCGAGACCATGCTCGGCGACAGCGCGGTCGCGGTGCATCCGGACGACGAACGCTATCAGCATCTCGTCGGCAAGCGCGTGATCCTGCCGCTGGTCGGTCGTGAGATCCCGATCGTCGCCGATACCTATTCCGATCCTGAGAAGGGCACCGGCGCAGTCAAGATCACGCCGGCGCACGACTTCAACGATTTCGAGGTCGGCCGCCGCCACGGCCTGCCGCAGATCAGCATTCTCGATCGCGAAGGCTGCATCGCGCTGGTCGACAACGAGGACTATCTGCGCGGCCTGCCCGAGGGCTCCGAGGAGTTTGCCAGGGAGTTCCACGGCATCGAGCGCTTTGCTGCGCGCAAGAAGATCCTGGAGCGGCTGGAATCCTTCGGCTTCCTCGAGCGCGTCGAGCCGAACACGCACATGGTGCCGCATGGCGACCGCTCCGGTGTCGTCATCGAGCCGTACCTCACGGACCAGTGGTACGTCGACGCCAAGACCCTGGCGCAGCCGGCGATCGCAGCCGTCAGGTCGGGCGCGACGACGTTCGTGCCGCGCAACTGGGAGAAGACCTATTTCGACTGGATGGAGAACATCCAGCCCTGGTGCATTTCGCGCCAGCTGTGGTGGGGCCACCAGATCCCGGCCTGGTACGGGCCCGACGGCAAGGTGTTCGTCGCCGAGACCGAGGAAGAGGCGGTGTCCAACGCACTCGGCTACTACGTCGAGCAGGAGGTCATCACGGCCGAGCAGGGGCGGGAGATGGCGCTCGACCGCAACAAGCGCGACGGCTTCATCACACGTGACGAGGACGTGCTCGACACCTGGTTCTCCTCGGCGCTGTGGCCGTTCTCGACGCTCGGCTGGCCCGACGCCACGCCGGAGGTGAAGCGCTACTACCCGACCAACGTGCTGGTCACCGGCTTCGACATCATCTTCTTCTGGGTCGCCCGCATGATGATGATGGGCATCCACTTCATGAAGGAGGTGCCGTTCTCGACCGTCTACATCCATGCGCTCGTCCGCGACGAGAAGGGCGCCAAGATGTCGAAGTCGAAAGGCAACGTCATCGATCCGCTCGCGCTGATCGACGAGCACGGCGCCGATGCGCTGCGCTTCACGCTGGCCGCGATGGCGGCGCAGGGCCGCGACATCAAGCTGTCGACCCAGCGCGTCGACGGCTACCGCAAGTTCGCCAACAAGCTCTGGAACGCGAGCCGCTTCGCCGAGATGAACGGCTGCACCGTGCCGGACGGCTTCGATCCGGCCGCTGCGAAGGAGACGCTGAACCGCTGGATCGCCCACGAGGCCGCCGCCGCGACGCGCGAGGTCACCGAGGCGCTGGAGGCGTATCGCTTCAACGACGCGGCCAATGCGATCTACCGCTTCGTCTGGGATGTCTATTGCGACTGGTATGTCGAGCTCTCCAAGCCGACGTTGCTCGGCGAGGACGGCCCGGCCAAAGCCGAGACCCGTGCCATGGTCGCCTGGGCGCGCGACGAGATCCTCAAGCTCCTGCATCCCTTCATGCCCTTCATCACCGAGGCGCTGTGGGAGTCGACCGCCAAGCGCGACAGTCTGCTGACCCTGTCGCCCTGGCCGCACCGCACCGACAGGCCGACGGTCGCCGAGATCGCCGCGCTGTCGGCCGCCAGCTTCGGCGATCCCCTGGTGCCGCCGCTGCTGGTCTCGTTCGACGCCGCCAGCTTCAAGGACGAGGCGGCCGAGGCCGAGATCGGCTGGGTGGTCGATCTCGTCACGTCCATCCGCTCGGTCCGCGCCGAGATGAACATCCCGCCGGCGACTCTGATGCCGCTCGCGCTCGTCGCTGCCTCCGCCGAGACGAGGGAGCGCGCGCCGCGATGGAGCGAGGTCATCAAGCGCCTTGCGCGTCTCTCCGACATCTCCTTCGCCGATACGGCGCCCGAAGGCTCCGCCCAGCTCGTCGTGCGCGGCGAGGTCGCCGCGCTGCCGCTCAAGGGCGTCGTCGATCTCGCCGCCGAGCGCACCCGCCTGGGCAAGGAGATCGCCAAGGCCGAGGCCGACATCGAGCGCGTCGACAAGAAGCTCGGCAACGAGAAGTTCGTCGCTAACGCGCCCGAGGAACTCGTCGAGGAGGAGAAGGAGAAGCGCGAGGCGGCACTGGCCCGCAAGGCCAAGCTTCAAGACGCGTTGTCGCGGCTTCAGGGCGCGTGACGTCGTCCTCTCTCCCTCGTCATTCCGGGGCGATGCGAAGCATCGAACCCGGAATCTCGAGATTCCGGGTCTGGTCCCTTGGGCCATCCCGGAATGACTGCCATGGGCTTAGCGCGCGAACGGCTTGCTCAAAAACCGCGAGCCCTTCAGTCCGAACCGCCAGGGCAGCTCGACGGCCTTGGTGATGCCGATGCGCACGCCGGTGACGACGTCGACATCACCCGCTCGTGCGAACAGCTCGATCGGTAGAGCATCCAGCGCCAGGCCATTATGGGCGATCGTGATCCCCATCGCCTCGGTCAGCTTGCCCGGCCCCGAGCACAGTGTCCTGACATCCTCCAGCCCGCGCCGCTGCCGCATCTCGTCGATCCCGAACGTCGGCTCGATCGCCCGGATCAGGACCGCGCTCGCCGAGCCCTCCATCTCGCAGACGAAATTCATGCACCAGTGAATGCCGTAGGAGCGGTAGACATAGGCGAAACCGGGCGGGCCGAACATCACCTGGTTGCGCGGCGTCGGGCCCCGGAACGAATGCGCCGCCGGGTCGGTGTGATGATAGGCCTCGACCTCGACGATGGTTCCGCCGACGCCGTCGACCAGAAAGGTCGCCCCGATCAGCTCCGGCGCCACCGCGAGCACCTCGCGGGCGAAGAACGCCCGCGTCAGCCGTTTGGCCGCGCCATGCCGCCGGGGCCGTGAAACCCCGGGGGCTTTTGCCGGTTTTTGCGCCATTCTTGAGGAAATCCGCCGTGATGAGCGCTGTTCCGCGCTGCCCATATCTGCCATGCCCTGGTATCGTCGGCCAGCCGGTTGCGGCGCGCCGCGGCACGGAATAGCTAGGGCGCAACAGAGGTTTGTGCGAATCCCATGGTCACCATCGTCGACACGCTCTCGAACACGCCGCTGCGCCCGCGCCACCCCGAAAAAGCGAACCGGCCGGACTCGATCTCGCCGGCCAAGCCTGCCTGGATCCGCGTTAAGGCGCCGACCACCCGCGGCTATGCCGACACCCGCAACATCGTGCGCGAGAACGGCCTCGTCACCGTCTGCGAGGAGGCCGGCTGCCCGAACATCGGCGAGTGCTGGGACAAGAAGCACGCCACCTTCATGATCATGGGCGACACCTGCACGCGGGCCTGCGCCTTCTGCAACGTCAAGACCGGTCTGCCTCAGGCGCTCGACGCCGGCGAGCCCGAGCATGTGGCGGAGGCGACCTTCAAGCTCGGCCTGGCCCACGTCGTCGTCACCTCGGTCGACCGCGACGATCTCGCCGACGGCGGAGCCGGCCATATCGCCGCGACCATCCGTGCCATCCGCGCGAAATGTCCGACCACCACGATCGAGGTGCTGACGCCCGACTTCCTGCGCAAGGACGGCGCGCTTGAGCAGGTCGTCGCCGCCAAGCCCGACGTCTTCAACCACAATCTCGAGACCGTGCCGTCGCGCTACCTCTCGGTCCGTCCCGGCGCGCGCTACTTTCACTCGATCCGGCTGCTGCAGCGGGTCAAGGAGATCGATCCGACCATCTTCACCAAGTCCGGCATCATGGTCGGCCTGGGCGAGGAGCGCCACGAGGTGCTGCAGGTGATGGACGACCTGCGCTCGGCGGAGGTCGATTTCCTCACCATCGGCCAGTATCTGCAGCCGACCAGGAAGCACCACGCCGTGATGCGCTTCGTCACGCCGGAGGAATTCTCCGGCTACGAGACCGTCGCCTACACCAAGGGCTTCTTGATGGTGTCGGCGAGCCCGCTCACGCGCTCCTCGCACCATGCCGGCGAGGACTTCGCCAAGCTGAAGGCCGCGCGCGCCGCTATCGCGCGCTGATCGAGACCAGATGCCGAGATTCTCTAACAAGCGCCGCGTCGCGCATACGGCTGACCAGATGTTCGACCTCGTCGCCGATGTCGAGCGCTATCCCGAATTCGTGCCGCTGTGCGAGAAGCTGGTGGTGCGCCAGCGCAGCCAGAAGCCCGATGGCACCGAGGTCGTCGTCGCCGACATGACGGTGTCGTTCAAGCTGGTGAAGGAGACCTTCACCAGCCGCGTCACGCTCGACCGCGCCGGGCGCAAGATCCTGGTCGAATATGTCAGCGGGCCGTTCTCCAGCCTGGAGAACCGCTGGAGCTTTGAGCCGCGCGAGCAGGGCGCCTGCGAGGTGACGTTCTTCATCGCCTACGAGTTCAAGAGCCGCATGCTGGCGATGCTGATGGGCTCGATGTTCGACACCATCTTCGCGCGCATGTCGGCGGCGTTCGAGAAGCGCGCGGATGCGATCTACGGCCGCAAGCCGGCGGTGTCGTCGACGTAAGTCCTTGCCAATCCCTGCCGATGGTAGACCACGGCCGGCGCCCCAACCTCAGCTGTCATCCCCGCGAACCATAGCCGCCGCGGAGTATGGGTCCCGGGTCGGCGCCTCCGCGACGCTGCGCGCCGCTCTGGCTTGCCCGGGACGACAGCGAAGGGTGAGGACGCTCCTCGTCATCTCACCCCGCGCGTTCCGAGTGCGAAGCCCGAGCGCTTTCCTTCCTATCCACGTCTTCAAACAGCTGCTCCGCGACATCGTCGCGGAGTCGTTCTGATCGCGGACACGTCGCGCCGGCGATCGAAACTACGCCGCCTGCACGGCGCTCAAAAAGTCCTTCACCTTGCCGCGCAGCTCGTCCGCGTGCTTGGCGAGCTGGCCGGCCGCGCCCAGCATCTGCCGCGCGGCGCCGCCGGCTGATTCCACCGTCTGGCTGACCGAGCCGATGTTGGTGGCGACCTCGCGGGTGCCGCTGGCGGCCTGGCTGACCGAGCGGGCGATCTCCTGCGTCGCGTGGCCCTGCTGGTCGACCGCGGTCGCAATGGTCTTGGCGATCTCGCTGATCTGGCCGATGGTGCCGCCGATGCCCTGGATCGCGGCCACCGTGTCGCTGGTGGCGCGCTGCATCGCGCTGATGTGCGCGCTGATCTCGTCGGTCGCCTTGGCGGTCTGGCTCGACAGGCTCTTCACCTCCGAGGCCACGACGGCGAAGCCGCGGCCGGCATCGCCGGCGCGCGCCGCCTCGATGGTCGCGTTCAGCGCCAGCAGGTTGGTCTGGCTCGCGATCGCGTTGATCATGTCGGTGACCGCGCCGATCTTGGCGGCCGCGTCCGCGAGGCTGTTGACGAGATCGTTGGTGCGCGAGGACGCCTCGACCGCCTCGGCTGCGATGGTCGAGGAGGTCGCGACCTGGCGGTTGATCTCGCTGACCGAGGTCGAGAGCTCCTCGGTGGCGCCGGCCACCGACTGCACGTTGGAGGAGGCGGAGTTGGACGCCGACGCGACCAGCGCCACGCGTTGCGCGGCCTGATCCGCGGTCGTCGTCAGCGAGGCCGCCGTGGTCTCGACCTCGCGCGAGGCGCCGGAGATCGCATTGGCGATGGCGCCGACGCTGGTCTCGAAATCCTTGGCGAACCGGTCGAGCGCGCGCTTCTTCTCCTCGCGTGCGGCGACGAGGTCGGAAAGATCGCGGCGGAAGCTCATGACGTAGGTCTGGCCCTCGACCTGGGTCGGCACCAGCGTGATCTGGACCAGCGCCGGGCTGCCGTCGGCGCGCTTGGTGGTCCACTCGAACGTCGCGTGGCCCTCGCGCCTGGCCTTGGCATCCATCTCCTTCACCACGTCGGCGGAGCGCTTGCCACTGGGCTGAAACTCCGGCGCCATGGTCGCCGGCGAGCGCGACAGCAGATCCTGCTTGCTGCGGAAGCCGCCGAAGCGAACCGCGGTCTCGTTGCAGGCGATGATCTTGCCGTCGGACATCACCAGGATGGCGTCGCGATGGCGTTCGAACAGCTCCGTCATCAAGAGATTATGCGTACGATCAGCCGACTTGCCGGAGAAGAAAGCCATGGGGTCCCGAATCCACTGTCAGAGAAGAACGCACGAGACGTAGCAGGACAAAATTAACCAAAACCTTTAGGCCGTGGAGGGGCGAGCGATAATCGTCGGCGATCGCGGTCCGGACGGTGAGGGACGGCATCCAGCGGGCACGCAGCCGCATCCTCCGCGGCGCAATCACGCCCGGGCTGTGCATCTCGATCGACCCTCTGAAATCACGAGGGCGCAGGGAATGCCGGGTGCTGGCCGCAACCCATGGCCCGCCTGCAACAAAAAAAGCAGGCGGCAGTCACCACAGGTCCAGCCGACATCCGGCATTCCCTGCGCGATGGTCTTCACGTTTATACGCAGTCTCCCCGGGGACCGGGCTGTCTTGCCCCCGTGACCGGCGGATCATCATCTCCACCGGCGTGACACCAGCATCGGGGTGCCAGGACGCTGCGACTTCACGTCCGCCAAGAGCCGTTCGTCCGCACGTCATCAGACGTGCTGCGGCCCATCGGCGGCCATCGCCTCCCCACCTCGCGTGTCGTGACGATCGCGATACGCCCCTCGTGTCGAGGCGGGATGACGGGAGGGAAGCATGAATTCTGAAAAATAGAAACGAGAATATTTTCGTCGGCAGGACTGGACAGTGAGTCGGACATTGAACGGATTGAGGAAATCAGTGTCTCGGCGCACGCCCTCGCGATGGGCTTCGATCGCAGCAAGGCACCGGAGGCGGGCTCTCCGCTATTCCGCACGCCAGCTGATTCGCCCGTCGGGTCGGCTAGGATGATGCTCGACGTGGTGCCCAATGATTGGAACAATGCCGATAGTCCCCAATGACGAACCATCGGTCTGACCCTGCGTCAGCCAGAGAAGAAAGCAAGCAATGACACTCTCCCATCTCTACGACGAAGCGCTCGTCTATGCGACAAGGCTGCACCGGACCCAATTGAGAAAGGGCAGCAACGTGCCCTACATCGCGCATCTGCTGAGCGTCTCCAGCCGCGTGCTGTCGGCGGGCGGCAGCGAGGTGCAGGCTATCGCGGGACTGTTGCATGACGCCGCCGAGGACCAGGGCGGGCAGGCCACGCTGGATGAGATCCACCGGCGTTTTGGCGATAGCGTCGCCGGGATCGTCGCGGACTGCACGGATTCCTGGGTCGATCCGAAGCCGGCCTGGCGCCCGCGGAAGGAAGCCTATCTCGCCCGGCTGCCGCTCAAGCCGGCGTCATCGCTGCTGGTCTCGCTCGCTGACAAGGTTGACAACGCGGAAGCGATCGCGAGCGACCTTGATGAGGTGGGCGACGTCGTGTGGCAACGCTTCACCGGTGGAAGGGATGGGACGATCTGGTATTACCGCACGCTGAGCCGGATTTTCGATGAGGCTCTGCCCGGACCGTTGGCGCGGCAACTTGCGCGGACCGTCGGTGCTTTTCCCTCCTGACCAGATCGGGCAAGGCGCTTGCCCGCCTCGCACCGGATTCGATGATGACAACCTCAGGGCGATCAGCTATAGAGCCGGCCATGATCACCGTCGCTTCCCATCGTTTTGGTCGCATCACGCACCGTAGCTCGCTGGCGGCGGGAGGATCGCGCTCAATCTGACGATTTGCAGGATTTGATCCGAACAGCCGCCAGAACCTGGCGGCTTTTTTGTTGCCGGCAGGTTCTTCATTTGAAGGGGAGCCCGCTATGCCGAGCACGACCGACGATCCGAGGGTCAGCGCCATCGAGGAGCGAACTCCGCTCCATCATGCGCTGCGTTTCCAGGAACTCGACGAGCGGCGCCGTGGTCCCTCGGCGAGCCATCCGATCTCGCCCAAGCCCGGCGCTGAGATCTACTACTTGGCGCGACCGGCGCCTGATCAAAGCTGCGCCGAGCTGCAGCCAGTGTCATTGCTGCGGCTCTGGTGGGAGCGCTGGCGCGAGCGCGGTCGCTTCGCCCAGGAGTTGCCGTGGATCGCCGACGAGGTGCTGCAGGACTACGGCCTGACACGCGACGAGGCGCGGCGGCTGTGCCGGCGCCCGTTCTGGCGCGCATGAGAGCGACGCGGCGGAACGCAGGTTCTGCCACGGATCCTACTTGCCCAGCTTCTCGGAGAAGAACCTGACGACCTGGGCGTCAAACTCTCGGTGAAACGCCGCGCGGTCGAAATCCGCAGGCGTATCAGCGCAGATGCGCGGGACGGCGGCCGCGAGCTCCGCGGAGCACGGCGCGAGGAAAGAAAAATGCGCGGCGGGCACGGTGTGGACCTCGGGCGTGCCGGGAAGGCTCGCGGTTACGCGGGCGGTCCCTTCCGGATCGACCCCGTTGCCGCCGAGCTCCGAGCGCCAGACCTGGAGGGGAATCTTGATGCTCGCGAGATTTGCTCGCGTGAATCCGACCGTGTGGGCGGCGTCGGCCAGAACGGCCGCCTTGATCCTCTCGTCGTGCGGCCAGCTTCTAGGAAACTCGCCATTGCGGACCTGCTCGCAGAACGGGTTCTGTTGCGTGCAGTAGTGCGCCACCCTTTGAAAGTCCGGGTCGACGCCGGCGAGAACGGTTCCGGTGTAGCCACCGCGCGAAAAGCCGAAGAAGCCGATCCGGTCCGGATCAATCGCGGCTCTGCTTGTCCAATCGTTCAACATGAAATCGATCAGATGCATCATGTCCTGCGGCCGTGAGAGCCAGACCGACAGGCTGTCGCGCTGCGCCAGGTCACCGACACTGTCGCCGGGATGGTTGATCGCCGCGACGATGAATCCCGCGTCCGCCAGCGCTTCCGCAACATCGTGGTTTCCACCGATCCAGCCGCCGCGCCCGTGGGACATGACGACCAATGGCAGCTTCGTGCCGTTGATTGGACAATTCTTTATCCCGGGCAGTGTCTCCAGCCCTGGGATCGCGAGGCTTCCAACCGGCACGCTACCGGCGTCTTCGGCGCACGGCGTCCAGATGATGCCGTGAAATCCATGATCGACCTCCAAGAGCTGCAAGCCAGCGGCGTGGGCGGAGGAGGTCAGGAGTAGGAGCGGCAGCGCGAGAGTGGCGAAGGTCCGATGAAGCAAGACGGTCTCCTCACGTTGAACTACGAAATAGCGTGTACCCGCGAAAGTTGTGCCAACTGGACCGCCCGTTCCGCCCAATGACCGGCCGTCGAACCGGAGTGGACAATCCATCGGCAGATCACCTCGGGTGCCATAGGGTCTGTCGTGCCGACCATCTTTGCGTTCACCACCAGCTCGTGCCTCCGATGACAAGATGATTTGATCAAGCCGTCGAGGTTCTGCGGTAACTCCCAAACGTTAGCTTCAGTCCCGGCCAGTGCGGGCGCTCCGTGCCCACCATTCCGAATGCGCGGCTGACATGGCGGCAGTCCGGGCGCCTTACGGGCGGCTCTTTGCCTAGGTGTCCGCAGCCTATTGCGTGAACACTTCCCGGCGGAGGCTCGTCAGTATATATTGCCTGCATGACAACATTGCTTGACAGGGCTTTTGACGTCGCACGCCAGCTTCCGGCCGAAGAGCAGGATGAGCTGGCGCGGGTACTGTTACGGTTGACCGGATACGACGAAGCTTGCGTTGAGTTGACTCCTGCCGACCTTGCTTCGCTGGAAGAATCGCTGCGCCAAGCAGATCAAGGGCGGTTCGCGACCGAAGACGAAATCAAGGCCATATGGGCCAAGCACGGTCTCTGAAGCTTCGCTTCACGACTCGCGCAGCGAACGAGCTTGAGAGCGTACTCGATTATGTCGCGTCGCATTCGCCAGGCGGCGCAAGGCGCGTTCATATGCGGATCAAGTCCGTCTTTGACGTGTTGGTTTATTATCCTAAGGCAGGTGCTCAATCGACCCATCCGCGCCTGCGCAGATTGACTATCAATCCTTATCCTTACCTCATCTACTACGAAGTTGCTGCCGACGAGGTGGTCATTCACAGTGTGCGTCACACGGCGCGCAATCCGGATGAGTTCGGTTAGGGGCGGAATGAAGATTGAACATCTGGTCATTGCGAGGCGCTGTCGCGCCGGAGCAATCCAATGTCTTGAAGCGCGAAAGCCTTGGATCGCGTCGCTGCGCTCGGGATGACGATGGGGCGAGAGCTGCGCTCATGACGAGCAACTAAGTTCGCGGCCGGCGTGGCCGTTTCACCGGATGCAGCCGCGGCGCGCGGGCGACGCGCGGACGGAGGCGGGTGGCGGCGGCGCGCTTGGGCTTGGCAGCGACCTGTGGCCGGGCCAGTTCCATCAGCAGGCGCAGGGCCTCGATGACGGAGCGGGTGCGCACGGTGCTTCGGCCGATGGCGCCGAAGCGGTGTTCGCGGTGGGTGATGCGGCCGTCGCGGGCAGCAACGGCGAAATGGACCAGGCCGACCGGCTTGCCGGGGGTGGCGCCGCCGGGGCCGGCGATGCCGGTGATGGCCACCGCGAGATCGACGTCGGCGCGCTCCAGGGCGCCGACCGCCATCTGGATCGCGGTCTCCTTGGAGACGGCGCCGAAGGTCTGCAGCGTCGAGGCCTCGACACCGAGCATCGCGCGCTTGGCCTCGTTGGAGTAGGTGACGAAGCCGCGGTCGATGACATCAGAGGAGCCGGGGATGTCGGTCAGGGCCGCGGCGACCAGGCCGCCGGTGCAGGACTCGGCGGTCGCGATCATTAGCTTGCGCGACCGGCAGAGGTCGAGCAGCGAGCGGGCCAGCGCGCTGGTAGAGCCGATTTGACGTTCGCTGGCCATGGCTGCGTTGTCCTCATCCGACCGTCAGATCGAAAGCTCCATGAGCGGTGACAGGGTGGTGCGCCTCTAGGCGCTCCACGGCAGACGGATCGTCGCGCTCGCCGTCGCTGCGATGCCTTCCTCGCGGCCGGTGAAGCCGAGCCGCTCGCTGGTGGTGGCCTTCACCGCGATGCGCGAGATGTCGACGCCGGTGATCTCGGCGATGCGGGCGCGCATCTGGTCGCGCAGGGGGCCGATCTTCGGGCGTTCGCAGATCATCGTGACCTCGAGATTGGCGACGCGGCCGCCACGCGCGGTCACGCGCTCGATGGCGTATTTCAGGAACTGGTCGGAGGAGGCGCCTTTCCACTTCATGTCGGAGGGCGGGAAGTGCGAGCCGATGTCGCCATCGGCCAGGGCGCCCAAAATTGCATCAACCAGAGCGTGCAGACCGACGTCACCGTCGGAGTGGGCAAGGAACCCCTTGCTATGCGGCACACGCAGGCCGCACAGCCAGACATGGTCGCCTTCGCCGAAGGCGTGGACGTCGTAGCCGGTGCCAGTCCGGATGTCGCCGAGCTGCGCGGCAAGGCGCGCTTCCTCGCGCACGAAATCTTCCGGTGTGGTGAGCTTCATGTTGGCAACATCGCCCTCAAAGGTCGCGACGGTCAATCCCGCCCATTCGGCGATCGCCGCATCATCTGTGAACTCGGTGAGGCCGTCGCGCGCGGCGCGGCGGTGTGCCTCCAGGATCGTGTCGAACTTGAAGGTCTGCGGCGTCTGGGCGATGCGCAGCTTCGCGCGCTCCGGTGTCGCGGTGATGTCGCCGCCCGTGCCGACTTCCTTGATGGTGTCGGTGACCGGAACCACGGGAATCGCCGCACCGGTCTTGCCGGCCGCTCGAATCGCGCGCGAGATCACGGCGGGCGTGACGAACGGACGCGCGGCATCGTGGATCAGCACGATGTCGGGCTTGTGCGGCGCCAGCGCTTCCAGGCCTGCGAGCACCGAGGCCTGGCGCGTCGCACCGCCATGCGCCGGGACCTCGTGGCGCAGGCCGAAGACGGCTGCGTTGAAGACGTCGATGTCGTCGGGGTTCACCACCGGCTGGACCACCGCCACCTCGGGGTGATCGGCGAAGGCGGCGAGCGCGCGATGGATGACCGTGCGGCCGCCGATCATGCGATATTGCTTCGGACCGCCGGCGCCGGCGCGCAGGCCACGTCCGGCCGCGACGAGAATGGCTGCAGTCCGCTGAGAAGTCGTCATGGGAACAGGGTATCGATGCAAAGGGAGATGATGGGTTCGCGGCTTCTTACATCTGCAGAACATGTTAAGCGAGCAGGATCACACGTTGCCTGAGCGGCAACTGCGATCGCGCTGCATGTGCCGGGAGGCGCCGTGGCCTCGAGCGGGCCGATCGCCCGCCGCCTGTGGGCATCCTCGCTGAGCCATGCAAAAATCCGCCGGCTCACGGGTTTACCATGACTGCCGAACAAGCATATTTTGCTGCACTGCACTTGAAATGCTGATTGTCTTGGCTAAAGTGTAGGCATGACGCTTGACTGCCCAAGATTTGTGCTTGAGAGTACAGCGCAGACGCGATGATGCGTCCGAAGAGCTTTAAGAGTCGTTCGTGACCGGTCCGGCCAATACACACGCCAAAGCCTTGAAGATAGGCGACGTTTCACTCGCCAACCGGGCCATTCTCGCGCCGATGTCGGGCATCACCGACGCGCCGTTCCGCCGACTCGCGGCCGAGCTCGGCGCCGGGCTGGTGGTGTCCGAGATGACCGCGAGCGACGATCTCGTGCGCGGGCGGTGGATATCCCGGTTGCGCTGCGAGGCGAGCGGCGTCGGGCCGCATGTGGTGCAGCTCGCCGGCTGCGAGGCGCATTGGATGGCCGAGGGCGCGAGGGTCGCCGAGGAGGGCGGCGCTGATATCATCGACATCAACATGGGCTGCCCGGCGCGCCACGTGACCGGCGGCCAGTCCGGCTCGGCCCTGATGCGTGATCTCGATCATGCGCTGACCCTGATCGAGGCGACGGTCGAGGCCGTCGATGTGCCCGTGACGCTGAAGATGCGGCTCGGCTGGGACCAGGGCAGCCTCAATGCACCGGAGCTGGCGCGCCGCGCCGAAGCCGCGGGCGTGCAGCTGATCACCGTGCACGGCCGCACGCGGCAGCAGTTCTACAAGGGCGAGGCCGACTGGAGCGCGGTGCGCGCGGTGAAGGACGCCGTCGATCTGCCGGTCGTCGTCAACGGCGACATCACCACCTACGAAGACGCGCGCGAGGCGCTCGATACGTCCGGCGCCGATGCCGTGATGATCGGGCGCGGCGCGCAAGGACAGCCGTGGCTTCCCGGCCAGATCGGCCGCCGGCTCGACGGCGGTGCGGAAGAGGGCGCGCCCGAACTGGCTCAGCAGCTCAGTCTTCTCACAGCGCTCCATGACGAGATCTGCCGTCACTATGGCGCGCGTGTCGGCCTGCGCCACGCCCGCAAGCATCTCAGCTGGGGGCTCGACGTCGCCGCCCAGCACGCCCAGGCGCCGGCCGAAAAACTGAAGGCGTGGCGCGACCGTATCCTGACGTCCGAGCAGCCATCCCAGGTGCATCGGGCGCTGCGTGAGGCTTTCGACGATTTTGCCTGGAGTGCAGCCGCATGAGCTCAGCCGCAGAACAGCGCAAGCGACTTCCGTCGGATGGCGACGCCATCCTCAACGCTTTGCCGAATCCGGTCCTCGTCATCGGCCCGGATGGCATGATCATGGACGCCAACATGGCGGCGGAATCGTTCTTCGATTCCTCGACGCAGTTTTTGCAGCGGCAGTCGCTGAAGAAGCTGGTGCCGTTCGGCAGCCCCTTGCTGGCGCTGATCGACCAGGTCCGTACCACCAGCGCGCCGGTCAACGAGTACAAGGTCGATCTGGGCACGCCGCGCACCGGCGCCGATCGGCTCGTCGACCTGCACGTCGCGCCGCTGCCGGAGCGCCCCGGCCATATCGTGGTGATGCTGCAGGAGCGCACCATCGCCGACAAGATGGACCGCCAGCTCACGCATCGCAGCGCTGCGCGCTCGGTGATCGCGCTGGCCGCGATGCTCGCGCACGAGATCAAGAACCCGCTGTCGGGCATCCGCGGCGCCGCGCAGCTTTTGGAGCAGCAGGCCTCCTCCGAGGACCGCATGCTGACCCGCCTGATCTGCGACGAGGCCGACCGCATCGTCACTTTGGTCGACCGCATGGAGGTGTTCGGCGACGACCGCCCGGTGGCGCGCGGGCCCGTGAACATCCATTCCGTGCTCGATCACGTGAAGCGGCTGGCGCAGTCGGGCTTTGCCCGCAACATCCGCTTCGTCGAGGATTACGATCCGTCGCTGCCGCCGGTGCTCGCCAACCAGGATCAACTGATCCAGGTGTTCCTGAACCTGGTCAAGAATGCCGCGGAAGCGGTCGTCGATCTCGGCTCGGATGCCGAGATCCAGCTCACCACGGCCTTCCGCCCGGGCGTGCGTCTGTCGGTGCCCGGCAAGAAATCGCGGGTGTCGCTGCCGCTGGAGTTCTGCGTCAGGGACAACGGCCCCGGCGTGCCGGAAGACCTGATGCCCAATCTGTTCGATCCGTTCGTGACCACCAAGCCGACCGGAAGCGGCCTCGGACTTGCATTGGTCGCGAAGATCGTCGGCGATCATGGCGGGATCATCGAGTGCGAGTCGCAGCCGCGCAAGACGACCTTCCGGGTGCTGATGCCGATGTACAGCGCAGCCAGACAACCAGACCACGGCCATCGCGATGACGTTTCGGGGACGCCGTTGCATGCCTCACAGGGATCAAATTGAGGACCACCTATGCCTGCAGGTAGCATTCTCGTTGCCGACGACGATACGGCCATCCGCACGGTCCTGAACCAGGCGCTGTCACGCGCCGGCTATGAGGTGCGGCTGACCGGCAACGCCGCCACGCTGTGGCGCTGGGTGAGCCAGGGCGAGGGCGATCTCGTCATCACCGACGTGGTGATGCCGGACGAGAACGCGTTCGACCTGCTGCCGCGGATCAAGAAGATGCGGCCCAACCTGCCGGTCATCGTGATGAGCGCGCAGAACACCTTCATGACCGCCATCAAGGCGTCGGAGCGCGGCGCCTATGAGTATCTGCCGAAGCCGTTCGACCTGAAGGAGCTGATTGCGATCGTCGGCCGTGCCTTGGCCGAGCCGAAGGAGCGTGCGGCGAGCCAGCCCGACGACGGCGAGTTCGAATCGATCCCTCTGGTCGGCCGCTCGCCGGCGATGCAGGACATCTACCGCGTGCTGGCGCGACTGATGCAGACCGACCTCACGGTGATGATCTCCGGCGAGAGCGGCACCGGCAAGGAGCTGGTGGCGCGCGCGCTGCACGATTACGGCAAGCGCCGCAACGGCCCGTTCGTTGCGGTCAACATGGCGGCGATCCCGCGCGACCTAATCGAGTCGGAACTGTTCGGGCACGAGCGCGGCGCCTTCACTGGCGCCAACACCCGAGCGTCCGGCCGTTTCGAGCAGGCCGAGGGCGGCACGCTGTTCCTGGACGAGATCGGCGACATGCCGATGGAGGCGCAGACGCGGCTCTTACGCGTGTTGCAGCAGGGCGAGTACACCACCGTCGGCGGCCGCACCCCGATCAAGACCGACGTGCGCATCGTCGCCGCCTCCAACAAGGACCTGCGCATCCTGATCCAGCAGGGGCTGTTCCGCGAGGATCTGTTCTTCCGCCTCAACGTCGTGCCGCTGCGGCTGCCTCCCTTGCGCGAGCGCATCGAGGACCTGCCAGATCTCGTCCGGCATTTCTTCGCGCTGGCCGAGAAGGACGGGCTGCCGCCGAAGAAGCTCGATGCTGCGGCGCTGGAGCGGCTCAAGCAGCACCGCTGGCCGGGCAACGTCCGCGAGCTGGAGAATCTCGCCCGGCGTTTGGCCGCGCTGTATCCGCAGGACGTGATCACTGCCTCGGTGATCGATGGCGAGCTGGCGCCGCCGGCGGTGACCACCGGCTCGAACACGCCGACCTCGATCGACAATCTCGGTGGCGCCGTGGAGGCCTATCTGTCCTCGCACTTCCAAGGCTTTCCGAACGGCGTGCCGCCGCCGGGGCTGTACCACCGCATCCTCAAGGAGATCGAGATTCCGCTGCTGACGGCGGCGCTGGCGGCAACCCGCGGCAACCAGATCCGCGCGGCCGATCTGCTCGGCCTCAACCGCAACACGCTGCGGAAGAAGATTCGCGACCTCGACATTCAGGTGTACCGCAGCGGCGCTTGATGGTGATTTGATACCTTTCCGGGCGGGCTCAGGCCCGCCTCAGGTGAGAATTAATGTAGACAAATCCGCGACGCGCTCCGGCGCCGCGGATTTGTCGCAATTTGGCAACAGCGTGGTAGGAATGCATCAGTCCGATTCCCGGATATGCCGCGTTCAGCATCACCCACCTTGCCGGAATGACCAGCGCAGAGACCTCGGCCACCCCCTTCGATTCGTCGTCCACCGACGGCCGGCGCTGGACCTGGCGCACCTGGCTGGCGCCGGTGGCGGTGGCGCTCGCGCTGCTGTCGGCCTTCCTCACCTTCATCGTGCTGGTCGGGTTGACCCCGGTCGAGCCGACGACCGACGTCGTCAAGACCTTCTACCTGATCGACGCCGGAACGATCCTGGTCCTGGTCGGGATCATCATCCGCGAGGTCTGGCAGGTGGTGCAGGCCCGCCGGCGCGGCCGGGCGGCGGCGCGGCTGCACGTGCAGATCGTCAGCCTGTTCTCGGTGATCGCGGTGCTACCGGCCGTGCTGGTCGCGGTGGCGGCCAACGTCACCATCGATCGCGGCCTCGACCGGCTGTTCTCCGGACCGGCCAAGGTCGCGATCCAGAACTCGCTGACCATCGCGCGCGCCTACATGCAGGAGCACGCGCAATTCATCCGCGGTGACATCATCGGCATGGCGACCGACATCGCACGCGCGCGGCCGCTGTTCGACCAGGACCGCGCCAGCTTCCGCGAGCTGCTCACCACCAGCGCCGCCTCGCGCAACCTGCCGGGCGCGATGATCATCGACAAGAACACCAATCCGATCGTCTGGGCCGAGACCGGCGGGGTGCAACTGGCCTATTCGCCGCCGGCGCCCGAGTTCCTCAACAATGTCCGGGAGGAGGAGCCCGAGATCGCGGTCCTGCCGGAATCGAACTACGTCGCCGCGGTGATCCGGCTGCGCGCGTTCAACGACACCTTCCTCTACGTCGCGCGCCCGCTCGATCCGCAGGTCGTCGAGCAGCTCAAGCAGACCGAGCTGTCGGTCGCCGAATACGCCCAGGTCGAGGCGCGGCGCTTCGGCATCCAGATCGCCTTCGCGCTGATGTTCGCGGTGATCGCGCTGACCATCCTGATGGCCTCGGTGCTGATCGGGCTGAACTTCGCCAACTGGCTGGTGGCGCCGATCCGGCAATTGATGAATGCCGCCAACACCGTGTCGACCGGCGATCTCAACGTCCAGGTCCCGGTGCATCGCTCGGAGGGCGATCTCGCCCAGCTCGGCCAGACCTTCAACAAGATGACGCAGGAGCTGCGCACGCAGCGCGACGAGCTGGTCAGCGCCAGCGAATTGATCGACAGCCGGCGCCGCTTCATCGAGGCGGTGCTGTCGTCGGCCTCCGCCGGCATCATCGGCGTCGATGCCTCGGGCAGCGTCGGCATCCTCAACCGCTCGGCCGAGAAGCTGATCGGACATGCCGAGCAGGAGGTGCTGGATCATCCGCTCTCCGACGTGCTGCCCGAGCTCGACGACATGATGAAGACGGCGCGCGAGGGCAAGCAGCGGCTGGTGCAGGGGCAGATCACGATCCAGCGCGACGGCCACGAGCGCAATCTGTCGGTGCGCGTCACCGCCGAGCAGACCAACCAGGCGCGCGACAGCTACATCATCACGCTGGACGACATCACCGAGCTGGTCTCGGCGCAGCGCACGTCCGCCTGGGGCGACGTCGCGCGCCGCATCGCGCACGAGATCAAGAATCCGCTGACGCCGATTCAACTCTCGGCTGAGCGCATCCGCCGCAAATTCGGCAAGGTCATCACCGAGGACAAGGCGGTATTTGAGCAATGTACCGAGACGATCGTGCGGCAGGTCGACGACATCAGGCGAATGGTCGACGAGTTCTCGCGATTCGCGCGGATGCCGAAGCCGGTGATGGAAGGCGAGGACGTCGCCGACACCGTGCGGCAGGCCGTGTTCCTGATGAAGGTCGCGCATCCCGAGATCGACATCGAGACCGAGATCAAGCAGGACCCGTTGCGCGCGCAGTTCGACCGCCGCCTGATCTCGCAGGCGCTGACCAACATCATCAAGAACGCCACCGAGGCGATCGAGGTGGTGCCCGAGGCGGAGCTCGGCAAAGGCCGAATCGATGTCGTCGCCTCGCGCGAGGGTGAGGACGTGCTGATCGACGTCATCGACAACGGCATCGGTCTGCCGAAGGTGGCGCGGCAGCGGCTGCTCGAGCCCTATGTCACGACGCGCGCCAAGGGCACCGGCCTCGGGCTCGCCATCGTCGGCCGCGTGCTGGAAGACCATGGCGGCAAGCTCGAGCTGAAGGACGCGTCCGATTTCCGTCCCGGCCAGCGCGGCGCCTGGATGCGGCTGCGCTTTGCCGTCTCCGGCCAGGCCGCGAAGACGGGCGCGAAGGAGCAGGCGGGGGCGTCTGACAATGCGCAGAAGACCGAGGCCGGCGGCGAAACCGCTGACACGGTTCAAACGACCAATGATGAACCAAAAATCCAAGCCGCAACCGGCAGCTGACGAGACAGGCGTGACCCATGGCGAGTGATATTCTGATTGTCGACGATGAAGCCGATATCCGGGAGCTGGTCGCCGGCATCCTGGATGACGAAGGCTTCACGACGCGAACCGCGCGCGACAGCGATTCGGCGCTCGCGGAGATCACGAGCCGCCGTCCCAACCTGGTGTTCCTGGACATCTGGCTGCAGGGCTCCAAGCTCGACGGTCTGCAGCTCCTCGAGCAGATCAAGAAGGACCATCCCGACCTTCCGGTCGTGATGATCTCCGGCCACGGCAACATCGAAACGGCGGTCGCCGCGATCAAGCGCGGCGCCTATGACTTCATCGAGAAGCCGTTCAAGTCCGACCGCCTGATTCTGGTTGCCACGCGTGCGCTGGAGAATTCCCGGCTGAAGCGCGAGGTTCGTGAGCTCAAGCAGCTGGCGCCGACCGCGAGCAGCATGACCGGCCGCTCGCCATCGATGAACCAGTTGCGCCAGACCATCGAGCGCGCCGCCAAGGCCAACAGCCGCATCCTGATCGTCGGCCCGCCGGGCTCGGGCAAGGAGCTTGCCGCGCGTTCGCTGCACGCTCAGTCGCCGCGCTCCGAGGGCCCGTTCGTCGTCATCAACGCCGCCGCGATCACGCCGGAGCGGATGGAGGAGGAGCTGTTCGGCATCGAGCAGTCGAACGGCGAGCAGGCGCGCAAGACCGGCGCGCTCGAGGAGGCCCACGGCGGCACGCTGTTCGTCGACGAGATCGCCGACATGCCGCGCGAGACGCAGAACAAGATCCTGCGCGTGCTGGTCGACCAGACATTCCAGCGCGCCGGCGGCACCACCAAGGTGCACGTCGACGTGCGCATCATCTCCTCCACCGCACGGAATCTCGAGGAGGAGATTGCCGCCGGGCGTTTCCGCGAGGACCTCTATCACCGTCTGTCGGTGGTTCCGATCAGGGTTCCGCCGCTGTCGGAGCGCCGCGAGGACATTCCCGAGCTGATCGACTATTTCATGGAGCAGATTTCGGCCACGACCGGCCTGCCGAAGCGCCAGATCGGCCAGGACGCCATGGCCGTGCTGCAGTCGCATGTGTGGCCCGGCAACGTCCGTCAGCTTCGCAACAACGTCGAGCGCGTCATGATTCTGGCCGCCGGTGGACCGGAGGTGATCATCACCGCCGACATGCTGCCGCCGGATGTGGGATCGATGGTGCCGGCGATGCCGACCAGCAACAATGGCGAGCACATCATGGGCCTGCCGCTGCGCGAGGCACGCGAGGTGTTCGAGCGCGACTATCTGATCGCCCAGATCAGCCGCTTCTCGGGCAACATCTCGCGCACGGCCGAGTTCGTGGGCATGGAGCGGTCGGCCCTGCATCGCAAGCTGAAGGCGCTCGGCGTCGGCTGAGGCTCCAGCTCGGCCAAACCTGCCGACTGGACGAATTTACATTGGAAAATTCGTCCATTTCCGGAATTTTACGGATGAATCCGGTTGTTTTGGAACCGGCTTCCTTGCAAGCGGCTTGCCTAATATGCTCGCCTGTCTTCTAATCCGGCATCCCGTGGTCCCTCGAGGGGGATCTCAATGGACCATGGGCCACCTCGATGAATCCGGGGCCTGCGATCGGGACATCGAAGGTTCAATAAGAAAAAGCACAAGACTGCGAGACAATAACAATGGCGGCAGACCGCGCACAAAACCTACAAGACACCTTTCTAAACCATGTCCGCAAAACCAAGACGCCGCTCACGATCTTTCTGGTCAATGGCGTGAAGCTGCAGGGGATTGTCACATGGTTCGACAATTTCTGCCTGCTGCTCCGGCGCGACGGTCACTCGCAGCTCGTCTACAAGCATGCGATCTCCACCATCATGCCAGGCGCGCCGATCCAGTTGTTCGAAGGCGGCGAGGACGCGTCTGCGTGAGTGTGACCTGACGTGAGAGTGACCTGATTGGAACCCCGCAATCGCGAAGGGACCATCGGCCTGTCGAGGCCGGATGACAATAAGGGGACCGGGCTCGTCATCGTGGTCGGCCCCTACTTGCGAGCGCGCCGCGGCGACGATGGCGCGCAAGCAGGCCAATCTGACATGCGTGATTTCGAGGCGAGGATCGACGAGGCGGCGGGCCTCGCGCGGGCCATCGACCTGACCGTGGCCGAGGCCATTCTCGCGCCGATCGGGCAGATCCGCCCCGCGACCTATCTCGGCAAGGGCAAGGTCGAAGAGATTGCCGGCGTGATCGCCGGCCATGGCGTCGAGCTGGTGGTGATGGATTGCGCGCTCTCGCCGATCCAGCAGCGAAACCTCGAGAAGGCCTGGAACACCAAGGTGCTCGACCGCACCGGCTTGATCCTGGAGATCTTCGGCCGCCGCGCCAAGACGAAGGAGGGTGCGCTGCAGGTCGAGCTCGCGCATCTCAACTATCAGCGCAGCCGCCTGGTGCGGTCCTGGACCCATCTCGAACGCCAGCGCGGCGGTTTCGGCTTCATGGGCGGTCCCGGCGAGACCCAGATCGAGGCCGACCGCCGGCTGATCGGCGACCGCATCACGCGGCTCGAGAACGAGCTGAAGAAGGTCCAGGCGACGCGGCGGCTGCATCGCGCCGGACGCCAGCGCGTGCCGTATCGCGTCGTGGCGCTGGTCGGCTACACCAATGCCGGCAAGTCGACGCTGTTCAATCGCCTGACGCGCGCCGACGTCCAGGCCGCCGACATGCTGTTCGCGACGCTCGATCCGACCTTGCGCGCGATCACGCTGCCGCATGGCGGCAAGGCGATGCTGTCGGACACCGTGGGATTCATCTCCAACCTGCCGACGCAGCTCGTCGCCGCCTTCCGCGCCACGCTCGAGGAGGTGCTGGAGGCCGACGTGATCCTGCACGTCCGCGACATGTCGCACGAGGATGCCGAGGCGCAGCAGCACGATGTCGAACTGGTGCTCAGCCAGCTCGGCATCGATCCCGAGGCCACCGACACCATCATCGAGGTCTGGAACAAGATCGATCGCCTCGACGAGGCGGCGTGCGAGAACCTCGCCAACATCGCCGCACGGCGGCCACCGGAGCGCCCGTGCCTGCTGGTCTCGGCCCAGACTGGGGAGGGCGTCGACGCGCTCCTGCAGACGATCGAGGACCGGCTCGCGGCGGCGCGGACGACGCTCGATCTCACCATCGATGCGGCCGACGGCGCCGGCATCTCCTGGCTGCATCGCAACGCCGAAGTGCTGGCCAAGGAGCTGCACGAGGGCCACTACGACATGACCGTGCGCGTCGATGCCACCAAGCGCGACATCGTGGTCGAGCGCTATCACGGCGTGCCCCGCGTGGCGTGAGCCGCGCGCGACGTCGTTTGCCTCTCGTGCAGGATGACATGCATCGCTGCGCCTATCCATCGGGCTACAAGGGCGTGATGTCGACGTGCAGCACCGCGGCGCGCCCGCCGTCGAGGGCGGCGAGGCAGCGCTCGATCGCCGCATCGAGCTTGTCGGGATCCTCGACCCGCTCGCCATGGGCGCCGAATGCGCAGGCGATGTCGGCGAGACGACGCTGCTCGCCCTGGCGCCCGGTGCTGAGCCTAGAGAGGAAGGAGTCCGTGCGCTGTGCGGCGCCGTCCGGATAGACGCGCTGCACCGATGCCTTCACCGCCTGCCATCCGTTGTTGTCGAGGATCACGGTCAGGATCGGGAGCTGGCACTGCTGCGATAAGGCGTAGACGGAGTCCGGCGCGGCGAAATGATAGGCGCCGTCGCCGACGATCTGCACCACGCGCGCTGAGGGATTGGCGAGCTTGAGTCCGAGCGCCATGCCGCCGCTGAAGCCGAGGCCGCCGCCGGCCAGGCCCACATAGGTCATCGGCTTGGTGCGGCGAAGCTGCTGTTGCAGGATTGGCGCGTTGCGGACCGCCTCGTTGAGGACGATGTCGTCCTCCGACAGCAGCGCCTGCAACCGCGCAAACAAATAGGCCGGGTTGATCGCTCCGATCCGGCCCTTCTGTGCCGCCGCGGATATCCGTTTCGCCTGCGCGGCCTCGCGTGCCGGCTGCCAGCTCGCGATCCGGTCGCGCACTCTCGTGAGATAGGCGTCGTCGCCACGGGCAACGATGATCTCCAGCACCTGACGAAGAATGACGGCCGAATCGCCCTGAATACGGAGGTCGGTGGCAAATCCCCACATCGGGATGTCCGCCTTCAGGGCGTCGATATCGATCTGGATCCAGCGCAGCCGATCGGCGGCCTTCAGCATCTGCGGAATGAATGGCACGTCGATGTCGATGAGCAGCCCGAGATCGGCGCCGGCGACCAGCGCGGCCGGGTCGGAGCCGGCAAAGCAAGGGGAGTCCTGGCAGATGTTCATCGTGACAGGGTTGAACTCCGCGACACGGATTCCGCAGACCAGCGCCAGCCGCTCCAGCACAGAGACGGCCTCGGCGCTGCGTCCGAGATAAGCAGTGAGCGCGATCGGATTCTCTGCCTTCATCAGCGCGTCCGCGATGGCACGCGCGCGCTCCGGCTCGATCCCTCCCGCCTTGACGCTGCCATGGCGCGCGGGCGGGCAAGCCGGCATCGCCGCCTCGTCCCAGATCTCGGCGAGGGTCTCGCGCGGCAGCATCATGTAGACCGGGCCGGGCGGATCGCTGTGCATGAACGCGGCAGCGCGGGCCACCGCCTCCTTGACGACGACGCCCGACGGCAGCGTGTATTCCCATTTGACATAAGGACGCACGATGCTGCCCTGATCGAAACTCTCCTGCACGAAGTGGACGTAGGTGTCACGTCCTCCCGGCAGCTCGCCATGCAGCGCGAACGGAGCCCGCCCTGCAAACAGCAGCACCGGCAGCCGGTAGCGAAAGGCGTTCTGAATCGCCATGCACGCGTTCGCCGTGCCGGCATCGACATGGACGAACACGGCTTGGCCGCGGCCGGTCGCGCTCGCATAGCCCATTGCCATGTGCACCGCGACCACCTCGTGAGGACACAGGATCACCTCGGGGTGCCGTCGACCTTCGCTGTCCCAGCGTGCAAGCTCCTCGATCAGCGAGACATGATCGGTGCCGAGATTGGCGAAGATGTAATCGATGCCGATCTCGACGAGCGCCTCGAGGAAGTAATGCGCGGTGGTGTGGCGGGTCATGGCGCGACGACGCGGGTCAGGGCGACGACGGCATCGTCACGGCGCATGCTCTGACTTGCCTGTCCACGCAGGCGACCGAACAGGTCGTTGGGCTCGAGCGGTGCGGCCAAGCCGCGCCAGGCAATGTGCGAGTCCGGCCGCAGCACGAGCAGGCTGTCCGGGAAGCCATAACCGGCCTTTGCGCGCTCGACGTCGACGAGCGTCAAGGGAACGCCCTGGCGGGCCGCGGCGTCGACCAGTGGCATGACATCGACGGTCGGATCGAACCGCACCAGCGTGTAGGCCGGGCCAAGCGCATCCAGCAGCGATCGGCCATCGGCCAGCCAGACGTGCGGCGCGCGTGCGCCGGGCACTGTGGACGCGCTGAAATGGCCCATGCCGTAGGGCGGCGGCGTCTCGCCATCGTATGAGATCGCCGGAGACCGGTCGTAGTAATAGCCGAAATTCAAGCCGGCGCAGCAATATTGCTGCACGTTGAGATCATAGGCGGCCTTGCCGACCATGCTGCGCGCCGCGTCGCCGACGGGGCCATCGATCTCCACCTCCGCAGGCACGGCGCGTCTCTGGCTCATCACCGCGAGCGCGTGGTTCATCGCGAAGTGCGACACCTGCTCGGTGATCGGCTGCCGCTCCGCTTCGTACGCGTCGAGCAGGGCAGGGGTGGCCCAGCCGTGGAGGACGCCGGCAAGCATCCAGCACAGGTCGACCGCATCGGCGATCCCTGCATTCATGCCGTAGCCGGCATAGGGGATCCACAGATGCGCCGCATCACCGCAGATGAAGGCGCGGCGATCGCGGAAGCGATCCGCCACCAGGCGACGTCCGATCCAGTCCTCCTTGCTGATGATCTCATACTGGAAACGGTCGTCGACACCGAGAATGGTGCGCAGTGCCCAATCGCGATCGACACTGTCGAACTCGAGCTCCTCGGCCGCGAGGTGGTTGTGGATCAGCCAGTTGTCGCGGCCGTCGATGGAGACGGTGGTGCCGCAGCGCCGCGGGTTGAGCGACATCGTCATCCAGGCCGGCTTCTGGGTGATCAGCTCCTTCAGCGCGGGAGCGTGGATGTAGGTCGACTGCACCCGCTGCACGACATCGGTGCCGCTGAGCCGTGAGCCGATGAGCTTGCGCACCGTGGAGCGGCCGCCGTCGCAGCCAATCAGATAGTCGGCTGAGATGGTGATGTCCCGGCCGGCGTCGAGATCGCGCGCCCGCGCGATCACGCCGTTTTCATCCTGGTCGAACCGATCGACCTCGACGCGGTTGAGAATCGTGATGCCGCGCTGCGCCTCTGCGCAAGCGAACAGGATCGGCTCGAGATAGATCTGATTGATGCGATGCGGCGGCTCGGGCGTCGGCCAATCGGTGTCCGGCCCACCGGTTGCCGTGTAGCGGTCCTGGCGGCATGGGATCGGGATGCGCGTCAGCTCGCGGCCGACGACGGCGGTGCGATAGGCGCAGTCGTTTGGAAAATCAGCCGGCAGGCCGCCTTCGCGCACCTCGCGGACGATGCCGAGGCGGCGGAACACCTCCATCGAGCGCGCGGAGACGTGGTTGCATTTCACGTTGGGCGGCTCTCCGGCGCGCCTGATCTCCGCGACCACGACGTCGATGCCGCGCGAGGCGAGATCCATGGCGGCGGTCAGTCCGACCGGGCCGGCGCCCACGATGAGCACCTGGGTTCGTATCGTCTTCATGTCGGTTCTCTTGCTTTGATCTACGCGCGCTCGGGCGTGGAGAGCGCACTGCGTTGCGCATCGTCGGCGCTCGGAAGACTGCCGCGCATGCCGAGGACAGCGAGGCCGAGGATCACCAGCGCCGAGAACAGTTGCGGTACCGCGCTGGCCTGAAACAGCGAGGAGACGTCCCATTTCGCCGCGAGCATCAACCCGCCGATCGTGACGCCGAGGATCGAGCCGAAGCGGCCGATGCCCAGTGCCCAGCCGATGCCGGTGCCGCGGATGTAGGTCGGATAGATGCGCGCCGCATAGGCGTTGCAGCCGATCTGTCCGCCGATCACCGCGACGCCGGCAATGAAGACGGCCGGCACGAGAATCGGCAACGAGGCTCCCGCGATACCGATGGTGATGATCGAGAGGAAGCCGGCAACGTAGGTCGCGAACAGGGCGCGATCGAAGCCGAACTTTTCGATCAGCAGGCCGAGCCCGACGGTGCCGAGCATGCCGCCGAGCTGGAAGGCGATGCCGACGGCGATCGCCGCCTGGACGTCGAGCCCGACACCATGTGTGAGCGTCGGCAGCCAGCTGTTGAGGAAATAGATGTCCATCATGTTCATGAAGAACATGACCCACAGCAGCAAGGTCGGCAGCAGACGCCGCTTGGTGAACAGCTGTGGCAGCAGAAAGCCCTTGCCGCTCTCCTCGATGATCGTAAAGCGCGCGTCGGCGGGCAGGCGGTCCGACGGATCGATCCGCGTCAGCAGCGCGCGCACGCGATCATTCTTGCTGTCGTCGAGGGCCAGCAGCGAGAGCGATTCCGGCAGCCAGATAATGAGGACCGGACAGAGGATGAGCGGCAGAATGCCGCCGATGAGAAAGATGATCTGCCAGCCATAGGCGGTGATGAGCTTGGCCGCGACCGCTCCGCCGATCGCCGATCCCAGCGACACCGTCATGAACATCAGCATGATCAACAGGGTCCTGCGGCGCTGCGGCGAATATTCGCCGGTCAGAGCGATCGTGTTGGGCAGGACGCCGCCGAGCCCGAGGCCGGTGAGGAACCGAATGATGACGAGGTCGGATATGCTCGTGGCCTGGGTGGTCGCCAGCGATCCAAGCGCGAACACGAGAACGCCGGCGACGACGAGCCATTTGCGCCCGAGATAGTCGGCCAGGGCGCCGAACACCAGCGAGCCGATCATCACGCCGAACAGGGACGCGCCAAACACCGGTCCCAGGGCGCCCGGCGCCAGATGCAGGTCCTTGCTGAGGGCAGGGGCGACGAAGCCGAGCGCCTGGGCATCGAAGCCGTCGAGCCCGACGACCAACGCGCACAGGCAGATCACCCTGATCTGGAATCCCGACAGCGGCCGCTCGTCGACGTAGCGCGTGAGATTGATCGCTTGCGTCAAATGTCCCTCCCCATGTGCTTGTTATTGCCTGGCCGCTTCACCGCAGCCGCCGGCTGTTTGCAAATATGTTGCATGATCAAACTCTTTCGATTAGCCACAAAATTCTCATTCATTCATGAGGAAAGCTAATGCCCCCGACCTTGCGGCAATTGGAGGCCCTGGTCCTGGTGTATCGGCTCGGCAGCATCACCAAGGCGGCCGCCGAGCTGCGCGTCACGCAGTCGGCGATCAGCCTGCTGATCCGGCAGATCGAGGAGAACTTTCAGCTCAAGCTGTTCGATCGCACGACGCGGGCGCTGCACCCGACGGCGGCCTGCCGCGAGGCGATCACGGCGGCGGAACGCATCCTGGCGGGGACGCAGGGGCTGTCGCAGCGGATGCGCGACCTTGCCGAGATCAAGGCCGGCCGAATTTCCATCGCGGTCTCAGCGGGCGTCGCGTCGGCGCTGCTTCCACGCGTGTTTGCGACGTTTCGATCGCGCCATCCCGAGGTGCGCATCGATCTGCGTGATGTCGCGCCCGACGAACTGCTCGCGATCGTGATGGCCGGGCATGCGGAGTTCGGCCTCGGCAGCGTGGAGGACGAGGGCGTACCGGAGGTCAGAATTGAGACGCTGATGCAAAGTCCGCTCTCGGCGATCGGCATCAAGGACGGCCGGTTCGAGAAGCACCGCCGTCTGACGTGGGACGGCATCATGAGCTCCGACCTGATCACGATGCGTCACGGCACGCGCATCCGCCGCCAGATCGACGAGGCGCTGGCGGAGACCGGGCGGTCGCTGAAGCCTGCCTGGGAAGTGTCGCTGATCACGACCGCGCTGGCGCTCACGGCGGAGGGCGCCGGCATCAGCATCCTGCCCGCGCACATGCTGCCCAAGGCACAATTTCCGACCTTGGCCGCGATCCCGCTGTCGCAGCCGACGATTCATCGGCACGTCTCGCTGCTGAGCCGCGCCGACTTTGGATTGTCGCCGGCCGCCCAGCGCTTCGTCGAGATCGCAAGGGCCGAGCTGTCGCGCAAGGGCGGCTGATCACGACCTCGGAACCGGGGACGCTACTTCTCCAGCCGCTTCGCCTCGTTCCACAATTCGTCCATCTCGTCGAGCGACGCTTCTTCGAGTGTGCGGCCCTTCGCCGTCAACGCCTGCTCGATGTGCGCGAAACGGCGCTCGAACTTGGCGTTGGTGCCGCGCAATGCGGTCTCCGGATCAACCTCGGCGTGGCGGGCAAGATTGACCAGCGCGAACAGGAGATCGCCGGTCTCTTCGGTCAGCTCGGTCGCATCCTTGTTGTCGAGCGCGGCCTCGATCTCGTCGGCCTCCTCGCGGATCTTCTGCAACACCGCGCGCGGATCGTTCCAATCGAAGCCGACGGTCGCGGCCTTGCGCTGCAGCTCCATGGCGCGGACCAGCGCCGGCTGTCCGGCCTTGATGCCTGATAGCAGAGAGGACTTGCTCGTCTGCGCCTCGGGCGGCCGCCGCGCGGCGCGCTCGGCCTTCTCCTCGGCCTTGATGCGGTCCCAGGTGCCTTTGGTAGGCTGGGTGACGTTGCCGTCCTTGTCCGGGAACACATGCGGATGGCGGCGGATCATCTTCTTCGTGATGCCCTCGACGACGTCGCCGAACGCAAACGCGCCTTGTTCTTCGGCGATGCGGGCATGATAGACCACCTGCAGCAGGAGATCGCCGAGCTCCTCGCGCAGATCGTCGAGATCGTCGCGCGTGATCGCGTCCGCCACCTCATAGGCTTCCTCGATGGTGTAGGGCGCGATGGTCCGGAACGTCTGCTCGATATCCCACGGGCAGCCGGTGACCGGCGTGCGCAGCGCCGCCATGATCTCGATCAGGCGTGAGATGTCGCGGGAGGGGATCATGGGCAGGTCCTGAGAGCATCGTTCGATCGGGTCCTGTATG
Source organism: Bradyrhizobium sp. SZCCHNR1043 (assembly GCF_032489675.1). Taxonomy (NCBI): domain Bacteria; kingdom Pseudomonadati; phylum Pseudomonadota; class Alphaproteobacteria; order Hyphomicrobiales; family Nitrobacteraceae; genus Bradyrhizobium; species Bradyrhizobium sp. SZCCHNR1043. The sequence continues at coordinate 383,574 of NZ_JAUEYN010000005.1, forward strand.
CCCCAAGCCGCGCGCGGCTCCCAGCGAAAAGGGCGACTGCACGGGATGCGCCCGGCGGGTTGGCCCGACCCGTCGATGATGCTAAGCGGGGGCCATGAGTGAGCAGGACACGACGGCCCTGGTGCTGTTCTCGGGAGGGCAGGATTCCACGACGTGCCTGGCCTGGGCGCTCGACCGCTTCGCGCGCGTCGAGACGATCGGTTTCGCCTACGGGCAGCGCCATGCGATCGAGCTCGCCTGCCGCGACCGGCTGGTCGAGGGCATCGCGCGCCTGCGCCCCGACTGGGCAGCCAAGCTCGGTGACAGCCACACGCTGGACATTCCAACGCTGGCTGCGATCTCCGAGACCGCGCTGACGCGCGACGTCGCGATCGAGATGGGCGCCGACGGCCTGCCCAACACCTTCGTGCCGGGCCGCAACCTGGTGTTCCTGACCTTTGCGGCGGCGCTCGCCTATCGCCGCGGCATCCGCCATATCGTCGGCGGCATGTGCGAGACGGACTATTCGGGCTATCCGGACTGCCGCGACGAGACCATCAAGGCGCTGCAGAATGCGCTGAGCCTGGGCATGGCGCGCGCGTTCGAGTTGCACACGCCGCTGATGTGGCTGTCGAAGGCCGCGACCTGGCAGCTGGCGCATGACCTCGGCGGCGCCGGCCTCGTCGACCTGATCCGCGACCAGTCGCACACCTGCTATCTCGGCGAGCGCGGCGCGCGGCATGACTGGGGTCACGGCTGCGGTCACTGCCCCGCCTGCGAGCTGCGCGCCAAAGGATGGCGCGCGTACATCGCGGCGGGCGGGCCATCCTGAATCGGAAGCGGGGCCCTCGGGCCCCGCGGAGAGCTGCGCGACAGACGAGCGCTCAGGCGGCTTCGTTGTCGGACGGCTCACGCTGGCTGACGATGACGAGATCCGCATCGGCGAGGTGGTGGCCGTCATCGGCCTCATTGGCTGCCGCGGATGCCGCCTGTGCGACGAGGCGCGCGGTGATGTCGTCCTTGGCGTCCTTGCCGCTCTTCTCCCAGGCAGGCGCGTTCAGCACCACGATGTCGTCGTCGTGGGCGGCACCGTCGTGATCGGCGGGCACGATCGACGGCGACTTCACTGGGGTGTCGACGATACGCAGGGTGGGGGCCTCGGCTTCGACCGGCTCCGCTGCGGCTGCGGCCGGTTCGTCCTCGGCCATTTCTGCCTGCTCCGGCTCGGGGGGCGCGGCCTCTTCGGCGGGGGCATCGGTGTCGGCGCTCGCAGCGCAGGCCACAGCCTCGGCGGCTTCGGCGGGCTGTTCGGCGGCCGCGGCAAGGCCCTCCTTGGCCGGCGCATCATCATGCGGCGCGAGGCCGAGATGCTGCGAGATCTCCTTGATCACGCGGTCGATCGCCACCAGCACGCGATACTCCGGGATCGACGCCATGTGCTGCTCGAACCGGTTGCGCGCATATTGCAGCGAATCGATCACGTCGGTGGCGATGGAGGAGCCCGACGCCTCGGTGCCGTGCAGGGCTCCCGCAGCCTTCTCGGTCGAGCTCTCGATCAGCAGGAAGGCTTCGTACTGTGGAATCGATTTGAGCTTCTCGTGATAGTCCTGACGCACGCCGGCGAGCGTGTCGACGATGGTGGCGAACTCTGGCGCGGGCATTTCGACGTCCCCCTCAACTTCAGCAAAGAAGATGCGCGGGACGCTACGGACGCACTGATGAACGTTCAATTTCGAACGAATACCGCTGTTCGCGGCATGAATAGCCGGCCGTTAAGACCGGACCATCAAAAGCAGGATCGTCCGCACACCGGGCATTAAGCATCCGCCAGACGCGCGCGCGAAGGGCTCAGCCGACAAAATCCTCGGGCCTGAGCTCGATCGGCTTGCCATGCGGGGTGCGATCGGCAGCGTGATCCCAGGCGTCGCGGTAGCGCGCGAGCGCGCCGGCGGAGGTGACGCCCTTCTCGGCGACGAGCCGCTCGAGCGTCGCGAGCCAGTGCCGGTAATAGGTATCGCCGCAATCGGGATCGCCAGACGCTTGCGCGCGCGAAATCTCCTCGGCGAGCGCAGCCGCCCATTCGGGCCAGGTAAAGAGGCCGCGGGCGTGCAGCGTGACGGCCATCGCGAAGGCGTGGGCTTCCCACGGCTCGCGAAACACGGGCCCGCTGTCGTCGACGGGAATGCCGGGCAGGGCGCGCGTCGCCGCGGCCGCCGCCTCGCGGTCGGGTGTCATCGGGCCGGCTCCAGATAGGGCTCGAAGGCGTCGACCGTGACCTCCAGCAGCGGATCGGGCGCATCGGCCCACAGCTCGGCGCCGCTGAACGACACCGTGTAGAGCCATTGCGGGTCTTCGCCGCCGCCATGGGCGTTGCTGTCCGGAAACACGTGCACGCCTCTGACCGCCTCGACGCGGCCGAGATGGCCGCGCACGTAGCGCGGCAGCCGCGTATGCGTCGTCGGATGGATGTCCTTGGCGCGGACGCGGTCGCCGACCGCGAACAGCGCCGGCTTCGTCGCCGCGCGCTCGGTCGGGCCGCCGCGACGCAAGGTCGGCGCGACGGCATCGGCGGTGAGGATCTTGGCGACGGGCTTGACCGGATGCAGCACCTTGCCGGCGACGATCTCATCGGCGTCGACCAGATGCCGCTCCTGCATCAGCCGTTCGATGCCCGCGAGCCAGATCTGGTAGTAGCTCATGCCGAGGTAGTCGTCCGGCGGACGGTTCTCGCGCGCGAAGCGCGACATGTCGATGTTCCAGCCGCCGGGCGTCGCCATCGCCAGCGTCATGGCAAAGGCGCGACGCTCCCATTCGGCGTGGAACACCGGCTCGTTCGGCTCGGGGCGGACCGGACCAAAGCCGGCCACGCCGCCCATGTCATGCGCACCATCCATCAGCGGCCAACCTCGTGCGGTTGCTTCGGCAGGCCGGTGCCGATCATGCTGTCGCGCGTGACGAGCGCGGCGAGCTGATCCTCGCTCCAGCCATCGGTCCCGGCGGGGCGGATCGGCAGCACGAAGTAGCGGACCTCGGCGGTCGAATCCCACACCCGGATCTTCGTCGTCGGCGGCAGCTCGAAGCCGAAATCCTTCAGGACGCCGCGCGGATCCTTCACCGCCTTGGCGCGATAGGGCGCCGATTTGTACCAGACCGGCGGCAGGCCGAGCACGGGCCACGGATAGCAGGAGCACAGCGTGCACACGACCATGTTGTGCAGATCCGGCGTGTTCTCGACCGCCACGATGTGCTCGCCCTGGCGGCCGGCATAGCCGAGCTCGCCGATCGCAGGCGTGGCGTCGGCAAGAAGGCGCGCCCGATAGGCCGGATCGCTCCAGGCCCGCGCCACGACCTGCGCGCCGTTGCGGGGACCGACCTTGCTCTCATAGGTCTCGATGAGCACGTCGAGCGCGGCGGGGTCGATATACCCCTTCTCGGTCAGGATGCTTTCGAGCGCGCGGACGCGCAGATCGGTCTCGGACAGGTCCGAGTGATCGTGCTGATGGTCGTGATGGTGATCGTGATCCGTCATGACTCAACCATAGGCGTAATCGGGCACCGCTGTCGAGCCGAGGCCGCTACGAACCCACGGTGCGAGCAGTCGCGTTTCACTGCCGCCGCAGCCGTGCGGCGGTCACAATGCCGAGCGCGGCGTCATCGGTCATTGACGCGCCGATTCCGGACGCAGATGTGATCGGGGCCGCTCCATTGCCGCCACCTCGGGCGGTTCAAATCGGAGCCCAGATATGGTTCGTAGTGCTTTCGCCGTTCCGATCGGGCACGATAGCAACAGAGGTTTGAGGTTCATCAATGCCGAACGACGTTTCCCGCCGTGATCTTGCGAAGCTGGCCGGGCTGGCCGCCCTCGGGGCGGCCAATGGCCCGGCGCAAGCGGAGGAGGGCGCGGTGAAGGAGGACATCGGGCGGCGGTTTCCCGCAGATTTCGTGTGGGGGACGGCGACGTCGTCGTACCAGATCGAGGGCGGGGCTACGGCCGATGGCCGCGGGCCGTCGATCTGGGACGTGTTCACGCATTTGCAGGGCAACATCGAGGACGGCAGCACTGGCGACGTCGCCTGTGATCACTACAACCGCTACAAGGACGACGTGCGGCTGATCAAGGAGCTCGGCTGCCGGGCCTATCGGTTCTCGATCGCCTGGCCCCGGCTGTTTCCCGACGGCGGGCTGACGCCCAATCCGAAGGGCCTCGACTTCTACAACCGGCTCGTCGACGAGCTCCTGGCGAACGGCATCACGCCGTACGCAACGCTGTATCATTGGGATCTGCCGCAGGCGCTGCAGGACCGTGTCGGCGGCTGGCTCTCGGCCGACACGGCCAAGGCCTTTGCGCATTATGCGGGCTACGTCGCGCAGCATCTCGGCGACCGTGTCAAGACCATCTTCACCATCAACGAATGCGGCCGCTTCGTCCCGTTCGGCTATGGCCTCGGCGTCGACGCGCCCGGGCTGAAGCTGCCGCAGCAGCAGGTCAACCAGGCGCGCCATCACGTGGCGCTGGCGCACGGTCTCGCCGTCCAGGCCATCCGCTCCGGCGGGCGCGCCGGCATGCGCGTCGGCATGGCCGAGAACATCACGGCCTGCCTGCCGGCGATCGACACGCCGGAGAACATCCGCGCCGCCGAGATCGCGACGCGCGAATTGAATGCCGGCTTCCTCAACGTCATCCTCGAGGGGCGCTACACGGAGGGTTTCCTGGCGTGGTCCGGCAAGGATGCGCCGAAATTCACCGCCGACGAACTGAAGATCATTTCGGCGCCGGTCGATTTCGTCGGCCTCAATATCTACGCGCCGCAAGCCTATGTCGTCGCGTCGGACCGCGCGGCCGGATTCGACGTGCTGCCGATGCCGTCCTCGTTCCCGCACATGAGCTCACCCTGGCTGCTGGTCGGTCCGGAGACGGCCTATTGGGTGCCGAAGCTCGCCGCCAAGATCTGGAATCTCCAGACCATCTACATCACCGAGAACGGCACCTCCTCGGACGACAAGCTGACCGCCGATGGCAAGGTCCACGACCTCGACCGCGTGATGTATCTGCGCAACTATCTCGCCCAGCTGCAGCGCGCTACGTCCGAGGGCGTGCCCGTGAAGGGCTACTTCCTGTGGAGCCTGCTGGACAATTTCGAGTGGGTGTTCGGCTACAAGCAGCGCTTCGGCATCTATCACGTCGACTTCGACACCCAGGTGCGCACGCCCAAGCTCAGCGCGTCGTACTACCATCACGTGATCAGCCGCAACGCCGTGAGCGCGTGAAGCGCCGCGACGCCACCCGGGGTCCAGCCGGACGCAGTCCGCGCCATTCAGGCGGCCAATGTGCCGTCGGCATCCGGCGCATTGAGTGTCGGCACGCCGGCCTTCACGCCGCGATTGCAAATTCATGATGCGGAAAGCACACCTTGTGCGACTCTTTTGCGCGCATGCCGTTTTCGTGGCGAAAGCTGGCTGCAGATGACGTAAACCGGCAATCTGCCGGCCCCTCAAGCGAGTTTTCCAGCATGCAAGTTTCCGTTGTTTGTCCGCCAGCCGTCCGCGCCGGCGTTCTGTTCTGCGTCCTCGGAGTGATCGCTGGCTCCAGCGCCTGGGCTCAGGGAGCCGCGAACGATGCGGCCAAGCCCGCCACGGAGCAGTCTGCCGCGCCGACGGCCGACAAGCCCGCAGAGTCCGAGCCGAAACCCGCGGTCGCTGAAACCAGGCCCGCCGAGCAGCCCTCGGATGCCGCCGGCAAGCCTGCGGCCGAGCCTGAGAAGACGGCCGAGAAGCCCGGCGAGCCAGCCGCTGCGGACGCCAAGCCCGTTCAGGCCACAGACAGCGCGAGCCAGCCGCCGGCGGACAAGGCATCGACTGAAAAAGCCGCGACGGATGCTGCGGCCGAGAGCAAGCCGGCCGAGGCCAAATCCGAGACCAAGGTCGAACCGAACTCCGGCACCGACGTCGGCCAGAAGCCGGCCGTGACCGAGTCGAAACCGGCAGAGCCCACTCTGGCCGTTCAGCCCGCTGCCGTCGCCAAGGACGCGCCCGCATCGGAGAAGGTCGAGGAGAAGGCCGCCGAGAGCAAGCCCGCGGCGGCGCCGGCCGAGCCCAAGAAATCCGAGCCGCCGGCCGCAGCTTCTCCCGCGGCCACGCCGGAGAAGGCGGCTGCGAAGCAGAACACCGCAACCACGTCAGCCAAGCCCGAACGGCACGGCCAAGCGCATCACCATGCCGAGGACGACGCCAAGCCCGCCAAACGCGAGCACCGCGCCCGCAAGCCCAAGAGCCAAACGAACAGCGAAATGAAGCGGGAGGCGAAGAGGGGTGGTGCCAGCTGCAAGAGCTTCCGCACCTATGACGCGGAGAAGGGCACCTATCGGGGCTACGACGGGCGCGTTCACACCTGCTCGTAAGGAGCGATCGGAAAGTGGTGCATCGGCGGCGGCCAAGACCGCCACCGATCGCCGCTGCCGATCACACCATCAACGCGGCATCGGCGGCTGAATGCCCGAGGTGTTGCGGGTAAAGAGTGTCCCGAACGTCGAGCCCTGCGGCTGCGCCGGCTGCGGCCGGGCCATTCCCGTCGTGGTCCGCTGCTGCGGCGTCACGATGATCTGCTGGGGCGGGCCCGGGGGGACCGCAGTGCCGCGTGCCTGCACCGCCTGGTTCGACATCCGCGACACCAGTCGCATCAGCTGATCCTGGCCGGCCTGCAGTTGCTCGATGGCGCGGGTGTGATCGCGGCTGGCCTGATCCTGCGTTGACTTGATCTGCTCGATGCCCTGCTGCAGCTCGGCGATGTCGCGCGCCATCCTCTGCATCAACGTTCCCGGCTCACGGGCGCCGGTGGTGTCTTCCGCTCCCCTCAGCGAGGCATTCGACATCATGGCATCCTCGCTGCCCTGCTGGACCGACGCCTCATCCTGCGACGCTTCGCTGGCGCCCGGCATCCAGCGGTCCATCAGCGAGGCGCCGGCGTCGCGCTGCGACCAGGCGACGGAGCCACCGACCAGCACGACCAGCAGAGCGAGGCCAACGGCGTTGCGCCCGCGCAGCTTGCCGAGCGGCGCCTTCATCCGCGCCCAGCGGCTGGCCCCGCTGCCTGTCGCCTCGCTCGTGCTCGCCGCCGCCGCCGCATCCGCCGCCACACCCGGCTTCTCGATTGCCGCGAGCCGCGTATCGATCCGGGTCAGCACCTCGCGCAGCACCCGCCGGTACAGTTGATCGTAGCTTGCCTTCTCGGGCTTCTCCGGGGCGAGGCCGATCTCGCGCTGATCAATCTGTTGCACGTTCTGTGTGGACTGCATTGCTGATCCCCAAACCCCTTAGCCCGCCGCCGACGCCGCTGTTCTCTTTGAATTTTCAAACGTGACTCGACCCGCCGCTTTGGCCGAAAGCAAGACAGCGTCGTGACGAGGAGGGGGCCTTTTCGGACCATCTCTCCCTCGCTGCAGCGCCAGCAGATCGCTTCGAGAGGCTTGAATCCGCCCTTGGTTGCGCACCGCCGAGCCTTCGAGGTACTATCCGACCGATATTTTTGGGGGGATTGGGGCCGGTGCAAAGCTTGATTGTCATTGCGCGCGCAGTGTTGTGCGCAGCGTTCGTAGTCCTTAGCGCTCACGTGCAGGCCGCGCCAGCGGATGAGGCCACGCGCAAGGCTGAATTGATGGCGGCTTGGCAGGCGGCGAGCCAGGCGGGCACCGACGGACCAAGCGACATCGTGCTGATCGATCAGGGCACGCTGAAGCTGCCGGCCGACTACTTCTACGTGCCGAAGAGCGAAGGTCTGCGGGTCCTACGCGCGCTCGGCAACGTCGTCAACGACGCGACCTTCGTCGGGCTGGTCGTCGGCAGACGCCAGAACGACGATTGGATGGTGGTCATCAAGCACATCAAGGACGGCTACATCAAAGACGACGACGCCAAGAACTGGAACGCGGACGATCTCCTGAGCAACCTTCGCGCCGGCGCCGAGGAGGCGAACAAGGACCGTGCGGCGCGCGGATTTCCGGAAATGGCCGTCGTCGGCTGGGTCGAGCCGCCGGCCTACGATGCCACGACGCATCGTCTCGTCTGGTCGCTGCTCGCGAAGGAGAAGGGCCAGCCCGACGATGCGCCGAAGAACGTCAACTACAACACCTACGCGCTCGGGCGTGACGGCTATTTCAGCCTGAACCTCCTGTCCGGCTCGGAGCGGATCGCGGGGGACAAGGCGGTGGCGCACGAACTGCTGTCCGATCTCTCCTACAATGCCGGCAAGCGCTATGAGGATTTCAGCGCGAGCACGGATCGGATCGCCGAATATGGATTGCTTGCGCTGGTCGGCGGCGTTGCCGCGAAGAAGCTCGGGCTGCTGGCGCTGGCCGGTGCGTTCGTCCTGAAGTTCGCCAAGATCATCATCTTCGCCGTCGTCGGCGCCGCGGCTGCGGTCATGAACTTCTTGCGCCGCAAGCGGCGCGGCGACAACGCGGGCGGGCCGGCGTGAAGGCTCTCCTGCTGATCCTGTTCTCCGGCCTGAAATGGGGGAAGCTCGCCATGAGCGGCGGCACGATGCTGCTGTCGCTGGTCGTCTATGCCGGCATCTGGGGCTGGCGCTATGCGGCCGGCTTCATTGCGCTCCTGTTTGCCCATGAGATGGGACACTACATCGCCGCACGCCAGCGCGGCCTCGACGTCGGGGCTCCCGCCTTCATCCCGTTCGTTGGCGCCTGGATCGCGCTCAAGGAGCAGCCGGTCGACGTCGAGACGGAAGCCTATGTGGCACTCGCCGGTCCGCTGGTCGGGACCGCCGCCGCGCTTGCGGTCTATCTGTGGGCGCGATCGGACGACAGCAATCTGCTGCTTGCGATCGCCTATTCCGGTCTGTTCCTCAACCTGTTCAACCTGCTGCCGATCTCGCCGCTGGACGGCGGCCGCGTCACCAGCGTGCTGAGTCCGCGCATCTGGCTGCTTGGCGTTCCCATGCTGCTGACCTTGATGCTCTATCGGCCGAGCCCGATGCTGATCATCATCGCCATCCTCGCAGCCCCGCAACTGATGAAGGCCTGGCGCTACGATCCCGGCGCGCCCGAGAACGTCGCCTATTACGGTACGACGCTGCAGACCAAGCTCGAATATGCCGGGACTTATCTCGCGCTGGCGGCGCTCCTCGCCGTCATGACCTACGACGTGCACGAGATGCTTGGGCACTTGCGTCAGCTTGGCTGAGTGCTGTTGAGGTCGCCGCTTCAGTTGAGAAGCTTCATGTAGGTCAAGGCGCCGCCTCGTCGTGAGGACATGGGCCTTCCTCAGCTTGGGAATATCCGCTGCTGCAATGCAGCGGATATTTCGGCGCGGCAGCAGGAACCAAGTCGTCTTGTAAGACATTCAGTGAGCCATGAGCGGCGCGCGCTGTCACAATGCGCTGAGCGCAGAGCACGTCTCGGGATGTTCCCTTGCTCACTGGCATATCGGAGACCAAAGTTGAGCCTGCCCGTCAGAGGCATAAGGATTCGGGAGGTTTCATGATTTCGCTCAAGTCCATCTTGCTTGCGAGCTGCGCAACTGCGCTCGTCTCCTCGGCTGCCTGGGCCGCAGACCCGATCAGGATCGGCGTCATCTCCGAAGCGCAGGCCGTCGCCGGCTCGTCGATCGCACCCGCAGCGCAATTGGCCGCCGAGGAGATCAACGCCAAGGGCGGCGTCGACGGGCGCAAGATCGAGATCGTCGTCTACGACAATCATTCCTCCTCGGCGGAATCGGTGCGTGCCTTCCAGCGCGCCGTCAGCGAGGATAAGGTCAACGCGGTCATCGCGAGCTACATCTCAGAGGTCGTGCTGGCGCTGGAGCCCTGGGCAGGGCGCCTCAAGACGCTGATGATTACGCCTGGTGCCGCTTCCGACGTCATCACCCAGAACATCGCCAAGAACTACGACCAGCTCAAATACACCTTCCACGGCTATCTGACATCGACCTCGTTGGCCGGCCTCGTCTGCGACGCGGCCAAGGATCTGCTGGTCGAGCCCTATAAGATGAAGACCGCGGTGATCATGAGCGAGGATGCGGCGTGGACGACGCCGCTCGACGCCGGCTACGAGAAGTGCCTGCCGGAGATCGGGCTGAAGGTCGTCGACCATATCCGCATGTCGCCTGATACCACGGACTTCACGCCGATCTTCAACAAGATCGAAGCCCTGAAGCCGGACGTCATGATCACCGGCATCTCACATGTCGGCACCCAGCCAACGGTGCAGTGGAAGAGCCAGCAGGTGCCGATTCCGATGTTCGGCATCTCCTCGCAGGCGACCAACTCGACCTTCTGGAAGGACACCAACGGCGCCGTCGAGGGCGTCATGTACAATGCCGTGTCGGGACCGGGCGTCGCGGTGACGCCGAAGACGCTGCCGTTCGTGGAGGCCTATCAGAAGAAGTTCGGAAACTTCCCGTCCTATGCCGGCTACACCTCCTATGACGACGTCTACATGATCGCGGATGCGATCCATCGGGCCGGCGGCACCGATCCCGACAAGATGGTCGAGGCGATGGAAGCGACCGACTATGTCGGCACGATCGGCCGCGTCGCCTTCAAGCCGAAGGGCGACCCGAACCCGCACGCACTGCGGACCGGAAAGGGCTACATCACCGGGCTGATGCTGCAATGGCAGAATGGCAAGCAGGTCAACGTCTGGCCCAAGGAGCTCGCCGCCGGCACCGCCACCTGGCCGTCCTTCATCAAGCTCAAGGCGGCCAGCAACTGACGCATCGCGGGGCCGCTCCTTCAAGGGGCGGCCCATTTTCTTGGTGCCTCAGTCTGACGTTGCAGGTCGATTTTCAATGCTTTTCTGGCAGATCTTGATTGATGGCTTCGCCATCAGCGCGCTGTATGCACTCGGCGCGACCGGCTTCACGCTCATCTTCGGCGTCTCGGGCGTGCTCAACCTTTCCCATGGCGCCATCATGGTCGGCGCTGCGGTGGCGGCCTGGGCCGCCGCAGGCGAGCTCGGAGTCGGGCCGTATACGGGAGCCCTGATCGGCATCCTCGCGGGCTTCATCCTGGCCTTCGCCACCTACTTCATCGCCGTGAGGCCGATCCAGCGCTCCAAGGCGATTGCGGAGTCGGAGAAGGAGATCTTCATCCTGACCGCGACGCTGCTGTGGGGCATCATCATCCAGGAGGCGATCGCATATTTCTTCACCAACAATGCCAAGACCGTGCTGCCGATCGTCGAGGGTGTCACGACGGTGTTCGGCGTGCGGACGCCGCGCAACGAATACTTCACCGCCGTGATCTGCTGGGTCGCCATCGGGCTGTTGTGGTTCCTGGTCAACCGCACCAGGCGCGGCAAGGCCGTGATGGCGGCCTCGATGAATCCGCGCGGCGTCACCTTGCTGGGCATCGAACTATCGTCGATCTACCTCACCGTCTGGGCCATCTACGGCCTGCTGGCGGGAGTGGCCGGCATCCTGCTTGGCATGTTCCTGGGCGTCAGCTCCTACAGCGTCGGACCGCTGACGGCGAGCGCGTTCTCGATCGTCGTGCTCGGCGGCCTCGGCAGCGTGTCGGGCTCGCTGATCGCGGCCTATGTCGTCGGCTATCTCGAGACCGGAACGGCCTATCTGATCTCGCCGGCCTACCGGACGATCCCGGCGCTGCTGCTGCTCGTCGTCGTCATGTATCTGCGCCCGCAAGGGCTGTTCGGACGGAGGTGAGCATGCCTGCATTCGTTACGTCGCGGCTGTTCTGGATCGCGCTCCTGACCGTGATCGTCGCTCTGGTCCTGCCGACCTACGTCTCAGGCTACGTTCTCGGGCTGCTGACGGTCGCGTACTACACGGCCGTGTTCGCGATGTCCTGGGACCTCCTGTTCGGCTTCGCCGGCGAGGTCAATTTCGGACCCACCTTCCTGATCGGCGTCGGCGCCTATACGGCCGGCATTCTCGATGCGAACTTCTCGCCGGGCCTGTCGATCTGGCTATGCATCGCCGCCGGCGCCCTGGCGGCGGTCGTCGGCGGGGTCGTGCTGGCGCTGCCGGCGCTGCGCGTCAGCGGGCCATATTTCGGCCTGACGACGCTGGTCGCCGTGCTGATGCTGCAGAACTTCATCGTCGTCGCCGCAGGGCTGACCGGCGGCGAGATCGGTCTCGCCGTGCCGGACGTCATCTCGATCGATGCCAAGACCAACTACTGGATCGCGCTCGGCTTCATGCTGGTGAGCGGTGCGATCCTGTTCGGCTTGTCGCGGAGCGCCATCGGCCTGATCCTGCAGGCGAGCGGGCAGGACAAAATCCAGGCCGGCGCGCTCGGATTCAACGTCACCAAGCACAAGCTCGCGGCCTTCGTCGTCAGCGCGTTCTTCTCCGGGCTCGCCGGCGCGCTGATGGTGTTCTACATGGGCACGGCCTCGGTCTCGACCTTCGTCGATGTCGGTGTCGGCGTGCAGATCATCATCGCCGCCGTGCTCGGCGGCCGCCGCACCGTGATCGGGGCCGCGATCGGCGCGATCTTCCTGATCGGCATGGGCGAGCTGCTGCGGCCACTCGGCGAGCTCGCGACCCTGATCGTCTCGGTGATCGCGCTCGTGGTCATCCTGTTCTTCCCCGACGGCTTCCTCGGCATGATCAGGGGAGGGGCCAAGGCATGACGCAAGGCATGAGCAGCGCTCCGATGCTGGAGGTCAGCGGCCTCACCAAGCGCTTCGGCGGCCTCGTGGCCGTCAAGAACCTCAGCTTCTCGATCCATCCCGGCGAGATCCTCGGCCTGATCGGGCCGAACGGCTCGGGCAAGTCAACGGCGATGAAGAGCGTGATGGGCGTCGAGCGGCCGACCGCAGGTTCGGTCAAGCTCGATGGCGTCGAGCTGGCCGGCCTGCCATCGCACCGCATCGCGCGCATGGGCGTCGGGCTGGTGTTTCAGCATTCGCGGCCGCTGGCGCGCCAGACCGTGCTGGAGAACATCAAGGTCGCGCTGCTGCCGGACAAGCTGACGCGGCTGTTCGCCGACAAGGACGTCGACAGCAGGGCGCGCGCCATTGCCGAGCGCGTCGGCCTCGGCAACGTCATCGACCGCCGGCCGCCGACGCTCGCCTTCGCCGATCTGCGCCGGCTCGAGCTCGCCAAGGCCGTGGCGCGCAGCCCGAAGCTGGTGCTGGTCGACGAGCCCTTCGCCGGCCTCACGGCCTCCGAAGTCGCCGACTTCTCCGACCTCATCCGCGAATTCCGCGACGACGGCCGCGCCGTGCTGCTGGTCGATCACAACGTCAAGAGCGTGTCGGCGCTGGTCGACCGCGTGCTCGCGATGTATCTCGGCGAGAAGATCGCCGAGGGCAGGGCGACCGAGGTGATGCAGGACGAGACCGTGCGCCGCGTCTATCTCGGCGGCGCGCTGGTCTCGACCGCGCGGCCCGAAGCGAGCTTCAAGGACGTCACGCCGGCACTGCAGGTCGACAATGTCGGCGTGCTCTACGGCAAGGCGCAAGCGCTACAGGACGTCTCGCTGCACGTCCACGAGGGCGAGTTCGTCTCGGTCGTCGGCCTCAACGGCGCCGGCAAGACGACGCTGTTCAACGCGATCTCGGGACTGGTGCCGTATTCGGGCGAGGTGAAGTGGGCAGGGCGCAGCCTTGCCGGCGGGACGGCGGCGCAGATCGCGCGATCCGGCATCGTGCAGTGTCCGGAAACGCGCGAATTGTTCGGCGACATGAGCGTGCGCGAAAATCTCGAGCTCGGCGGCAATGCGCTGCCCGACACCGAGCGTGCCGAGCGGCTCGAATGGCTGTTCGGGCTGTTTCCGATCCTCAAGTCGAGGCAGCCGCAGCTGGCGCGCACGCTGTCCGGCGGCGAGCAGCAGATGCTGGCGATCGCGCGCGCGCTGATGATGAAGCCGAAGCTCCTGATCCTCGACGAGCCGACGCTCGGACTTGCGCCGGTCATCCTGGAAACCTTGTCGAAGGCGCTCGATCGACTGCGCGAGACCACCAAGATCACGGTGCTGCTCGGCGAACAGAACGTCACCTTCGCGCTCCCGCACGCCGACCGCGTCTACGTGCTGGATCATGCCAAGATCGTCTGGGAAGGCCCGCCGGAACGCTTCGAGGCGGAGGCTGCGGCGAACTATCTCTGAGGGACAGGAGCAGGGGTGCCCAGCTCCCTGCCCGGATCTCATTCGTTCGGAGCTACGGGAAACGGGGCGGGCGCGCCGGGGGCGGCCGGGGCGCGAGGCGCGCCGCTGCGCCGACGGTCGTCGGTTCGGTCTTCGCAGCGCGGAACGCGCGCGCGAGCTGGTCCTGGCTCGCCTGCAGCTGTTCGATCGCCCTGGCGTGATCGCGGTTGGCCTGCTCCTGGCTGGCCTTGAGCTCCTGAAACCCGCTCTGCAGTTCGGCGACATCATGCGCGATCTTCTCGATCAGCGGCGCGACGTCCCGGTCGGGAGCGGGCGGCATGTCATGCTCCGGCGTTGCCTCCGCCATCGCGGAGGATGGATCGCTGGAGCGCGTTGATACTGATGCTGATGATGTCTCGGGTGTCGGCGAAACGGATGGTGAAGGCGAGGAAGGGGCCGTCTCTGCCGTCTCGGCCGCGCTCGATCCGCTCGCCGCCGTCTCCGGTGACCCGGCCGGATTCACCGTCTGAGCGTTCTCACGCCGGATGGATTGAACCGCCGCTTCGATCCGGTCGGTGACGGAGGTGATGGTCTCGGTATGGTCCCGCGCCAGGGTGACGGCAGCGCCGACGAGCCCGGCTGACGCTATCAGCGTGATCATCGCCCGCAATACGGGCCGGCGCCGGGCCGGAGGAGGCGGTTCCACGGGCTCGCTGCCTACAGCGGGGTCGGCAGCCTCGACTGCATCAGCGGCGGCCTGGGCCTCGATGGCGGCGATCCGCTGGTCGATACGTGCGCGCACCTCGGCCAGCACCCGCTGATAGATCTCCTCGCAGATATCGTCGTCGGGCGGCAGCGCGACATCACCCGGATCAACTTCCTTCGGCGTCGACTGAACTGGCATGTCTTCGGGTCCCCATTCGCGATACGCCCGTGCCCAATCCTGAAGGATGCGCTTTTGACCTCTGGGCTTTGACCAAACGAAGACTGCGGGGTGACGAGGCGGGGGCGATTTCGCACAGGCGCCGACGTCCGCTGGGCGGGCCGTTGTGCGGCTTCTCACATCAGGAGCCGCCCATAGGCAATTCGCATAAGGTATATTATGGAATATTAATATGCTTGGGCAAATCAGAGACTTGCGGCCAACACCTCAAACTCTGCCGTAGCACCGAGCCTGCAGCCCGCGTCGCGAGCACGACCATCGCCGCTCGCCATTGGCGCCTGAAACCCGCGCCAAGGCGCCCGCAGCGAACGCCGCATATTGCTGCTGCGGCTCATCGCTGCAATAAGCGCTGATGACGCTGCTGACGTCGCGGGATTCGGACCGCGCCATCATGCGGCGACTGGATGCAACAAGAAGAAGCTTCTCAGGGAGAAACGAGCATGAGCCTGTCACGACGCGCGCTGCTGAAGGCCTCCGCAGCGTCAGCCGTACTGGGTGGGATCGCGGCGCCGCATGTGGCGCGCGCCCAGAGCGCCGAATTCACCTACAAGTACGCCAACAACCTGCCCGACACCCATCCGCTCAACGTTCGTGCCAAGGAGATGGCGGCGGCGATCAAGGCCGAGACCAACGGCAAGTTCGACTTGCAGATCTTCCCGAACAACCAGCTCGGATCCGACACGGACATGCTGAGCCAGATCCGCTCCGGCGGCGTCGAGTTCTTCACGCTGTCCGGGCTGATCCTGGCGACCCTGGTGCCGGCGGCCTCGATCAACGGCATCGGCTTCGCGTTCCCGGACTACGACACGGTCTGGAAGGCCATGGACGGCGATCTCGGCGCTTACGTGCGCGGCCAGATCAACAAGGCCGGCCTGGTGGTCATGGACAAGATCTGGGACAACGGCTTCCGCCAGACGACGTCGTCGACCAAGCCGATCAATGGGCCCGACGACCTCAAGGGCTTCAAGATCCGCGTGCCGGTGTCGCCGCTGTGGACCTCGATGTTCAAGGCATTCGAGGCGGCGCCCGCCTCGATCAATTTCAGCGAGGTCTATTCGGCGCTGCAGACCAAGGTGGTCGAGGGCCAGGAAAACCCGCTGGCGATCATCTCGACCGCCAAGCTCTACGAGGTGCAGAAATACTGCTCGCTGACCAACCACATGTGGGACGGCTTCTGGTTCCTGGCGAACCGCCGCGCCTGGGAAGCCGTGCCGGCCGACATGCGAGCCATCGTTGCCAAGCACATCAATGCGGCCGCCGTGAAGGAGCGTGAGGACGTCGCCAAGCTCAATGCCGGCCTGCAGCAGGAGCTCGCGTCGAAAGGCTTGACGTTCAATCAGCCCAACGTCGCGCCGTTCCGCGACAAGCTGCGCTCCGCCGGCTTCTATGCCGAGTGGAAGGGCAAATACGGCGATGAGGCCTGGGCGCTCTTGGAAAAGGCCGTCGGCAAGCTGTCCTGACGGGTTGATGGCTGAAGGCGCGTTCGGGTGACGTCATGGCGCATGCCGAGTTCACGGAAATCGCGATCAGCGAGGTGGTCATCGAGACCCCTCGCCGCCGGTCCTGGCTCGATGGCTTGGATGCCTTGCTGGGTCTCATGGTCGAGATCCCAGCCGCGCTGCTGGTCGTGGCCGAGATCGTCATCCTGTTCGCGGGCGTCGTGGCGCGCTACGGCCTGCACCGGCCGCTGATCTGGTCGGACGAGCTGGCTTCGATCCTGTTCCTGTGGCTCGCGATGCTCGGCGCCGCGGTGGCGTTCCGCCGCGGCGAGCACATGCGGATGACGGCAATGGTGGCGCGCGCCAGCCCCGGCTTGCGCGCCTATCTCGATCTGGTCGCCACTGCCGCGGCGCTAGCGTTCCTTGTCATGATCGCCTGGCCGTCCTGGGAGTACGCCTACGAGGAAAGCTTCATCACGACGCCGGCGCTGCAGATCGAAAACATCTGGCGCGCCGCCGCGCTGCCGGTCGGCATCGGACTGATGGCGCTGTTCGCCCTCATCCGTCTCGCCCGCGCGGCCAGCCTCAAGATGATGCTGCTGGCTGTCGTCTCTATCGCAGCCATCATCGCGCTGTTCTGGGTGGCGCAGCCGCTGCTGAAGCCGCTCGGCAACATCAACCTCGTGATCTTCTTCGTCGGCGTGGTCGGCTTGTGCGTCTTCGCCGGCGTGCCGATCGCGTTCGCCTTCGGGCTCGCGATCTTCGGCTATCTGGCGCTGACGACGCGCACGCCGCTGATGGTGCTGGTCGGGCGCATGGACGAGGGCATGAGCCATCTCATCCTGCTGTCGGTGCCGCTGTTCGTCTTTCTCGGATTGCTGATCGAGATGACCGGCATGGCCCGCGCCATGGTCGCGTTCCTGGCGAGCCTCTTGGGTCACGTCCGCGGCGGGCTGCATTACGTGCTGGTCGGCGCGATGTATCTCGTCTCGGGCATTTCCGGCGCCAAGGCGGCCGACATGGCCGCGGTCGCGCCCGTGCTGTTTCCGGAGATGAAGGCGCGCGGCGCCCGTCCCGGCGATCTCGTCGCCCTGCTCGCCGCCACCGGCGCCCAGACCGAGACCATTCCGCCGAGCCTGGTTCTGATCACGATCGGCTCCGTCACCGGCGTGTCGATCGCGGCGCTGTTCACCGGCGGCCTGCTGCCGGGCGTGGTGCTGGCAATCACGCTGTGCGCGCTGGTGTGGTGGCGCTACCGCAACGAGGACATGAGCGGCGTCTGCCGCGCGACGGGAGCCGAGATCAGCAAGGCCTTCATCGTCTCGCTCCCTGCCCTGGCCCTGCCCTTCGTGATCCGCGCTGCCGTCGTCGAGGGCGTCGCGACGGCGACGGAGGTCTCTACCATCGGCATCGTCTATGGCGTGCTGGCGGGCCTGCTGGTCTATCGCCGCTTCGACTGGCGCCGCCTGTTGCCGATGCTGATTGAGACGGCCGCTCTCTCCGGCGCCATCCTGCTGATCATCGGGACTGCGACCGGCATGGCCTGGGGCCTGACGCAGTCCGGCTTCTCACGCGCGCTGGCGGCGGCCATGACCGGGCTGCCGGGCGGCCCGGCGACGTTCATCGCGGTCTCGATCGTCGCCTTCACGATCCTGGGCAGCGTGCTCGAGGGCATTCCGGCGATCGTGCTGTTCGGCCCGCTGCTGTTTCCGATCGCGCGTGCCGTCGGCGTGCACGAGGTGCATTATGCCATGGTGATCATCCTGGCGATGGGAATTGGCCTGTTCGCACCGCCGTTCGGAGTCGGATATTACGCCGCCTGCGCGATCGGCCGGGTCGATCCCGCCGAGGGCATCCGTCCGATCTGGGGCTACCTGCTGGCGCTTCTCATCGGCCTCATCATCGTTGCGATTTTTCCGTGGATTTCGATCGGGTTCCTGTAAACTCTTCAGATGACGAGGGAGGGTGGTGATGAGCACGAACCAGTATCAGCTCGGTCTGGACAAGACGCCGGCCAACTACGTGCCGCTGACCCCGCTCAGCTTCCTGGCCCGCAGCGCGGCCGTCTATCCCGACCACGTCAGCACGGTCTATGAAGGCCGGAGCTTCACCTGGCGCCAGACCTATGACCGCTGCCGGCGCTTCGCGTCGTACCTCGAGGGCCGCGGCATCGGCGTTGGCGACACGGTGGCGGCGATGCTGCCGAACATCCCGGCGATGAACGAGGTCCATTTCGCCGTGCCGATGGCCGGCGCCGTGCTCAACACGCTCAACATCCGCCTCGATGCGGCGGCGATCGCGTTCCAGCTCGATCACGGGCAGGCGAAGATCATCCTGGTCGATCCGGAATTCTCAGGTGTGATCAGCGAAGCGCTGAAGCTGATGAGCGGCGCAAAGCCGTTCGTGATCGACGTCGACGACGCCTCCTATGCCGGCGGCAGCCGCATCGGCGAGATCGAGTACGAAGCCGCCGTCGCCTCGGGCGATCCGCTGTTCGAGCCGCGCCGTCCGGCGGACGAATGGGACGCGATCGCGATGAGCTACACCTCGGGCACCACAGGCAATCCCAAGGGCGTCGTCACCCATCACCGCGGTGCCTATCTGAACGCCGTCAGCAACATTCTCGCCGGCGGGCTCGGCCAGCATCCGGTCTATCTGTGGACGCTGCCGATGTTCCACTGCAACGGCTGGTGCTTCCCCTGGACCATGGCGGCGGCGGCCGGCGTCAATGTCTGCCTGCGCAAGGTGGAGCCGACGAAGATATTCGAGCTGATCAAGACCCACGGCGTCACCCACATGTGCGGCGCGCCGATCGTCTACAACGTGCTGATCAATGCGCCCGACGCGCCCAAGGGCAAGCGGGAGAAGCCCGTCGTCGGCCTGATCGCCGGCGCCGCGCCGCCGGTCGCGGTGCTCGAAGGTGCCGAGAGCATCGGCATCAAGCTGACGCATGTCTACGGCCTGACCGAGGTCTACGGCCCGGCCTCGGTCTGCGCCGAGCAGCCCGGCTGGGACGACCTGCCCGCGCCCGAGCGCGCGCGGCTGAAGCGGCGCCAGGGCGTGCCATATCCGTTGCAGGAAGCCGTCACCGTGCTCAATCCGGAGACGATGCAGGAGGTGCCGCGCGACGGCGAGACCATCGGCGAGGTCATGTTCCGCGGCAACATCGTCATGAAGGGCTATCTCAAGAACGAGAAGGCGACGCAGGAGGCGTTTGCCGGCGGTTGGTTCCACACCGGCGATCTCGGCGTGCTCGACGAGCACGGCTACGTCATCATCAAGGACCGCTCCAAGGACATCATCATCTCCGGCGGCGAGAACATCTCCTCCGTCGAGGTCGAGGACATCCTCTACAAGCACCCCGCCGTGCTGTTCGCCGCCGTCGTCGCCAAGCCCGATCCGAAATGGGGCGAAGTGCCCTGCGCCTTCGTCGAGCTGAAGGATGGCGCCGAGGCGACCGAAGCCGAGATCATCGCCTATTGCCGCAGCCACATGTCCGGCTTCAAGACGCCCAAGGTCGTGGTGTTCGGCCCGATCCCGAAGACGTCGACGGGCAAGATCCAGAAATTTCTGCTGCGCAATCAGATCGACTCGGCCAAGGCGATCTCGGCGTAAGCCAAGGACATGCGCATGAGCGAGGCGCGCGCGTGCGCCTCGCTCATGCGGTCTCCGGCGTGGTGGTGTCTTCGTTGCCTCTGCGATACTCGAGAATGTCACCGGGCTGGCAGCGCAGCACCTCACAGATCAGCGCAAGGGTGTCGAAACGCACGCCCTTCACCCGGCCCGATTTCAAGAGCGAGACGTTCTGCTCGGTGATACCGATGCGTTCGGCGAGCTCCTTGGATCGCATCTTGCGGCGCGCCAGCATGACGTCGAGATTGACGATGATCGGCATCACGTCTCACACGATGCTGGCGTTCTCTTCGGCGATCCGGGTCGCCTCAGCCATGACCCAGGCGACGGCGAGCAGCACGCTGCCAACGATCAGCGCGATGTAGTCGTTGACCGAGAGCGCGATACCGAGTTGCCGGCTGCCAGGCGGATTGCTGATGGTGAAGGCGATCAGCAGGGCCGTCGACGACAGCGGACCAAGCAAGGCCTGCGCCAGGACTGTGACGGCGAAATCGCGCAAGCGGCGCGCTGTCGCCAGCGTGAAAACCATCCCTTCCGCAAAATCCAGGAACAGGGCTCTCACCCGCCACAACCCGTACAGCATCACGCCGACCGGGATCGCAGTCACCGCCGCGCCCAAAAGCACGCGATCCGGCGTGGTTTGCAGCTCCGCGCCAGCCGTGCCGAGGCGCGCCAGGAGCAGACCTCTCGTCCACTCCGGAATCATAAAGACGAGACACGTCGCGGCGGCGATCAAGACGATGCCGAGCCCCGTGATCCAGGCCATTACCCGGGAGAAGTGGCGCAGGCGACGGGATTGATCCGCACGGTCCAGCATGACGAGCCTCCTATTGACCAGTGAATAATTTATCGTATTACGATAATTTATGACTGTCAAACGAAGGCTCCTTCTCATGCCCATGCATCCCTTCAAGCGGCTCGTTCTGGCCATCGGACTAACGTTGAGCGCTGTTGGTTGTGGCCATATGCCGGTGACCTCAATGGTCAAGCTGGCCCGGGTCGATTTCCAGACCAGCGACCCCGCACAGCTGCGCGCGGCCGTGAGACTGCCCACGAGTCTGCGGCCGCTGCCAGGTGGCGTGGTGCTGAGGATTGCCGTGAAACGCGGGCGCGGCGCGGAACAGCAGCGGGACTTCGTGCTGCGGGAAATTCCGGATCCCCCGGCTCTGGCGCAGGAGGCCGGAGCCGGCACGCGCATCTACGCCTACCGCCTCGAGGAGGCCGACACGGCGCGTCTACAGTCTTTTCGCGCCGAGCTGATGGCGGAAAAGAACTCTGCCGGTGGCGGATCGATCACGATCTCGGTCGCGCCGAAGGCCTGCACCACCGTAGCGCTGCCGGCTGGCCCCATCAACTTCACGACCTATCTGAGGACATCGGAGACCATCGACTATGTTACGCTGGCACGTGACGTCGATCTGCGCTCGATTGCTCCTGATCAGGCCGTGGTCGATGGCATTCCGCGCTGCCCCACCTGAGCTCGCTACGCGTCTCGTGTCTTCTCCGCGTAATATTGCGGCGCCTCGCGGCGGTCGTACATGCCGTAGTCGCGGGTGACCTCGACGATACGGATGTTGTCGGCACCCGGCTCGGTGAGCAATTGTTTGCTCAGCGCAAGGCCGGTGGCCTCGTCCGGCAGCTCGACGAGATGCGCGAAGCGGCCCTCGCGATAGACGCTCGAGAAGCTCGCGACCGGCAGGTCGGTCACGCTGCCCAACTGCGGCCTCGCCGTCTCGACGGCCAGCACATACGTCGGCCCACGCCGCTTGGGATCGTTGTAGGTGCCGCGCCGCTCCGGCTGCCAGGCGGCCTGCCCTGGCCTGATTTCGTGGACCAACTCGGCGATACGCAGGCGATAGTCCGAGAACACCTTGTCGCGGCCGAGGGTCTGGATGTCGTGATGATGGGCGTGGACGCGCCAGGCGGTCATGGCGCCCTCGTCCTGCCAAATCTGATAGGAGAGGATAAGATTGTCACGCGACAGGCTCCTGAAGCGGTCAAGGAACAGGCAGCCGCCGAGCGCATCGAGCTCGGGCCGCAGCGCCGCGGCGAGTTGCAGATATTGGTCGAGGCGGCCCGGCTTGACCTCGACCTCGAAGAACAGCGACAGCATGGCAAGGCTGCTCCTTGTTAGTTCGCGAACATGATAGTCGCTGCGTAGGGTGGGCAAAGCGGCGCCGTCAGGCGCCGCGTGCCCACCGTCGGGCGGCGGACTCAAGAAGCAAGATGGTAGGCACGGCGCCATCGCAATCCCGCATGGGGAGAGAGCGCGGCCGCGCCTTTGCCCACCCTACGAATCCAGCTCCAGTCGCATGCCGTCATACGCCGGTACCACGCCATCGGGTAGGCTCTGGCGCAGCACCTCGTAGTCGAGATCGGCGGTCATGTTGGTGATGACGGCGCGCTTCGGCTTGAAGCGCTCGATCCAGGCCAGAGCGTCGTTGACCGAGAAATGGCTCGGATGCGAGGCAGGGCGCAGGCCGTCGACGATCCAGAGGTCGAGATCCTCCAGCGCGCCCCAGCTCTCCTCGGGGATGTCGTTGAGGTCCGGCGTGTAGGCGGCATCGCCGATGCGATAGCCGAGCGCGGGGATGTTGCCGTGCTGGACCAGGAACGCCGTCAGCTTCAGCTCGCCGCCCTTGCCTTCCACCGCCTGGGTCTCGCCCGCCTCGATCGCGTGCTGGGTCAGGATCGGCGGATAGTCGCTTCCCGGTGGCGAGATGAAGCAATAGGAGAACCGGTGCATGATGTCCTTGGCGGTCGACTGGTTCAGGTAGACCGGAATCCGCCGCCGCTGATGCATCACCACCGAGCGCAGATCGTCGATGCCATGAGTCTGGTCGGCGTGCTCATGCGTGAGAAACACCGCATCGATGTGATCGACTTGCGTATCGATCAACTGCTCGCGCAGATCCGGCGAGGTGTCGATGACCACGCGCGTCACGCCATGCGCTCCGCCGCGCTCAGCCAGAAGCGAGCAGCGCCT
Organism: Bradyrhizobium sp. SZCCHNR1043; assembly: GCF_032489675.1. Lineage (NCBI taxonomy): Bacteria > Pseudomonadati > Pseudomonadota > Alphaproteobacteria > Hyphomicrobiales > Nitrobacteraceae > Bradyrhizobium > Bradyrhizobium sp. SZCCHNR1043. The sequence continues at coordinate 406,616 of NZ_JAUEYN010000005.1, forward strand.
GCGGCGGTTCTTCGGGTTGTTGGGATCGCAGGCGCCCCACCCTAGCGCCGGGCGCGGCACGCCGGCCGAGGAGCCGCAGCCGAGGATGGTGAGCGTCAACGTCATGCAGCCTCCTGTGGCCGCGGCACCTTCGAGAACAGCTTGAAGAAGGTCTCGGTGGTCTGGCGCGAGAACTCCTCGAACGAGACGCCGCGCGCCTCCGCCAGCACCTTCGCGGTCTCGACGACGTAAGCGGGCTCGTTGCGCTTGCCGCGAAACTTGCCGGGCGCCAGATACGGCGCGTCGGTCTCGACCATGATGCGGTCGGCCGGCACCTCGGCGGCGAGCGCGCGCAATGCCTCGGACTTCTTGAACGTCACGATGCCCGTGAACGAGATGTGCAGTCCAAGATCGATCGCCTTCATCGCCAGCTCACGCCCGCCCGTGTAGCAATGCAGCACGGCCTGGAAAGGTCCGCGCGCCATCTCCTCCTCGAGGATACGGCTGCACTGCGCGTCGGCCTCGCGGGTGTGGATCACCAACGGCAGGCCTGTTTCACGGGCGGCTGCAATATGCGCGCGGAACCCGCGCTCCTGGGCGTCCTTCGAGCCGTGATCGTAGAAATTGTCGAGCCCGGCCTCGCCGAGCGCGACCACCTTGGGATGACGGGTCAAGGCAATCAGCTCCGCGGCCGGGATGCCGTCCTCCTCATCCGCATTGTGCGGATGGGTGCCGACCGAACAATAGACATTCTCGAACCGCTCGGCGATGGCGAGCAGCTCATGCAACCGCCGCACCCGCGTCGAGATCGTCACCAGGCGGCCGACGCCGGCGGCCGCGGCGCGCGCAACGATGCCATCCAGATCCTCGGCGAAATCCGGAAAGTCCAGATGGCAATGGCTGTCGACCAGCATCACGCCGCCGTCGGCTCGATGTAGCGCGGGAACACCGCCTGGGGCGCCGGCAGTTGCGTGCCGGCCGCAATCCTGAACTCGCCGCCGAGCCGCGCGAAATTCCGTTCGTCCTCGGGAATGCCGAGGCTCTCGAGCAGCTTTGCCGACGCCGCCGGCATCACCGGCTGGGTCAGGATCGCGACCTGCCGGATGACCTCGGCGGTGACATACAGCACGGTGTGCTGGCGCTTCGGATCGGTCTTGGCCAGGGCCCACGGCGCCTCGCCCGCAAAATAGCGATTGGCCTCGGCCACGACCGACCACACGGCGTTGAGCCACTGGTGGATCTGCTGCGTCGCCATCGCCTTCCGTGCGGCGCCGATCATCGCGTCGGCCTCCGCCAGGATCGCCTTGTCGTTGGCCGAGAACTCGCCGGGCTCCGGCAGCACGCCGCCGAGTTGCTTTGCGATCATCGACAGCGAGCGCTGCGCGAGGTTGCCGAGGTCGTTGGCGAGATCGGCGTTGATGCGCGCGACGATCGCCTCGTGATTGTAGTTGCCGTCCTGCCCGAACGGCACCTCGCGCAGGAAGAAGTAGCGCAGCTGGTCGACGCCATACTGGTCGGCGAGGTTGAACGGATCGACGACGTTGCCGACCGATTTCGACATCTTCTCGCCCCTGTTGAACAGGAATCCGTGCGCATAGACCCGCTTCGGCACCGGCACGCCGGCCGACAGCAGGAACGCCGGCCAGTACACCGCATGGAATCGGATGATGTCCTTGCCGATGACGTGGACGTCGGCCGGCCAGTACTTCCAGTTCGGATCGTTCTCGTCGGGGAATCCGACGCCGGTGATGTAGTTGGTGAGCGCGTCGACCCACACATACATCACGTGCTCGTCGTCATGCGGCACCCGCACGCCCCAGTCGAAGGTGGTGCGCGAGATCGACAGGTCCTTCAGCCCGCCCTTGACGAAGCTGATGATCTCGTTGCGCCGCGCGTCCGGCCCGATGAAATCGGGCTGGCTGTCATAGAGAGCGAGCAGCTTCTCCTGATAGGCCGACAGGCGGAAGAAATAGCTCTTCTCCTCGACCCATTCGACCGGCGTGCCCTGCGGGCCGCGGCGGACGTTGTCCTCGCCGACCACCGTCTCGTCCTCGGCGTAATAGGCCTCGTCGCGTACCGAGTACCAGCCGGCATAGCTGTCGGCATAGATGTCGCCATTCTCGCGCATGCGGTTCCAGATCGCCTGGACGGAGCGATGATGCGCGGGCTCGGTGGTGCGGATGAAGCGGTCGAACGAGACGTTCAGCCGCTCGTCCATGTCGCGGAAGCGGCCGGCATTGCGGGTTGCGAGCTCCGATGGCGTCAGCCCCTCGTTCTGCGCGGTCTGCACCATCTTCAACCCGTGCTCATCGGTGCCGGTCAGGAAGTACACGTCCTTGCCGTCGAGCCGCGCAAAGCGCGCGATGGCGTCGGTCGCGATCGCCTCATAGGCGTGGCCGATATGCGGGTTGCCGTTGGGATAGGCGATCGCTGTCGTGACGTAGAAGGTGTTCTTGTCGACCGGCGCTGCGGCGACCTGCGCTACGATCTCATCGATCTCGACGACCACGGCGGCATCGACCTTCGGCTTGCGCGGTGCCTTCGGCTTCGCGGCGCGTGGCGGCTTCGGCGCTTCAACGATGGCCGGCGCGGCCTTCTTCGGTGCGGCCGGCTGCTTCGGAGCGGCGGGCTGTTTCGCTGCCGACGGCTTGTTCGTTGCTGCCGCGGGCTTGGGCGCCGTCTTCTTGACCGGCGGTGTGGCAGGCTTTGCCGCGGCCTTCTTGGCTGGCGCCTTCACAGCTTTCTTGACAGCTTTCTTGGCGGCGGTCGTCGCAGCTTTCTTGGCTGCGCTCGCCGCCGGGGCTTTGCTCTTGGCTTTCGCGGGCGCCGTCTTGGATTTGGCGGTCTTTTTCTTGGCGTCCTTGTCCTTCGCTGCCTTCGCTTTGGACGCGCTGGTCTTGCCCTTCGCGGGCGCCTTGGCGGCAGCCTTCTTCGCGGCGCTCATGCCCGCGGGCTTGCCCTTCTTCACGGTTGTCTTGCTGGCCTTTGCCACGGCAAATTCCTCTTTGACGACGTCGGTCGACGGATTGATCCTGATGATCCCGGGATGATGGTCGGCGCGGTTACCGCGTGGCTTCGGCGAGCATCCCGAACACCGAGAAAACCAGCGGTTTTCGCTCCAGATTATAGGATTCGGTGTCGCGCGCGGCGCGGACGATCTTTTCCCATACCTCCGCCAGCCGTGCAAGGCGCGGCAGTTCCGCGTTCGGATCTGCGGCCCGCAGCCGCTCCGCCACCCAGCGCTCGATGCTGTCGAGGAAGCTTGCCAGCGCGACACGGTCGCTGGTGCCGAGCGCATCGCCCAGGGCATGCAGCTCGCCCGGGTCGATCCGGGGCAGGCTCGCGAGCAGCGCGGCGGTCCGGGTCTGCAGCTGCAGCCCGTCGCCGCCCAGCAGCATCAGGGTCCGCGCGACGCTGCCCTCGGAGGCCCTGGCGGCCTCGCGCAGCGCCGGATCGGCTCCGTCCATTCCGGTGGCCTCGGCCGCGGCGCTGACGACGTCGTCGGTCGACAAGGCCCGCAGCGCCAGCCGGCGGCAGCGCGATTTGATGGTGGCGAGCACCCGCGCCGGTGCGTGGCTGACCAGCAGGAACAGCGACTGCTGCGGCGGCTCCTCGAGGATCTTGAGCAGCGCGTTGGCGGCGTTGGGATTGAGCTCGTCGACGGTGTCGACGATGCACACCCGCCAGCCCTCGACCGCCGCCGTCGAGCCGAAGAACGAGATCGTCTCGCGGGTCTCGTCCACAGTGATGACGGTGCGCAGCACGCCCTTGTCGTTGGCCGAGCGCTCCAGCGTGAGCAGCCCACCATGGGCCTCGGAGGCGATCAGCCGGGCCACGTGATCGTCCGGGTCCACGTACAGCGAGCCGGCGGTACGCACCGCGTCCGAGGCAGGATCACGGTGGGTGAGCACGAAGCGCGCCATGCGGTAAGCCAAGGTGGCCTTGCCGATGCCTTGCGGGCCGCCGATCAGCCAGGCATGCGCCATCCGGCCGCTGCGATAGGCCGACAGCAGCGCCGCCTCGGCGTCGCGATGGCCGAACAAGGCGGTGGTTTCGCGTGGGTGGCGGACCGCGATCTCCGGCTCGACCTTGCGTGCGCTCATGACGCCGCCGCCACTTCCGTGAACAGGCGCTCGCGCACGGCGTCCCAAACGAGCTGCGAGACGGTCTCCGCGCTCGCCGTCGCGTCGATCAGCACGCAGCGCCGGGGATCCTCGGCGGCGATCTTGTGAAAGGCCTCGCGCAGCCCCTTGTGGAACTTGATGTCCTCGCCTTCGAACCGGTCCGGGGTTCCGGTGCCGCGCCGCGCCGCGGCACGCTGCAGACCGATCTCGACGGGAACATCGAGGATGAGGGTCAGATCCGGCTTGAGGTCGCCGATCGTCACCCGCTGCATCGCATTGAGCACATCCGGCGCGACCTTGCCTTGGCTGCCCTGGTAGGCCCGGGTCGAATCGAAGAAGCGATCGCACAGCACCCAGCTACCCTGGTTCAGGGCCGGCAGAATCACGTTGCGCACATGGTCGTCGCGAGCGGCGGCAAACAGCAGCGTCTCGGCCTCCGGGCCCAGCAGCCTGCCCATACCCGACAGCACGAGGTGGCGCATGATCTCCGCGCCCGGTGAGCCCCCGGGCTCGCGGGTCAGGACCAGACGCACACCCTCTTTCTGCAGATGGTCCGCCAGCATCTTGATCTGCGTAGATTTTCCGGCGCCCTCGCCGCCCTCGAAGGTGACGAATCGGCCGCGGCCAGGACCACGTTTCAAAGCTGCTTCCGCCATGTCTCTAGAGCTTCTCGGCCCCGGCGCGGAACATCCCGATCACGAGCTCGCTGACCCCATCGATCGCACGCCGCATCGTGGACCCCTTGCCCACCGCCTCCGCAGCATAGACAGGGGCCTCCATGGCGATATTGGGGCCGCGCCAGACCCTGACAACCCCGACCTTCTGCCCGGGCTCGACGGGTGCCCTGACCGGGCCGCTGTAGACGATGCGGGCGATCAGCTTGTCGCCGCCGTTCTTCTGCACCATGACCTTGACCGGCACCGGGCTCGACAGCTTGACCGAGCGGCTCTCGCCCCCGAACACCTTGGCGTAGCCGATCGGCTGCTCCGCCGCGAACAGGGTGCGGGTCTCGAAGTTGCGGAAGCCCCATTCCAGCATCTTCTTGGCCTCGGTGGCGCGGTCCTCGGGATCCTCGAGACCATTGACCACGACGATCAGCCGTGTGCCGTTCTGCACGGCCGAGCCGACCATGCCGTAGCCGCCCTCCTTGGTGAAACCGGTCTTGAGGCCGTCAGCGCCTTCCATCGCGTTCAGCAGCGGGTTACGGTTCTGCTGCCGGATCTTGTTCCAGGTGAATTCCTTCTCGCCGAAGATCTTATAGAACTCCGGAAAATCCAGGATGATGTGCCGGGCGAGCATGGAGAGCTCACGCACCGTCATCTTGTTGCCGGGGTCCGGCAGCCCGTTGGAATTGGCGAAGGTCGATTTGGTGAAGCCGAGCTCGCGCGCCCGCTTGGTCATGTAGTCGGCGGCGAAGATCTTCTCGTTGCCGGCCATCCCTTCGGCGAGCGCAATGCAGGCGTCGTTGCCGCTCTGGATGATCGCGCCGTGCAGGAGGTCGCTCACCGACACCTTGCTGTTGAGGGCGGCGAACATCGTCGAGGTGCCGGAGGGCGCTCCGCCCCGGCGCCAGGCATTCTCGCTGATGCGATATTCGTCGTTGAGCTTGATCGTGCCCTCCTTGACGGCGTTGAACACCACCTCGGCGGTCATCAGCTTCATCATGCTGGAAGGCGCGCGCAGCTCGTCCGCGTTCTTCTCGAACAGCACGCTGCCGCTGTTGGCCTCGATCAGGATCGCGGTCGGCGCATCGCCGTCGAAGCCGCCATCCTCCTTGCGCGCGCCCTGGACGCTCTGGTTGGCAGCGAAAAGCACGCCACTCCAGCCGACGGCAAGCGCTACGGCCAAGGCCATGAGCGCACGCGTCGTCCGTCCGGACGTGAAACCGGAGCGACGGAGCGGTAAGGTCATGAAATCCACCGGCTAAGCTCTGGAGCGCACTGGGAATCTAGCAGCTGCGGCAGGCGCAAACAACTCGGCAATCCCGCGGATCCGACCGCTGTCCCGTGGATTTGCACGACCCGTCGCGCGATGCGATACGTCCAGGGCCGGCAATCAAAAAGTCGAGCAATCAAGGGGGAAACGGTGTCATCGACGCGGATCATCAAGGCCAACGGAATCGAGCTGTTCGTGCGCGAACAGGGCGAAGGCCCGCTTGTCGTGCTGTGCCACGGCTGGCCCGAACTGTCGTATTCGTGGCGGCACCAGATCCCTGCCCTTGCCGCTGCGGGCTATCGGGTCGTGGCGCCGGACATGCGCGGGTTCGGCCGCTCGCAGGCGCCTGACCATATCGGCGCCTATACCATCTTCGACACGGTCGGAGACATGGTCGGACTGGTCGGGGCGCTGGGCGAGCGCCAGGCCGTCATCATCGGCCACGACTGGGGCGCGCCGGTGGCCTGGCACGCAGCGCTGTTCCGGCCGGACCTGTTCACCGCCGTCGCGGGCCTGAGCGTCCCGCCCCCGTTCCGCGGCCACGGCCGGCCGCTCGACACCCTTAAGGCCGGCGGCATCGAGAATTTCTACTGGCAGTACTTTCAGACACCGGGGATCGCCGAGGCGGAGTTCGAACGCGACGTGGCGCTGACGATTCGCACCATGCTCGCGCGCGGCTTCTCCGATCCGCAGGCGCTGTTTGTCGCGCCAGGCAAGGGCTTCCTCGGCGCGGCTAACCCCGACCTGCCGCTGCCCGCGTGGCTCGGTGAGGCCGACCTTGCCGAGTTCATCGCGGCCTATCGCGCCTCCGGCTTTCACGGCGGCCTGAACTGGTACCGCAACATCGACCGCAACTGGGAGCTCACCGCGCCGTGGCAGGACGCGCAGATCCGCCAGCCGGCGCTGTTCATCGCCGGCAGCGCGGACGCGGTCGTGACCGGGATCATCGGTGCAAAGCGCGTTCAGGACATGGCGCGCGTGCTGCCGGATCTCCGGCGCAAGCTGATCATCGACGGCGCCGGGCACTGGATCCAGCAGGAATGCGCCGCCGAGGTGAATGCGGCGCTGATTGCATTCCTGCGCGAGGCGGCTCTTGCTCGCTAGCCCGCGAGCGGCAGCTCCATCATGCGATGCGACGCCGTCGCCCCGTGCGCCACGTCGCGGAAGCCAAGCCGCACGTAGAACCGGATCGCGTCGTCATTCGTCGTCGCGACCGCGAGCGAGAGCACCTCGGCGCCCTGCTCCCGTGCCGCCGTGGCGACCGCCTGCATGATCTCGCGTCCGACACCCGCGTTGCGCGCGCCAGGCAGCAACGCGAGATCGACCACGTGCCATCTCTGCGCCGCGCGGTCGAGCAGCAGCCGCCCGACCGGCGCAGCATCGCGGAGGATGATCAGCGAGTGCGCCGCAGGACACTGAGTCGCATGGCCTGCGACCTGTGCGCGAAATTGCTGCGCCAGCACGAGGTCGAGCATCGCGGGCGGCAAGCCGGCTGCGGCAAGTTGCGCGCCTTTGACGGATTTGAAGAGGTCGCGCAGAAACGGCGCGTCGGCGGTCTCGGCACGTCGCAGCCGCAATCGGGCGTCGCGCGAGACGATCTCGGCCTCGATCGTCGTCACGCCGACCGAGCAGCGGAGGTCAGTACAGGCCGCGGCCGCTCATGATGTCGCGCGCCTCGTTGGCGCCGTCGTTCGCCTCTGCCCTGCCCTGCGAGACGTAGCGGCCGTCCTGGTCATAGGACACGGCGCGCGGGTTCTCGAGGTTGCGGCCCCGCGTTCTGCTGGACGCCGACATTTCCGAGGTCGCCGCAATCGAAGCCATGTCGGCCGAACCGTTGCCGAGCGTATACGGCCGCCCCTCGGGCAGCGGGATCTCGCCGCGGATCGGACGGCCCGCGCCCATCTCGGGCACGAACGGCCTGGCCGAGGCGACGCGCACCAGGGAGGGGGCCGGCGCCGGGATGCCGGTGCGCAAGGTCGCCATCAGCTGGGTATCGTCGGAGCCCTCCAGCGGGGCGCGGCCGACATACTCCACCCGCACCTTGGCGATGCCGTTGCCCTTGAACTCGAGCAGATCGGCCGCCTTGTTGGAGACGTCGATCAGCCGGTTGCCGTGGTAAGGGCCGCGATCATTGATGCGGACGATCAGCGATTTGCCGTTGGCGAGGTTGGTGACGCGGGCGTAGCTCGGCAGCGGCAGGGTCGGATGGGCGGCCGTCAGCGACGTCATGTCGAAGACCTCGCCATTGGCGGTCAGCCGGCCGTGAAAATCATCGCCATACCAGGAGGCCATGCCCTCGGCGCGATAGTTCGTATCCTCCTCGGGAACATAGGTCTTCCCGGCCACGGTATAGGGCTTGCCGATGCGGTAGACGCCGCCGCCCTTCGGCACCGGCTCGCCGATGCCGACGACGCGCGGGCTCGACGACACGCCGTATTTCGGATCGACCTTGCTGGCGAACTTGTTGGACGAGGCGCAGTTCGCGACCATCAGGCAGGCGAGGACGGCGACGGCACTGCGCACCGCTCTCTCGACCGGATCTGTTTGACCAATCCCCATCGACCCCAATTACCAATGTGCCGGTCGCAGCCGAGCCATCCCATCAGGCCTGCGCGTCCCGGCTTGTCCCCGAGTCGCATCCCCGCAACTCAATGCACAAGGATAACGCAACCCGAACACGGCGGAAATGGGGTGGGCCCCGTCGTGGTTAACCGGAGCTTTCCAGTGGTTGTGACGCGGACGATAGCCGCCCAAGCGTGCACTCCACTGCGCCTCCTTGTTGCGAGTGCACCTTTTTGGACACATATGTTGCGTGAAATCCTCACTTGGGAGTGTTCTCATTTCTCGGGACCTGAATCATTTTGACTGTGCAGGGCTGCACGTCGTTTGCTTCACGTGGGGCGCAACAGGGTGTGTTCGCTATGATCGAAGCAATGACGGCAGTGATGGGCTTGGTTGGCGCCGGGATCTTCCTTGCTCATGCGTTTGAAGGGGTCCGCTCGCGGGCCTGATTCCGGACGGATCGGACAGCCGACGTCATGGTCGGCTCTCGTCCGCTTCGATGTTTGCGTCCACTTCAACAATGACACTTCAGGAGCAACCTGAAGCTTGCAGTTTCGACCAGCAGGTCTTCCAGACCCCTCTTCTTCCGGTCGTCCGCTTCTTCCGATCGACGTGAGGTCGGATCGGCAGCCCAGCTGCAGAAGGTGGCCCATGCGACACCAAGACTTGAGACATCAAGACTTACGACGTCAAGACATGCTCTCGGGCAGCTTTCTCGCCCTGGCAGCGCTGAGCACGGCAGTGTTGTGCTCGGGTCTGATGGTTTTCGCGTTCCGGTGAACGCGGGCTTCGCATCACATCCGGCGCCGTCGTGAATGCGCCGTTGACGAGCCGCAAGCCAGCACCCTAAACAAGGATCGCGTCGATACCGCGCCGTCATGGCGCGGGTATCGCCGACGTTCCGGAGACGACGCCGGATGGAAGGGTGGCCGAGTGGTTTAAGGCACCGGTCTTGAAAACCGGCGTGCCCGCAAGGGTACCGTGGGTTCGAATCCCACCCCTTCCGCCATTTCCCAGCTGTCCGGCCCGGAGACATGCCGTCACACGTGAGATGGCCGGTTAAAGAGAACCCGCCCTACGCGAGCTTGGCCAGCCGTCGATTACGCCATTTGTTCGTGACGCTGACGCCGCTGCGGGCGTAAAGCTGGGTCAAGGGGCAGCGTCGCTCGACTTCGCTTGAAAGCCTTTGAAAATCCGCGTCGTTAGCGTCGGTTTCTATCGTAATATCGAGCGAGACCTCAGAAAAATTCGGGTTGCCCTCGGCTCCGAACACCAGCACTGAGTTGTCGAGCTCCGCCCGAAGGTCGATCTCGAAGCTGCCGACCGCAATACCGAGGTCGCGCGCCACGATGAACGTCGTCACCTGATTGCACGATGCCAGCGCGCCAAGTGCGTAGTCGAGCGGACTTGGGGCCGAGTTCTTGCCACCGAACGCGGGATGCCCTTCCGCCCGGATCGTGTGCGGAGATCCTTCGATCGCAACGGCCTGCAAGACGCCGTGTCCCTTTCCCTGAAGATGGAACGGCAAGATCGAGCCTTTCGGATCCAACGGCATGGCAGCCCCTATGAATGAGAGGTGACGAGAAATTGCTCACCAGACTTGCCGCCTGATCGGCAACTACGACCGCTGCGTCAGCGCACGGCCGCGGCTCACGTGAGTGACCCTGAGCGAAATGGTCGCTTGGCGATTTCGATGTGTCTAGCCATCCAAAAAAATAGCGATGCGCGTGCTCCAGCATCGCATTTCGGCGTTCAATTCATTTTGGGCGGCAGGAGCGACACAGTTCATTTCTTCCCGCCGCATTTGCGCGGCGGCGGTGATCATTGTGGTCGGCGTCAACAGTGATGGCCGGCGCAAAATTCCTGGCATGGATATTGGTCCCTCCGAAGCCGAGACGTTCCGGACGGCGTTCCTGCGCAAGCTCGCCCGTCGCGGCCTGCGCAACGTCAAGCTGGTCGTGTCCGATGCCCATAAGGGCATCAAGGCCGCCGATCGCCGCACAAAAAAATCCGCCATAGTGCTGCGCTGCATCAGGCGAGACGAAATCCCTTGACTTAGAGTGCGCTCGAACCCGTAGTTTCTCCCGCGTCGTGGCGAAGAAGGTGCTCATGAAGATTGGCGAACTGGCAAAGCGTTCGGGATTGTCGGCCCATACCATCCGCTATTACGAGCGGATCGGGCTGCTTCCCTATGCCGACCGGGACCAATCGAGCCAACGTGACTACGACGCATCAATCCTGATCTGGATCGAATTTCTCGGCCGTCTAAGAACGACTGGAATGCCGATCCGGGAAATGCTGCGCTATGCAGCCTTGCGGGAGCGCGGCGTCGGCACGGAAGCGGAGCGCCGTGACCTGCTGGAGCGGCACCGCGAGCGCGTCCGCGCCCATGTTGCCGAATTGCGAGCCTCTCTCCTCGTCCTCGACACCAAGATCGCCGGTTACGCCGACCAGGAACAGAGGATGAAGGACTATGATGCAACACCACCAGAGCGCCGGCGAAAGCCGGCTGGAACGCGGGCGGCGCGCGCTCGCTGACATCGACGGTCAGGCGGGAGAGAATGTCGTCACCTCGCTCGCGGACATCGCCCCCGACTTCGCCACCTATCTGATCGAGTTCCCCTTCGGCGATATCTATTCCCGCCCCGGACTTGACCTACGCGCCCGCGAGATCGCCACCATCGCGGCCTTGACGGCGATGGGCAACGCCACCCCACAATTGAAAGTGCATATCGAGGCCGGCCTGAATGTCGGATTGAGCCGGGATGAGATCACCGAGATCATCATGCAGATGGCCGTCTACGCTGGGTTTCCGGCGGCACTGAACGGCTTGTTCGCGGCCAAGGAGGTGTTCGCGCAACACGCAGAAGAGGAACGCGCGGCATGATGAACCTCCTGCGTTCCTTCAGCGTCAGCGGTGCCATTGCATTGGCGGCGGTTTCCTCAATCACGCCCATGGCACCATCGACCGCGCGCACGAACCCAGACGCGCCCAACAAACTGTGGGGCGGCTTCAGCGCTCCGACCGGAATTGCCGTCCACCCGGATGGCTCGGTCTATATATCGAACTGGGGCGGCGGCACGGTCGAGCGGATAACCGAAGACGGTATACGCTCGACCATTATGGACGGCATCGCCGCTCCCGCCGGCATCGCCATTGACGTGACAGGGGCTGTATTCGTCGCGTCCTATTCAGGCGACTACATCGTACGCGTCGCTCCTGATGGAACACGCAGGCGGGTTGCTGAAAGTCTGGCGACACCAACCGGGATTGCTTTCGCTGCCAACGGCCGCTTGCTCGTCGCCAACCGCGCCGCTGGCGAAATCCTTTCGATCGACCCGTCGAACGGATCGCGCCGGGTCATCGCCCGCAGCCTGTCATTGCCGGTTGGCATCGTCGAGATGGAGGATGGCAGTGTGGTCGCTTCGCAGTATGGCGGGCGGGTGACACGCATTCTGGCGGACGGCTCAACGCAGGAGTTGGGTCAAAGCTTCTCGCGTCCCGGCGTGGGCATTCTGGCCGATGGTCCCGATGCAGTTGCGGTCATCGACAACGGCGCTGGTCTTGTGCGGCGTGTTGCTTTCGATGGCCGGTCCGAGGTGATCGCTGATGGCTTTGAGGGGAGCGCGGTCGCGCTCGCTCGAGCCCGGAACGGCGATCTGCTGGTTGGCACCTGGGGCGCGGGAGCGATCTATCGGACGCCGGCTCCTCGATAGGGGCAACGCGCGGCGGCAAGCATGAAAGGAGGTTCCCCAATAAGGAGGGATTTGGAGGGGTATGGCGTGGACGTGGTTCTCATCTGGTTCCCGCTCGGCCCGCCAAGTCTCCTTCCTCATCCCCGAACTTGCTGCTGATCGCAGTGCGCGTGACGGATCGGCTGGCCGCGCACAACGCTGGCGGGCGCGCCCGCAGCCTCCCCTGCTCAGAGCCGCGAGCCCCGGTCAACGACTCGGGTGCGCTCCATGGCTTGCCTGCGGCGCGCGGTGGCCGTTCACAGCGCCGGCCGTCTCGGGGGGCACGCCGACCCGCTCCATCAGTTCGCGAACGTCGCGGATGCGGTTGTCGAGAAGGCTGTGCGTCTCGCTGAGCGTCCAGCGCAGCTCATCCAGCGCGCCCGGCGCCGCGTCGGGAAAATGCGAGAGATGATAGATCATCTCGTTGAGGACCTGCCGTAGCCCGTACAGGTCGTCATGGGCGAGCTTCTGGACATCGAGCTGGCCGAGCAGCCGCTGCACGAAGCTGCGGCGATCGGGCGGCACATGGCGCAGATCGACGAACCGATTGACGTGGAAGGCTCGCGGCGCCTCGGCACTACCGGCCGCATGAGCCAGCGCGAGGCGCACGCTGTCCGCGCTTAGGTCCTCGGTATCGACGGAGAGCGTGTTCGGGAACAGGCTCTTGTATCGTTCGATCAACGTGTGGGTCTGATCGTAGTACCAGCCGAACTTGTCGGCCAGCGACAGATCCATCCATTGCCGCTTCGACATCTCTCCGAAGTGGAAAGCGGCCGGACGCATGCGCTGCGCGGCCGGCGAGTCGGCGTAGTAGACGTGGTTCTGCGGCGACAGCTCCGCATTCTCCACCAGGCTTGCGATGCACGCCGCCCGGTCGCGCCGGCGCAGATGCACCAGCGTGAGCTGATCGCCGACGAGCTCGGCGATGATCGGCAGCACGGCCGCGTAACCATTGCCGACGACGCACGCATGGGGGCAATCGAGGATCATCTGACGAATCTGATCCGCAAAGCTGGGATCGTTGGTTTCCTTGAGCTGGCAGAACAGCTCATTGAGCTCGCTCGACGCCCATTCGTGCACGGCCATGTCGCCGTTGCCCTGGTTGTCGAATACCTCTTGCATCATCCGCGCCAGCGACGTCGTGCCGTCCCGGCCGGTGCCGACGCACAGCACCCGCAGCGTGGAAGGCGGAGAATTCCTCAAGGCCACGTCGCGGCCATTGCCGGAGGGGCGGGGCGCTCCATTGTTCGAGACTACGGCCAGGCGCTGGCGCGCCAGCCGGCGAAGCTCCGCGGAGGCCGCCTCCCACTCCAGCCTGTAGCCGTCGCGCTCGTCGCGCAGGCGGCCCATGATCACGCCCCTCTCTTCGGTGATGCGCCTGTACCGCTCGGACTCGTCCTTCGCAGCGACCAACTCCGCTTGCAGCGCATCGACGAAGCGTTTCACGTCCGCATCGAGGCGGCTTTCGGTGCTGGCGGTGCCAATCCCCAATCGGTTCTCGATCCACCGGCGCAGTCGCACTCTCGACAACAATAATCCTCCAAGAAATCGAGCCGAACGGCCTGCTGATCGTCTGCCGCCCGATCGCTGCTGCGATTCAGCACGCCTGCGAAGGCCGCCCTGCCGGCTCCGGCTCTCCATGTAATACAATTGCAATGTACATCAAACCTGCATCGCAATTCGGTTGCAGAGGCAGCGATGGTGGCCGGCACGTTGCGCGAGCCGTGCCCGCTCATGCCCGATAAATGTGCATGCCGCGGAGCCTGCTTTCTCCCGACCATGCCGTCAACGCGACCAATTGCCATTCTTAGGGTACTAGTGTACCGTGACCCGGCGCGACCGCGGTGGTCATGCGTCACGGCACGCCGCAGGCGCCACTGCTGCCAACGGGCGCAGCCCCGACGACGCCAGCTCCGTTGAGCTAGTCCAGTCCGCGCTCGCGACTCAGGCGCACCATCTCGTCGATGAAGATCTGCTTCTGCTTGTCGTCGAGGCTGGTGAACAGCGGTTCCGACGTGTCGGCCACCGCGCGCTGGTCGGCGGCACGATCGACCAGGAACTGAGCCTCGTTGCGCATCTGCTCGACGATGTCATCCGGCGGATCGCGCTTCGACCGCGCGATGCGCAGCTCGAGTCGATCCGCGCCGTTGCGGCCGAGCGCGTGCATCGCGTCGGCGAACGGACCTGACCGACCGGGTTGATCCCTGACATTTTGGACCGGGCTGATCCCTGACACTATTCGATCACTGCTGTGTTGTCTCCGCCGTTTCCTGCGCGACGCGGAGCCGCGCACGCGGCGG